>NZ_BNET01000001.1:31496-868627 GCF_024341885.1 Nocardioides sp. OK12 | reverse complement strand
AGCAGGCATCGGTGGAGTAGGCATGGGTCGTACCCCCAGGTCAGAGGGTGTTGCGACATTCCCCTGACCTCACCGACCGCTCGGTGGTTCAGAAGTGACTGCTCGGCCGACTGGGGCCGGACGCACCACGACCCGCCCGGGAGGCCCGGGCGGGTCGTGGGTGACGCGGAGTGCTGCTACTTCTTCTTGTTCTTCTTCGGCTCGCGGACCTCGAGGGTGGTGGTGAGGTCGGCGGGTGCCACCGAGTCGTCACCGGCGTAGCTGACGACCACCGTCTTCTCCCCCGCGTTGCCGAAGGGCTTGACCATCTTCAGCACGACCTTGCCGGCGGCGTTGAGCTCACCGACGAGGTCCTGCTTGCCGGGCAGGTCGACCACGACCTGGCCGCCGGGGGTCGCGCCCTCAGCGGTCACGACGACTTTGAAGGTGGCCCGGTGCTGACCGGCGCGCGGACGCTTGGGCGCCACCTTCACAGCGATGTCGGCGTCGAGCAGCTCGGGGGCGTCGGCCGTGGCGTCGAGACCGACCACGACCGGGTCGTGGTCGCTGGAGCGGAAGGGACCCGGGGCGTGGAAGTCGGTGCCGTGGATGTTGAAGCGGCTGTACTCCAGCGCGATCGACTCGCCCGAGTTGATGTTCCAGATGTCGGTGCCGGTGACCAGCTCGAGCGCCGCGTCGTTGGCGAGCACGTGGTCGAGCGAGCCCGACAGACCGCTGAAGGAGTAGGACCACTCCTGCACCGGCGACAGCTCCTGGACGTTGGTGTAGCCGCCCTCGTAGAGGACCTGCATCGGGTCCTCCATCGAGTAGGAGTTGAAGTCGCCCACGAGCAGCACGGCCTCGGTGCCGGTCTCGTCCTGGACCGTGGGCACCCACTCCTCGAGCGCGGTCGCCTGCGCGACGCGGTCGGGGTTGGCGTTGCCCTGGCCGGTGCCGTCGTCGGTGCCGGAGCCCTTGGACTTGAAGTGGTTGACCACGACGAGGACGTCCTCGCCGCCGCCGACCGGCGCGAAGACCTGGCCGATCGGCTCACGGGCGTTGCCGAAGGCCTGCCCGCTCGCGCTCTGGTCGCCCAGGGCCCGGGCCTCGCCGACGCGCTCGACGGCGGCCGGCTTGTAGATCAGGGCGTTGGTGATGACGTCCTGCTCGCTGGCGGCGGGCAGCTCGTCGGAGGACGGGGTGGCCGCCCAGGTGCCCTCGCCGGCGTCGGCGTTGAGGGCGTCGACCAGGGTCTGGGTGGCCTCGTCGGCCTCCTCGCCCAGCGCGGCCGAGTTCTCGATCTCCATCAGGCCCACGACGTCGGCGTCGAGGGCGTTGATCGCCGCGACGATCTTCTCCTGCTGGCGCGCGAGGTCCTGGGGGTCCCAGGCGCCGCGCAGGTCGCAGCCGCCGCGCACGGTGGTGCCGTCGCCGTCCCGGTCGTTGTACGACGTGCAGCCGTCGTCGCCGACGTTGTCGTCGTCGGCGTCGCCCAGGGTCGTGAAGTAGTTCAGGACGTTGAACGAGGCGACCTTGAGGTCCGGGGTGCCGTCGGCCGCGAGCTGCTCGGCGTCGGGGGCCTCGGTGCGGGTGTTCTCGAACGTCGCCGGCGAGGTGGCGGTGTAGTCCGGGCCGCTGACGGTGACCAGCGGCTGGAAGCGGTACGTCGGCGAGCTCGGCGAGCCGCCCTGGGTGAGGATCACGTCCTCGGTGAACGTCGCCGACGCCCCGACGCGCACGGGCGCCTCGTTGGAGACGTACGGCGGCGTGAGCGAGCTGTTGCTGGTGTAGGTGGTGCTCGAGGCGTCGTCCAGGGTGATGGCGCGCGCGTCGTTGTCGGCCTCGACCGCGGCGATCGCGTCCGTGTCCTGGGCGTCGGCGACCTCGGTGGGCTGGATCAGCGGCTTGTCGCCGACCGCGAGGCCGACCTCGCCGTACTGGTTGGTCGAGTAGGTGTTGGTGACGGTGAACTCGCCCTGCGGGCTGAAGAGCATCCCCTCCAGCGACTCCTTGGCCGCGTCGGTGGCCGGCCACTCACCGGCGTACGCCTCCACGGGTCCGGCCGCCTCGTTGAGCTCGACGGTGCCGGCGGCGGAGGAGACCACCTGGGTCTGGCCGGCGTACTCGTCGACCTCACCGGTGACCTCGACGTGGTCGCCGGGCTCGACGGTGATGCTGCCGGAGCCCTGCGGGTAGTACACGAACACGGCGTCGGAGGTGGCGGCGTCGCCGTCGCCCTCGGGGTCCTGCACGTAGAAGCCGTAGAGGTACTGCGGGGCCGCGGTCACGACGCCCGTGGTGGTGACGGCGTCGCCGTCGAGCGGCGAGGTCGCGCCGTCGCCCTGGATCTCGGGGATCGAGACCGCGGTCGGCTCCGGCTCCGGCTCGGGCTCCGCGGTCGCGGCGCTGGGGGTCGGGGACTGCGTCACCGAGAAGTCGGCGGAGTTGACGTCCGTGTCCGACGTCTCGTCGCCGCGGCTCAAGGAAGCGACGTTGCCACCCGGCGACGGGGCGGCAGTCGTCTCGAACACGTTGGCGGTGCCGTAGCCGACCATGTCGACGAAGGCCTGGCTACCGGCCACGCTGCCGGCAGGGACGTCGGCGGGAGTCAGGCCAGCGGTCGAGTCGACGAGGAAGACCTGCCCGTTGGTCGCGGAGAGGTTGAGGGACCCGGAGGCCTGAGGGGCCGGCAGCTCAGCGCCGGTGCTGCCACCGGCACCCCGGACGAGGTAGTGCTCACCGGCCGGTACCGAGCCGGTCAGCGGTGTCGTCTGCGCGGTGCTGGTGCTCGAGGCCGAGCGGTACTGGACCGACCAGCCGTCGACCGAGATCGCCTCGTCGGTGGGGTTGAAGAGCTCGATGAAGTCGTGGGTGTAGGAGGCGCCGGAGTTGCCGCCGCCGCCGTAGACCTCGCTGATCACGAGGCCGGTGCTGACGGCGTACGCCGGTGCGGTGCCGACGCCGGTGGCGAGGGCCGCGAGGCCCAGCGAACCGGCGAGCAGCGGTGCCAGCCGACGGCCGGCCCGGGTGGAGATGGGCATGGAGAAGCCTTCCGAGGAGGGAGGGGCGGCGTCGAGCCGCCGGGGGGGGATGGACGAGGGGCCCGCCGCCGGTGTGGCGACGGGCCCCCGACCGAGCTACTTGCGGACCGTGAAGCGCAGGTTCTGCGCCACCGACTCCGTGGTGTCGTCACCGAGGTAGGTCACGACGACCTTCTTGCTGCCGGGCTGGCCGAAGGTCTTGGTGACCTTGATGACCACGCGACCGTTGTCGTTGAGGCGGCCGGCGAACGTCTGGCCGCCCGGGACGCGGACCCGGACGCGACCGTCGGCGGCCTCGTCACCGACGAGGACCCGGCTGATGACCTTGATCTTGGTCTTGCGGGCCACGACCTTGCCGGGCTTGCGCTTGAGCTTCAGCGTCGGCTGGGCCTTGACGACGGGGAGCTCCGCGGTGACGCCCTGCTCGCTGGTCAGGGTGATCGAGTCCCCGGCGAGCTCGACGGGGACGTCGACGACGATGCTGGCGCTGCGGTCGGCGACCGGGAAGGTGCCGAGCTCGGCGCCGCCGCCGGTCACGGTCACCGAGGAGTCCTCGGGCGACCCGAGGGACGTGAGACCCAGCTTGGACACCTCGATGGTCTCGGTGGCACCGGCGTTGACGCCGCTCTCGTCGGTGTCGACGAGCATCTGGCGCTGGTCGTGGTCGGGGCTGATCGGCGAGCTGTCGGCGATGTAGTCGCGGAAGAGCTCGGCGTCGCTGATGCCCGAGTCGGTGACCTCGGCGTTGCGGAAGGCGCGGAAGTTGTCGTTGCCCTCGGCCAGGAAGTTGAAGGTCGCCACCGAGTACGTCGCGTCAGGGTCGACCTCCTCGCCGTCGATCTTCAGGGACAGGATGTGCTCGCCGGTCTCCGCGGTGGGGTCGGCGACCACGTCGACGTTCTCGGAGGCGCCGAGCGCCAGGTAGGGACGGCTCGGAGCCGGGTCCTCCGGGGTCTCGGCGGTCTGCCACTGCTGGTCGAAGATCGTGATCAGGTCGGCGCCGCTGAGCTCCGCGGTGACGATCGTGTTGCCGAACGGCAGCACCGAGTTCGCCTCGGCGAAGGTGACGACACCGTCGGTGTTCTGCGGGTTCTCGGCGGTGTTGCCGGCGAAGCGGAAGTCCGCGCGCAGGCCACCGGGGTTGGTCAGGCCGATGTCCGGCTCACCGAACGGCAGCCCGTCGAGCAGCGCCTGGGCGACCAGGTGCGACATGGCCGACTCCTCGGCACGGTTGTCGCGCCCGCCGCCGGTCCACTCACCGTCGACGTAGGACCCGCCGCCGAAGGCGGTGGTGATGTCGTCGGTGATCTGGCCGACCGGCTGGTTGCCGACCTCGGCGGCGAACGCGAGGGCCGCGTCGGTGATCTCCTTGACCTCGGCGACCCGCGGGAACGACAGGTCCTCCTCGGCGGCGCGGGCCACGTTGGTGCCCGTCGAGGCCGTGACATCGCCGGTCGCGGGGTCGACGCTCAGGTCGATCTGGCCGATGTTCTCGCCGTACGAGCCGGTCTGGACGATCGGGCGGGTGCCGGCCTCACCGGGGACGGGGGCGTCCCAGGCGTACTGCTTGTGGGTGTGCCCGGTGAAGATGGCGTCGACCTCGGCGTCGGTCTCGTTCACGATGTCGGCGAACGCACCGCCGGCCGCGACCTCCTCCTCGAGCGAGGAGCCGTCGGGGATGCCGGCGCCGGCGCCCTCGTGGAACTCGGCCACGATCACGTCGGCCTCGCCGTTGGTCTCGTCCCCGTCGGAGAGCTGCTCGGCCACCCGGTTGACGGCCTCGACGGGGTCGCCGAACTCGAGCCCGGCCACGCCGCTGGCGCTGACCAGGGTCGGCGTCTCCTGGGTGACGGCGCCGATGACACCGACCGTGACCCCGTCGACCTCGAACGTGTCGTACTCGCGCATGGCAGGGGTCTGGGTGCCCTCGGCGTAGACGTTGGCGCCGAGGAAGTTCCAGTCGGCGAGCGTGCCCACCCGACCGGTGAGGTCGTCGAAGCCCTTGTCGAACTCGTGGTTGCCCACGGCGGAGGAGGCGAGCTCGAGGACGTTGAGGACCTCGATCGTCGGCTCGTCGTCCTGGACGTTCGAGGCGAAGACCGAGGCGCCGATGTTGTCGCCGGCGGAGAGGAAGAGGGTGTTCGCCTCGCCCTTCTCGGCACGGATCTGCTCGATCGTCGTGGCGAACTTGGTGGTGTTGGCGTCGATGCGACCGTGGAAGTCGTTGATGTTCAGCAGCGTGATGGTGACGGGGTCAGCGGCGTAGGCCGCCGTGGAGGTGGTGAGGGTCAGGGCGCTGGCCGCGAGGCCGAGCCCGAGCCCAGCAGCGAGGGGGCGGGTGGCCCGCCCTGCCCATGTGCGAGACGACACGTGTGAGGGTCCTTACGGTTTACCGGATACGACGAGCGCAAGGTAACCCCCTGGGCTCGCAGAATCACGACCGCCACATGAACCACACGTGTCCAGGACGTGCTGAGGCGCAATCCGGTCAACCAGTGCCAAATCGGTCGGTCAGGATCGACAGTTCTCACCATGGCCCTGGCGGGCAAAGAGCCCTCTCAGGCGCGGGGGCCGCGCAGCGTGTGGCGCTGCTTCCACACGTCGCGGAAGAACTCCCAGCCCGACCACAGGGTCAGCGCCACGGCCACGGCCAGCAGCACCTGGGCGACGTAGAAGAGCACCTCGCCGGGCACCTCGAGGGCCGAGGGCAGGTCGGGGTCGCGCAGCGGCAGGGTCAGGCCACCGAGCGCCAGCGCCTGCACCGTGGTCTTCCACTTGCCGAGGTCCTTGGCAGCCAGCACGACCCGCTTGGCGATCGAGAGGCGCATCAGGGTGACGCTCCACTCGCGCAGCAGCACGACGATGGCCACCCACCACCAGATGTCACCGACGATCGCGAGGCCGATCAGCGCCATGCCGGTGATCGCCTTGTCGGCGATCGGGTCGGCGATCTTGCCGAAGTCGGTGACCAGGTTGCGGGCCCGGGCGATGTCGCCGTCGATCTTGTCGGTGATCATCGCCAGCGCGAAGATCACGTAGGCCACGGTGCGCCAGGTGGCGGAGTCGCCCCCGTCGACCAGGAGCGCGGCGCCGAAGAACGGCACCATCACGATGCGCAGCGTGGTCAGCGCGTTGGGCAGGTTCCAGTTGCTGGGGGGCGCCGCCTGCTCGCTGGTGGGCTCGGTCATCGGATCTCCTCCGCGATCAGGTCGACGCCGTCGGTACCGGTCACCAGGGCCGGCACCAGGTCGCCGATGCGCAGCCCGGTGGAGTCGGGCAGGTAGGTGGTGCCGTCGACCTCGGGACCCTGGTGGGCGGCGCGGCCGGCGACCAGCGGGTCGCCGTCCTCGTCGACGAGGCCCTCGACGAGCACCTCGACGCGCTCGCCGATGCGCTCCTCGGCGCGCTCGGCGTTGAGCTGCTCGACCAGGGCGGTGACGTGCTCGGTGCGCGCGCGCACCTCGTCCTCGTCGAGCTTGCCGTCGAGGCGGGCCGCCTCGGTGCCGTCCTCGTCGGAGTAGCCGAAGACGCCGGTGACGTCCATCCGCGCGGCGACCAGGAAGTCGCACAGCGTCTCGAGGTCGTCCTCGCTCTCCCCGGGGAAGCCGACGATCACGTTGGAGCGCACCCCGGCCAGCGGGGCGAAGGAGCGGACCTGCTCGAGCAGGCCCAGGAAGCTCTCGGGGTCGCCGAAGCGACGCATCCGGCGCAGCACCGCGTTGCTGGCGTGCTGGAAGGAGAGGTCGAAGTAGGGCACCACGCCGGGCGTGGTGGCGATCGCCTCGATCAGCCCGGGCCTGGTCTCGGCGGGCTGCAGGTAGGAGACCCGCACCCGGTCGACCCCCTCGATCGCCGCCAGCTCGGGCAGCATCGTCTCGAGCAGGCGCAGGTCGCCGAGGTCCTTGCCGTAGGACGTGGAGTTCTCCGAGACCAGGAACAGCTCGCGCACCCCCTGGGTGCCCAGCCACCGGCCCTCGGCCAGCACGTCGGCGGGCCGCCGCGAGACGAACGAGCCGCGGAAGGCCGGGATCGCGCAGAACGAGCAGCGCCGGTCGCAGCCCGAGGCCAGCTTGAGCGGCGCCATCGGGCCCGAGTCGAGCCGGCGGCGTACGGCGCGCGGACCGGTCGCGGGACCGCCCTGGCCGACCGTGGTGACGTCGCCGTGGCCGGGCACGGCCAGCTCGGTGGCCGCGCGGTCGACCGGGCTGATCGGCAGCAGCCGGCGCCGGTCCTGGGGCGTGTGCGCCTGGTGGGTCTCCCCCGCCACGATCGAGCGCAGCCGCGCCGCGATCTCGGGGTAGTCGTCGAAGCCGAGCACCGCGTCGGCCTCGGGCAGCGACTCGGCCAGGTCCTTGCCGTAGCGCTCGGCCAGGCAGCCCACGGCCACCACGGCCTGCGCCCTGCCGCCGTGCTCGGTCTTGAGGTCGGCGGCCTGGAGCAGGGTGTCGACGGAGTCCTTCTTGGCCGCCTCGACGAAGCCGCAGGTGTTGACCACGACCGTGTCGGCCTCGGCGGCGTCGTCGACCAGCCGGAACCCGCCGGCCTCGAGCCGGCCGGCGAGCTCCTCGGAGTCGACCTCGTTGCGTGCGCACCCGAGGGTCACCATCGCCACCGACAGCAGGTCGGGGCCTGCGTGGTCGGTGGCGGCGGTCTGGTCAGGGGCGGCTGGTGTCTGGGTGCTCATGGCTGCCTCGAGTATGGCGGCCGGGCGCCCAGCGGCGCGAACCAGCGCTCACCGACCGGCGACGAACGTGTTCTGCGCCTCCTGGCCGGTGCTGCCCAGCGCCCCCTGGTCGACGCCGTCGACGCTGACCTCGAGCGAGCCGTCGCTGGACTGCACGCGCACCGGCTGCGAGACCTTGGTCAGCACCTTGGTCTCGCCGAAGGACAGGGCGCCCTTGTAGACCAGCTCGTTGGCGCCGTCACGCACGACGACCTCGGCGCCGCCGCCCGCCGCGGTGAGCACCACGGGCACCGGGTCGCCGGCGCTCGTCGAGCCCGCCGTCGACAGCTGCGGCACGGGGTCGCGCAGCTCGACCGGGCTGTCGGTGATCAGGCGCGCGACCGACCAGGCCAGCACCAGCGCCATCACCGCGGCGATCAGCACCGACCAGTTCGGGCCGCCGCGGGTGGCGCGGATCGCGCCGCCCGAGCCGAGCTCGGCCTCGAAGACGCGGCGCGGGTTGATCGGGGCGTCGGCGTACCGCTCGTCGTAGTGCGCCAGCAGCGGGGTGGCGTCGATGCCGAGCACGCGGGCCAGGGTGCGCAGGTGGCCCCGGGCGTAGAAGTCGCCGCCGCAGGGCGCGAAGTCGTCGACCTCGATCGACTCGATCACGTGCGGCCGGATGCGGGTGCGGTCGGCCAGCTGGTCGACGGTGAGCCCCAGCCGGGTGCGCGCCGCGGCCAGCTCGGGGCCGACGACCGGGTCGGCGGCCGGCTCGCCCAGGTCGTCGAGCACGATCGGCTCGACGGCCGATCCCTCCGTGGCGATCGGGCGCACGCGCCCGTCGCGCTGGCTCCACTGCACGGTGTCCTCGACCAGCGAGACGCTGCCCGGGCGGCGCAGCTCACGGGCCTCGGGCAGCCGCAGCGCGGTGTCGTCGCTCCCGTGGGCGTCCAGGCGCAGCGCGTTGGCCCCGAAGACCTGGGTCTGGTCCTGGTCGTCGCGGGCCACGGTCACGTCGCTGCGGATCTCGGCCCGCACCGCGGTCACCGGGTCGCGCAGGGGCGCGGGGGTGGCGCTGGCGTACGACGCCGCCGGCGCCTGCACCGGCTCGCTCCCGGTCGCCGTACCGGCGGCGGGGCTGGCGGGTCCCCCAGCGGGGCTGGAGGCACCGGGGCGGAACCGGTCGGGCAGCCCGGAGGCGACCCGCTCGATGGCGTGGGCCAGCAGCGGCCGCGGGTCGGGCAGGTGGTGGCGCGCCGGCTCGGTCTCCTCGTCGGCGACCACCTCGGTCGCGTCCTCCACGTCGGCCTCGAGAGCGACCTGGTCGTCGACGTCGACGACCTCTGCCTCCGGCTCGACGTCGGCGCGGGTGGCGGCCCACTCGTCCTCGTCGACGTACTCGTAGCCCTCGATCTGGGCGACCTCGGTCGCGCCGCCGGCCAGCTCGTCGAGCGCGGCGACCAGGTCGGAGCCCTCGGTCACGCCGGTCACGGTCGTCGACATCGCCAGGGGCACGCTGCGCGGCTCGTCCTCGCCGGCGAGCACGTCGAGCGACCCGTCGCGCCACCAGCTGCGGCGCGGCAGCACCTCGACGGCGTCGATGTCGGTCCAGGGCAGGCCGTGCCAGGTGCGTCCGCGGCGCAGCCGCACCCCGTGCTCGTCGGCCACGAAGAGCGGCGCCCGGCTGTCGGCCAGGGTGGCCAGGTGCACCGCGGCGATCGCGCCCACCAGCGTGAGCAGCGCCCAGTCCAGGGGGCTGCCGCCGCCGGCGACGCGGGCGACGTACGCCGCCGCCACGAGCGCGGCGACCACGCCGAGCGGGGCGGCCACGCGCACGTCGCGGCGCACCTCGACGACGGTGGGACCGCTGGTCTCCTCGGTGGTGGTCCCGTCGGTGGTGGCCTCGTCGGTGGTCTCCTTGGTGGTGGCCTCGTCGGTGCGGGTCGGGTCCATCTGGTGCTCGCTCACATCTCCCCCTGCAGGATCGCGATCAGTCCGTCGACTTCATCGGGCTTGATCAGCACGTCACGTGCCTTCGAGCCCTCGGAGGGACCGACCACGCCACGGGACTCCATGATGTCCATGAGGCGACCGGCCTTGGCGAAGCCCACACGGAGCTTGCGCTGCAGCATCGAGGTGGAGCCGAACTGGGTGGAGACGACCAGCTCGATGGCCTGGATGACCAGGTCCATGTCGTCGCCGATGTCGTCGTCCAGGTCGCGCTTGGCGGCCGCCGGGGCGGTGACGTCCTCGCGGTAGGTCGGCTCCAGCTGGGTCTTGCAGTGCTGGACGACCTGGGCGATCTCGGCCTCGGTGACCCACGAGCCCTGCACGCGCACCGCCTTGGAGGCGCCCATCGGCAGGAACAGCCCGTCACCCTGCCCGACCAGCTTCTCCGCACCCGGCTGGTCGAGGATGACCCGGCTGTCGGAGAGGCTGGAGGTGGCGAAGGCGAGCCGGCTGGGCACGTTGGCCTTGATCAGGCCGGTGACCACGTCGACGCTGGGGCGCTGGGTGGCCAGCACCAGGTGGATGCCGGCCGCGCGGGCCAGCTGGGTGATCCGCACGACCGCGTCCTCGACGTCGCGCGGGGCGACCATCATCAGGTCGGCGAGCTCGTCGACGATGACCAGCAGGTAGGGGTAGGGCGAGAGCTCGCGCTCGCTGCCCGGGGGCACCTCCACCTTGCCGGCGCGCACCGCCTTGTTGAAGTCGTCGATGTGGCGGAAGCCGAAGTTGGCCAGGTCGTCGTAGCGCATGTCCATCTCGCGCACGACCCAGGCCAGCGCCTCGGCGGCCTTCTTGGGGTTGGTGATGATCGGGGTGATCAGGTGCGGCACGCCCTCGTAGGCGTTCAGCTCGACCCGCTTGGGGTCGACCATGATCATCCGCACCTCGTCGGGCGTGGAGCGCATCAGGATCGAGGTGATCATCGAGTTGATGAAGCTCGACTTGCCCGAGCCGGTGGCACCGGCGACCAGCAGGTGCGGCATCTTCGCGAGGTTCGCGACCACGAAGCCGCCCTCGACGTCCTTGCCCAGGCCGCAGACCATCGGGTGGTGGTCGCCGCGCGCGGCGCCCGAGCGCAGCACGTCGCCGAGGCTGACGATCTCCTTGTCGATGTTGGGGATCTCGATGCCGATCGCGGACTTGCCGGGGATCGGGCTGAGGATCCGCACGTCGGCCGAGGCGACGGCGTACGCGATGTTCTTGCTGAGCGCGGTGACCTTCTCGACCTTGATGCCGGCGCCGAGCTCGACCTCGTAGCGGGTCACGGTCGGTCCGCGGGTGTAGCCGGTCACCTGGGCGTCGATGCCGAACTCGTCCATCACCCCGGTGAGCCGCTCGACGACGTCGTCGCTGGCCTTCGATCGGGCCTTGTGCACCGACCCGGGCTTGAGGACCTCGTTGGCGGGCAGCGAGTAGGTGATGTCGCCCGAGAGCGAGAGCTGCTCCACGCGCGGGGGCAGCGGCGAGTGCGGCGGCGGCTCGAGCTCCTCCTTCGCGGCCGCGGGCTCGGCGACGACCGGGGTCGGGGCCGGGGCGAAGATGTCGACGCCGACGCTGCTGTCCTCGCGCTCGCCGCGCGCGGCCTGCTGCTCGACGGTGAGGTCCTCGTCGAGGGCCACGTCGAGGGCGTCGCGCTCCCGCTTGCGCTTGCGCTTGTCGATCTCGCGGTCGCTGAGCACCGGGGTGTCGTACGCCGGGTCGCCCATGTCGGGGTCGATCTCGTCGTCGCCCCGGCGGGCGCGCCCGCGCGGGGCCCGGTCGTCCTCGTCGAGGTGGCGGCCCAGGGCCTGGTCGCGCAGGGCGGCCAGCTTGTCGGGGACCTGGTAGACGGGGGTGGCGGTGACCACCAGCACGCCGAAGGCCACGAGCATCAGCAGCAGCGGCACGACGACGTACGTCGAGCGGAGCAGGTCGAGCAGCAGCGAGGAGACGACGTAGCCCACCGCTCCCCCGCCGGCCTGCAGCGGGGTCGCGTCGCCGGCGACCGGCTGGGGGCTGTCGTTGGCGATGTGCACGATGCCGAGCAGGCCGAAGGCCAGCGCGGTCCACCCGATGACCTGCCGGCCGGCGGGGCCGTTGCTGACCGGGTCGCGCATCGTGCGCCACCCGACCCACACCAGCGCCATCGGCACGAACCAGCCGAGCTTGCCGACCGAGCCGGCCACGGCGGTGCGCACCGGGTCTGTGACCGGGCTCTGGATCTGGAACCACACCGCACCGGCCGTCACGACCGCCAGCGCCAGCAGCAGCAGCCCGGCGCCGTCGCGGCGGTGCTCGGGGCCGAGGTCGCGGGCGCTGCGCCCGATCCCCCGGGCGACCGCGCCGATCGCGTGCGCGACGGCGAGCCACACGGCGCCGATGCCGCGCGCGATCGCGCCGAGCGTCAGCAGCACCGGGCTCGGCCCGCTGCGCACCGCGCGCGGGGCCGGCCGCTTGGCCGTGCTGCTCTTCTTGGTCGGGGTGCGCTTGGAGGTCGACGGGCGCTTGCCGGTCGAGCTCGCGCGCGCAGCGCTGGTGGTGGAGGTACTCCGAGGTCGGGTGCCTGAGCTGCCGGACCGGGTCGAGGACCCGTTCGTGGACGTGCTCGTGCTCCGCGACCCCGGCGGGGAAGACGTACGGGTCGCCATGCTGGCCACCCTAGGCGAACGCCTCTCCCGTCCCAGGGATTAACACCCGTCCCACCCTCACGTGTCGCTTGAGGGTTGCGCGCTGCGGGAGTTTCATCGGGTACCCGATGGAACTGGCGGCACCTGGCTGAACCTTCAGCCGGGTGGCGCCACCTTCATCGGGTACCCGATGAAACTCCCGCGACCACCCCGAGCCGCGGCCGCCCTCAGGACTCTATGACCACCGGGATGATCATCGGGCGGCGGCGGTGGGTGCCGGAGACCCAGCGCCCGATCACCCGGCGCACCGTCTGCTGCAGCTGGTAGGTGTCGGTGTTGCCCTCGGCCACAGCGAGGTCGAGGGCCTCGACGATGGCGGGCTTGACCTCCTCGAAGCTGGCGGTCTCGATGGCGTTGCCGCGGGCGTGGATCTCGGGGCCGCTGGCGACCTTCCCGGTGACCGAGTCCATCACCACGATGACGGAGATGAAGCCCTCCTCACCGAGGATGCGGCGGTCCTTGAGGTCCGACTCGGTGACGTCGCCGACCGATGAGCCGTCGACGTAGACGTAGCCGCAGTCGACCTTGCCCACGATCTCGGCGACCCCGTCGACGAGATCGACCACGACGCCGTCCTCGGCGATCACCACGTGGGGGACGCCGGTCATCCGGGCCAGGGCGGCGTTGGCCTGCATGTGCCGGATCTCGCCGTGCACCGGGAGCACGTTGCGCGGCTTGACGATGTTGTAGCAGTAGAGGAGCTCGCCGGCCGAGGCGTGGCCGCTGACGTGGACCATCGCGTTGCCCTTGTGCACGACCCGCGCGCCCCAGCGGGCCAGGCCGTTGATGACGCGGTAGACCGCGTTCTCGTTGCCGGGGATCAGGCTGGAGGCGAGCAGGACGGTGTCGCCCTCCTCGATGTGCACGATGTGGTGGTTGCGCTGCGCGATGCGGCTCAACGCGCTCATCGGCTCGCCCTGCGAGCCGGTGGAGATCAGCACCTGGTGCTCGGCCGGCAGCTGCGCGAGCTGCTTGGCCTCCACCACCGTGTTGGGCGGCACCTTGAGGTAGCCCAGGTCGCGGGCGATGCCCATGTTGCGCACCATCGAGCGCCCCACCCACGCCACCTGGCGCTCGTGGGCGTACGCCGCGTCGAGGACCTGCTGGACCCGGTGGATGTGGGAGGCGAAGCAGGCCACGATGATCCGCTGCTCGGACTCGCGGAAGACCTGGTCGATGACCGGGGTGATGGCCTTCTCGGTGGGGGTGAAGCCGGGGGTCTCGGCGTTGGTGGAGTCGGTGAGGAAGAGGTCGACGCCCTCCTCCCCCAGCCGCGCGAAGGCGCGCAGGTCGGTGATGCGACCGTCGAGGGGCAGCTGGTCCATCTTGAAGTCGCCGGTGTGCAGCACCATCCCGGCGCTGGTGCGGATCGCCACGGCCAGCGCGTCGGGGATGGAGTGGTTGACCGCCACGAACTCGAGCTCGAAGGGCCCGAAGGTGATCCGGTCGCCCTCGGTGACGACGTGGTGCACGGTCTCGCGCAGGCGGTGCTCGCGCAGCTTGGAACCGAGCAGCGCCAGGGTCAGCTCGGAGCCGACCAGCGGGATGTCGCCGCGCTCGCGCAGCAGGTACGGCGTCGCGCCGATGTGGTCCTCGTGCCCGTGGGTGAGCACCAGGGCCTCGACGTCGTCGAGCCGGTCCCGGATCGAGGACCAGTCGGGCAGGATCAGGTCGACGCCGGGCTGGTGGTCCTCGGGGAACAGCACCCCGCAGTCGACGATGAGCAGGCGCCCGCGGTGCTCGAAGGCGGTCATGTTGCGCCCGACCTCGCCGAGTCCCCCGAAGGGGATGACCCGCAGGCCGTCGTCGGCCAGTGCGGGGGGTGCGGAGAGCTCGGGGTGGGGGTGAGACATGCAGGTCCTGTCCGGTGCGTCAGGCCTCGGTCGCACTGGCCGGCAGGAGCCCGGCCGCCACGAGACCGACGCGCAGCGCCGCGACCTCGTCGTCGTCGAGCGCCACCAGGGGCGCGCGGACGTTGCGGTTCTCGAGCACGCCCAGCAGCTGCAGCGCGGCCTTGGCGGTGGTGGCTCCGTAGTTGGCGACGCCCATCACGGCGTCGATCGCGGGGAGCAGCCGCGTGAAGATCTCGAGGGCACCGGCGTTGTCGCCGGCTGCGTGGGCGTCGGCCATGGCACGCAGCTCGCGCCCGGCGACGTGGCCCACGACGCTGACGAAGCCGACGGCACCGTGCGCCAGGAAGCCGAGGTTGGCCTCGTCGTCACCGGAGTAGACGGCGTAGCCCAGCTGGCCCAGGCGCACCGCGCGCACCAGGTCGCCCACGGCGTCCTTGACCGCGACGACGGTGGGCCAGGTGATGGCCTCCTCGTAGGTCGCCATGTCGATGGTGGTGCCGGTGCGGCCGGGCACGTCGTACAGCATCACCGGCAGGTCGGCGGCCTGCGAGACGCTGCGGAAGTGGTGCAGGACGCCGGCCGGGCCGGGCTTGTTGTAGTAGGGGGTGACCAGCAGCATCCCGTCGACGCCGATCTTCTCGGCCTGCTGGGCCAGCTCGATCGAGTGGGCGGTGGCGTTGGTGCCGACCCCGGCGATGACGACCGCGCGGTCGCCCACGGCGTCCTTGACCGCGGCGAGGATCCGTCCGTCCTCGGCGACCGTCGTGGTCGGCGACTCGCCGGTGGTGCCGGAGACGACGACCCCGTCGTTGCCGTGCTCGACGAGGTGGACGGCGATGCGCGCCGTGGCGTCGAGGTCGACGCTCCCGTCGGCGTGGAACGCGGTGGCCATCGCGGTGAGGACTCGGCCGAACGGCGCGGGGGTCGGCGCGGGGGTCGAGGTCATGGGAGCAGGTTATCGCTGGTTTCGAGACGGTCGCTGCGCGCCTCCTCAACCAGCGAGCGGCACGACCTGCTCGGCGACCAGGCGCAGGTGGTCGAGGTCTCCCAGGTCGAGGGTCTGCAGGTAGAGGCGGGACTGCCCGGAGTCGCGGTAGCGCCCGATCGTGTCGACGACCTCCTCCACCGTGCCGGCCAGTCCGTTCTCCCGCAGCTCGTCGGGCTCACGACCGATGGCCGCGGCGCGGCGCGCCACCTCGGCGTCGGTCTCGCCGACGCACAGCACGAGGGCCGCGGAGTACACCAGCGACCCCGGGTCCCGGTCCATCGCCTCGCAGGCCGCCCGCACCCGGTCGTGCTGGGCCAGCCCCTCCTCGAAGGGCACGAACGGCAGGTTGAACTCGTCGGCGTACGCCGCCGCGAGGGCCGGCGTGCGCTGGTGGCCGCGCCCGCCGATCAGCACCGGCGGGCCACCGCGGTGCCCGTCGCGCTGGACCGGCTTGGGCAGGCCGGGCGAGTCGAGCACCGAGTGGTGGCGCCCCTCGTAGGTGAAGCCGCCCTCGGTGGACCACAGCCCGGTCACGACCGCGAGCTGCTCCTCGAACCGGTCGAAGCGCTCCCCCAGCGGCGGGAAGGGGATGGCGTACTTCTGGTGCTCGGCCTCGAACCACCCGGCTCCCAGGCCGAGCTCGACGCGCCCACCGCTCATCTGGTCGACGTTGGCGACCGAGATGGCGAGCGGCCCGGGGTGGCGGAAGGTGGCGCTGGTCATCATCGTGCCCAGGCGGATGGTGCTGGTCTCCCGGGCCAGCCCGGCCAGCGTGATCCAGGCGTCGCTGGGTCCGGGCAGGCCCGGCGTGCCCATGCCCAGGTAGTGGTCGGAGCGGAAGAACGCCCCGAACCCGAGTCGTTCCGCCTCCTGGGCCACCCGCAGCAGGTCGTCGTAGGTGGCGCCCTGCTGGGGCTCGGTGAAGATGCGCAGCTCCATGGCCCCCAGCCTGCCAGGTCGGCGACCGGCCCTCGTCAGCCGCGCAGGCGTTGGTGCACCAGCGCCACCACGTAGGAGACCCCTGCCAGTGCGCCGAGCTGGTAGTACGGCGCACCGTCCTGCCCGCGTGCGATCTCGACCACGAACATCACCAGCACCGCGGCGACCAGCGTCATGCCGGAGAAGAGGCTGGCGTCGGCGTCGAGCTTGTTGATGCGCTCGTCGCGGCGGTCGAGCAGACCGGCGATCGTCTCGCTGCGCCCGCTGAGCAGCAGCAGCACGCCCCCCAGCCCGAGCATCAGCACGAGCCCGCCGATCCCGAAGACCTCGTCACCCGCGACGAGCCCGGCCACGAGGTAGGCCAGGCCGATCAGGGCCGCGACCACCGGGACCAGCCAGCGTGCGCCCGAGCGGCGCGTGCGGACGGTGTCATTCCTCGTCATCGAACATCTCCTCCACGGTGGTCTCGAAGTACCGGGCCAGTGCCATCGCCAGCGGCAGCGACGGCAGGTACCGACCGGTCTCGATCGAGTTGATGGTCTGGCGCGAGACCGCCAGGGCCGCACCCAGGTCGCCCTGGGAGAGCCCCCGCTGCACGCGCAGGGACCGGACGGTGTTCTGCACCTGTCAAGGGTGCTTGACTCGCACCGAGCCTGTCAAGCGTGCTTGTCATCCGCTGTCTCGCACCCCGCATCACCGATTCGTCGATCGGTTGAACAACGCGGCGAGCCGTTGGTCGACCGATCGACGAACTCAGGAGGAGGGGTGGGTGCGGACGGCGGTCGCGGACGCCTCCAGGGCGCGCAGGGCCGGCAGCACGTGGTGCTCCAGCATGGGCGCCAAGTCGTCGTGACCCTCGCCGTCCAGCGACATCCAGCGCAGCTCGGCGATCTCGGCGGCGGCTCGGGGCTCCCCCGGCAGGGAGGCGGTGAAGACCGTCGAGTGCAGCTCGCGACCCGGCTCGTTGGCGGCCGGGGCCAGGTAGACGCCGAGCGGGGAGAGCGCGCCGGGGCCGCCGACGTCGAGCCCCACCTCCTCACGGGTCTCGCGCACCGCGGCGTCGTACGCCGACTCACCGGGCTCGGGCTTGCCGCCGACGAGCATGAAGCGCGTGGTGCCGCGCTTGCGCACGGTGAGCACCTGCCCGCCGCGCACGAAGGCGACCGCTGCGACGACGATGCGCTGCGCGGTCATGGGGCCAGGGCCCGGTCGACGGCGGCCTCGCAGTGCAGCCGGGTGGTCGCGAAGAGCGGCGCGCCAGCGGGGCGCTCCGACGGGTCGAGCAGCAGCTCGATCTCGGTGCAGCCCAGCACCACGGCCTCGCAGCCCTCGTCGACCAGCGCGGCGACCACCCGCTCGTACTCGCGCCGTGACTGCTCACGCACGACGCCGCGGCACAGCTCGTCGTAGATGACGGTGTCGACGAGCCGACGGTCGTCGGCGCCCGGCACCACGACGTCGAGCCCGTGCCCGCGCAGCCGGTCGGTGTAGAAGTCCTGCTCCATCGTGAAGCGGGTGCCGAGCAGCCCGACCCGGCGCACGCCCGACGCCACGACCGCCTCGGCCGTGGCGTCGGCGAGGTGCAGCAGGTCGATGCCCACGGCCGCCTGCACCCGGTCGGCGAGCTTGTGCATCGTGTTGGTGCACAGCACCAGGAAGTCGGCGCCGCCGGCCTCGAGCACCCGCGCCTCGCGGACCAGCAGCGCCGCCGCGTCGTCCCAACGCCCCTGCGACTGCATCTGCTCGACCACCGCGAAGTCGACCGAGGCCAGCAGCAGGTCGGCGGAGTGCAGCCCGCCGAGGCGCTGGGCCACCAGGGTGTTGAGCAGCCGGTAGTACTCGGCCGTCGACTCCCAGCTCATCCCGCCGATCAGGCCGATGCGCCTCACCGGCGCTCCCACCAGACCCAGTCGAGACCGAGGTCGGGACGGGGCTCGCGACGGGTCTCGACCCACTGCTCGGCGTCGAATTCGGGGTAGGTCGCGTCACCCGCGGGCTCCAGGTCGACCTCGGTGAGGACCTGGTGGGTGGCCAGGGGCAGGGCCAAGCGGTAGACCTCCCCTCCCCCGGCGACCACCACGTCGCCGGGCAGGCCGGCCGCGACCTCGAGCGCCTCGTCGAGGCTGCGCACGACACGCACCTCCTCGAAACCGGGGTCGAAGCCGGGGTCGCGGGTCAGCACCACGGTGGTGCGTCCCGGCAGCGGCCGGCCGATGGAGTCCCAGGTGCGCCGGCCCATCACCAGCGTGTGGCCGAGCGTCTCGCGCTTGAAGTGCGCGAAGTCCTCAGGGATCCGCCAGGGGATGTCGCCGTCGGCGCCGATGACGCGGTTGCGGCCGTACGCCGCCACCAGCACCACCCGCTGGCCGGGCCGCAGGGAGGGGTGCGTCATACGGCGATCGGTGCCCTGATGACCGGGTGCGGGTCGTAGCCCTCGACGGCGATGTGCTCGAGCTCGAAGGCGTCGAGCGCGGTGACCGTGGGGTCCAGGCGCAGCGTCGGCAGGGCCCTTGGTTCGCGGGTCAGCTGCAGCCGCGCCTGCTCGAGGTGGTTGGTGTAGAGGTGCGCGTCGCCCAGCGTGTGCACGAAGTCGCCGACCTCGAGGCCGGTCACCTGGGCGACCATGTGCGTGAGCAGCGCGTAGGAGGCGATGTTGAACGGCACGCCGAGGAAGGTGTCGGCCGAGCGCTGGTAGAGCTGGCACGAGAGCCGGCCGGGCCCGCCGTCGGGCGAGGGCGCGACGTAGAACTGGAAGAGCGTGTGGCACGGCGGCAGCGCCATGTCGTCGACGTCGGCGACGTTCCAGGCCGAGACGATGTGGCGCCGCGAGTCGGGGTTGGTGCGGATCTGCTCGACGACCTGCGCCAGCTGGTCGACGTGGCGTCCGTCGGGCGTGGGCCACGAGCGCCACTGGTGGCCGTAGACCGGGCCGAGGTCGCCGTTCTCGTCGGCCCACTCGTCCCAGATGCTGATGCCGCGCTCCTGCAGCCACGCCACGTTCGTGTCGCCGCGCAGGAACCACAGCAGCTCGCCGAAGACCGAGCGGGTGTGCACCTTCTTCGTCGTCACCAGCGGGAAGCCCGCGCGCAGGTCGAAGCGCATCTGGTGGCCGAAGACGCTGAGCGTCCCGGTGCCGGTGCGGTCGGACTTCTCGACACCCTCGTCGAGGATGCGGCGGAGGAGGTCGAGGTAGGCCTGCACGCCTCGACCCTAGCGCCGCAGGTCGAGCTCGCCGGTGATGGTGGTGCGGGTCGCGCCGCCCACCCAGACCTCGGCGTCGTCGCCGTCACCCACGCGGTCGACGTGCACGCGGCCGCGGCGGCCGATCGCGGTGCCCTGCGCGGCGACGTACGACGACGCGAGGCGCTCGCCCAGCACCCGCTCCCCCAGCAGCCACTGGGCCAGGCCGGCGTTGAGGCTGCCGGTGACCGGGTCCTCGGGCACGCCGATGCCGGGGCAGAAGGCACGCACCTCGAGCGCCGTCTCCGAGCCCGGCGCGTGGGCGCCGACGACGCCGATCTCGAGGTCGTCGAAGGCCGACCAGTCCGGGCGCAGGCCCAGGACCGCGTCGGCGTCGCCCAGCAGCACCGCCACCCAGCCCGGGCCGTTGTCGACCCAGGCGGAGGCCACGACCTCGTCGGGCGCGACCCCCAGCGCGCGACGCACCCGGGCCAGGTCGGCCTCGTCGACGGGGCCCGAGCGCACCAGCGGCGGCGCGGCGAAGGCCAGGCGCTCCCCGTCGCGGCGTACGGCGACGAGACCGGCGCCGCACTCCTGCACGACCCGCTCGCCCCGGGGCCGCCCTCCGGCCTCGAGCCAGGCGTGGGCGGAGCCGAGGGTGGGGTGGCCGGCGAAGGGCAGCTCCTCGCCGGGGGTGAAGATCCGCAACCGGTAGTCGGCGCCGGGCAGCGTGGGCCGCAGCAGGAACGTGGTCTCCGAGAGGTTGGTCCAGCGCGCGAAGGCCGCCATCTGCTCGGTGGTCAGGTCGTCGGCGTCGTGGACGACCGCGACCGGGTTGCCGAGCAGCGGCTCGGTGCTGAACACGTCGACCTGGCTCATCCGCACGGCGCCGACTCTAGGCCGACTCTGGGCCGACTCTGGACAGCGGCGGAACCGGGAGCCTGCGGCCGGGCGCCTCAGCGGGCCAGCACCGGCTCGCCGTCGGCGCTGGAGACCCGCACGTGGTCGGTGCAGGAGCCCGAGCCGGTGAAGCAGGTGCGCAGCAGCCAGCCGCGCGCCTCCGAGAGCCGACGGAACTCGCCCGCCCCCGGCACCTGGGTGCCGTCGCCGACGACGTAGGTGATCGCGCCGGTGGTGCTGAAGACGGCGTCCAGCGCGACCTCGCCGCCGCGCACCCCGGCCGGCCGGCGCCGCCCGTCGTCGGTGTCGTAGACCCGCACCGGCGCCGTGCCGCCCGGCCCCATCCGGGTCAGCACGTAGCCGCCGCCCGGGGAGAGATGGGCGCCCACGCCGCGCCGGGTGACGGCCGGCCCGAAGGGGCCGTCGAAGGTGATGGTGGTCGGGCTGCTCTGCACCACCGTGGTCAGCCCGTCGACGTCGAGCAGCGTCGCGGGGCCCGCGGCCGGGACCTGCTCACCGCTCGGGTCGTCGAGCGGGCGCCACTCGTGCGACCCGGCGCCGTCGACGTAGTGCAGGGTCGGGCCCTCCAGCGAGAGCGGCCCGACGCCGGCCGGCGGCTCGTCGCCCGGCCCGAGCGGCACCAGGGGGCGCCGGCCCAGCTCGGCTCCGTCGGCGGTGTCGACGACGACCAGGTCGCCGCTCGGCGCCTCGACCCAGGCCACCCAGCCGCGCTCCCGCTCCCCGACGAGCGTCGCCCCGGGGGCCGAGCGCCCCAGCAGCAGCCGTTCACCGGTGGCCTCGGCGCGCACCACCCGTCCCTCGGAGTCGCCGTAGACGACCACGTCGAGCCGGCTGCCGAGGCCCACCAGCCGCCGCACCCCCGGCACCCGCAGCGCCCGGTCGCCGATCACCAGGTCGCCGGCCGCCGACCACGGCAGCGGCACCGAGGTGACCAGCTCGCGCACCTGCGCCGGGCCCAGCGCCTCGTCCCCCGGCGCCCCGTCGGGCGGCCCGTCGGGCCCACCGGCGCACCACGTGCCCACGGCCGCCAGCACCGCGAGGACCGCCAGCAGCGCCACGAGCCCGCGCGGCACCCGCCGGGCGGGGCGTTGCGCCGTGATGTCGGCGGCCGGCCGCCCGACCACCTCCACGCCCGCCGCCAGCTCGCGGGCCTCCTGCTCGAGGGCGGGCGTCGCGGGGTCACCGGGGCTGGGCCAGCAGCCCGAGAGGGCCGCCACCTCCTCGTCGGCCAGCCCGGCCACCGCCGACAGCACCACGCAGGTGCGCCGGTCGGGCTCGAGCCGGTCGAGCAGCGGAGCGAGCGGGGTCGGCTCCTGGCGCCACCAGGGGGTGCGGTCGCGGGCCCGCTCCTCCAGGACCAGCCGCCACACCTCGAGGTCGGGGCCCGGCCCTTCCCGCAGGTCGTGCCACTCGCGCCCGGCGCGCGCCAGCGCCCGGTCGGTCAGCGCGGCGGCGTGGCCCGGTGGGCTGCCCAGCACCGCCACCGCCTGCACCAGCGCGGTGCGTCTCGCGGCGACGTACGCCGCGAAGTCCTGCTCGTCGACGGCGCGCACGGGGAGGGAGGGTGGGCCAGGCGGGTCAGGGATGCAGCGACATCGGGCCGTAGACCCGGCGCTCGAGCTCGAAGAGGACCACCGCGTCGACACCCTCGTCGGCCAGGTCGGCGAAGGCCTCACCCACCCAGGACTCGGCGTCGGCCTGGCTGGTGAAGCGCTGGTCGGCCAGCTCGCCCTCGACGGCCACCTCGTTGCCGGCGGCGTCCTCGAGACGCCACCACCAGGGGCGCTCGCTGGGCGAGGGCGGGCGGAAGGTGGGGGGCTGCTCGGGCAGGTTCATCAGGACTCCTTCACCGACGGGTCGACGAACGGGGGCTTGGTGAGCTGGAAGATCTCGCGGCGGCCGCGGATGTCGACCCCGACCTCCGCCTCGGGGTGCACGGTCGCGGCCACCAGGGCCAGCCCGACCCCCTTGCGCAGCGTGGGGCTGAAGGTGCCCGAGGTGACCTCGCCGACCAGCACGTCGGCGCTCAGCGACACGCTCATGCCCGGTCGCGGGATGCCCCGGCCGGTGGCCACGATGCCGCGCAGCACCCGCTTGGGCTTCTCGGCGCGCTCGCGCACCAGCACGTCCTTGCCCCAGAAGGCCGGCTTGTCCCAGCCGACCGCCCAGGCCATCCGCGCCTGCACCGGGGTGACGTCGAGGGAGATGTCCTGCCCGTGCAGCGGGTAGCCCATCTCGGTGCGCAGGGTGTCGCGCGCGCCCAGCCCGCACGGGGCGATGCCGTGCTCGGCGCCGGCCGCGAGCAGCGCGTCCCACACCGCGCCCGCGGCCTCGTTGGGCACCAGCAGCTCGTAGCCGCGCTCACCGGTGTAGCCGGTGCGGCACACCACCACGGTGGCGTCGGCGTACGTCGCCTCCACGAAGCTCATGTAGTCGTGGTCGACCGGCAGCCCCAGCGCGGTCATCACCTCGTCGCTGAGGGGGCCCTGGACGGCCAGCACGGCCAGGTCGCGGTGCCGGTCGACGACCTCGACGCCCGCGGGGGCGGTAGCGGCCAGGCGGCGCACGACCTCGGCGGTGTTCGCGGCGTTGGGCACCAGCAGCACCCGCTCGTCGGAGTAGCGGTAGACGATCAGGTCGTCGACCACGCCGCCGGTCTCGTCGTCGCAGCACAGCGTGTACTGCGCCTGGCCGGGGCCGATGCGGTCGAGGTCGTTGGTCAGGCAGGCGTTGACGTACGCCGCCGCGCCGGGGCCGGTGACCTCGGCCTTGCCGAGGTGGCTGACGTCGAAGACGCCCACGCCCGAGCGGACCGCGGTGTGCTCGGCCACGACGCCGGTGGGGTACTCCAGCGGCATCTCCCAGCCGCCGAACGGGGCGGTCTTGGCCCCCAGCGCCAGGTGACGGTCGTGCAGCGGCGAGGTCAGCAGGTCGGCCATGGCGCGAACCTACCCCAGCCGCGGCAGCCCCACCGGGGGTGACGTGGGTCGCGCCGCGGGGTGGCGGCGCCATGGTTAGTGTGGCGCGGTGACCTCGTTTACCTTGAGCAGTGCCAGCCCCGCCAAGACCAAGACCGACGCCGTCGTCGTCGGTGTCGTGCAGAGCGAGCCGACCGGCCGCCGCGCGAGCAAGGAGGACGGCCCGGTCCTCGAGCTCGCCGCCGGCGCCGAGGACGTCGCCAAGGCCTACGGCCGCAAGCTGCGCCCGCTGCTGGCCTCCCTCGACGTCAAGGGCTCGGTCGGCGAGGTCACCCGGGTGCCCACCTCGGGCACGATCGGCGCACCGCTGCTGGTGCTCGTGGGCCTCGGCAAGGACCCCCGGCCCGCCGACCTGCGCCGCGCCGCCGGTGCCGCCTCCCGGGCCGTGACCAACGCCGCCGACGTCGCGCTCGCGCTGCCGGCCGAGACCGCTGCCGACGTGCGGGCCGTGGCCGAGGGCTGGGCGCTCGGCGCCTACACGTTCACGACGTACAAGCAGGACACCGCCAAGGACGCCACCACCGCCGGCGAGGTGGTGCTGCTGAGCAGCGCCGCGCGCGACAAGCAGGTCGTCGCCGCCCTCGAGGAGGCCCAGGTCGTCACCCGGGCGGTCGCGGCCACCCGCGACTGGGTCAACACTCCCCCGGGCGACCTGCGCCCGCCGGCGTTCGCCGAGGCCGCGCAGGCGCGCGCCAAGGAGCTCGGCAAGGGCCGCGGCGCCCCCAAGATCACGCTGCGCGTCCTCGACGAGGTCGAGCTCGCCGAGCTCGGCTGCGGCGGCATCCTCGGCGTCGGCGTCGGCTCCTCCGCCCCGCCGCGCCTGGTCGAGATCAGCTACACGCCCAAGGGCGCGACGACCCACCTGGCCCTGGTCGGCAAGGGCATCACCTTCGACTCCGGCGGCCTGTCCATCAAGCCCGCGCAGGGCATGCACGAGATGAAGTCCGACATGGCCGGCGCCGCCGCGGTCATCCAGGCCACCTTCGCCATCGCCGAGCTCGGCCTGCCGGTCAAGGTCTCCTGCTTCGCGCCGATGGCCGAGAACATGGTCTCCGGGGACGCGACCCGGCCCGGCGACATCCTGAGCATGTACGGCGGCAAGACCGTCGAGGTGCTCAACACCGACGCCGAGGGTCGTCTCGTGCTCGGTGACGCGCTGGTGCGCGCCGTCGAGACCGAGCCCGACCTGATCGTCGACGTCGCCACGCTCACCGGTGCCATGGTCGTCGCGCTCGGCAACAAGATGGCCGGCGTGATGGGCTCCGAGGAGGTCGTGGCCAAGGTCGTCGAGGCCGGCGCCAGCGCCGGTGAGCCGATCTGGGCGATGCCGATCCCCGAGGAGATGAAGCAGCGCGTCACCTCCAGCAAGATCGCCGACCTCGCCCAGCACGACTGGGTGCGCTGGGGCGGCGGGCTCTTCGCCGGCGCGTTCCTGCGCGAGTTCACCGACGGGCGCCCCTGGGCGCACCTCGACATCGCCGGCCCGTCGTTCAACGCCGGCGGCCCCGACGGCCACCTGACCAACGGCGGCACCGGCTTCGCGGTGTCGACCCTCGTCGACCTGGCGCGCGGCCTGGCCTGAGCGCTCCCCACCACCACGGGGCGCCAGCGGGGGCCAGCGGGGCCGGCGGGACCTACGGGTCCTGCCGGCCCTGCTTCTTCACCCGGCTGTTGTAGTCGCGCATCCTCTGCGGGATGCCCACCAGCCCGGCGTCGTACGACGGCACCTGGAAGCGGTTGCAGAAGTCGTGCGCCCAGTCGATCGAGGGCACCCGGCGCCGGGTCCACTCACCGTCGTGGGCGACCAGCAGCAGCGTCACGTCGCTGACCGCGGTGCGGGGCTCGACGAACCCCTCGACACCGCGGCGCTCGGAGACCCACGAGCTGAGGTGCTCGCGGTCGACGGCGTCGGAGGCGCGCACCCTCGTCGAGCCGGTGCGCGCGGCGTCGCGCGCGGGCTTGCGCATGCGCTGCTTCGAGCCCCGGCGGAAGCGGTCCATGAGTCCCATGGGCACCAGTCTGCCAAGAGACCCCGCACCGGCCACCCGAAGGTCGGTGTGGACACGTCCGGGGGAAGTGCAAGGATGAGCCCCGAGACATGGATCACCCACGGAAGGACCACGGTGGCCGACACCGACTTCGACGTACTCATTCTCGGCGCTGGCTCGGGGGGGTACGCGTGCGCGCTGCGCGCCGCCCAGCTCGGCATGCGGGTCGCACTGGTGGAGAAGGGCGACCTCGGCGGCACCTGCCTGCACGTGGGCTGCATCCCCACCAAGGCGCTGCTGCACGCCGCGGAGGTCGCCGACTCGGCGCGTGACTCCGAGCAGTTCGGCGTGCGCGCCACGCTCGAGGGCATCGACATGGCCGGGGTGAACTCCTACAAGGACGGCGTCGTCTCGCGGCTCTTCAAGGGCCTCACCGGCCTGGTCAAGGGCCGTGGCGTGACCGTGGTCGCCGGCGAGGGTCGCCTCACCGGGCCGCGCGAGGTCACCGTCGACGGCACCGCCTACACCGGTCGCCACGTCGTGCTGGCCACCGGCTCCTACTCCCGCTCGCTGCCCGGCCTCGAGGTCGACGGCGAGCGCATCCTCACCTCCGAGCACGCGCTGCGCCTCGAGCGCGTGCCGTCCTCGGTCGTGGTGCTCGGCGGCGGCGTCATCGGCTGCGAGTTCGCCAGCGTGTGGCGCTCCTTCGGCGCAGAGGTCACCATCGTCGAGGCGCTCCCCCGGCTGGTGGCCGCCGAGGACGAGGCCTCCTCCAAGGTGCTCGAGCGCACCTTCAAGAAGCGCGGCATCAAGGCCCGCACCGGCACCCCCTTCGAGAGCGTGAAGACCACCGACCACGGCGTGGTCGTGACCGTCGAGGGCGGCGAGACCATCGAGGCCGAGCTGCTGCTCGTCGCCGTCGGTCGCGGCCCCGTCACCGACGGCCTGGGCTACGACGAGCAGGGCGTCGAGATGGAGCGCGGCTTCGTGCGCACCGACGAGCGCTGCCGCACCAACCTCGAGGGCGTGTACGCCGTCGGCGACATCGTCCCCGGGCTCCAGCTGGCCCACCGCGGCTTCCAGCAAGGCATCTTCGTCGCCGAGGACATCGCCGGGCTCGACCCCACGCCCATCGACGAGGCCGGCATCCCCCGCGTCACCTACTCCCACCCCGAGGTCGCCTCGGTCGGTCTCGACGAGGCCACCGCGCGCTCGACGTACGGCGAGGACGCCGTGGAGACGCTGACCTACGACCTGGGCGGCAACGGCAAGAGCCAGATCCTCAAGACCCAGGGCTTCGTCAAGCTGGTGCGCGTCACCGACGGGCCCGTCGTGGGCGTGCACATGGTCGGCGACCGGGTCGGCGAGCTGATCGGCGAGGCACAGCTGATCTACGGCTGGGAGGCCCACGCCGAGGACGTCGCCCCGCTGGTGCACGCCCACCCCACCCAGAACGAGGCTCTCGGCGAGGCGCACCTCGCCCTGGCCGGCAAGGCGCTGCACGCGCACTCGTGACCGCCTCCTAGCCTGGAGCCCGGCACACCCCGCCACACCCGCACCACCCCGCCACACCGAGCACCCCATCGAAGACCGCGAGCGAAGGAACTGCATTGGCCACCGAAGTCAACCTCCCGGAACTGGGTGAGTCCGTCACCGAGGGCACCGTCACGCGCTGGCTGAAGCAGGTCGGCGACACGGTCGCCGTCGACGAGCCGCTGCTGGAGATCTCCACCGACAAGGTCGACACCGAGATCCCCAGCCCGGTCGCGGGCACGCTGCTCGAGATCAAGGCCGAGGAGGACGACACCGTCGAGGTGGGCGCGCTCCTGGCCGTGATCGGCGACGAGGGCGAGTCGGCCGGCGACTCCGGCAACGACACCGCCACGCCCGAGGCGGAGCCCGCCGACGACGACGAGGCCGAGAAGAAGGCCGAGCAGGAGGAGGAGGTCGCCGAGGAGACCGGCGACCTGCCCCCCGGCGACGAGACCCCCGAGTCGGCCAAGTCCGACGACAAGCCGCTCGAGGAGACCGAGAAGCCGGCCGCCGCGACCAAGGGGTCCGGCGGCAGCGGCACCACGGTGACCCTGCCCGAGCTGGGCGAGTCGGTCACCGAGGGCACCGTGACCCGCTGGCTCAAGCAGGTCGGTGACGAGGTCGCCGTCGACGAGCCGCTGCTGGAGATCTCCACCGACAAGGTCGACACCGAGATCCCCTCCCCCGTGGCCGGCACGCTGCTCGAGGTGAAGGTCTCCGAGGACGAGACCGTCGAGATCGGCGCCGAGCTCGCCGTCATCGGCGACGGGTCCGCCGGCGGCGACTCCGAGCCGGAGCCCGAGCCGGAGCCGGAGCCCGAGCCGGAGCCGGAGCCGGAGCCCGAGCCCGAGCCGGAGCCCGAGAAGAAGCCCGAGCCGAAGCAGGAGGCGAAGCCAGCCCAGGAGAAGGCGCCCGAGCCGACCAAGGAGCAGGAGAAGCCCGCCTCCTCCACCAGCAGCACCTCCGGCGACGGTCCCGGCTACGTGACCCCGCTGGTGCGCAAGCTGGCCGGCCAGCACGGCGTCGACCTCAACGACGTCACCGGCACCGGTGTCGGCGGGCGCATCCGCAAGCAGGACGTGCTCGAGGCCGCAAAGGCCAAGGAGGAGCCGGCTGCCCCGGCCGCCTCGTCGGCCCCCGCCGCCCCGGCGGCGTCCTCGGGCGGCGCCCCGGCGCCCTCGAGCCCCTCGCCGCTGCGCGGCAAGACCGAGAAGCTCTCGCGGCTGCGCAAGATCATCGCCTCGCGCATGGTCGAGTCGCTGCAGGTCTCGGCCCAGCTCACGCAGGTCATCGAGGTCGACGTCACCAACATCGCCCGTCTGCGCGACGCCAAGAAGGCCGACTTCCTGGCCCGTGAGGGCGTCAAGCTGTCCTACCTGCCGTTCTTCGCCAAGGCGACGGTCGACGCGCTCAAGCAGCACCCCTCGCTGAACGCCACGATCGACACCGAGGCCGGTGAGGTCACCTACTACGACCGCGAGAACCTCGCGTTCGCGGTGGACACCGAGAAGGGCCTGATCACCCCGGTGGTCAAGGACGCCGGCGACCTGTCGATCTCGGGCCTGGCCCGCAAGATCGGCGACGTGGCCGAGCGCACCCGCACCAACAAGATCGGACCCGACGAGCTGTCGGGCGGCACCTTCACGATCACCAACCTCGGCAGCGTGGGGGCGCTCTTCGACACCCCCGTGATCAACCAGC
The DNA here is from genome assembly GCF_024341885.1 of Nocardioides sp. OK12. NCBI lineage: Bacteria > Bacillati > Actinomycetota > Actinomycetes > Propionibacteriales > Nocardioidaceae > Nocardioides > Nocardioides sp. OK12. The sequence goes on along the minus strand of NZ_BNET01000001.1, from coordinate 840,184 downwards.
CGCAGGTCGCGATCCTGGGCCCCGGTGCCGTGGTCAAGCGCCCGGTCGTCATCGACGACCCCAACCTGGGCGAGACCATCGCGGTGCGCCACATGGTCTACCTGGCGCTGACCTACGACCACCGCCTGGTCGACGGCGCCGACGCCGGCCGGTTCCTGCAGGAGGTCAAGCAGCGCCTCGAGAGCGGCCAGTTCGAGGTCTGAGCACCGCTCCCCTGCACGACCAGCCAGACCCAGCAGCACCCACCACGCCCCGCCCGGGCCACCCGGGCGGGGCGTGGTGCGTCCCGGCGGCCCCGGACGGCTCTCGTCGCAGACGGGCAGTGCCCTGAAATTGAGAGGCGCCCCGGGCCGGTCAGGGCATACCGTCGGGGGCACCGTGACTGTGACCGATCTCGGCGCCCACCCCGCGCCTACCCAGACCCCTCCGCCCACCAGCCCGCCGGCCCAGCGACGACCCGTCGACTGGCGCCGGATGCGCAGCCCGTGGGCGGTGCTCGCGCTGCTCGGCTCCCTGCTCGGCGCCGTCGGCACGGCGGTCGGCTCGGCCGTCGCCGGCCGGCTCGCGGAGGAGGCCACGGTCCCCCTGGTGTGGCTGCTGGCGCTCTGCGTGGTCGGCGCGGCGGTGCTGGACTCGGTGGGGCGCACCATCTGGGCCGGGGTCACCGACCGGGCCGAGGGCCGCCTGCGCGCCGACCTGCTCGACGCCGCGATGCTGCAGCCGCTGGCCGCGCTCGACGAGCAGGCGGTCGGCGAGGTGCTCGACCGCGTCGACGACGACACCCACGAGGTCGGCTCGCTGCTGCGCCAGAGCGTGTGGATGGCGATCCGCACGCTGCTGGCCTCGGGGCCGCTGTGGCTGGTCGCCGGCCTGACCTGGTGGCCGGCGTTCATCCTGTTCCCGCTCGCCGGGGTCGCCGCCGTCGCGGTGGTGCGCCCGCTGCTGCCGCAGATCTCCGAGCGCAAGGTCGTCGAGGAGATGGCCTGGACCGACCACGCGGCCGCGATGGAGGAGGGCATCGCCGCCCGCGACGACCTGCGCACCACGCTGGGCCAGGCCCACCTCGTACGCCGCTGCACCGAGCTCGCCGCGACCGTGCACGCCCGCTTCGCCGAGGTCCTCACGCTGGAGAGCCAGGTCGGTCGCCGCACCGGCACGCTGCTGCACGCCATGCTCGCCGGCACCGCCGTCGTCGGCGTCGCCCTGGTGCTCGACGACCGGCTCGGCACCGCCGCGCTGGTCACGCTGTTCCTGGTCACCACCACCTTCGTGGGCCAGGTCGACCAGCTCGCCCGGCACCTGCCCGACCTGCAGGCCGGCTTCGGCGCGGTGCTGCGCCTGCGCCAGCTGCTCGGGGCCGAGGCCGAGCCCACCGGCGGCGCGGCGCTGGCGCCGGGCCCGCTCGACCTGCACCTGCGCGACCTGCACTTCTCCTACGGCACCGGCCCCTTCGCCCTGCAGGGCGTCGAGCTCACCGTGCCCGCCGGCACCACCTGCGCGCTCGTGGGCCGCACCGGCTCGGGCAAGTCGACGCTCGCCTCGCTGGTCTCGCGCGCCGTCGACCCCGAGCCCGGCAGCGTGCTGCTCGGCGGGCGCGACGTGCTCGAGCTCGACCTGCAGGCGCTGCGCAGCGCCGTCGGCGTGGTCACCCAGCGCACCGAGATCCTGGCCGGCACCCTCGCCGAGAACATCGCCCTCTTCGCGCACGGCTCGCGCGCCGACGTCGAGGCCGCGGTCACCGAGCTCGGGCTGGAGAGCTGGGTCGCCGGGCTGCCCCAGGGGCTCGACACCCCGCTGGGCCCCGGGGGCACCACCCTGTCCTCCGGGGAGGAGCAGCTGGTCGCCTTCGCGCGGCTGCTGGTGCGCGACGTGCGGGTGGTGGTGCTCGACGAGGCCACCGCCCGGATGGACCCGGTCACCGAGGCCCGGGTGGTGCGGGCCGCCGACCGGCTGCTGACCGGTCGCACCGGCCTGCTGGTGGCCCACCGCCTCGGCACCACCGAGCGCGCCTCCCAGGTGGCGGTCCTCGAGGCCGGCCGGGTCGCGCAGCAGGGCCCCCGGGCCGTGCTGGCCTGCGAGCCCGGCGCGTTCCGCGACCTGCTCGAGGCCTCGGCCACCGAGCAGGCGCACGAGCACGACCTCGACGACAGCCACGCCGCGGCCCACCAGGCCGCACGTGACGCCGACATCGGCAGCGCGCGGCGTACGGGCCAGGCGCCGGAGGCACCCAGCCTGCGACCGCTGCCCAGCCTGAGCCGCACCATCTGGAACGCGCTGCTGGTGGAGCCGCGCTGGGGCCTCGTCGGCGCCGGGCTCTTCACGGTCTCGGCGCTGACCGGTGCCTTCGGCGCGGTCACCGGGTGGGTCTGGGGGCTGCTGGTCACCGACCTGCAGCAGGGTGGTCGCCCGCTCTGGCTGGTGGTGGCGCTGGTGGCCTCGCTGATGGTCGCGCCGCTGCTGCTGGCCCTGGCCTTCAAGGTCTACCCGCGCTGGTGGGTCGCGGTGATGCTGCGCGTGCGCGCGGCGGTGCTGCAGGGCCAGACCGAGCAGCGACGGCTGACCCGCACGCCGCCGGGCGAGGTGGTGGCCCGCGCGATGGACGCCGACCGGCTCGCGCGCTACGCCGACCGCTGGGTCGACCTGGTCAACGGGCTGATCATCGTGGCGCTGACCGCGGCGCTCGCCCGCAGCCTGCTGGCCGGCGGGGTGCTGCTGACCGTCATGGTCGCCTCGGCGCTGGCCTCCTCGCTGGGCCGCCGGGTCGCCGGTCGCTCCGCCGCCGCATCGTCGGCCGCCCGGGCGCGCTTCGGCCGCTCGCTGGTCTCGGCGCTGGAGTCGGTGCGCACCGTCAAGCTCGCCGCCGCCACCCCGGCGGTCCACCAGCACCTGCGCGAGGTCGACTCCGGGCGCGTCGAGGCCGCGGTGCGCGAGCACCGGGTGCAGGCGCTGCTCGACGGCGTACCGATCGTCATGGTCCAGCTCGGCGTGGTCGCCGCGTGGGGCGTCTACGTCGCCGAGGGCTGGGGGCTGGCCACCGCGCTGCTGGTCGCCAACGCCGTCGCCGGCTTCGACTGGTTCGGCCGGGTGGCCGGCTCGGTGGTCACCGAGGCCCCGGGCACCCGCGCGTGGATGCACGAGACCAGCCGCCTGGCCGGCGGCGGCGACCTGATGGCCGAGCCGCCGGGCGTCGACCTGGTCGCCGGCGTCTCCCCCGCCCCCGCCAAGGCGGCCCGCGAGGAGCTGCGCACCCTGGAGGTGCGCGGGCTCACCGCGGTGCACGACGACGGCACCGTCGGCGCCCACGACATCGACCTGCGCGTCGAGCGGGGCGAGCTGGTGCTGCTGCTCGGTCAGGTCGGCTCCGGCAAGTCCAGCCTCCTCGCGGCGCTGGCCGGGCTGGTCAGCACCCGCGGCGAGGTGCGCTGGAACGACCGGCTGCTCGACGACCCCGAGACCGAGCTGCGACCCGGCCGGGTCGCCCACGTGGCGCAGGTGCCCCGGGTGCTGTCGGGCACGTTCCGCGACAACATCCGGCTCGACCACCCCGACCGGCAGGTCGAGCCCGCCATCGCGGCCGCCCGCCTGGGCCGCGACGTCGAGGAGGCCGGTGGGCCCGACTCGCTGGTCGGGCACCGCGGCGTACGCCTCTCGGGCGGGCAGGTGCAGCGCGTCGCGCTGGCGCGGGCGCTGGCCTGCGACTCCGAGCTGCTGCTGGCCGACGACGTGTCCTCGGCGCTCGACGCGGCCACCGAGGTCGAGCTGTGGGAGTCGCTGCGCGAGCGCGGCACCACCGTCGTCGGCGCCACCTCCAAGACCGCCGCCCTGGCCCGCGCCGACCGGGTCGTGGTGCTGGTCGACGGCACCGTGGCCGCCAGCGGGCCCTGGTCGCAGCTGGCCCCCCGCTGGCGCCACCTCGCCGGCTGACCCGTCGCAGATCTCACGCTGACCCGGCCCAGACTTCGCCCCGACCCGGCGCGAATCTCGCGTCGAGCCGGCCCGAACCTCCAGGCGGCAGGTTCGGGCCGGGTCTGTGGGAAGTTCGGGCCGGGTCGGTGGGAAGTATGAGCCGGGTCGGTGGGAAGTTTGGGCCGGGTCAGCGGGAAGTGTGGGCCGGGTGAGGGTGGGTGGTGACGAGGCGTGGCAGGCTCGGGGCATGAGCCTGCATGTGGTCATGGCCGGGTCGTCCGGCTTCCTCGGCACCCACCTCACCGCCGCGCTGCGCGAGCGCGGGCACCGCGTCACCCGCCTGGTGCGCAGTCCCAGCGAGAAGCCCGACGCGTCGACCTGGGACCCGTACGCCGGCGTGGTCGACCGCGACCTGGTCGCCGGCGCCGACGTGGTGGTCAACCTGGCGGGCGCGCCGCTGATCGGCAACGTGCACTCGCAGAAGTGGGCGCGCGAGGTGCGTGAGAGCCGGGTGCGCACCACCCGGCTGCTCGCCGAGGTGATCGCCGGGGCCGACGAGCCGCCGGCGTTCCTGGCCGGCAACGGGATCGCGTTCTACGGCGACCACGGCGACCAGCCGCTGACCGAGGCCTCCGACAGCCGCGGCGACGCGCTGCTGACCCAGGTCAGCCGCGAGTGGCAGGAGGCCACCGAGCCCGCGGCCGCCGCGGGCTCGCGGGTCTGCGTGCTGCGCACCTCCCCGGTGATGGACCGGCGCAGCCCTCCCCTCAAGCAGCTCGTGCCGCTCTTCAAGCTCGGCCTGGGCGGCCGGCTGGGCAGCGGGCGCCAGCACATGGCGATGATCTCGCTGCGCGACTGGATCGGCGCCGTGGTGCACCTGGCCGAGCACGAGAGCGCCTCGGGGCCGTTCAACCTGTGCTGCGAGACGACGCCGACCAACGCCGAGTTCACCGAGACCCTGGCCTCGGCGCTGAGCCGGCCCAGCTTCGCGACCGTGCCGGCACCGCTGCTGCGGGTCGCCGCGGGCAAGATGGCCCCCGAGCTGCTGGGCTCGCTCAACGTCAGCCCCGCGGCGCTGCGGGACGTCGGCTACGACTTCCAGGACCCCGACGTCGCGGCGGTCGTGTCCTCCGGTCTCGCGGCCCGCGACTGAGGGCGTCCACCAGCCCTCACCAGCCCAGCTGCCGCACCGACTCCACCCGCCACGCTCCCCCGCTGTGCCGCAGCACCACCGACCGGGTCGTCGCCCGGTCCGTCGGCAGCACCCGTCGTACGCCGCCGCCGACGGCCACCGCGCCCACCAGCCGGTCGGTGACCCGCAGCCGCAGCAGCCTCGGCCGGGGCGCCGGGCGCCGCTCGACCACGTCGAGCGCCAGCACGTGGGTGGCCATCCCGCGCACCCGCAGGCCCCGCCCGCTCCAGGCCGCCAGCATCTGCCGGTCGCGCCGGCCGGCCCCCGAGCCCGCGACGTAGAGCCGGGCGAGGGCGGCGCCGTCACCGCTGCCCCAGGCGGCGGCCCGCTGCTCGTCCCACGCGGCCAGCACCGAGCGCGCGTGCCGCTCCCCCGGGGCGGGACCGCCCGGACCTCCGGGGCCACCCGGCACCGCGGCGGCGGGAGCGGTGCCGACGCCGACCAGGACGACGGTCAGCAGCAGCGGCGAGGAGGCGCGGACGAGCGCGGCGAGGGGACCCATGCCCCACCTCCTACCCGGCCGAGCCCGCGGCCCACCACGCTGTCCACAGGCGTAGGCTCGCCGGCATGAGCGAGCAGGAGAGCGTGCAGTTCGAGGTGGCCGGGCTGGGGCCCGACGCGGTCGACTACCTGGCCGCCTGGGAGCTCCAGCGCGAGGTGCACGCGCAGGTCGTGGCCGGCGAGCGGCCCGGCACCGTGCTGCTCCTCGAGCACCCGCCGACCTACACCGCCGGCAAGCGCACCGACGCCCACGAGCGTCCCCTCGACCCCGGCGGCGCGCCCGTCATCGACGTCGACCGCGGCGGCAAGATCACCTTCCACGGCCCCGGCCAGCTGGTGGCCTACCCGATCGTCGCGCTGCCCGACCACGTCAAGGTCGTCGACTTCGTACGCCGCATGGAGGAGGCGATGATCGCCACTTGCGCGCACTTCGGGGTCGAGACCGCCCGCGTCCCGGGCCGCAGCGGCGCCTGGCTGCGCGCCGACGAGCGGGCCGGCGAGCGCAAGATCGGCGCGATCGGCATCCGGGTCAGCCGGGGCGTGACCATGCACGGCATCTCCCTCAACTGCGACGTCGACCTGGGCTGGTACGACCGCTTCGTGCCCTGCGGGATCGCCGACGCCGGGGTCACGACCCTGAGCCTCGAGACCGGCCGCCGCGTCGGCGTCCAGGAGGCCCTGCCGGTGCTGCAGGACCACCTCACCGAGATGCTCGCTTGGGGCGACTACACCGCCACCCCCGACTACGAGCCGCGCCCCGAGCCGGGCCGCGCTCCGCGCATCGAGCTGGTCACCCCCGGCGGCTGAGCTGGTCCGGCGCGTCGCCCGGGTCAAGGGACGAGGCTCTGCCACGCTCCGCTGGTGAGCACCACGAGCGACCTCGGGGTCGTCGACACCCGGCACGACCTGATCATCGAGACCACCGCGCTGCGCAAGGAGTTCCGCACCCGCAAGGGGCAGACCCGCGTGGCGGTGCAGGGCCTGGACCTGGCGGTGCCGGCCGGTGGCGTGCACGGCTTCCTGGGCCCCAACGGCTCGGGCAAGACCACCACCATCCGGATGCTGCTGGGCCTGGCGCGCGCCACCAGCGGCACCATGCGTCTCTTCGGGCGCCCGGTGCCCGACGAGCTGCCGGCCGTCATCGGTCGGGTGGGAGCGGTGGTGGAGTCGCCGAAGTTCTCGCCCAACCTCACGGGTCGGCAGAACCTGCTGCTGCTCTCCCGCTCCATCGGCGGGCCCGACACCCGCGTCGACGAGGCCATCGAGACCGTCGGGCTCACCGGCCGCGACGGCGACCGGTTCCGCGCCTACTCGCTGGGCATGAAGCAGCGCCTGGCGATCGCCGCGACGCTGCTCAAGGACCCGGCGCTGCTGATCCTCGACGAGCCGACCAACGGCCTCGACCCGGCGGGCATCCGCGAGATCCGCGACACCATCCGCGACCTGGGTGAGCGCGGCGTCACGGTGCTGCTCTCCTCGCACATCCTCGCCGAGGTCCAGCAGGTCTGCACCTCGGCCACCATCATCGGCAACGGCCGGCTGCTGGCCTCGGGCACCGTGGCCGACCTGCTGGCCGGCGGGTCGGCGTACCGCGTCGACGTGGCCTCGCCCGGCGAGGCGCGGCGGCTGCTCGACGCGGCCGGCCACACCACCCGCCCCGGCCCCGACGAGCACTCCCTGCTGGTCGACACCGAGGCCCCGGCGGAGGTGACCCGGCTGCTGGGTGAGGCCGGGATCTGGTTGGCGGGGCTCTCCGCCCAGCGCCAGGACCTCGAGAGCTACTTCCTCGAGCTGACCGCCGACGACACGCTGGGGCAGGCCACCACGGGCGGTGCGGCATGAGGGCGCTGGTCGCGGTCGAGGCCACCCGGCTGCGCTGGCGCCGCGCGGTCGTGCTGCTGCTCGTCGCCGCGGTCGCGGTGCCGGCGCTGGTCCTCGCGGCCACCGCCTGGGACACCCGACCGGTCTCCGAGGCCGAGCAGGAGCAGCTCCTCTCCGAGCGGTACGCCGCCAAGGAGGTGCGCCGCTGCGGGCGCGACCCCGGCAACTACCTCTACCCCGCGCCCGCCTCCACCGACACGGCGCTGGTCGAGCAGGCCTGCCGCGCCCAGGTCCTCGAGTGGTACGGCGGCCGCCCGACGCTGCGCCTCGACGCCGAGACCCGCGAGGGCTCGGTGCTCGGCGTGGTCGCCGTCGTGAGCCTGCTGATGCTGCTGGTGGGCACCACCTTCGTGGGCCACGACTGGAGCTCGGGGTCGATGAGCAACCAGCTGCTCTTCGAGCCACGCCGCTCCCGGGTGTGGGCCGCGAAGGCCGTCGTCGTCACGCTCACCGGGCTGCTGGTCGCCGGCGTCGTGCTCGCCGCGTACTGGGCGGGCCTGTGGGCGCTCGCAGGGTCCCGCGGCCTCCCCGTCGGCGAGGGCGTCGTCGGCGACGGCTTCGAGCTGGTCGCCCGCGGCACCGTGCTCGCGGCGGCCGCCGCGCTGGGCGGCTACGCCCTCACCATGCTCTTCCGCAGCACCGTCGCCACGATCGGCGTGCTGTTCGCGGTCTCGGTGCTGGGCGGCACCCTGATCGGCCTGCTCGGCAGCGGCGGCGGCAGCACCGAGCGCTGGCAGCCGCAGCTCAACCTGGTGGCGTTCGTGACCAACGAGCTGCGCTACTACGACGAGAGCAGCCTGCCCGAGGAGTGCTTCTCGCGCCGGGGCGGCCGGGGCCTCGAGTGCGACGGGGAGCGGGTCCTGACCGCCACCGACGGCGGCGCCTACCTCGGCGTGCTGCTGCTCGGCGCCGGCGCGGTCTCGCTGGTCTCCTACCGCCGCCGCGACGTGCCCTGAGCGCCGGGTGCCCCGGGGGCACCGCCGACTCGGCCGCTGCTGGGGCGGCGGCGTACAGTCGAGCGCGTGACTGAGGCACCTGCACCCGAAGGCCGCAAGCTCCTCCGACTCGAGGTCCGCAACGCCGAGACCCCCATCGAGCGCAAGCCGGAGTGGATCAAGACCCGCGCCAAGATGGGCCCGGCGTACAAGGAGCTGCAGAACCTCGTCAAGGGCGAGGGCCTGCACACCGTGTGCCAGGAGGCCGGCTGCCCCAACATCTTCGAGTGCTGGGAGGACCGCGAGGCCACCTTCCTCATCGGCGGCGACCAGTGCACCCGGCGCTGCGACTTCTGCCAGATCGACACCGGCAAGCCCCAGCCGCTCGACCGCGACGAGCCGCGCCGGGTCGCTGAGTCGGTGCAGAAGATGCAGCTGCGCTACGCCACCATCACCGGGGTCGCGCGCGACGACCTGCCCGACGGCGGTGCCTGGCTCTACGCCGAGACCGTCAAGGTGATCCACGAGCTCAACCCCGAGACCGGCGTCGAGAACCTGATCCCCGACTTCAACGGCAAGCCCGACCTCCTCCAGGAGGTCTTCGAGAGCCGTCCCGAGGTGCTGGCCCACAACGTCGAGACGGTGCCGCGGATCTTCAAGCGCATCCGTCCCGCGTTCCGCTACGAGCGCTCCCTCGACGTCATCACCCAGGCCCGCGACTTCGGCCTGGTCACCAAGTCGAACCTGATCCTGGGCATGGGCGAGACCCGCGAGGAGGTCAGCCAGGCCCTGCGCGACCTGCACGAGGCCGGCTGCGAGCTCATCACGATCACCCAGTACCTGCGCCCCTCGGCCCGCCACCACCCCGTCGAGCGGTGGGTCAAGCCCGAGGAGTTCGTCGAGCTCAAGGACGAGGCCGACGAGATCGGGTTCTCCGGCGTCATGTCCGGACCGCTGGTCCGTTCGTCGTACCGGGCCGGGCGCCTGTACCGTCAGGCGATGGAGGCGCGAGAGGGCGCCGCCGTCTGAACCCCGCCCGCGGGACGTCCCCGGGCCGACCCGAGTGAGGCACGCTTCCGCATGGCCAAGCAGACCGACGCGTCGTCGATGAACCGCCGCCAGCAGTTCGCCGAGACCTACCGGATCACCAAGAGGACCGACCCGCGCATCGGGCTGTGGCTCCTGCTGACGTTCCTCGTCACCGGCGCCCTGGGCTTCCTGGTCTTCAAGATCCTGCCGGGCAGCGGCGCGATCGAGTGGGTGCTCTCCGTCATCGGCGGCATCCTCTTCGGCACCCTGGGCGCGCTGATCCTCTTCAGCCGCCGCGCCCAGGCCTCGGCGTACAGCCAGATGGAGGGCCAGCCCGGCGCCGCCGCGGCCTCGCTCAACATGCTCAAGCGCGGATGGCACACCGAGACCGCCGTGGCCTTCAACCGCCAGCAGGACGTCGTGCACCGCGTCGTGGGCCCTCCGGGCATCATCCTGGTCGGCGAGGGCAACGGCTCGCGGCTGCGCGCGCTGATGGCCGGTGAGCGGCGCAAGCACGAGCGGGTCGTCGCCGAGACCCCCGTCCACGAGATCGTCGTGGGCCGCGAGGAGGGCCAGGTGCCGCTGCCGCAGCTGATGAAGAAGCTGCGCAAGATGAAGCGCGAGGTCCGCCCCGCCGACATCACCGACATCCGTGCCCGCCTCAAGGCGCTCGACGCCAGCCGCCCCGCGGTGCCGCTGCCCAAGGGCCCGGTGCCGACCAGCATGAAGGGCATGCGCCAGAACATGCGCGGGCGCTGAGCGTCGTACGACGCCGGCAGCACCAGCAAGACGCAGCGAAGGGCGGCGAGGTCATCGACCTCGCCGCCCTTCGTCGTCCTCGGGTGGCCCCGACGGGCTCAGCCCATCTGGCTCGAGCCGCCCATCATGTCCTTCATCGTGGTGACCTGCTTGGCCGGCGGCGCCTCGATGTCGACCTCGGTGCCCCAGTCGTCCATGCGCATGTCGGTGGCGCCGAGGTCGCCCATCTCGACGACCATCCTCCGCATGTGGGCCTCGTCGTCGAACCACACGTCGTACGACATCTCCTCGGGCAGCATGTCCTGCGGGAGGTCCTCGAGGCCCTCCATGTCGCGGAGCGTGGCGCTCGGGTCGACCACGGCGGTGTAGCGCTCCATCGACTCGCCGTCGACGTCCTCCTCACCGACGAAGGTGACGCTCTCGAGCCCGGCCTCCATCATCTCGGCCTGCTTCGAGGGGTCCATCGAGTCGGTCATCATCGGTCCCAGCGGGTTGCCCGGCTCGTCGAGGTCCATCGACAGGTACTTGCCGCCCAGGTCGGGCACCTGCATGTAGATCACGTTGTCGACCATGATCATCTCGATCGGCTCGTCGCCCATCTCGGCGCTGGTCATCGTCATCTGCACCGCCGGCGTGCCGCTGGTGTAGTCGACGACCCCCTCGGCCCTGACCTCCACGCCGGCGGTCTCGGAGGTCATGGTGGTGCGGGCGGTGGTGGAGTCCTCGAAGGAGGAGGTCATCAGGTCGACGAACTCCTCGTTGGGCACCGTCTCCCCCGCCTCGAGGTCGCCGACCTCCTCGCCGGCCTCCTCGTCGGCCTCGTCCTCGATCTGCGCCGACGCGCTGGTGTCCTCGGCGTTCTCCGCCTCGTCGTCACCGCCGCAGGCGGCCAGGCCGGTGAGGGCCAGCGGGAGGACGGCGGCGGCAGCAGTACGCCGCCAGGTCGGGGTGCGCTTCATGGTGTGCCTCTCGGAGGGGGTGCTGTCCCCAGAGTCTCACCGTCCGGCCAGGCGGCGAAACGTCTCGATCGTGACGGTGGAGGTGCCGGCGGCGAGGTCGTGCAGGCCCCGGCCGTCGGGGCGGAAGACCAGGGGCGGGACGACCAGGGCCACCAGCAGCTGGCGGGCCAGCGCGGGCAGCAGCGCCGGGGGCCGCGGGTCGCCGTACGAGCGCACCACCCGCAGGCGGGTCACGACCTTGCCGAAGGAGCCGCCGAGCAGCGCGGTGAACAGCGCCGACTCGAGCACGAAGACGCCGAGCACGTAGAAGCCGGACGCCGGGTCGGCGTCGGCGCCGTACACCGGGGTGAAGAGGGTGACCGCGAGCGTGCAGGCGGCCCAGTCGACGACGAGGGCGACGATGCGGCGGGTCCAGGAGGCGGTCTCGACGCTCGGCGCGCTGGTGGGGCTCACCCGCCCAGCCTAGAGACCGGTGCCGCGGCTCTGGCCGGGCGGGAGACTTGGACGTCTGTTACATGGGGGAAACACGTCCGATACGGTCTGGAAACTGCCTCACTCGTAGGGTGAGCGCATCGTCCGAGGCATCGTCGCCGCGGGTGTCCACTCTCAGATCTGCCGGTCGTCCGACGGGGACGGCCAAGGAGGACGAATGTTCCAGAACAGCGAGGAGCTGCTCAAGTACATCAAGGACGAGGGCGTCGAGATGGTCGACGTGCGCTTCTGCGACCTGCCCGGCGTCATGCAGCACTTCACGGTCCCGGTGTCGTCCTTCGACCAGTCGGTCTTCGACGACGGCCTCGGCTTCGACGGCTCGTCCATCCGTGGCTTCCAGGCCATTCACGAGTCCGACATGTCGCTGTTCCCGGACCCGACCACGGCCTACATCGACCCCTTCCGGGCCGCGAAGACGCTGGTCGTGAACTTCTTCATCCACGACCCGATCTCGGGCGAGGCCTACTCGCGCGACCCGCGCAACATCGCCCGCAAGGCGATGGCCTACATGGCCACCACCGGCATCGGCGACCAGGCGTTCTTCGCCCCCGAGGCCGAGTTCTACGTCTTCGACAACGTGCGCTTCGAGACCAAGGCCAACGCCGGGTTCTACGAGATCAACTCCTCGGCCGGCGCCTGGAACACCGGTGACGCGTTCGAGAACGACAACCGCGGCTACAAGGTCAAGTACAAGGGCGGCTACTTCCCCGTCGCCCCCACCGACCACTTCGGCGAGCTGCGCGACGAGATGGTCATCGAGCTCGAGCGGGCCGGCCTGCAGGTCGAGCGCGCCCACCACGAGGTCGGCACCGCCGGCCAGGCGGAGATCAACTACCGCTTCGACGAGCTGCTCAAGGCCGCCGACGACGTGATGAAGTTCAAGTACATCATCAAGAACACGGCCTGGCGCAACGGCAAGACCGCGACCTTCATGCCCAAGCCGATCTTCGGCGACAACGGCTCGGGCATGCACGTGCACCAGTCGATCTGGAACGAGGGCGAGCCCCTGTTCTACGACGAGACCGGGTACGGCGGCCTGTCCGACATGGCGCGCTACTACATCGGCGGCATGCTCAAGCACGCCCCGTCGCTGCTGGCCTTCACCAACCCGACGGTGAACTCCTACCACCGCCTGGTCCCCGGCTTCGAGGCCCCGATCTCGCTGGTCTACTCCCAGCGCAACCGCTCGGCCTGCGTGCGCATCCCGATCACCGGCTCGAACCCGAAGGCCAAGCGCGTCGAGTTCCGCTGCCCCGACCCGTCGGCGAACCCCTACCTCGCCTTCTCGGCGCTGCTGCTCGCCGGCCTCGACGGCATCAAGAACAAGATCGAGCCGCCCGCCCCGGTCGACAAGGACATCTACGAGCTCCCGCCGGACGAGATGGCCGACATCGACCAGGTCCCGACCTCGCTCAACGCCGTCCTCGACTCCCTCGAGGCCGACCACGAGTTCCTGACGGCCGGCAACGTCTTCACGCCCGACCTGATCGAGACCTGGATCGACTACAAGCGCACCAACGAGATCGCGCCGGTGCAGGCCCGCCCGCACCCGCACGAGTTCGAGCTGTACTACGACATCTAGTCACGTGTGCACGTAGAGCTCGAACGCATCGTTCGAGGACGAGGGCCCCGGCTGCGCCGGGGCCCTCGTCGCATGCCCGGGGTCAGCGGTGGGCCAGCAACCATCCGTCGACCACTTCCGGTTGCTGGCGCACCGCTGCTGCGGGTTCACCTGCGAGGACTGACCCGCGGGAGCGGTTCACGGGGGGTTATGATTGAAAGAACAATCACTTACGAGGGAGCGCGTCATGACCGTCAGCGCCGTCCGCCTGAACCACGCCGTGCTCTTCGTCGCCGACCTGGAGCGCAGCGTCGACTTCTACCGGGCCGCCTTCGACATGGAGGTCGTGGCCCGCGAGCCCCGCGCGCACGCCGCGTTCCTGCGCCTGCCCCGCTCGGGCAACCACCACGACCTCGGGCTCTTCGGGGTCGGCGCCCAGCCGCCCCGGCCCCGCGGCGCACTCGGGCTCTACCACCTGGCCTGGCAGGTCGACACGATCGAGGACCTCGAGGCGGCGCGCCTGACCCTGGCCGGGCTGGGTGCGCTCAGCGGCGAGTCCAGCCACGGCGCGACCAAGAGCGTCTACGCCGCCGACCCCGACGGCAACGAGTTCGAGGTCATGTGGATGCTGCCGAGGGCCGAGTGGGGCGCCTACGAGAACGCCGCACCGGTCGAGCGCCTCGACCTGCCCGGCGAGGTACGCCGCTGGGGCGGCGTACGCACGGCCGGCGAACTGGTCCCCCTCGACCCGGCCTGAGGGCACCCGGCTCCTGGCTCGGCGCGAGGACGACCCTCACACGCTCCGGTTCTGGGGGTCGACGCGCTGCAGGATGCGGCTGCCGATCTCGGCGACCTGCGCGACCATGGCCGGCTCCAGGGCGTCGAAGACGAGGCGGCGCACCTCGGCGACGTGGCCGGGAGCGGCCGCCACCACCGCCTCCCACCCCTGGTCCGTCAAGGTCGCCAGGGTGTAGCGCCCGTCGGCCGGGTCCGGGGTGCGCCGGACCAGGCCCCGCTTCTCGAGCCGGGCCACCACCTGCGACAGCCGCGGCAGCGACCCCTCCGCGGCCCCGGCGAGCTCGCCCATCCGCAACGTCCTGGCCGACGCCTCCGACAGGCGCGAGAGCACCCCGTAGTCGAAGTGCCGCAGGCCGGCGTCGCGCGACAGCTGGGAGTCCAGCGCGTGCGGCAGCCGGGCCAGCACGCCCACGAGCACCCGCCAGGCGTCCTGCTCCTCCGCCGTCAACCAAGGCGTCTCGTCGTCCACGTCCCGAGACTACCGACCACGGTCGGCGACGGGACGCCGTCGCGAGCATGAATTGCACCTTGAAGTCATGCGGCCTAATATTGCTTCAACCTTTAAGTCAATGCAAGGAAGTCACATGAACATCGTCCTGTGGATCATCGCCGCCGCCCTCGCCCTGGTGTTCCTGGCCGCCGGTGCCATGAAGCTCGCCCAGCCCAGGAAGAAGCTCACGGCGTCCGGCATGGAAGCGATGGAGAACCTCCCCGCCGGCGCGATCAAGGCGATCGGCGCCCTCGAGGTGCTGGCGGCTGTCGGGCTGGTCGTCCCCGCCGTCCTCGACGTGGCTCCCGTGCTGGTCCCCCTCGCCGCCACCGGTCTGGCGCTGCTGATGGTCGGTGCCGCCATCACGCACGCACGCCGCAAGGAGAACCAGGCGGTGGTCGTCAACGGGGTGCTGCTGGTCCTGGCGGCCGTCGTGGCCTGGGGCCGGTTCGGCCCGCACTCCTTCTGAGCGCTCCGCGCTCAGGGCACCGGGCTGCAGCCTGACACGGTCGGCTGCGGTGCGGTGCTGGAGATCCAGGTCAGCCCGCGGATCTCGAGGACCAGCCACCCCGCCGGGTCCGGGAGCACCGTGAGCGCCACCGTCTGGCCGGCGAGCCCGTCGAGCTCGCCCGAGGTCGGCTCGGCGACCCCGTCACCGTCGTAGTCGTTGATCTCGCAGACCGGGTCAGGGATGCCCAGGACGAGCGGCTGACCGTCGAGGCACCGGCCCGCAGCGCACTCGGTCCACAGCCCCTCGACCACCTGGGGCGACGGCGCAGGCTCCGATTCCGGGGTCGCCGACGGCTCCGGCGTCGCGGTCTCCGGCGGCGCCCCGGTCTCCGGTGCGGGCGTGGCGGTCCCCGGGGGCGGCGCCCCGGTCTCCGGCGCTGGTCCGGCGCTCGAGGGCGGCGCTGCTCCCGGGGCCGTCTCCTGCGCGGTCGGGGACGCGGTCGCGGACGAGCTGGGAGCCGCACTCGGTCCTTGCGTCCCGGGCGCACCCCCGTCCTCGACGGGACCCGCTGGTGCGGGGGCCGTACCAGCTCGGACCCCTGCACCGGAGTCGTTCGCGGAGCCGTCCCGCCGAGGCCCCCGGCCGGGGACCCCCGGGTCGTCACCGGCTCGGGGCTCGCTGCTCGCCGGGGGGGTAGCGAGCGCGCGGACCGTCGGGGAGGGGGCGAACGGCTCCGGAGCCGCGCTGGCGGCATACCCACGGGCGAAGGACATCACGAGCGAGACGTAGTCGCGGGAGCGGTTGTAGCGCAGCAGAGCCGCTCGCACGTCGTCCCGCGAGTCGAGCCCGGACCTGTCGGAGCAGAGGAACACCGCCGCGGCGAGGGCCGCGTCGTCGATGTCGTCCGGGGACCGCTCGCCGTCGGCGTCCCCGTCGACCGCCACGACGCTCCAGGTGGACGGGAGCAGCTGCATCGGCCCCACCGCCCTGTCCCAGACTGCGTCGCCGTCGACCTGGCCGGCGTCGGTGTCGCGGACGACGGACGTCCCCCCGGTGCCGTCGAGCGCCGTACCCACGACCGCCGGCCGCGAGACCCCGTCCTCGTCGAGCTCGGCGCCCCCGAGCCGGCCGTGGTCGGACTCGACCCGGCCCACCGCTGCGAGGAGGCTCCAGGGCACGCCGCACTCCGGGGCGGCCTCGGCCAGCACGGTGTCGGCACGCTGGTAGGCCAGGAGGGCGACCGGCGGGATGCTGCCGACGCCCTCTCCCCCGGCGGCGCCGACCCCTCGCACCGGCCTGGTCACGCCGCTCCCGGCGACCTTCCCGGCGGGCAGGACGACCGGGCTGCCCGCACTCGGGAGCGCCACGCCGCGCACGTCGGAGCGGAGCGCGCCCTCCACGACCTCGCCCGAGGCACCGGACGGGCCTGGTGGACCGGACGGGCCGGCGCCGAGCGTGCCCGAGGCGACGGCGCAGGCGGTGACCGCGGTCGCCACCAGCGCCGTGCGGAGACGCGCCGCCAGCGGCGCCCGGAGACCTGGGGACGAAGACATGGCCCCACGCTCACCGGGCGACCTTGCAAAGACCTTGTCCCGGCGGTCCGACGCTCCCGGGCCCACCCGCAGAGGGGACCGGCCTGCGCGACCCGTGACCGTCGGCGAGGCACGTCTCGCGGTGACGACCGGGGGGGGCAGGTCGTCCGTCGCTCGAGGATTGGCCTCGATTCGTCCCCTCATTGGTCCAATTTTCTAGTCCAATGGTCTTGTTTCTGGAGCGGTGTCATGACTGAATGACCCGGTGACCAAGTACCACGCCATCCGCGACCAGCTGCTGGACCGCCTCGACACCATGGCTCCCGGCGAGCAGCTCCCTCCCGAGCGTGTCCTGGTCCGCGAGCTGGGGGTCTCCCGGATGACCCTGCGCCGCGCCACCGACGAGCTGGTCGCCAGCGGAGTGGTGCGACGCCGACCGGGTGCCGGCGTCTTCGCCGTCGGCCCGAAGCTCGACACCGCGCTGTCGGCGACGTCCTTCACCGAGGACATGCGGGCTCGCGGGCTGCGCCCGGGGTCGGCGATCCTGTCCTTCGAGCGACGCGCCGCAGGGGCGAGGATCGGCCGGCGGCTCGAGGTCTCGCCCGCCGCCGACGTCGTCCACGTCACCCGCCTCCGGCTCGCCGACGACGAGCCGATGTCGATCGAGGCGCTGTACATCCCGGAGGGGACGGTCCCCGGGCTGAGCCCGGAGGACCTCGAGAACGCCTCCTACTACGACATGCTGCGCACCCGCTACGACGTGACGATCGCTCGCGGCGTCCAGACGATCGAGCCCACGGTCACCGACGAGGAGGAGTCCGACAAGCTCGGTGTGCCGCTGCACTCGCCGGCTCTGCTCTTCGAGCGGACCTCCTGGACCGCTGAGGGGGCCGTGGTCGAGTTCGTCCGGTCGATCTACCGCGGCGACCGCTACCAGATCCGGACCGAGCTCTCGGTGCCGCAGGTCGCCGAGCCCGCTCGGGGGACGACTCCCTGATGTCCACCGTCCTCGTCTTCGACGCCGGCAAGACCGGCTGCCGGGTCGGTCTCTGGGTCGACGGGTCCTGCGTCGCGCGCGGTGAGGGTCCCGGCCCCTCGGGCCTCGCCGACCCGGCCGGGGTGGAGCAGGCGCTGGCCCGGATGGCCGAGGCCGAGGCCACGCTGGAGACGCCTCCGGGAGCCACGCGTCCCGTGGAGACGATCGTGGCCGGCCTGGCCGGGATGCTGAGCGCCGTCGAGCACGCCCCGCGGCTGCGGACCAGCCTGGCCCAGCGGTACCCCGGCGCCCGGGTCGTCCTGACCAGCGACGCGATCACCTCGCACGCCGGGGCGCTCGCCGGACGGGCGGGGGTGGTGCTGGCGGCCGGCACCGGGGTCAGTGTGCTCGCCCTCTCCGCGGAGGGCCGGTTCCACCTCGTGGACGGCTGGGGATACCTCCTGGGCGACGCCGGGAGCGGGTACGCCATCGGTCGAGCCGGCCTCGACCAGGCGCTGCGGCGCCACGACGGTCGCGGCGGCAGCGAGGCCCTGCTGGCCAGGGCCGAGGCCCGGTGGGGTCAGGCGCGCCGGATCCCCGGGCTCGTCCAGGGCTCGGCCAACCCGGCGCGACTGGTCGCCTCCTTCGCCCGCGACGTGTTCGACGCCGCGCGGGAGGGCGACCCCGCAGCCCGCGACATCTGCGAGGAGGCCGCCGAGCAGCTCGCCGGCTCGGTGGCCGCCGCCGCTCTCGGAGCGCGGCTCGGCCCCCCGGTCGTCCTGGCCACCACGGGTGGGCTGCTGCACGCCGGTGCTGTGCTCACCGACCCCCTCGACCACCACCTGGAGTCGCTGCTGCCCGGGTCCACCCGGCAGCCGGCCGAGGGCGACGCCCTGGCCGGCGGCCACCTGATGGCACTGCGGCCCGACCTCCCGCACCACCAGCTCCTCCCCGACCGCCACCCACAAGGAGACGTCCGATGACCGCCGAAGCACGGCTGGGCCACGAGCTCGCCGCCCTCGACACCGAGGCCTCGCGCCCCGGCGTCCACCTGGAGCGCCTGGGCACCGGTGAGCTGGTGGCCGCCCAGCTCGAGTGCGACCGACGGGTCTCGGACGCCGTCGACGCCGCGGCCGACCAGATCACGGCGGCCCTGGACGCCGTGGTCGCCCGGCTGGGCGCCGGTGGACGGATGGTGTACCTCGGAGCCGGGACCCCCGGGCGCCTGGCGGTCCTCGACGCCGCCGAGTGCCTGCCCACCTTCGGGGTCGGCCCCGACGTCGTGCATGCCGTGATCGCGGGCGGGGACGTCGCCCTCACCCAGGCCGTCGAGGGCGCCGAGGACGACGCCGAGGCCGGCGCCGCCGACGTACGCCGCGCGGAGATCGACGCAGGCGACGTGGTGGTGGGGATCAGCGCGTCGGGACGCACCCCCTACGTGCTGGGGGCGATCGAGGCGGCGCGCGCGGCGGGTGCGGCCACCGTCTGCGTCACCAACAACCCGAGGACGGCCCTCGCCGCGGCCGTCGACCTGCCGATCGAGACGTTGACGGGACCCGAGTTCGTCACCGGCTCCACCCGTCTCAACGCCGGGACGGCCCAGAAGCGCGTCCTGAACATGCTCTCCACCATCGCCATGGTCCAGCTCGGGAAGGTGCACGGCACGCTGATGGTCGACGTCGTCGCCACCAACGAGAAGCTGCGCGCCCGCACCGTGCGCATCGTCTGCGAGGCCACCGGCGTCGACGCGGACGAGGCCCGGCGGGTGCTGGCGGACGCCGACGGGCACGCCAAGACCGCGATCGCGGCTCTGCTGCTGCAGGTGCCGGCGGTCGAGGCCGCCGCCCGCCTCACCGCGACCGGCGGGCACCTCGGACGCCTCCTCGAGGAGCAGCCATGATCGTCGCCGGACTGATGACGGGGACCTCGGCCGACGCGCTGGACGTCGCGCTCGTGGACTTCACGACCCCGGACGACGCCCCCGGCGACGAGCTCACGATGGAGCTGCTCGACCACCGCGAGGTGGCGTTCCCCGACGACCTCGGCCGGGACCTGCTCCGCCTCCTGGAGCCGGGACCGGTCCCGCTGAGCCTGGTCGCCGACGTCGACAGCCGCCTCGGCATCCTCAGCGCGGAGGCCATCGGACAGGTCCTCTCAGAGACCCGTCTCGGCTGCGACCTGGTGGTCTCGCACGGCCAGACCGTGCAGCACCTCCTCGCCGGGGGCGAGGTGCGGGCCACGCTGCAGATCGGTCAACCGGCCTGGATAGCCGAACGGACCGGGTGCCCCGTCCTCTCCGACGTCCGGGCCCGTGACGTGGCCGCCGGCGGCCAGGGCGCCCCGCTCGCCAGCATGCTCGACCACCTGCTGCTCGCCGACCCCGCGGAGGTGACGGCGGCGCTGAACCTGGGCGGGATCGCGAACCTCACGGTCGTGGCACCCGGCGCCGACCCGCTGGCTTACGACACCGGCCCCGCCAACGCGCTGATCGACGTCATGGCCCGACGCATCTCCGGCGACCCGAGGGGATTCGACCGGGGCGGCGCGATGGCAGCCGCCGGCGAGGTCGACACCGAGCTGCTCGCCCAGCTGCTCGACGAGCCCTACTACCGGCAGCCGGCCCCCAAGTCGACCGGCAAGGAGCTCTTCCACGCCGGGTACCTCGACCGGGCGCTGTCCACCCGACCCGACCTCGCCGCGAACGACGTGGTCGCCACGCTGACCCGGCTGAGCGCCGTGACCGTGGCGGCCGAGTGCCGCCGGCACGCGGTGGCACGCGTGGTCGCCTCTGGTGGCGGCACCCGCAACCCGGTGCTCATGGCCGAGCTGGCACGGAGCCTGGACGACGGCGTCGTGCTGGAGGACACGACGAGCCTGGGCCTGCCGGGCGACGCCAAGGAAGCGGTCCTGATGGCGCTGGTCGGCTGGCTGAGCTGGCACGGGCTCCCCGCGACCCTGCCCAGCTGCACCGGCGCCTCGCGGGGCACCGTCGCCGGCCGGATCACTCCCGGGCACCAGCCGCTCCGCCTGCCCGAGCCGCGAGTCGCACCACCCGAACGCCTCCGACTGAAGAACACCCCCGTGCCCCAGGCACCCACCGAAGGAGAACTGTGATGCTGCAACCCCTGGACCTGGCGGTCATCGTCATCTACCTCGTCGCGACCGCCTTCCTCGGCCTCAGGCTCAGTGGCAGGCAGACGGGACTCAACGACTACTTCCTCGGCGGGCGCGACCTGCCCTGGTGGGCGGTGTGCCTCTCGGTGGTCGCCACCGAGACCAGCGCGCTGACCGTCGTCGGCATCCCGGTCATGAGCTTCGTCGGCAACATCTCGTTCCTCCAGGTCGCCGTCGGCTACCTGCTCGGACGCATCGTGGTCGCGGCCCTGATGCTGCCGCGCTACTACAACGGCGAGATGGTCACCGCCTACGCCTACCTCGGCCAGCGGTTCGGCAGGAGCACCCAGTCGACGGCGGGTGTCACCTTCATGTTCACCCGCCTGCTGGCCGACGGCATCCGGGTGCTGGCCGCTGCGATCCCGCTGAAGCTGATCTTCGCGGGGATCGGCGTCGACCTCAGCTACTTCACGATCATCGTCGGCCTCGCCGTCGTCACCATCGTCTACACGTTCATCGGCGGCATCCGCGCGGTGGTGTGGGTGGACGTCGCCCAGATGGGGCTCTACGTCGTCGGCGGACTGCTGTCCATCATCGTCATCACCAGCGACATCGGATGGGGCTGGATCGGTGAGGCCGCCAGCGCCGACAAGCTCCAGCTCCTCGTGCTCCAGGGCAACCCGATCACGGACGCCTCGACCCTCGTCCCGTCGCTGATCGGCGGCGCGATCTTCGCCATGGCCTCCCACGGAGCCGACCAGATCATCGTCCAGCGCCTGCTCACCTGCCGCACCAAGGTCGACGCCCAGAAGGCCGTCGTCTTCTCGGGTGTCGTGGTGCTCCTGCAGTTCGCGGTGTTCCTCGTCGTGGGGCTGGCGCTCTGGGGCTACTTCGGGCAGCAGAGCCCCGAGGAGCTGGGCCTGACCCGCAACGACGAGGTGTTCCCCAAGTTCATCATCGAGGGGCTCCCGGCCGGCGTGTCGGGCCTGCTGCTGGCCGGCATCCTCGCCGCCGCGATGAGCACCCTGTCGTCGTCGCTCAGCGCGCTGTCCTCCTCGACCGTCACCGACGCCTACGCGCTGATCCGCAAGACCCCGATGACCGACGAGGAGGGTCTGCGCGTCGGCCGCTGGGCCACGGTCGGCTGGGGCCTGGCGTTCATCGCCCCGGCCGCCTTCTTCACCAGCGACTCGGGGAGCATCGTCGTCCTGGCGCTGGGGATCGCGGGCATCACCTACGGCGCCCTGCTGGGCGCCTTTGCCCTCGGCATCGTCAACAAGCGCGCCCGGGCCGCGGACGCGAACGTCGCCTTCGTCTGCGCCGCCGCCACGACCACGACCATGTTCGTGCTGGAGAAGTGGGTGCTCGCCGTCGACGGTGTCCCGCAGGTGATCGTGGCCTGGCAGTGGTACCCGCTGGTCGGGGTGGTCGTCACCCTGGTCGTCGGCGGGCTGCTCTCGCTGCGCCACGCCGGTGACGCGCCGCTGGCCTCGAACCCCACGTCGGACGAGCGCTCACGCGTGTGAGGTCCCCACGACCGACGACACGCAGCCCATCGACCGAGACCACCCACCGCGAAAGGACGCACCGACCATGGAGATCGTGATCCTCGACGACCCCGGGGCGATCGCACGACTCGCGGCCGACACCATCGCCGCGCTCCTCCACGAGAAGCCCGCCGCCGTGCTCGGGCTGGCGACCGGCTCGTCACCGCTGTCGCTCTACGACGAGGTCGCAGCCCGCTGTGCGCGGGGCGAGCTGAGCCTCGCCGAGGCGCGGGGGTTCACCCTCGACGAGTACGTCGGCCTGGGCGCCGAGCACCCGGAGCGGTACCGCAACGTCATCGACCGCGAGTTCACCTCACGCGTGGACATCGCCCGCGATGCCGTGCACGGGCCGGACGGCCTGGCCGAGGACGTCCCGGCGGCCTGCGCGGCCTACGAGGAGGCCATCGCGGATGCCGGCGGGGTGGACCTGCAGATCCTCGGGATCGGCACCGACGGGCACATCGGCTTCAACGAGCCGGGATCGTCGTTGGCCTCGCGCACCAGGATCAAGACCCTGACCCGGCAGACCAGGCTCGACAACGCGCGGTTCTTCGGCGGCGACCTCGACGCGGTGCCCACCCACTGCCTCACCCAGGGGTTGGGCACGATCATGGCCGCACGGCACATCGTGCTCATCGCCACCGGGGAGGAGAAGGCCCGGGCCGTGCACGAGCTGGCCGAGGGGCCGGTCAGCGCGTCGTGGCCGGCCACGGTCCTGCAGCACCACCCGCACGTGAGCGTGCTGCTCGACGACGGGGCCGCCAGTCACCTCCGGATGGCCGGCTACTACCGGGAGACGTACGCGGCCAAACCGGGGTGGCAGGGACTGTGACACGGGCACCCCAGATGATCTCCGCCGACTGCATCGTCACCGGGGAACAGGTCCTGAGGCCCGGGTGGGTCGAGGTCGCCGACCACCGGGTCGTCGCCCTCGGCGCCGGCCTCCCACCCCGGGCCGCGGACACCCCGCTCGGCGCCGTGACCGTCGTCCCCGGGTTCGTCGACACCCACGTGCACGGCGGTGGTGGCGGGGCCTTCTCCGACGCCACGCGCGAGGCGACACGTGCGGCCGTCGACCTGCACCGCCACCACGGCACCACCTCGATGGTCGCGTCGTTGGTGGCTGCTCCGCCGGAGGCGCTGCTGCGTCAGGTCGACAGGCTCGCCGGGCACGTGGAGGACGGGCTCGTCCGCGGGGTCCACCTCGAGGGGCCGTGGTTGTCGCCGCAGCGATGTGGTGCGCACGAGCCGTCGGCCCTGCGCGACCCCGACCCCGACGAGCTCGCCGCGCTGCTGGCCGCCGGACGCGGGACCATCCGCATGGTCACCCTCGCCCCGGAGCTGGACGGCGCCACGGCCGCCATCAGGCAGGTCGTCGACGCCGGCGCCGTGGCCGCGGTGGGGCACACCGAGGCCACCTACGACCAGACCCGCCTCGCCGTCGCGGCCGGTGCCACCGTCGCGACCCACCTCTTCAACGCGATGCGCCCGGTGCACCACCGGGAGCCGGGCCCGGTCGTCGCCCTGCTCGAGGACGACAGGGTGACGGTCGAGCTGATCACCGACGGCATCCACCTGCACCCCGCGCTCTACCGCGAGGTGCTGGGCCGAGCCGGCGGCGACCGCGTCTCCCTCGTCACCGACGCCATGGCGGCCTCCGGCATGCCGGACGGTGCCTACGAGCTGGGTGGTCTCGCGGTGCACGTCGTCGAGGGGGCGGCCCGGCTGGTCGGCAGCGACACCCTCGCCGGCAGCACCGCCACGATGGACGCCCTGTTCCGCTTCGCGGTGTCGCAGGCCGGCCCGGACCTCGACACGGCCCTGCTCGCCGCCGTGCGGCAGACCTCCATCGTCCCGTCGAGGGCGCTGCACCTGCCCGAGGCCGGCCTCCGCGTGGGTGCGAGCGCGGACGCCGTCGTCCTCGACGACGGGCTCGCCGTCACCGGCGTCCTGTCCCGGGGGGCGTGGGTCCGCGACCCTGCCGGAGCCGGCTGATCGCGACCGCCACCCTCGGGGGGTGGGCACCGGTCGCCGAACTGGCTATACACGAGGGGACGGCGTCGACCGGCGCCGCGTGACCGGGCCCGCGCGGCCCTGACGTGCAAGGGAGACGACATGAGCCAGTCCGAGACCGAGGGCCCGGCCGACGGCGGTGCCGAGGGCACCCCGGGCGTGCACGACGGCGGCGCCGACGGCGGTGCCGACTCGGGTGCCGAGGGCCCCGCTGACGGCGGCGCCGAGGGCACCCCGGGCGTCCAGGACGGGGGCGCGGACGGTGGGGCCGAGGGTCCCGCCGACGGTGGCGCCGATGGCACCCCGGGCGTCCAGGACGGCGGCGCCGACGGTGGGGCGGACAGCTCCGCCTGATGTCGCACCAGCCCCAGGACGGCAGGCCCCCCACCGCGGGGCCTGCCGTCCCCGCCCGTCCGGCACTGGCCCGCCTGGTCGGTGACGTCGACCGGTTCGCCGAGGCGTCGTGGGCCCGCGAGCCGGTGCTGCGCCACACCGCCGAGGTGGCGGCGGGGGCGGCCGGCTTCGACGACCTGCTCACCACGGGGGCGGTCGACGAGCTGGTCTCCGAGCGCGGCCTGCGCACCCCGTTCCTGCGGGTCGCCAAGGCGGGTTCGACGCTCCCCCACAGCGCCTTCACCGCACCCGGTGGCCTGGGCGCCGGCATCGGCGACCAGGTCAGCGACGACAAGCTGAGCGCGCTCTTCGCCGCCGGCTCCACCCTCGTCCTGCAGGGGCTGCACCGGGTCTGGCCGCCGGTCATCGACTTCTGCCAGCAGCTGGCCGCCGACCTCGGCCACCCGGTGCAGGCCAACGCCTACGTCACGCCACCGCAGAACCAGGGCTTCGACGACCACTACGACGTGCACGACGTCTTCGTGCTGCAGGTCGCGGGGCGCAAGAAGTGGTCGATCCACGCGCCGGTGCTGCCCTCGCCGCTGCGCGACCAGCCGTGGACCGACCACCGCGACGCCGTACGACGCGCCGCCGAGCGGGAGCCGGTCATCGAGGCCGTCCTCGAGCCGGGCGACGTCCTCTACCTGCCCCGCGGCTACCTGCACTCGGCCACCGCGCTGGGCGGCGTCACCGTCCACCTCACCCTCGGCGTGCACAGCTGGACCAGGTACGCCGTCGCGGAGGAGCTCGTGGCCCTGGCCCTGCAGCGGCTCGGCGACGACGAGGAGGCACGCGCCTCCCTGGGGCTGGGCACCTCGCTGACCGGCGAGGAGCTCGACCTCGACCTGGTCGGCAAGCGGCTGCGCGACGCGCTCGAGTCGATCGACGCCGACGAGGTCGCCGAGCGCCTGCGCTCGCGGCGCCGCGACGCCCAGCGCGCGGCCCCCGTCGGCCCCCTCGCCCAGCACGCGCTGGCCACGTCGCTGACCGACGACACCCCGCTGCGGCTGCGTGCCCACCTCGAGGCCACGCACGAGGAAGGCGCCCTGACCACCCGCGCCGGCAGCGTGCCGGTGGCCGGCGTGCCCGACGCCACGCTCGAGAGGCTCGTGGCCGGTGGGGCCGTCACCGCCGCGGACCTGGGCCTCGACCGCGCCCGTCGACTGGTCGAGGCGGGACTGGTCGTCGCCGGATGACGAGCCGTTGCTCCGACGAGGCCGCGGCACGCCACGACCCGATGCTCGGGACCGCGCCCCCGCAGCACGACTGGCTGCTGGTCGAGCACCCCGGGCCGTGGCCGGTCACCGCCCCCTTCGGCGCCGACCTGCCCACCCCGCTGCTGCAGGAGCTGGGGCACCCGCAGCTGCGCACCCTCTTCATCCGACGCCACGGCCGCGACGGCGCCGCGGACCGGCTGACCGGGCCGCGGCGCTGGTACCGGTGCGACGCCGGTGGTCTGCGCACCGGGCTCTGGCAGCGGCCCGAGGACCTGCTGGTCAGCCTGCGCCCGGATGCCGGCGAGACGTACGACGCTCCCCTGCTCCTGGTCTGCACCCACGGGGTCCACGACCTGTGCTGCGCGGTCAAGGGTCGCCCGGTCGCGCGGGCGCTGGCCGAGCGGTGGCCCGAGGCGACGTACGAGTGCAGCCACGTGGGGGGCGACCGCTTCGCCCCCAACCTGCTGCTGCTCCCCGACCTCGCCTGCTACGGCGGCCTGGGCCCCGACGAGGCCGTCACCACCGTCGGGTCGCACCTCGCCGGGCGGGTCGACGCGACCCGGCTGCGCGGCGTCGCCGGCCTGCACCCCGCCGAGCAGGTGGCGCTCGGCACCGTGCTCGAGAGGTGGGGCCCGGCCCCGGTCGGGGCCCCGGCTCCTCGTCTGGTCGAGCAGGTCGGCACCTTCGACGCGGGCCGCTGGACCGTCGACGTCGCCGGGCGGCCCCCGCTCCCGTCACGGGTGCGCGTGGTCGTGGACAGCACCCGCCGCCCGGAGGCTCGCCTGACCTGCCGGGCCGTCCGCCCGACCCGGGCGCTGCAGTGGGACGTCGTGTCGGTGGAGCCCGACCGCGGGTGACGACCGGGTCCGGACGCCCGGGCTACACCACCTGGTCGATGCGCGGCCTCGTCCTGGCTGCCTAGCCTGCGAAGGAGGTGACAGTGACACGAGGAGGGTGAGAAGGATGGAGACCGGCACGACGACCGCGCCGGGGAGCACGCAGCCCGATGCCGACCGCGTCGAGGCGGTCGCGGGCGAGCTGTTCGCCACGCTGACGGCAGGCGCCACCGCGCTCATGCTGAGCCTCGGGCACCGCACGGGCCTCTTCGACACGATGGCGTCGCTGCCGGCCTCGACGAGCGGTCGGGTCGCCGAGGCCGCAGGCCTGCACGAGCGCTACGTGCGCGAGTGGCTCGGCGCGATGACCACCGCGGGGATCGTCGAGCACGACCCGGCCGCGGACACCTACCGTCTCCCCCTCGAGCAGGCCGCACTGCTCACCCGGGCCGCGGGACCGCACAACATGGCTTCCCTCATGCAGTTCATCCCGCTGCTCGCCCAGGTCGAGGACGCCGTGGTCGGCAGCTTCGTCCACGGCGGCGGGGTCGGCTACGAGTCCTACCACCGGTTCCACCAGCTGATGGCCGAGCAGAGCGCGCAGACCAACGACGCCTCCCTCGTCGACACGATCCTGCCCCTGGTGCCCGGGCTGACCGAGCGCCTGGAGTCCGGCATCCGCGTGGCCGACATCGGCTGCGGCCAGGGACACGCCGTCAACCTGATCGCCCGGGCGTTCCCCGACAGCGAGGTCGTCGGCTACGACTTCTCCACCGACGCGGTCGCGGTCGGCCGCGCGGAGGCGGCGTCCTGGGGGCTGACCAACGCGCACTTCGAGGTGCGCGACGTCGCCGACCTCAGCGGCACCGGGACGTTCGACGCGGTCACCGCCTTCGACGCCGTCCACGACCAGGCCCACCCCGGCCGGGTGCTGCGCCAGGTCGCCGAGCACCTCGCCCCCGACGGGGTCTTCCTGATGGTCGACATCCGCGCCTCGAGCGACGTCGACGACAACGTCGAGATCCCGTGGGCGCCGTTCCTCTACGCCGTCTCCACGATGCACTGCATGCCGGTCTCCCTGGCGCTGGGCGGCGACGGGCTGGGCACCGTGTGGGGCACCCAGCTGGCCCAGCAGATGCTCGCGGAGGCCGGGTTCACCGACGTCCGGGTGGAGTCCGTCCCCACGGACTTCATCAACGCCTACTACGTCGCGCGACGCTGACGGGCGCTGGACGACGCTGCACGACGCTGGACGACCGAGCCCGTCAGTGACGGTCCGGCGGGTCATCGGGCCCCGCCTCCGCCTCGGGGCCCGGCCCACGGCGCTCGGCGGCCTGGTCGCGCAGGTCGCGCTCGATGCGCCGCGCCCGGGGCCGCTCGAACAGCAGGATCGCCAGGGCCACGCCCAGCAGCACCACGATGGTCAGCACCAGCTCGAACACGCTCTCCTCCTCGGTGTCGTGCTCCGTCCCCGGTGGGCACCGACCAGCCTAGGCGGCACCACTGCCCCGTCCCCGTGCGAACGGGCTGCGTAGGGTCTGCGCGTGGAGCACGGGGCGCAGGACGCATGAGGACAGCACGACGCCCGCGGGGCGGCGCACGCCCACCGATCCCCAGCGAGATCTGGGTGCTGATCGGTGCAGCGTTCGTGATCGCGATCGGCTTCGGCCTGATCGCGCCGGTGCTGCCGGCGTACGCGCGCACCTTCGACGTCGGCGTGGCAGCCGCGTCGGTGGTCGTCTCGGCGTTCGCGTTCTTCCGGCTGGTCTTCGCCCCGGCCGGCGGCGCGCTGGTCTCGCGGCTGGGCGAGCGCCCGGTCTACCTGACGGGCCTGCTGGTGGTCGCCGCGTCGTCGCTCGCGACCGCCTTCGCCCAGTCCTACTGGCAGCTGCTGGTCTTCCGCGGGCTGGGCGGGCTCGGCTCGACCATGTTCACCGTCTCGGCGATGGCGCTGCTGGTGCGCCTCGCACCGCCCAGCATCCGTGGCCGGGTGTCGTCGGCGTACGCCAGCGCGTTCCTGGTCGGCGGCATGCTCGGCCCGGTCCTCGGCGGGCTGCTGGCCTCGCTCGGGCTGCGCGTGCCCTTCGTGGTGTACGCCGGCGCGCTGGTCGTCGCCGTCGTCGTGGTCGGCACCCGGCTCAGCGGGGCCCGGCTGCGGCCCGCCGCCGACCAGCCGCAGCGCCCGCCGATGCCGGTGCGCGAGGCGATGGCCCACCCCGCCTACCGCGCGGCGCTGGCCTCGGGCTTCGCCAACGGCTGGTGCAACTTCGGGGTGCGGGTGGCGGTGCTCCCCCAGTTCGCGATCACCGTCTACGACCGGCCCTGGGTCGCCGGGGCGGCCCTCGGCGTCGCCGCCGTCGGCACCGCGCTGAGCCTGCAGGTCGCCGGCCGGGTCGCCGACAGCCTGGGCCGCCGACCGCTGGTCATCTTCGGGCTCGCGGTGACCGCGCTGGGCTTCGGCCTCCTCGGCCTGGCCGACGACCTGGTGGTGCTGCTGGTGCTCTCCGCCGTCTCCGGGCTCGGCGCCGGCCTGGTGAACCCCGGGCAGCAGGCGGCCGTGGCCGACGTCGTCGGCAACGAGCGCGGCGGGGGCAAGGTGCTGGCGGCCTTCCAGATGGCGCAGGACTCGGGAGCGATCGTCGGGCCGATCCTGGTCGGGGTGATCGCCGACCAGGCCGGCTTCGGGTGGGCGCTGGCGACCACCGCCCTGGTCAGCCTGGTCGCGCTCCTGCCGTGGCTCGGGGCACCCGAGACGCTGCCGGAGCCGGCGGACGAACCGGCTCGCTGACGCCGCCCGGGGCGTCCTGCTCGACCGGCGCGCGCCCTGTGGACGTCGAGGCGACGGCCTGGACAGGAGGGGCTCAACGCCCGGGGTGCACCTCGTGGGCATGGCGGTGGGGCGCGAGGTAGCGGGCGGGGTCGGGCCGCTCCAGGCCTCCGTCGGCGATCCAGGCGGCGGCGTCGGCGTGACCGTGCTCGATGAGCTCGGCCGCGCGGCTGAAGTCGCCGGGCGAGACCGAGAGCGGGCACGGGGGCGGCAGCAGCCCGACGTCCACGCCCTCGACCGGCTGGGACACCTCGATCACGAGCTGCTGCTCGATCAGCAGCGACAGCGCGTGCACGGCCATCCCGATCGCCGAGCGTGGCGGCTCGTCGATCGCGCAGGGCACCCCGGCCGGCAGCACCACCACGCGGGTGGCGCCGAGCTCGACCGCGTGCGAGACCCCGGCCCGGGTGGCGATGGCCCCGTCGACGAGCCACCGGCCGTCGAGGTGCACCGGGGGCAGCACCCCCGGGATCGCGGCCGTGGCGCGGGCCGCCGCGCGCACCGGGCCCGACGAGAGCAGCACGTCGGAGCCGGTGAGCAGGTCGGTGGCCAGCAGGTGCACGGGGATCCGTGCCTGGCCGAGGTCCTCGATGCCGGCCCGCTCCTCGACCAGGTCGCCCAGCGCCTCGCCGGGGAACAGTCCGCGACGTCGCCCCAGCAGCGCCCCGAGCACCTGCAGCGGGCGGAACGGGAAGACGTCGCGCCGGTGCAGCCCGGTCCACACCCGGGCCAGCTCGTCCAGGGACTCCGGCGACGTGCCCCGCGCACCCACCCAGGTGGCGTTGAGACCACCGGCCGAGGTGCCGATCAGCAGGTCCGGCTCGATCCCGGCAGCGGCCAGCGCCTGGAGCATCCCGACCTGGACCGCGCCCAGGCTGCCGCCGCCCGAGAGCACGAACGCGGTGGTGTGGACGGGCGGGGCGTCGCCGGAGGTCATGCGTCGAGCATGCCCGCCGGGCCGCCCGGCCACACCGCGCTCAGCCCACGGTCCGGATCAGCTTCTTGTTGACGAACTCCTCCATGCCGTAGCGACCCAGCTCGCGTCCGAACCCGGACCGCTTCACGCCACCGAACGGCAGCTCGGCGGCGTCGAGCCCGACCCCGTTGACGAAGACCATGCCCGCCTCGATCCGGTCCGCGACCCGCTGCGCCTGGTCCGGGTCGTCGGAGAACACGTAGGAGCCCAGCCCGTACGGGGTGTCGTTGGCCAGGCGGACCGCGTCGTCCTCGTCGGCGGCCCGGAAGACCATCGCCACCGGGCCGAAGAGCTCCTCCCGGTACGCCGGGTTGTCGGGGGCCACCTCGGTGAGGACCCCCGCCGGGTGGAACGCCCCGGCGCGCTCGCCGGCGCTCGACAGGACGGCCCCGCCGTCGACCGCGGCGCCCACCTGCTGGGCCAGGCGCTCCGCGGCGGTCTCGGAGGACAGCGGCGCGTCGGGCGAGGCCGCGAGCAGCGCCTCGCCGAAGCGGGCGACGAAGTCGTCGTAGAGCTCGTCGACCACGATGAACCGCTTGCCGGCGTTGCACGCCTGGCCGGTGTTCTCCAGCCGGGCCGCCACCGCGGCCTCGACGGTGGCATCGAGGTCGGCGGAGCCGAGCACCACGAACGGGTCGGAGCCCCCGAGCTCGAGGACCACCTTCTTCAGGTGCCGGCCGGCGAGCTCCGCGACCGCCGCACCGGCCCGCTCGGAGCCGGTCAGGGAGACGCCCTGGACCCGCGGGTCGGCGATGATCCCCTCCACCTGCTCGTGGGTGGCGTACACGTTGACGTAGGCGCCGTCGGGGAAACCGGCGTCGCGGAAGACCTGCTGCAGCAGCGCGGCCGAGCGCGGGCACTGGGGTGCGTGCTTGAGCACGATGGTGTTGCCCAGGGCGAGGTTGGGGGCGACGAAGCGGGCGACCTGGTAGGCCGGGAAGTTCCACGGCATGATCCCGAGCAGCACCCCGACGGGCCCGCGGCGCACCAGGGCGGTGCCCTCGCCGGCGCCCAGCTCGATCACCTCGTCCTCGAGGAAGTCCGCAGCGTGGGTGGCGTAGTAGTCGTAGATGTCGGCGGCGAAGTCCACCTCGCCGTCGGCGTCGGCCTGCGGCTTGCCCATCTCCTCGATCATGGTCCGCGCCAGCTCGTCGCGGCGCTCGCGGTGCAGCGTCGCCACCCGGTGCAGCAGTGCTGTCCGGTCGGCCACCGTGGAGGCCCTCCCCCACGACGCGTACGCCGCGGCAGCGGCGTCGACCGCGGCCGCGACCTCGCTGTCGGTGGCTGCCTCGAAGGTCTCCACCAGCTCACCGGTGGCGGGGTTGCGGACGGCGTACTCGATCATGGCTCTCTCCTCGGGGACGGTGCGGTGTGGGGTCGACGGTGGGGTCGACGGTGGGGTCAGCGGCTGGGGTCGACGTCGTTCGACAGCCGCTGGGCGAACCAGACAGGGACGATGGAGACCACGATCAGGACCACGGCCACGACGTTGACCACCGGCGCCTGGTTGGGCCGGAACATGTTGTTGAGGATCCAGATCGGCAGGGTGTTGGCACCGCCACCGGCGGTGAACGTGGTCACGATGATCTCGTCGAAGCTCAGGGCGAAGGCGAGCATCCCGCCGGCCAGCAGCGCCGAGCGCATCTGCGGCAGCGTCACCAGGCGGAAGGTGGTGAAGACGCCGGCGCCGAGGTCGGCGGAGGCCTCCTCGAGGCTGGTGCCCAACCGGCGCAGGCGGGCCTGCACGTTGTTGAAGACGGTGACGATGCAGAAGGTGGCGTGCGCGACCACGATGGTCCACAGCGACAGGTCGATGCCGAGGATCCCCCGGAAGCCGTTGTTGAGCGCGATGCCCGTCACCACGCCCGGGAGGGCGATCGGCAGGATCACCAGCAGGTTGACGGAGTGCTTGCCGAAGAAGGAGTAGCGCTGCAGCGCCATGGCCAGCAGGGTGCCGAGCACCAGGGCGATGGCCGTCGCGATGAGCGCCACCTGCACGCTGGTCAGCAGCGCCTCGCGCGCCCCGGCGCTCTGGCCCGCACGACGCCACCACTCGAAGGTCACCCCGCTCGGCGGCCAGGTCATGGTCTGGCTCGGGTTCACCGAGTTCACCAGCACCACGAACAGCGGCAGGTAGATCAGGGCGAGGACGCCCACGGTGACCCCGGCCAGGGTGCGGCGGGCGGCGAGGCTCAAGTTCATCAGAGGTTCTCCAGGGCACCCGTGCGGCGGATGGCGGCCAGCAGGACCAGCGTCACCACGATGGGGATCATCGCGATGGCGGCCGCCAGGGGCAGGTTGTTGGCGGCGCCCGCGTTGACGAAGACGAGGTTGCCGAGCATCTGGCTGGCCCCGCCCACGATGTTGACGGTGATGTAGTCGCCCATGGTCAGCGAGAAGCTGAAGATGGCCCCGGCCACGATGCCCGGCACGAGCAGCGGCAGCACGATCGTGCGCAGGACCATCCCGGTGGGGGCACCGAGGTCCCCCGCCGCCTCGAGCATGGAGTCGGGCACCCGGTCGAGGGCGGCGAAGACCGGGAGGATGACGTAGGGCAGCCAGATGTAGGACTGGGTGATCACGACGGCGGTCAGCCCGTAGCCCGGCGAGCCGATGCCGCTCCACTCGGCCAGCCCGCCCTCGGACAGCACCACGCGCCAGGAGAAGGCCTTGACCAGGTAGCTGGCCCACAGCGGGGTGAGGACGGCGACGACGAGCATGTTGCGCACCCGCGGTGTCGCGACCTTGGCCATGTAGAAGGCGATGGGCAGCGCGATCGTGACGTCGACGACCGTGACCGCCAGGGCCACGCCCAGGGTGCGGAGGGTGACGTTGCGGTAGACCTCGTTCTCCACCAGGGTCCGGAAGTTCTCCAACGTCCACGACCGGTCGATCTCGCTGGTCAGGCTGTCCACCGACCAGAGCGAGGTGATCAGCAGCGCCGCCAGTGCCAGCACGTAGACCAGCAGCATCCACGCGAGCGGGGCCGAGAGCAGCAGCGCCAGGCGCAGCCAGGGGCGACGGTGCAGGAGCCGGGACCGGTCTCGGTGACGTGGGAGGTGGCGGCCATGCTCAGCCCTTGATCTCCGTCCAGGCCTGGGTCCAGTCGGCGTAGTCGGTGCACTCGACGTCGCGGCCGTCGAGGCAGTCCTTGATCGGCGTGCGCCAGAACCACAGCTGCTCGGCGTACTCCTCGTCACCGGCGTGGAAGATGTCGCAGTGCTCGGGGTTGGTCGTCTCTTCGCAGGCGGCCGGGCTGTTCGGCGCCTCCCCGAAGTACTCGGTCGCCTGGGCGTTGGCCTCGGGGCTGAGGATGTAGTCCATCCAGGCGTAGGAGCAGTTCGGGTTCTCGGCCTGCGAGGACAGCATCCAGGTGTCGTTCCAGGCGGTGGCGCCCTCCTCGGGCAGCGTGACGGCGACGTCCTTGTTCGAGATGTTGTTCTTGATGACCTGCCACGTGGTGCCGACCACCGAGTTGCCGGTCTCGAAGGCCTGGATCTCCTTGAGGTAGTCCGACCAGTACTCCCCGACGTACTCACGCTGCTGCTTGAGCAGCTCCACCGAGGCGTCGAGCTGCTCCTGGTCGAGCGCGTAGGGGTTCTCGATCCCCAGCTCGGGCTGGGTCTTCATCAGGTACAGCGCGGCGTCGGCGATGTAGATCGGCGAGTCGTAGGCGGTCACCTTGCCCGCGTTGCGCTCGAGCTCCTCCTCCTCGAAGACGGCCCCCCACGAGGTCGGGGCGGTGTCGAAGCTCTTCTCGTTGTACATGAGCAGGTTGGCGCCGTAGCCGTGCGGGACCCCGTAGTTGACCCCGTCGAGGGTGTTCCACTCGCTGTCCTTGAGGAAGTCGAAGACCTGGTCGTAGTTGGGCACCAGGTCGGTGTTGACCTCCTGCGCCTCGCCGGAGCTGATGAGGCGCAGCGACAGGTCGCCCGAGGCCGCGATGACGTCGTACTCACCGGACTTGGCGAGGTTCAGCGCCTCGTCGGAGGTGCCGTAGACCTTGCTGGTCACCTGGCACCCGGTCTCCTCCTCGAAGGCCGAGACCCAGTCGACGTCGGGATCGTTGCTCCCGTCCTCGACGTAGCCCGGCCAGGCCAGGATGGAGACCTGCCCCTCCATCTCGCCGAGCTCCTCGACCGCCTCGGTCGTCTTGTCGTCGTCACCGGCACCGCAGGCGGTCAGGACCGTGACCGCCATGAGGGACAGACAGGTCGCGGCGAGACGGCCGCGTCGGAAGTGGGAGTTCATGTGGGGTGTCGCTCTCTGTGAGGGGGTGGGGTGGGGCTCCGCTGCGCGGTCGCAGCGGTGGAGGTCGGGGTCAGGTGGACGTGGAGAGGGGCACGACGTCGGCGCGGGCGAACCGCACGGTCACGGTGTCGCCCCGGTGGCCGCGGGTGTCGAGCGCTCCGGCGGCCTGCTCGAGGACGACGAGCTCGAGGCCCTCCTCGGTGCGCAGGTGCACGCGGTGCCCGGTCCCGAGGTAGATGCTCTCGACCACCGCGGCCTCGAGGCGGACCTCGTCTGCCGAGACGTCGGTGTGCTCGCCCACGGGCGAGAGGTGCAGCCGCTCGGGTCGCACGGCGTGGTCACCACGCACCCCGAGGAGGCGCTGCGAGGTCTCCGTGTCGAGCAGGTTGGTGGTCCCGACGAAGCCCGCGACGTACGCCGACGTGGGGTGCTCGTAGATCTCGCGCGGCGTGCCCAGCTGCTGGATCCGGCCCTGGTCGAAGACCGCGATCCGGTCGCTCAGCGTCAGGGCCTCCTCCTGGTCGTGGGTGACGAAGACGAAGGTGATGCCGAGGTCGCGCTGCAGCTGCTTGAGCTCGACCTGCATCTGCTCGCGCAGCTTCAGGTCGAGGGCGCCGAGCGGCTCGTCGAGCAGCAGCACCCGCGGCTGCAGGACCACGGCCCGCGCGAGGGCGACGCGCTGGCGCTGGCCCCCCGACAGCTGGGCCGGGCTGCGGTCGCCGAGGTGGTCGAGCCGCACGGTCTCCAGCGCCTGCCGGGCCCGCTCCCGTCGGTCGCGCTTGCCCATCTTGCGCACCCGCAGGCCGTAGGCGACGTTGTCGAGCACGCTCATGTGCGGGAAGAGCGCGTAGTCCTGGAAGACCGTGTGCACCTCGCGCTCGAAGGGCGCCGCCCGGGTCACGTCGACGCCGTCGAGCTCCACCGTCCCGGCCGTGACGGACTCGAAGCCCGCGATCAGGCGCAGCACCGTGGTCTTGCCCGAGCCCGACGGCCCGAGCATCGAGAAGAACTCGCCGTCGTCGATGTCGAGGTCGACCCCGTCGACGGCGGCGACCTCACCGAAGGTCTTGCGCAGGCCGCGCAGCGAGATCGCGGGCTGCGTGCCGGCTGCGGACCGCACCTCCGCGGGAGCGCTGGTGGGGACGGTCATCGCAGCTGCCTTTCGTCGAACGCCGAGGAGTTCTCGAAACATATGACTTCATAGTTCATAGTTACAAGAGTTCGGGCAGGATGGACCCGAAATGTCATCGGGCGGAAACACGAGAGGGAGTGCTCGACGTGGCGGTGCCGTTCTACGGGCGTGCGTCGGCGGCGGTCTTCTCGCCGCTGGAGTCGATGAGCCGCTCCGCGCTCGTCGTGCGCCGGCTCACCGACGCCATCGCCCTGGGGCTCCTCCCCGACGCCGAGCAGCTGCCCGGGGAGACCGACCTCGCGAGCATCTTCGGGGTCTCGACCGTCACGGTCCGCGAGGCCCTCTCGGTGCTGCGCGGCGAGGGGCTGATCGAGACGCGGAGGGGGCGCGGGGGCGGCAGCTTCGTCCGGACCCCCGAGGACGGCATCGTCCAGCTCGCCCGGCGACGGCTCGACGGCTTCGCGCTCAGCGAGCTGCGCGACCTCGGTGACGTGTACGCCGCCATCAGCGGCGCGAGCGCAGCCCTCGCCGCCCGGCGCTCGAGCAGCGAGGACGTCGACCGGCTGAGCCGGGTCGCGGAGGTCCTGGCCAGCGCCGAGACCCCCGACGCCCGGCGCCGCGCCGACGCGCAGTTCCACATCGAGATGGCGGCCGCCTCGCAGTCCCCGGGGCTCTACCACGAGGAGGTGCGGCTGCAGGCGGAGTTCGGCACCCTGCTGTGGATCGCCCTCGGCGACGACACCAGCCACGCCCAGCTCGTCGACAGCTGCCGTGCCGTCGTCTCCGCGATCGAGCGTCGCGACCCCCCGGCGGCCCGCGAGGCCGCGGAGGGGCGGGTCGCCGACTCGACCGCGCGCCTGATCGACTACCGACTCCGGGAGCACCGCCCATGACCCAGCAGCCCTCCGCCGCCGAGCTCGCCCAGGTGCGCGCCGCCGTCCAGGACCTCGCCCGGCACGCCTTCGAGCTGACCGGTCGCGTCGCCGCCGAGCTCACCACCGCCCTCGAGACCGAGGCGACCCCGCGCCGCAGCCACCTCGGTGCCGTCGAGCGGCTGGTGCAGCCGGTCCTCGGCGACCCGGCGCACCCGGTGCAGGGCGCCGGCTTCGTCGCGGCCGTCGGCCTGCTCGAGGACGCCGCCTACTGGTTGGAGTGGTTCGCGGCCGACGCCGAGGGGCGGGTCCAGCGGCTGGTCACGCACTCGGAGCCGCAGGGCATCGGTTTCTACGACTACGAGTCGCTCCCCTGGTACGTCGTGCCGCGCGACTCGGGCCACCCGCACGTGACCGGCCCCTACGTCGACTACCTGTGCACCGAGGAGTACACCCTCACCTTCACCACCCCGATCACGACCGGCGGCCGGTTCGCCGGCGTCGTCGGCGCCGACATCGCCGTGCCTCGCGCCGAGCAGCTGCTGCTCCCCCCGCTGTGCGCCGCGCGGGCCCGGCTCGCCGTGGTCAACGACGACGGCCGCATCCTGTCCAGCAACAGCGGCCACCACGTGTGCGGCGACCTGCTGCCCGAGGGCTGGCGGACCTCCGGGTCGGCCCACGCCATCGAGGGCCTCCCGCTGTCGGTCGTCACGATGGCCGACTGAGGCCGCGATCGGCCCTCCCGGCGGCGGACCGGGGCCTCAGGCGTCGCTCGCGGCGCTCCCCCGGGCCGTGGCGGCGTCGGTGATCGGGGTGATCCACGCCTGGTGCGTGGTCGCGTTCTTGGTGATGGCGAGCAGCTCGTCCATGTGCGGCTCGAGACCGGTGACCTTGTCGAGCGGCACGCCGATCACCAGCTGGAAGCCCAGGCCCTTCCAGGCCCGCACCGCCCTCCCGGCGAACTCCGAGTCTGCCTTGACGAAGCCCTCGTCGAGGAAGACCGGCGCGAAGCGCGGCCGCGAGCGCATCTCGTCACCGAGGCGGAAGCGCAGCGCGGAGCCGACGATGAAGGCCACCAGCTCCTGGCTCTCGCCGCCGCTCTTCTCCCCCAGCGTCCGGTACGTCGCGCGCAGCTCGCCGCTGAGGTGGTCGTAGCGCTCGGCGCTGACCTCGACGTGGCGGCGTACGTCGAGCAGCCGGTCGCGGTCGGTGGGGGCCCCGCCGGGGGCCTGCGGGCGCAGCTGCTCCATGAAGCGGCTCAGCTCGGCGAAGCGGCGCTCGAGGTCGGCCTCCTCGAGCGGGGCCGTGGACCCGCTGCCCGCCGACAGCGCCCGCAGGTCCTTCATGAACGACTGCACGTGCACCGGCGAGAGGCGTCGCAGCTTGATCCGCAGCCGGTCGCCGGCGCCGCCGAACTCCAGCCGGCGCAGGATCGCGTTGATCGGCACCAGCCGGTCCTCGATCTCCTCGACCGAGGCGGCCATCGCGCCCACCAGCGGCACCAGGTCCTGCCCGCTCCACTCGGTCAGGCGTCGCCGCCACTCCGAGCGGCGGTCGGCCAGGCCCTTGCCCCGGATCTCCTCGAGGATGCGCTCGTAGTCGGGGTAGGAGTCGGCAGTGGCGCCGAGGTTGGGCGAGTCCCAGCGCGACTTGTACTGGCGGAACACGGCCGCCAGGTCGTCCTCGACCCGCTGCACCTCGGCGGTCGCGTCGGCGACGGCGGCGTGCAGGCGGGCCTCGAGCCGCTTGGCGTTCTCGGCGAACCGGTCGAGGTCGTCGGGGTCGGCGGGGGCGGCGGCCGCGGCGAGCTCGGCGCCCAGCGCGACCTCCTGCTCGTCGGTGAGCCCGGTGCTGCCCGGGCCCTCGGGCCGCGGGGTGGCGTCGAGGCGGTCGTTGACGTGGTCCTCGGCCTCGACGAGCTCGCCGTGCCGCGAGCCCAGCGCCCGCTGCTGCTGCTCGAGGGCGAAGCGCTGCTGGCGGGTGGTGTCGAGGCGCGCGGTCAGGTCGTCGATCTGCTCCTGCAGCACCTGCAGCCGGTCGTCGGCGGTCAGGATCGCCTCGCGGCGCTGCTCGAGCTCGGCGATGCGCCGGTCGCAGCCGGTCACGTCGACGTCGTCGTGGCGCACCATCGCCACGGCGTCGTACGCCGAGCGCTGCTGCTCCAGCACTCCGGCGCGGCGGTCCAGCGCGGCGAGCCGGTCGTCGACCTCGAGCATCTGCCGCTCGAGGCGGGCCAGCTGGGCGTCGACCTCCTCGACGGCCTCCTCGCCGGAGAAGCCGATGATGCTGCGCTGCTCGCCGCGGCCGTGGGCGCCGCGGCGGCCGTTGCGGGTCTGCCCGGCCTCGGTGACCCGGAAGCCGGGGCCGTCGAGCCCCGCCGCGGTCTCCACGCAGTAGGCGTTGCGGGACGGCTCCGCGACGTGCTGCTGCACCCAGCCCGAGAACGGCGAGTCCTTGAAGAGCAGCTTGCCCGCGACCCGCTCGGGGTCGGAGGGGCCCGTGCCGGGCAGGTCGAGCTCGACGCCCTGGAAGGTGAAGCGGGTGCGCAGGCGCAGCCCGTCGATCGCCGAGGAGAAGTGCGCGAGCCGGTCGAGGGGCACCAGCATCGTGCGGGCGGTGCCGCCCAGCACGGTCTCGATGGCGGTGCGCCAGCGCGACTCCTCGGGCGCCACGTCGAGCAGCTCGGCGACGTAGGGCAGCTCCTCGGGCGACATGCCCGCGGCCCGGGCGACCTCGGCGCGCAGCTCGTGCAGGTACGACGGCACCCGGCCGGCGCGGCTCTCGAGCGAGGCCCGCTCGCGCCGCAGCGCGGCCTGCTCCTCCTTCAGCGGCACCAGCTGGTCGCGCACCTCGTCACGCTCGGCGCGCAGCCGGGCACGGGCGTCGTCGCCGGCGGCGAGCTGCTTGCGGGCGTGCAGCTGCAGCGCTGCGAAGCCCTCGGCCGAGTCGAGGGCCGAGTCGAGGTCGGGCGCGTCGTCCTGCCCGACCAGCGGGTAGACCCGCTCCTCGAGCTCGGCCAGCCGCGCGGCCCGCTCCTCGCGGATGGCCCGCTCGTGCTCGACCTGCGCGGCCAGCGCCTGGAGGTCCCCGCCGCCGGCGTCGCGGTGGGCGTCCTTGGCGGCCTCGAGGTCCGCGACCAGCGCGGCCTCGGCCGACCGGGCGCCGGCCAGCGCCTCGGAGGTGGCGGCCCGCTCGTCGCGGTTGCGCTCGACCGCGGCCTCGATCAGGCGCCGGTGGGTGCGCAGCAGCCACAGCCGCAGCGGGGTGTCGCCCGGCGCGGTGACGCCGTAGGAGTCCAGCTGCGCGAGCCGGTGCGCCGCGGCCACGCGGCGCTCCTGCAGGCCGGTGACCGGCTCGAGGAGCGCCAGCTTCTCCTCCTCTGTGCGCATCGCGGCGTGCGCGGCGTCGAGGTCGTCGAAGTGCTCGATGGCGCGGTCGGCGGCGGCGTACGTCGCGGGGCGCTCGAGCACCATGTCCTTGTAGAGCTCGTCGACGCTGCGCACCTGGTTGCCCGCCTGGATGCGCGCCAGCAGCCGCAGCGCCTTGGCGCCGTCGCCACCGGCCCCGATGCCGAGCCGGGCGTGCAGCACCTCGGCGTACTCGGCGTAGGTGCGGTGCACCCGCACCCCGGGGTAGAGCTTCTTGAGGGTGTTGGCGTGGAAGCGCTCCGCGACCGCGACCTCGAGGGAGGCCAGGTCGAGCGGCCCCTCGTGGCTGACCAGCTGCATCTGGACCTCGCTGGAGCGGGTCGCGCGACGCGGCACGTAGTAGGTGCGCAGCGCGGTGAAGGAGCCGCCGCGGTCGTTGACGAACGTCATCGCGACCGCGCCCCAGGTGTCGACGCCGCGCCCGCGCAGCAGCTTCTCGACCGGCCGGCCGGTGCGCGGGTCGTCGACCACGTCGACGGCGCCGCGCAGGTAGGACAGCAGGTTGCGCTGGCCCACGCCGCGCGCGCGGCCGCTGACCGCGTCGTTGGAGGCGCCGTTGAACTTGGTGTCCGAGGGCATCATCAGCGCGGTGTAGGCGTCGAGGATGGTGGACTTCCCGACGCCGGAGGCACCCGAGATCATCGTCGCGTCGCCGCCCAGCGGCACCGTGGTCAGGCCGGCGAAGCCGCCCCAGTTGACCATCTGCAGCAGCCCGGCGCGCCACTGCATCGTGTCGTCGCCGGGGGTGGCGACCAGCTGGTGCTCGAACAGGCCACCGGTGCTCTCGTCGAGCTGCTCGGTCTCGTCGATGGACATGCTCACTGGCCTCCGGTGGTGGCGTTGCTCGGGGCGTCGGGCTCGAAGAGGTCGGAGTCGGGGGTCTCGTCGTCGGCGGCCTGCTCGCCGCTGTTGGCGCGCTGCAGCGACTCGAGCAGCTGCTGGAGCACCTCGAGCGGCAGCAGCGGCTCGACGGCCTCGCTGACCTCGTAGCGGTCGTCGCCGACCGCGCCGATCAGCAGGCCCGCCTTGACGATGCTGGCGACCGCGTTGCGGGCCCGCTTCTCGTCGCCGGACTCGTCGGTGGCGTGGGCGGGGCGGAAGCTGGCGACGTAGTCGACGACGTCCTCGCGGTCCACGTGCACCCGGGTCTCGCCGCCGGCCAGGCCGCTGCGCAGCCGGTCGCGCAGGTGGATCAGCACCAGCGTCTCCTCGCGCGACCAGGCGGCGTCGTAGAGCAGCGTCGGGAAGCGGCTGCCGGTCTCGGAGATCGCCTGGCGCTTCCAGGCCACCTCGCGGGAGCGGTCGACGGCCAGGTCGAGGAACAGGTCGTTGAGGCGCGAGCGCAGCAGCCGCTCGTGCTCCACCAGCACCGCCCAGTCGCGCGGGTGGGTGCGGGCCGAGATGAAGCGCTGCTTGAGCAGGGTCACCAGGGCGTGGCGCTGGCCGAGGTCGAGACCGCCCTCGTCGCCCTCGAAGAGGGAGACCGAGCCTGCCTCGAGGTCCTCCTCGCCCAGCGCCTCGACGTCGCCCGGGTCGTGCTCGAGGTAGGTGCTCATCGGTGGTGCTCGCTCTCGAGGTCGGGGTCGGGCAGCGGGGTGCGCGGCACCGTGAAGGTGCGCGTCGAGCCGTCGGGGCGCACGGCGGCGTACGCCTCGAGGCCCTGGTCGCTGTGCCAGCCGCGGTTGGCGGCCAGGTGCAGCAGGCCGAAGATCTCCACGGGCCGGCGCAGGGCGGGGTCGAGGGAGTCGAAGACCTCGCCCAGCGAGCCCGCCGGCACCAGGTCGGCCAGCGCCTCGTCGAGGCGCCCGCGCAGCACCGAGAGCTGCGGGCCGCCCTGGGCGAGCAGCTCGTCGAGCGAGACCGGGGGCGCGTCGTCGGGGTCGGCGGTGGTGATGCGGTCGGGCAGCACGTCGTCTGCCTGGTCGTGGAAGCGCTCGCGCAGGTGGTCGAGGGTGACCCGGGCCGGCAGCAGGGGCACGTCGTGGGTGGCGCGCGGCCCCGTGGCCGCCATCCAGGTCATCAGCTCGGACTCGACCTGGCGCAGCGTCTGCTCGAGCTGGCGGTCGCGCACGGCGTCGTGGGAGACGATGTACTCCTTGAGGGTCGCGGTGACCCGCGAGCGCTGCGAGAGCACCCGGTCGAGGCCCTCGCGGACCAGGCGCACGGTGCCGCGCAGCTCGGCGCGCTCGGCCTCCCCCAGCAGCCGGTCGGAGAGAGGGTGGTCGAGCAGCGCGCCCAGGTCCTCGCGCAGCCGGGTGACCAGCGCGTCGTCGCGCAGCAGGGCGAAGGCACCCTCGAACGCCCGGCCCTCCTGGGTGGCGGTCATCAGCGCGTCGGCGCGGGCCAGGTAGTCGTCGATCACCTCGCCGGCCGGACGGTCCTCGGCCCGGAAGGCGGCCAGGATCTCGCCACGGATCTGGGTGAAGCGCTCCTCGACGCGCGCGAAGTCGCTGGGCAGCGCCGAGACCAGCGAGAGCAGCTCGGTGAAGCCCTCGAGCATGTAGTCCTCGGTCGGGCTGGGCATCTCGGCGCCGTCGACGAGCCGGTCGCGCTCGGCCTGCAACCGCGCGATCTCGCCGTTGAGGATGCTCACGCGCGCGGTGCGGTCGGGGTTGGCCTCGGCGTTGAAGCGGCGCACCGTGCCCAGGAGGGTGGCGATGCGGTGCTCGCTGAGCGTCGCGCGGTCGCGGGTGAGGTTCTTGACCAGCTGGAGCGCCTGCTGGGCGTGCGAGGTCAGCGTGTAGACCTCCTGGCCGCGCTCGTCGAGCGAGCGCACCAGCCACTGCCCGCGCATCCAGCGGTGGCACAGGTCGCGCACGCTGCCGTTGGGCACCTCGACCTCGCCGGCCTGGCGGATCTGGGCGAGCTGCTCCTCGACCTGCGCGTGCAGCCGGGCGGTGGGCACCGGCCGGTTGTCGCGGCCGAAGACGGCCCGGAAGATCGTGATGACCACCGGCGCCTGGCGCTGGTGCAGCAGGGTCAGCGTGGGCTGGGCGAAGGCGCCCTTGACCCGGGCGAGCTCGCTCGCGATCTCGCTCACTGCCTCGTCCTCCTCGACCTGCCCCGGCCCCGCTCCGGCCCGCTCTAGCCTGCGCACACGACGGGCAAGCATCCCAGAGAGGGGGCCCGGGCGGATCCGGCAGGGTGCCGGGGCGCGGGTACGCGCCGGGTCGGCGCGAAGTTCGCGCCGGGTCGGTGGGAGATATGTGCCGGGTCAGCGGGTGAGGCGGCGTCCGGTGACCTCGTCGGGGTGGATGCGCACCAGGGCGGCGTGCGAGCGGTCGGGCCACGGGTCGGGCCAAGGATCGGGGGCGTGCGAGTCGCTCGCGTGGCGGTCGGCGGCGTACGACACCTCGGCGCGCCCGCGCACCAGCACGCTCCAGCCGGTGCGGGTCCCCGGGTCGCTGCCGTCGACCTCGTAGGCGACCGGGCTGTCGTCGACGTGGGTCACCAACGAGGTCCAGGGGGCGGTGCGCAGCAGCAGGACGCCGTCGGCCACGGCGTGGTTGACCGGGATCAGCACCGGCCCGTCGGCCTCGCACCACGCCAGCCGGCCGACCGCGGCCTCGCCCAGCAGCCGCCAGCACTCCCCCGCGTCCAGCTCCTCCACGCCCGTCCTCCCCAGGTGCCTGGTCGTCCTCAGAAGTCGAACTCGCCCGCGTGCTCCTGCAGCAGCCTCGTGGTCGCCTCCATGTCGATCTCCGCGCCGTACGACGCCCCCTCGACCGCCAGCTCGGCGGGGTCCTCGACCGGGTGGGTCATCATCCAGCGGAAGAGCTGCTCGAAGCCGCCCGGCGAGATCAGCTCGAGCACGCGCGCCTCCTCGTCGCCGGGGTTCCAGAACGTGTGCCACTGCCCGCGCGGCTTGTGCACCAGGTCGCCGGCCTCGGCGAGCACCTCGCGGCCGTCGGTGATCGCGCCGATCCGGCCCCGCACGACGTAGGTGTACTCGTCCTCGCGGGAGTGCCGGTGCATCGGCGCGGCCAACGAGTGCGGCTCGAAGCGGTGCTCCACGAGCGCGAAGCGGCCGCCGGTCTGGTGCGCCTCCAGCAGGAAGCGGTCCCGGACCCGGCCCTCGGGTGAGATGTCGCCGTCCTCGGGGCCGAGCACGACGGGTGCTGCGCCGTCCATGACCGCACGCTACGCCCGGAGGCACCGCCCGGCCATGCCCCATCCGGGGCATCTGCGGCCAGCCCCGGCCAGTGGCCGTCCGCACGTCCCGGGGAGACTCACGGGGTGAGCGAGACGCAGGAGACCGACGTCGTGGTGGTCGGAGCAGGCATCAGCGGGCTGGCCGCCGCCGAGACGCTGGCCGGCGCCGGGTCCGACGTGGTGGTCCTCGAGG
Organism: Nocardioides sp. OK12; assembly: GCF_024341885.1. NCBI lineage: Bacteria > Bacillati > Actinomycetota > Actinomycetes > Propionibacteriales > Nocardioidaceae > Nocardioides > Nocardioides sp. OK12. The sequence goes on along the minus strand of NZ_BNET01000001.1, from coordinate 795,771 downwards.
CCCGCTCCCGCACCGGTGGCCGGCTGCTGAGCACGCCCGAGGGCCTGGACCTGGGGGCATCGTGGGGCTGGGACGGCGAGGCGCGCGTGCTGGCGCTGGCCCGCCGCCTCGGCGTGGCGACGTACGCCCAGCACCTGGCCGGCGACACGGTCGTGGAGGACCGGGGCGGGGTGCTGCGCCACCCCGGCAACCTCATCGACGTGCCCGCGCACCGCTACGTCGGCGGTGCGGCCGGTCTCACCGACGCCCTGGCCCGTCGGCTGCCGGCCGGCAGCCTGCTGCTCGAGCACCCCGTCGACCGCGTCGTCGTGGGTGCCGAGGGCCGGCTCGAGGTCGGCGCGCGCGGCCGGAGGTGGCGGGCCCGCCACGTGGTGCTCGCGCTGCCCCCGTCGGTCGCGGTCGACACCGTGGACCTGCCCGACCTGCCCGGGGCGGTGGCGCGCCTGGCGGCGACGGTGCCGGTGTGGATGGGCCAGGTCGCGAAGGTCGTGGCTGTCTACGACGAGCCGTTCTGGCGCCACGCCGGGCTGGCCGGCGCCGCGGCCAGCCGGCTCGGGCCGCTCCAGGAGGTGCACGACCTGTCCGGCCCCGGTGGCGACCCCGCGGCGATCTTCGGGTTCGCCCCCGCGGCGCTGCTGGGTCCCGACGCCGAGGCGCAGGTGCGGGCCCAGCTCGGGCGTCTCTTCGGCCCGCGCGGCGCCGAGCCCCGCAGCCTCACCATCGCCGACTGGAGCCGCGAACGGTGGACCAGCCCGGCCGACGCGGCCGCACGGCCGGCCGACCACTCCCGCTACGGCCACCCGCTGCTGAGCGCGCCGGCGCTGGACGGCCGCCTGCACTGGGCCTCGACCGAGACCGCGACGTCGTACGCCGGGCACGTCGAGGGGGCGCTGGCCGCTGCCGGGCGCGCCGTCGACGCCATCACCGGCTGATCAGTCGTCGCCGGCGACGTCGCGGCCGTCGGGGGTGTGCGGGTCCTCGTCGATCGCCTCGACCGCCGGGGTGCGCTCGGGCTCGAGGCCGGGGCGACGGCGGTCGAGGTGGACCCCCGCGATCATGCAGCGCACCGAGCCGCCGGCCAGCTCGATCGTCGGGATCTCCACCGCGACGATCTCGCACGACTCCTCGATGGCCGCGACCTGGTCGGCGCGCAGGCTGCGCCGGGCCCGCGCCGACATCACCATGATGTAGCGGCGCCGGCCGTCGGGCGTGCGGCCGCACAGCTCGACGGCGTTGCCGGCGAACTCGCGCACCTGCTCCTCGGTCAGCTCCACGACCCGGCGCCCGTTGACCGTCAGCCGCTCGCGCACCGCCTCGCGGCGCACCTCGTCGGGGATCATCTCGAGGGCGAAGAGGGCCACGTCGGTGCCGATGCAGGCCATCACGTTGGTGTGGTAGACCGGCACGCCGGCGGAGTCGACGGCGTCGAAGGCCATCGGCTCGTAGCCGAAGTCGGTGCAGAAGCGCTCGAGCACGTGGGTGTCGGCGCGGTGCGAGACCGCGGTGTAGGCGACCCGCGAGACGTGGTCGAGCACCATCGCGCCGGTGCCCTCGAGGAAGATGCCGTCGGGCTCGAGCCCGGAGTAGTCGACGATCGTCTGCACCCGGTAGGACGACTTGAGCATCTCCAGGACGTCGGAGCGCCGCTCGTGGCGCCGGTTGGAGGCGTACATCGGGTAGACCGCGACCTGGCCGCCGGCGTGGGTGGAGAGCCAGTTGTTGGGGAAGACGCTGTCGGGGCGGGTGTGGTCGCTGTCGGCGAAGACGTGCACGCGCACCCCGGCCTCGCGCAGCGTCTCGGCGACCGCGTCCATCTCGGCCAGCGCCGCCGCCGAGGTCTCGGCGTCGCTCTGGCCCGGCGGCACGTCGGCCTGGAAGGCGTTGTCGGCCGCGGTGGCGGGGTTGGGGACGAACTTCTCGGCTCGGACCAGGATGACGGCGGAGGGGGCCTGTGCGCTCACACCCCGGAACCTAGACGACGACGGCGCCGGACACGGAGCCGACGTCCGGAACTCGCGCCGGGTCGGCGGGGAACTCGCGCCGGCTGGGCGGGGAACTCGCGCCGGGTCGGCGGGGAACTCGCGCCGGCTCGGCGGGGAACTGGCGCCGGCTCGCGCTCAGGCCAGCGCCTTGGCGAGGGCCACGACGCCCGTGACGACCAGCCCGGCCAGCACCAGCACCCGGAACCGTTGCGGCGAGAGCCGCTGGAAGACCGCGTCGCCCAGGCGCCAGCCCAGCGGCATCCCGAGCACCCCGGCCCCGGCCGCCACCAGCACCGGCGCCCCGACCTGTCCCAGGGCCACGAAGGCGACCACCGCGACCGCGTCCTGCAGGCAGAAGGTGGCCTGCAGGGTGGCCCGGAAGCGGTGCGGAGGCTCGTCGCGCAGCACCAGCACCAGCGGCGGGCCGTTCATGCCCGTCGAGGTCAGCAGCGCGCCGCTGGTCACGCCTGCGCCCCACTGGGCCCGGCGGCCGGTCGGCAGCCGCACCCCCGCGGCCAGCAGCGCGACGGTGAGCAGCAGCACCACCGCGATCACCGTGGTCAGCACCCGCTCGGAGGCCAGCAGCAGCACCGCCAGCCCGGCCGGCATCCCCAGGGCCCCCGCCGCGGTCAGCCGTCGTACGACGGGCGCGTCGGTGTGGCCGTGCTCGCGGCGCCAGGCACCGCCGGTGAGGACCAGCCCGGCGAGGGTCGCGGCCACGAGTGCGTCGCCGGGGCCGACGACGAAGCTGAGCAGGGGCACCGCGACCAGCGCCGAGCCGAAGCCGCTGGCGGCCTGGGCCAGGGCTGCCAGCGCGAAGATCGCCACGGCCGCGATTGCGACGACGACCAGGGTGCCCACGGGGGCGATCCTGCCCTGGTGGGGGCCCGGCACCGCACTCGACCCGGCGACAGGCGTGCTGCCGCCGGGCCGTGGGTGCGGTCCCCCGTGTCCGGTTGCGGTCCGCTGCTGCGTGGGACCGCGCCCGCTTCCCATCAAGCCACCGGGCACCGGGGCCCGACCACCACCCTCAGGAAGGGTTCTGGCTGGTCAGCGCCGAGCCGGCTCGCCGCCGACGTACGCCGCGAGGTGCCGGCCGGTGAGCGTGCCGGAGTCGGCGACCAGCTGGGCGGGGGAGCCCTCGAAGACGACCCGGCCGCCGTCGTGACCGGCTCCGGGCCCGAGGTCGACGATCCAGTCGGCGTGGGCCATCACGGCCTGGTGGTGCTCGACGACCACGACCGAGCGTCCGTCGTCGACGAGCCGGTCGAGCAGCGCCAGCAGCTGCTCGACGTCGGCCAGGTGCAGGCCGCTGGTGGGCTCGTCGAGCACCAGCACGCCGCTGCTGTCCTTGAGGTGGGTCGCGAGCTTGAGGCGCTGCCGCTCGCCGCCCGAGAGCGTGGGGAGCGGCTGGCCCAGGCGCACGTAGCCGAGCCCGACGTCGACCAGGCGCTGGAGCACGGCGAGGGCCGCCGGGGTGCGCGCCGGCCCCTCGGCGAAGAAGCCGGCCGCCTCGTCGACCGACATCGCCAGGACCTCGGCGATGTCGCGGCCGCCCAGGGTGTGCTCGAGCACCGCGCGGTCGAAGCGGCGGCCCTCGCACTCCTCGCAGGTGGACTCGACGGTCTCCATGATGCCGAGCTCGGTGTAGATCACCCCGGCGCCGTTGCAGGCCCCGCACGCCCCCTCGGAGTTGGAGCTGAACAGCGCCGGCTTGACGCCGTTGGCCTTGGCGAAAGCCTTGCGGACCGGGTCGAGCAGGCCCGTGTACGTCGCCGGGTTGCTGCGCCGCGACCCGCTGATCGGGCCCTGGTCGACGACCACCACGTCGTCGCGCACCGCGACCGAGCCGTGCACCAGCGAGGTCTTGCCGGAGCCCGCCACCCCGGTGACCACGCACAGCACCCCGAGCGGGATGTCGACGTCGACGTCGCGCAGGTTGTGGGTCGCGGCCCCGCGCACCTCGATGACGCCGGTCGCGGTCCGCACGGTGTCCTTGAGCCGGGCCCGGTCGTCGAGGTGGCGCCCGGTGACGGTGCCGCTGGACCGCAGCCCCTCGACGCTGCCCTCGAAGCAGATGGTGCCGCCCTGCGAGCCGGCACCGGGCCCCAGGTCGACGACGTGGTCGGCGACCACGATCGCCTCGGGCTTGTGCTCGACGACCAGCACCGTGTTGCCCTTGTCGCGCAGGCGCAGCAGCAGCCGGTTCATCCGTTCGACGTCGTGGGCGTGCAGGCCGATCGTCGGCTCGTCGAAGACGTAGGTGACGTCGGTCAGCGACGAGCCGAGGTGGCGGATCATCTTGGTGCGCTGGGCCTCCCCGCCCGACAGGGTCCCGGAGGGGCGGTCGAGGGAGAGGTAGCCCAGCCCGATCTCCTCGAAGGAGTCGACGAGGTGGCGCAGGCTGCCGACGAGCGGCGCGACGCCGGGCTCGTCGAGGTCGCGCAGCCACGTGGCCAGGTCGCTGATCTGCATCGCGCAGAGCTCGGCGATGTTGCGGCCGCGGATCCGCGACGACAGCGCCTCGCGGCGCAGCCGGGTGCCGCCGCACTCCGGGCAGGTCTGCTGGGTGGCGGCGCGCTCCACGAAGCGGCGCACGTGGGGCTGCAGCGCCTCGCGGTCCTTGGAGAGCATCGACTTCTGGATCTTGGGGATGAGCCCCTCGAACGTGAGGTTGACCCCGTCGACCTTGATCTTGGTCGGCGGCGCGTGCAGGAGCATGTCGAGCTCCTCGTCGCTGAACCTGGCGATCGGCTTGTCCATCGGCAGGCCCGCCCCGCTGAAGATCCGGCCGTACCAGCCGTCCATGCTGAAGCCGGGCACCGTCAGGGCGCCCTCGGCCAGCGAGCGGGAGTCGTCGTACAGCGCGGTCAGGTCGATGTCGCTGACCCGCCCGGTGCCGTCGCAGCGCGGGCACATGCCGCCCTGGTAGACCGCCTCGCGGACCACGGTGCGCTGCTCGCTCCCGCCCTTCTGCGACTTCATCACACCGCTGGCGGTGCGGGTGGGGACGTTGAACGCGAAGGCCGCCGGCGGGCCGACGTGCGGCTCGCCGATGCGGCTGAAGAGGATGCGCAGCATGGCGTTGGCGTCGGTGACGGTGCCGACTGTCGAGCGCGGGTTGGCGCCCATCCGCTCCTGGTCGACGACGATCGCCGTGGTGAGCCCCTCGAGGACGTCGACGTCGGGGCGCGCCAGGCTCGGCATGAAGCCCTGGAGGAAGGCGCTGTAGGTCTCGTTGATCATCCGCTGCGACTCCGCGGCGATGGTGCCGTGCACCAGCGAGCTCTTGCCCGACCCGGACACGCCGGTGAAGACCGTCAGCCGCCGCTTGGGCACTTCGACGTCGATGTCGCGCAGGTTGTTGACCCGCGCCCCCTGCACCCGGATCAGGTCGTGCCGGTCGGCGGGGTGCTCACCCCCGCGGTCGGTTTGCGCAGCCACCATGGTGGTCACGATAGATCTCGTGAGCACCAACACCAGGGAGATCTCCGCACCGCCGCACGACGTGTGGGCGGTGCTGGCCGACGGCTGGCTCTACCCGCTGTGGGTCGTGGGCGCCTCGCGCATGCGCGAGGTCGACGACGACTGGCCCGCCGTGGGCGCCCGCCTGCACCACTCGGTGGGCAGCTGGCCGCTGCTGCTCGACGACGAGACCGAGGTCGTGGAGTGCCGCCCCGTGGAGCTGCTGCGGGTGCACGCCAAGGCGTGGCCCAGCGGCGAGGCCGGCGTGACGCTGCGCCTCGAGCCGCTCGACGGCGGCACCCGCACCCGGGTCACCATCGAGGAGGACGCCCGCAGCGGCCCGGGCAGGCTGGTGCCCAAGCCGCTGCGCGACGTGCCGCTGGCCTGGCGCAACACCGAGACGCTGCGCCGCCTGGCGTTCATCGCCGAGCGTCGCCACTGACCCGAGCCGAGATCCGACCGCGAGCCGGCGCCACTTCCTCGGCGAGCCGGCGCCACTTCCCCAGCGAGCCGGCGCCACTTCCTCAGCGACCCGGGTGGGCGGTGCGTCAGCAACCGGGCGCGGGCGCCGGACGGTTGCTGGGTCACCGCTGACCCGAGCAGACCCGGGTGCCCGCGCGGCGGAGCTTGCACCGCGGCGACGCCTGGGCGTGGCCCCGCCGCTGCTGAGCCGTCTCACCTCGTGGCCGGGCTCAGCCCAGTGCGACCTCGAGGTCGGCGTCGGTGTGCTCGCGCACCTCGTCCTCGCTCACGCCGGGCGCGAGCTCGACGAGCCGGAAGCCGGTGCCGGTCACGTCGAGGACGCCGAGGTCGGTGATGACCCGGTGCACCACTGCCTTGCCGGTCAGCGGCAGCGAGCACTCGCGCACCAGCTTGGCCGAGCCGTCGCGGGCGGTGTGCTCCATCAGCACGATGACCCGGCGGGCGCCGTGCACCAGGTCCATCGCGCCGCCCATGCCCTTGACCATCGCGCCCGGGACCATCCAGTTGGCCAGGTCGCCGTTGCCGGCGACCTGCATGCCGCCCAGGATCGCGGCGTCGACCTTGCCGCCGCGGATCATCGCGAACGACGTGGCGGAGTCGAAGTACGACGCCCCGCGGCGCAGCGTGACGGTCTCCTTGCCGGCGTTGATCAGGTCGGGGTCCTCGGTGCCGGCCACCGGGTAGGGCCCGACGCCCAGGATCCCGTTCTCCGACTGCAGCACCAGCTCGACGCCGTCGGGCACGTGGTCGGGCACCTTGGTGGGCAGCCCGATGCCGAGGTTGACGTAGGAGCCGTCCTCCAGCTCGGCCGCGGCACGCGCGGCCATGTCGTCCCTGCTCCAGCCCATCAGCTGGCCTCCTTCACGGTGCGCTTCTCGATCCGCTTGTCGGCGGCCTGCTCGGGGGTCAGCTCGACCACCCGCTGCACGAACACGCCGGGGGTGTGCACGTCGGCCGGGTCGATCTCGCCGGGCTCGACGAGGTGCTCGACCTCCGCGATGGTGGTGCGCCCGCACATGGCGGCCGGCGGGTTGAAGTTGCGCGCCGCGTCCTTGTAGACGAGGTTGCCGTGCCGGTCGCCCTTCCAGGCGCGCACCAGCCCGAAGTCGGCGTGGATCGCGTGCTCGAGCACGTGCTCCTGCGGGCCGTCGGGGGTGGGCAGGACCTGGGTCTGCTTGGCCGGCGAGGCGATCGCGACGCTGCCGTCGGCGGCGTAGCGCCAGGGCAGCCCGCCCTCGGCGACCTGGGTGCCGACGCCGGTGCGGGTGAAGAACGCACCGATGCCCGCTCCCCCGGCCCGCATCCGCTCGGCGAGCGTGCCCTGCGGGGTCAGCTCGACCTCGAGCTCGCCCGAGAGGTACTGGCGGGCGAACTCCTTGTTCTCCCCCACGTAGGAGGCGACCATGCGGCGCACGCGCCCGGCGCCGAGCAGGAGCCCCAGGCCCCAGTCGTCGACACCGGCGTTGTTCGAGACCAGCTCGAGCTCGTCGGTGCCTGCCTCGAGGACGGCCTGGATCAGCACCGAGGGGATGCCGCAGAGGCCGAAGCCACCGACCACGAGTGTGGAGCCGGAGGCGATGCCGGCGACGGCCTCCGCCGCCGACCCGAACGTCTTGTCGATCATCTGCTGTTCACCGACCTGTCTGGTTGGAGGGGCGGAGCCAGGGTACGGGCGCGGGGCGGCTCACGTCGCCGTCCACCCGCCGTCCATGACGTGGGAGGTGCCGGTGACCGAGGCGGCGTGCGGGCCGCACAGCCAGGTCACCAGCCCGGCGACCTCCTCGGGCTCGACGAGGCGCTTGACGGGGGTCCGGGCCAGCAGCACCTCGTCGACGACCCGGTCCTCGGGCAGGTCGTGCACCCGCGCCTGGTCGGCGATCTGGCCCTCGACGAGGGGCGTGCGCACGTAGCCGGGGCACACGGTGTTGGAGGTGACGCCCTTGCCGGCGCCCTCGACCGCCAGGACCTTCGACAGGCCCTCGAGGCCGTGCTTGGCCGAGACGTAGGCCGACTTGTAGGCGGAGGCGCGCAGGCCGTGGACGCTGGAGACGTGCACCAGCCGGCCCCAGCCGCGCTCGTACATGCCGGGCAGGGCGCGGCGGGCCAGCAGGAAGGGGGCCCGCAGCATCAGGTCGTGGACCTGCTGGAACTTGGCGGGGTCGAGCTCGTGCACGGGCGCGACGTGCTGGACGCCGGCGTTGTTGACCAGGATGTCGACGTCGAGGTCGAGGCCCTCGATCGCCGCGGGGTCGGTCAGGTCGACGCCGACGGCGCTGCCGCCGACGCGGGCGGCGACCTTGGCTGCGGCGTCCTCGTCGCGGTCGACCACCACGACGTGGGCGCCCTGGGCGGCGAGGGCCTCGACGACGGCGGCGCCGATGCCGCCGGCGCCGCCGGTGACGAGGGCGCGGCGACCCTCCAGGGGCGCGGGCGTGGTGGCGGTCACAGAGCTCATGGCGACACGGTAGGACGACCGGGCCCGTCGGACCATGTGCGAGTCACCCACCGTGCTGCGGTCGGGGTGTGCCTGTCGCACACAGCGGTGGGTGTGGGGCCCGGCGGGCTCAGTCCTGGTCCTGCGGCGAGCGCAGGCGGGCGACCCGGAGCGCCAGCTGCAGGTCGAGAGCCGCGTCGGGCTCGCGCCAGCGCGGCCCCAGGAGGTCGGTGACGCGGTCGAGGCGTTGGGCGACGGTGTTGGGGTGCACGTGCAGCCGCTCGGCGGTGGCCCGCGACCGCCCGCCCTCGGCGAACCAGGCCTCCAGGGTGGCCACCAGCTCGGTGCCGCGACGCTGGTCGTGCTCGAGGACCGGGCCCAGGGAGCGGGTCACGAAGTCCTCCAGGTCGCCGGGTCCGCTGGTGCCGAGCAGCAGCCGGGTCACCCCCAGGGCGGCCGGGTCGGCGCACTCCCCCGTGCGGCCCAGGGCCAGGAGCGCCTCGAGGCAGCGGCGCGCCTCGTCGTACGCCGCCGGCAGGGCGCCGTCGGTGGGGTGCGCCGGGCCCGCTGCGACCCCCAGCGTGACCGGTTCGCCGCAGGTCTCGGCCAGGGCGGCGCGCAGCCGCTGCCCGGTGGTCAGCGGGTCGTCGTGGGCGGGCACCAGCAGGACCGGCCGGCCACGGTGCTCCACGGCCAGCCCGTCGACGGCGCGGGCCAGGCGCGCCGCGGCGCGCACCGCGCGGTGCCGCTCCCCCGCGGGCACCTCGGCCACCGCCACCACGCAGCCGGCGTCGAGGCGCAGCCGCTGGCCCCGCGCGCGCTGGCGCAGACGGGCCGGGTCGGCGTCGCTGCCCTCGAGCAGGTCGGTGAGAAGGGCGCCGCCCAGGCGCTCCTCGGCCTCGTCGACGGACCGGGCGAAGAGCAGCACCAGCCCGGCGACGATCGCGCCGCGTTCCAGGGTGCGGCGCCCGGCCCGGTCGAGGTCGGGGCCGCCGTGCACCAGCACCGTGGCCAGGTGCTCCTGACCGGCCAGCGCCGGCGCCAGGTAGCCGCCGGCCACCGCCACCGAGTGCCCCGAGGCGACCGCCTCGGCGAGGGCGGCGCGGCTGGGCCCCGGCCCCGGAGCGGGGTCGCCGGCCAGCACGTGGCCGTCGGCGTCGAGCACCGCGACCCGGCCACCGCCGAGCACCTCCCCGAGCACGGCGACGACCTCGGCGAGGCTGCTGCGGTGCAGCAGCAGACCGGTGAGCTGGTCGTGCACGCGGGCCGCCTCCTCGACCGCGTCGGCCTGCTCGCGCAGCCGGGTGTTGGCCTCGTCGAGGTCGGCGAAGAGCCGCGCGTTCTCGAGCGCCACAGAGGCGTGGGCGGCGAACGAGGTCAGCAGCGAGACCTCCTCGGGCGGGAACGGGCGCACCGTGCGGTGGGTGGCCATCAGCGCCCCGATCACCCGGCCCTCGAGCACCAGCGGCACCCCCAGGATCGCCCGGATGCCCTCGTTCCCCACCGCGTCGTCGACGAAGCGGCGGTGCACGAAGCGCTCGTCGTGCTGGTAGTCGGAGGTGAAGTAGGGGGCGCCGGTCTGGGCGACCAGGCCCAGCAGACCGGTGCCCAGCGGGAGACGCAGGGTGCGGAACTCGGCCGACAGCGCCCCGTCGGTGACCTTCATGAACGAGGCCCCCTCCGCCTCGTCGTTGAGGGACAGGTAGGTCATGTCGGCCTTGAGCAGCTGGCGCGCGCGCCGCACGATCGCGGCCAGGATGGTGTCGACGTCGCGGATCGCGGTGAGGTCGCCGGCGGTGTCGTAGAGGGCCGAGAGCTCGGCCTCGCGGGAGCGCTGGCGCGCGATCAGCTCGCGCAGGCGCAGCGCGACGTCGTACGCACGCCGGGTCTCGGGGTCGTTGCCGCCCGCCTCGACGAGGCGGTCGAACTCCTCGCGCGGCGCCTCGTCGTAGAGCAGGTCGAGCAGGGTGCGGGCCACCCGTGCATCATGCCGGAGGTTTGACCCCTCGCGGTGGCTGGGTAAAGGACGACTGGGCCTCGGGCCCAGCCTCCACTCGCGCAGCCCGCATCTCGGGCGCGGGCTGCGTCAGAGCCAGGGTCAGAGCCAGGGTCAGGGTCAGCGTCAGAGGACCCCGCCGCCGTTGCCGTTCTTGTCGCAGGTCAGGGTCCGCACCGTCGCAGCGCTGGTCCAGGTCGAGCCCGGCGGACGAACCGTCGTCGCCAGCGTCCAGGTGGTGTCCTCCTTCGCCACCCGCGTGGCGTCGAGCAGCACCACCGGGCCGGTCGCCGTGACCGTCGCGACGCCGGTCGCGCTCAGCGTCCACCCGTAGGTGGGCACGCCGGCTGCGAGGCCCGCGGACGGCGTGGCGGTCGCCGTGATCGTGATGCGCGGACCCTCACCTCCGACCAGGGACCTGCTGCACTGCCAGGTCCCCGTCACGTTCGGTTGCGGCACGGTCCCCGTGGACACCTCCATCGAGCCCCCGACGGTCCGCGAGAACCCCGCGTGGGCGACCTGGGGCGCCACCAGCAGGGTGGCGGCCACGAGCAGCACCGTGACGACGCGCCGTACGCGGTCGAACGCGGACATATCTGCTCTCCTGTCGGGTACTTGTCGGGTGTGCACCGGAACAGGTCCTACTCTGTCGTCACCGGCTCAAGCCCCGACGTGCTTGACCGCAAGGTTTCCGCAAGCCCGTCGAGCCGCCCCCACGGCTCGAAGCCCAGGAGGAACGCGCCATGACCCAGGACGCCCCCGAGCGCCGAGCCCTGGTCGTCGAGGACGACGAGGACATCCGCTCGCTGATCGAGTTCACCCTCGGCACGCAGGGCTTCGCGGTGACCGCGGTCGACTCGGGGCCCAAGGCGATCGAGGTGGTGCGGGCGCAGGAGCCCGACCTGATCACCCTCGACCTGGGCCTGCCCGGCATCGACGGCATCGAGACCTGCCGGCGCCTGCGCGAGCTCACCGACGCCTACGTCGTGATGATCACCGGGCGCGACGACGAGATCGACCGGCTGCTGGGGCTCGAGACCGGCGCCGACGACTTCCTGACCAAGCCGTTCTCGGTGCGCGAGCTCAAGGCCCGCGTGAACGCGCTCTTCCGCCGTCCGCGCCGGGTCGAGCCGCGCGGGCTCGCCGCACCTGCGCTCGCCGCGCCTGGCGACCCCGTCGACGGGGCGACCCCGCCCGAGCCGCCCCCGGCCCCCGCGCCGGCGCTGCCCGACCACGAGCTCCTCGAGCACGGCGTGCTGCGCGTCGACGTCGACGGGCGCCGGGCCTTCCACGGCGACACCGAGCTCACGCTCACCCGCACCGAGTTCGACCTGCTCACCGAGCTGATGCGCACCCCCGCGCGGGTCTGGACCCGCGAGGCGCTGCTGCGCTCGGTCTGGGGCACCGACTGGGCCACCGACACGCACCTGGTCGAGGTGCACGTGGGCAACCTGCGCCGCAAGATCGAGAACGGCCAGAAGGGCCTCAAGCTGATCCGCACGGTGCGGGGCGTCGGCTACCGGATGGAGACGTTGCCCGCCTAGGCCGACGGCCTCACTATCAGAGCGTCCCGGTCAGCGTGCCTCGGCGGCGCGCTGGGTCGCGTCGAAGGTGAGGTTGAGGGTGCCGCTGGCGCCCTGGAGGTTGTTGCCGGCCTCGCCCGGCAGCGTCAGGGTGAGCCGCAGGTTGGCGGAGGCACCGGTGCCGTTGAGGGCGCTCAGCACACCTGCCGGCAGCACCTGACCCGTCATCGTGACGGCACGCTGGCTCAGGACCGTGGTGCTGGTGCCCGAGCAGGTCATCGCCGAGGCGGCTGAGCCGGTGCCGGACTTGACCCAGGGCACGGTGCACTGGTCGACGGTGAGCTTGAGCCCGTTGGCGTCGCTCGCCAGCACCCCACCGCCGCTCACGCTGAGCGTGACCGACCCGAAGGCCTCGCTGCCCGACGCGCGGGTGAGCTGGACGGCGCGCTGGGCGGTGTCGCCCGGGAGCATGCCGCTCGCAGCGACGGCCAGGCCCTGGTTCTGGTCGGCCAGCCCGACAACGATCCGACCCGCTGAGACCGACTCGGTCGCGGAGGTCGTGGAGGTGAAGGAGCCGTAGGTGCCGAGCCCGGCGACCGCCGCCGCTCCGGCCACCAGCGCCACCGAGGCCGCGAGCCGGCTGCCGGCGCCGCTGCGGGCGCGGGTGGCGCGGCGGCGGGGGCTGGGGCGGCGGTGCGATCCGGGGCGGGTCATGAGGTGGCTCCAGGCGAGAGGCGGGGGGGCTGGTGGGAGGAACTCTGCCGCCGCGGCTTCAAGCCGGGCGCAGGGAAGGCCGCGCACGGGCGGTGGGTTTGCTCAAGGAAGACGCAAGGGGCATCGGCGGCGGGCGGTCAGCTGGCGGTGAGTGCCAGGGCCTGGCAGGTCTGCCGCGCGGTGCCGGGCAGGCGTCGTACGGCGCGACGGGCCGCGACGGTGTCGGCGAGGCGCACGTGCTGCTCGACGTCGCCGGCCAGCGACGCGAGGGCGGTGGCGCCCATCGTGGTGGCGGAGGTGCGCAGGCTGAGCACGGCGTCCATCAGGTCGTCGTGGTCGTCGGCCTCGAGGGCTGCGACGACCCGCTCGACCCGGCCGGGGAGCATCCGTCGGTAGGTCCCGACGAGGCGCTGCACGAAGGCGGGGTCACCGAGGTCGGTGCCCAGCTGGGTGATCACAGCGGCGTCGAGGATGCTCATCGGTGGGGCTCCTTCGGCGGTCGCTGGCTGGGTGCTGGGGTGAGGACGTGGGAGGTGTCGTGTGGCCGCCGCTCCCTCCGCGGCGGCCACACGCTGCTCGGCCCTGGTGTCCCCCCTGGGCCGGGCGCTGGGGGTCAGCGGGCCTCGGCGGCGCGCTGGGTGGCGTCGAAGACGAACTTCACGGTGTCGGTCTTGAGCTGGAAGTCGTTGTTCGCGGCCTGGGGCAGGGCCAGGGTGATGCGCAGGTTGGAGACCTTGGTCTCGCCGTTGAGGGTCTCGGTGACCTTGGCCAGGTCGCGGTTCGCAGCGACGACCGGCACCGAGGACAGCACCGAGGTCACCGGCCCGGCGCAGGTCATCCGCTTGGAGTCGGCGGCCTTGACCCACGGGGTGGCGCACTGGTCGATGCTCAGCTGCAGACCGTCCTTGGCGTTCGTGGTCAGGATCGAGGGGGTCGCGGCCGCCGAGGTCGTGCTCAGCGCCACCGACCCGAAGCCCTCGGTGGTGCCGGCACGGGTCAGCTGCACCGCACGCTCCACGGTGTCACCGGGGACCAGGTTGACCGCCGCCATGTCCAGGCCCTGCGCGCCCTGGCCGGCCAGCTCGATCTTCGTCTCGCCCGAGGAGACCGCCTCGGCGGCGTCGGTCGAGGAGGTGAACGAACCGAACGTGCCCAGGCCGGCGACCGCGGTCGCACCGGCGACCAGGGCGACCGAGGCAGCGACGCGGGTCAGGGACTTGCGGGAGGAGGTGTTCGAGGCCATGAGGGGAGTCCTTGTCTGGAGCCGGCCAGCGGGCCGGTCGGGGTGATGAGCAGAACTCTGCGCCCCCCACCTCAAGCCACCACCCGGTAAAGACCCGACGTTGCCTCAAGCAATCCGCAAGACCCCCCACCCACCCACAAGACCCCCCGACCCGGCGCCACTTCCCCACCCACCCGGCGCCACTTCCCCACCGAGCCGGCGCCACTTCCCGCGACCCGGCCCGTTCAATCCAACCGACCCGCCACCCACCACGCCGTACGCCACCCACACCAGGAACTCACGACGGCTCGCGGAGGAACTCACGACGGCTCGCGGGACGGCCCACCGCGAGCCGGCGCCACTTCCCCACCGAGCCGGCGCCACTTCCCGCGAGCCGGCCCGTTCGAACCAACCGACTCGACACCCACCACGCCGTACGCCGCCCGAGCCAGGAACTCACGACGGCTCGCGCAGGAACTCACGCCGACTCGCGGCACAGCCGACCCCGACCCGGCGCCAGTTCCCCACCGAGCCGGCGCCACTTCCCGCGAGCCGGCCCGTTCGAACCAGCCGACTCGCGGCTCACCACGCCGATTCGCGCGGGTGCTCACCGGGTCACGACAGACAGCACCGCCCGGGACCTGGTCGGTCCCGGGCGGTGCTGTGTCGTGGGCGTTCGGCGGGTGCCGCTCAGGCCTCGCCGGCGGGCTCGTCCTCGTCGTCGCTGGACCAGATGCGGCCCAGGCCGAGGAGGAGGACGGCGCCCAGGGCGCCGTACAGGATGACGTCGTTGACCACCGGGGTGCGCAGGGCGCGGATGACCGAGCCGACCTGGGGGATGACGGCCTGCACCTCCCACACGCTGTCGCCCTCGAGGGTCGCGACCCAGGGGTCGACGTTGGGGTTGTTGTCACCCTTGGTGCGGACGGCGACCGAGCCGTCGTCGCCGCGGATGACCTCGGTGACGCGGTGCGTCTCGACGCGGTGGTCCTCGACCGGGATGTGGTAGGTGATCACGTCGCCGACCTCGACCTCGGCGGCGGGCCGCTCGGCGGTCACGACGACGTCGCCGACCATGATGCCGGGCTCCATCGACCCGGTGAGCATGGTGGCGGTGCGGTAGCCCAGCACGTGCGGGCCGACGGCGAAGAACAGGAAGAAGGCCAGGGCGACGACGACCAGCAGGGAGGTCACGACCCGGCCGAGGCCGCGCAGCACCCGCGCCGTACGACGTACGGGCCGCTGCGGCGCCGGGGCCGGGGCCGGGGCGCCGCGGGTGACGCCCGACGTGGCGCCGCGGTGCGGAGCGGGAACGCGCACCGTGGGGCCGGTGGCGCGGTGGCGACCGACGACCAGGGGGACGGCGGGGCTGCTCATCGATCCGGCTCCTGCGAGTGGTGGGGCGGGCGGTGGGGTGAGGGAGGTGGTGCCGTGCGGCCGCCGCTCCCTCCGCGGCGGCCACACGTGGCCGGGCCGGCGAACCGGTCCGACCGATGAGCAGAACTCTGCTCCCCCCACCTCAAGCCACCCGTCAGGAGAACCCCGACGTTGCCTCAAGGAACTCGCAAGACGCGGCCCCTCAGCTCGTGGCGAACCACTGCGACAGCGCCGGGACCCGCCGCAGCACCACCTGGTCGAGGACCAGGACGGCGAGCAGCGAGAGCCCGAAGAGCGGCAGCAGCACCCCGAGGGCCACGACACCGACCAGCAGCGCCGGCGTGGCCCTGAGCGGCATCCGCCCCCGCGGCGCGCCCAGCGCGGCGGCGCCGCGCGGGCGACGGCGCCACCACATCACCGGCCCGGTCACGCTCATGAAGACCACCGCCAGGCACATCGCCGCCGCGCCCCAGAAGGACACCAGGCCCAGGCTGCGGCCCTCGTGCAGCCCGATGCCCTGCGAGACGACCTTCGCCAGCACCGGGTAGTCGTCGTAGCCGTACGCCGCGACCACCTCACCGTCGTACCGGTCGACGTGCAGGGTGCGCTCGTCGGACGGCGCGTCGAAGGCGTAGCCGATCACCGAGTAGACCCCCGGCTCGCTCGGGTCGGCGGCCGGGAGCGCGACGGTGAAGGGGTGGCGCAGCCCCTCGCGGTCGGCCTGGACGACAGCGGTGTCGAGGTTCGCGACCGAGCCCTCACCGTCCCCGGTCGAGGTCGGGACCTCCGAGCCGCCCAGCGCCCACGGGACGTCGGTGGCGTGGCTGTGCGGCAGCGACTCGTCGAGGCGCGAGGTCGGCTCGGAGACCGCTCCCGGGTCGGTCGACCACAGCGACGTGCCCCGGTCGGTGGCCAGCTCCTGCACCTTCGCGCCCCAGAAGCCGGTCCACGGCAGCCCCGAGACGAGCAGGAAGAGCAGCCCGACCCCGGCGACCAGGCCGACGCTCGCGTGCCGCGAGCGCAGCCGGGACCCCGGCTGGCCCTTCTCCCGGGAGCGGCGCCGGGCCTTGCGCCCCTTGACCACCAGGTAGTAGCCGGTCAGCGCCATCACCACCGCCCAGCAGGCGGCCAGCTCGATGAACAGGTCGCCGAGGCTGCCCGTCATCAGCTCGCCGTGCAGGCGCACCGCGACCCCCGAGAGTTTCGTGTCGGGGTCGAGCGCCCCGAGCACCTCGCCGGTGTAGGGGTCGACGTAGGCGTCGCGGGTGCTGCCGTCGTCGAGCGACATCGAGAAGCGGCTGCTGTGGTCGGCCTCGGCTGGCTCGGTCATCGAGACGACCGCGGCGTCGGGGTACGACGCCCGCACCGCCTCCAGCTGGGTCTCCCAGGTCTTGGTGGTGGCCGCCGCCTGGGCGTCGGCCGGCACCTCGACCCGCATCAGGTCGGCGTGCAGCAGCGGCTCGAGCTGGAAGCGGAACAGGTAGATCAGCCCCGTGCCGGCCAGCAGCAGCAGGACGGGGGCGACCAGGAAGCTGGCGAAGAAGTGCCAGCGCCAGGCGGCGCGGAACAGGCCGGTCGCGCGGGCCGGACGGCGCTGCTGCTCAGGTCGTGCGGGGTCGCGCTCGGGCGCGTGGACATCGGTCATGCGGGTGCTCCTCGGGACAGCGCGCACCCTGGGTGCGCGCAGGACGGCCCGACCGGACGGGACCGGTCGGGCGGGGACGTCGTCTCCTGACCGCGTCGGGTCAGGCGAGGAGCGCGGGCGGTCCGCGTCGGGCCAGGGCCCGGGCGAGCACCTGGTGGAACCGCGGCCGGGGCGGCAGCGGCGTACGACGCACGCGAGCGGCGCGGGCCACCGGTCGCGGCACCAGGAGGCCGACGAGGTCACCGAGCCGGGCCGCGACCGCGCGGCAGGCGAGCGCGACGAGGGTCCACAGGGCCCGCTCCCCCACCGCCAGCCAGAGGCCGACGAGCGCGGCGGCGGCCATGTGGGCCACCATCATCGGCGCGTGCGCGGCCAGGTCGTCGAGCAGGCCGCCGAGGGGCAGGCCGAGTGCGAGGTCGTGGCCGGCGGGGACGTGGTCGACGTAGGAGTCCATCAACGAGCCGGTACGACGGCCCTCGACGCTCGGTAGCGCCGAGGACGGCGCGGTGACGGGGCCGGGCGGCGCAGCGCTGGCCCCGGTCTCGCCGTGGTGGCCGCCGGCGAGGCTGAGCACGAGGTGCACCAGTCCCTGGCCGGCGACCAGGAGGGTGACGAGCCGGGTGGTGCTGGCGGGTCGGACCAGGAGCGCCAGGCTCGACGCGGTCGTGGCGACGACCAGCACGGCGAGCGCCGAGATCCCCGGCAGCAGGCCACCGCCGGTCACGTGACCGGCGACCCCCAGGAAGAGCGTGACCGCAGACAGCAGCGCGCCGCGCAGGAGCAGCAGCGCGGGGTCGGTCCCCGGCGGTTCCTGGCGGCGCACGAGCGAATGATGACAGAGCCAGGCCCCGTGCGAGCACGGAACCTGGCTGTGGTGTCCCCCCGGGCCGGATGTCGGCGCCCCGGCCCGGGAGGAGCTCGGGTGGTGGCCCGGGTCAGCGGGCCTCGGCGGCGCGCTGGGTGGCGTCGAAGACGAACTTCACGGTGTCGGTCTTGAGCTGGAAGTCGTTGTTCGCGGCCTGGGGCAGGGCCAGGGTGATGCGCAGGTTGGAGACCTTGGTCTCGCCGTTGAGGGTCTCGGTGACCTTGGCCAGGTCGCGGTTCGCAGCGATCACCGGCACCGAGGACAACACCGAGGTCACCGGCCCGGCGCAGGTCATCCGCTTGGAGTCGGCAGCCTTGACCCACGGGGTGGCGCACTGGTCGATGCTCAGCTGCAGACCGTCCTTGGCGTTCGTGGTCAGGATCGAGGGGGCCGCAGCCGCCGAGGTCGTGCTCAGCGCCACCGACCCGAAGCCCTCGGTGGTCCCGGCCCGGGTCAGCTGCACCGCACGCTCCACGGTGTCACCGGGAACCAGGTTGACCGCCGCCACGTCCAGGCCCTGCGCGCCCTGGCCGGCCAGCTCGATCTTCGTCTCGCCCGAGGAGACCGCCTCGGCGGCGTCGGTCGAGGAGGTGAACGAACCGAACGTGCCCAGACCGGCGACCGCGGTCGCACCGGCGACCAGGGCCACCGAGGCAGCAACGCGGGTCAGGGACTTGCGGGAGGAGGTGTTCGAGGCCATGAGGGGAGTCCTTGTCTGGAGCCGGCCAGCGGGCCGGTCGGGGTGATGAGCAGAACTCTGCGCCCCCCACCTCAAGCCACCACCCGGCAAAGACCCGACGTTGCCTCAAGCAATCCGCAAGACCCCCCACCCACCCACAAGACCCACCGACCCGGCGCCACTTCCCCACCGACCCGGCGCCAGTTCCCCACCCACCCGGCGCCACTTCCCGCGACCCGGCCCGTTCGAACCAACCGACTCGACACCCACCACGCCGTACGCCGCACACACCAGGAACTCACGCCAGCTCGCGGAGGAACTCACGCCGACTCGCGCAGGAACTCACGACGGCTCGCGAGCCGGCCCGTCCGAACCAGCCGGGTGGCGTCAGTTCAGGGGGCGCATGGAGTCGGGTACACCGCCGCCGCGGTGCACCTCCTCGACCAGCTCCTGCAGGGCGGTGAGGGCGACGCGCTGGGGCATCGGGCCGTAGGAGACACGGGCGACGCCGAGCTCCTCGAGGCGGTCGAGGGAGGGGTTGCCGGGCACGCCGATCATGGTCAGGCGCTGGGGGCCGAAGGCGTCGACGAGGGCGACGACCTCCTCCTCGCTCAGCCGGCCGGGCACGAACACGGCCGGCGCGCCCACGTCGAGGAAGGCCTTCCCGCGCTCGATCGCGTCACCGAGCACCGCGCCGCGGTCGCGGTCGCCGGCGCGCAGGAAGGCGTCGGTGCGGGCGTTGAGCACGAAGTCGATGCCCTCGTCGTCGGCGGCGGCCATCACGTCCTCCATCATCGTGGCGGCGTCGACGAGGGGGCGCATCTGGTCCTCGAGGTTGGCGCCGACGATGCCGACCCCGATCGCCTTGCGCACGGTCTCGACGGGGTGGCCGTAGCCGGCCTCGAGGTCGGCGCTGACCGGCAGGTCGGTGGCCGCGGCGATGCGACCGCACGCCTCGATCATCAGGTCCACCGGGATGTGCTCGCCGTCCTCGTAGCCGTAGGAGGCGGCGATCGAGTGGCTGGCCGTGGCCAGCGCGGTGGTGCCGATCCCGTCGGCGACGACGCGGGCGCTGATCACGTCCCACACGTTGACGACGGTGAGCAGCGTCGGGTCACGGTGCAGCCCGAGCAGGTGCGTGGCCTTGTCCTGGAGTGCGCTCATCACGACACCCTAGGGCGCCCACCCGCCGGGGTCGACCACCCGGCGCGGGAGCCGCCCCGGGCCGGCCTCACGAGGCGTGCGGGTGCTCCTGGTGGCGCACCTCGGCGTCCGGTCCGGGGTAGACCAGCGACTCGTGGTCGGTGTCGGACCACCGCACCAGGTACGGCGGCGAGCCGTCGTCGTGGCGCACCTCCACCACCACGCCCTCGCGCTCCTTGGCCCCCACGTGCGCGCTGTGCACGACCAACCGGTCCCCGACCGCTGCGTGCATCGTCCTCACCTCGCCGTCCCGACAGACCGTCGCCACCCTGGTCCGCCAGCGTGGCCACCACCAGCATGGCCACGACCGCGCCCGCGCCTCCACGGACGAAGGTCCCACCCTGCGGGGACGAAGGTCCCGGAGCCGTGCCTACTCCCAGAAGACCCGCTCGACGACGGCGTGCGCCAGCCGGGTCATCCGCAGGTGGTCGTCGACCATCTGCTCGGAAGTGCCCTCGGGGTAGCCCAGGATCGCCGCCACCGCCGCCCGCTCGCGCAGGTCGGAGGGGAGCTGGTCGCTGGGGGTGCCGCGCACCAGCGTCACCGCGTTGCGGGTGCGGCTGACCCGCCGCCACGCCTGGGCCAGCAGCGAGGCGTCCTCGCTGGCCAGCAGACCCGCCTCCTCGGCGGCCGCCAGCGCCGGCAGGGTCCGCGAGGTGCGCAGGCCGGGCACCTGCCCGGCGTAGCGCAGCTGCAGCAGCTGCACGGTCCACTCGATGTCGGCCAGGCCGCCGCGGCCCAGCTTGAGGTGGGTCTTGCGGTCGGCCCCGCGCGGCAGGCGCTCCTGGTCGACGCGGGCCTTGATGCGGCGCACCTCGATCACGTCGTCGTCGCCGAGGCCGCCCTCGGGGTAGCGCAGCGGGTCGATGAGGTCCTCGAAGCGCCGGCGCAGGTCGAGGTCGCCGACGACGGCGTCGGCGCGCAGCAGCGCCTGCGCCTCCCACACCACCGACCACTTCTCGTAGTAGGCGGCGTACGAGTCGAGGGTGCGCACCAGCGCGCCCTGCTTGCCCTCGGGGCGCAGGTCGGCGTCGACCAGCAGCGCGGGGTCGGAGCCAGGCAGCGCGAGCAGCCGGCGCAGCTCGTTGGCCACCGCCTGGGCGTACGTCGCCGCCTCGTGGCCGTCGGCCCCGCCGACGGGCTCGTGGACGAACAGCACGTCGGCGTCGGAGCCGTAGGACAGCTCGAAGCCGCCGTAGCGCCCCATCGCCACCATCGCCATCCGGGTCGGCGCCTGCTCCAGGCCCTTCGAGCGGCGCACCGACTCCCCCACGACCTCGAGGGTCACCTCGAGGGTGGCGTCGGTGAGCCGGGACAGCCCGGCCCCGACGTCCTCGACGTCGGTGAGCCCGAGCAGGTCGCCGGAGGCGATGCGGAACAGCTCGCGCCGGCGCACCGCCCGCACCGCGCGCACCGCCTTTTCGGCGTCGTCGCGGCGAGCCGCGGCCGCCCGCATCTCGGCGGTCAGCGACTCGGCGTCCAGCGGGGCCAGCGACTGCCCAAGCATCCGCACCCCCTGCGGCTCGCGCTCGAGCAGGCTGGTGGCGTAGCGCGAGGTCGAGAGCACCCGCGCGAGACGCTGGGCGACCTGGCCCTCGTCGCGCAGCGTGGTGAGGTACCACGGGGTCTCCCCGAGCGCCTCGGAGATGCGTCGGAAGCCGAAGAGCCCGGCGTCGGGGTCGGGCCCGTCGGCGAACCACTCCAGCAGCACCGGCAGCAACGTGCGCTGGATGTTGGCCGAGCGGGTCACGCCGCTGGTCAGCGCCTCGAGGTGGCGCAGCGCGGCGCGCGGGTCGGCGTACCCCAGCGCGGCGAGGCGGTCGCGCGCGGCGTCGGCCGAGAGCCGGGCCTGGTCGCCGGGCAGCTGGGCCACCGCGGCCAGCAGCGGGCGGTAGAAGAGCTTCTGGTGCAGCCGGCGCACCTCGCGGCGGTGGTGCTCGAGCTCCTTGTGCAGCCCGTCGACGGCGTTCTTGAGGTGGCCCATGCTGCGCCCCAGCCGGCGCAGCGCGTCGGGGTCGTCGGGGATCACGTGGGTGCGCCGCAGCCGGTGCAGCTGCATGCGGTGCTCGAGGGTGCGCAGGAACGCGTAGGCGTCGTGCAGCTGCTCGCCGTCCTCGCGGCCGATGTAGCCGCCGCGGGTTAGGTCGGCCAGGGCGCTGAGGGTCGTGGGGGCGCGGATCGTCTCGTCGGCGCGCCCGTGCACCATCTGCAGCAGCTGGACGGCGAACTCGACGTCGCGCAGCCCGCCGGCTCCGAGCTTGAGCTGGCGCTCGGCCTCCTTGCTCGGGATGTGGTCGAGCACGCGGCGGCGCATCGCCTGGGTGTCCTCGACGAACCCGTCGCGCTCCGCGGCGCTCCAGACCATCGGCGCGACCATGTCGACGTACTCGCGGCCCAGCTCGGCGTCGCCGGCGACCGGGCGGGCCTTGAGCAGCGCCTGGAACTCCCAGGTCTTGGCCCACTTCTCGTAGTAGCCCTGGTGGCTGGCCAAGGTGCGCACCAGCGGGCCCGACTTGCCCTCGGGGCGCAGGTTGGCGTCGACGGGCCAGATCTCGCCCTCGCCGGTCGGCTCGGAGCAGATCCGCATCAGGTGGGCGGCCAGCTGGGAGGCCGCCCGGTTGGCGGCGTGGTCGTCGGCGCCGTCGGCCGGCTCGTAGACGAAGATGACGTCGACGTCGGAGACGTAGTTGAGCTCGTGGGCGCCGCACTTGCCCATCGCCACGACCGCCAGCCGCGCCAGGTCGGCCTTCTCCCCCAGCCGCTGCCGCGCGATGGCCAGCCCCGCCTCCAGGGTCGCGGCCGCGAGGTCGGAGAGCTCGGCGGCCACGTCGTCGACGCCGACCCCGTGGGCCAGGTCGCGTGCGGCCAGGCGCAGCAGCACCCGGCGGTACTCCACGCGCAGCACGTCGACCAGCGCCGCGTCGTCGCCCTCGGCGACCGGCGCGGGCTCGCCCGGGTCGGCCCCGACCGCGCGCAGCATCGCCTCGCGCACGGCGTACGCCGCCGGGCGGCTGCACTCGAGCGTGTCGTCGTCGAGCTCGCGCCACTGGTCGGGGTGGCGCACCAGGTGGTCGCTGAGCGCCTCGCTGGCCCCCAGCACCGCGAGCAGCCGGCTGGCGGTGCCCTCGTCGGCCAGCAGCCGCTCGAGCAGCTCCTCGGCCTCGCCGGGCCCCTCGGGCAGGGCCTCCAGGAGCCGCACCAGACCGGCGACGGCGTGGTCGGGGTCGGCGGTGCGTGCCAGCAGCGGCAACAGCTCGTCGGCGGCGGCACCGACCTCCCCGAGCCGCTCCAGCGACCCCTCGGCGTCGCTGAAGCCGAGCCGCAGGAGCTGGCCCTTGGTGGTCGCCACCCGGCTCACCGGAGCGCTCGCTCCCCGGCCAGCCGCGCGAAGGACAGCGCGAGGGGGCGCCAGGCCTCGTCGAGCTCGGGGCGGGCCACGTCGACGCGGGCGACCTCGGCCGCGGTGTCGACGCCGGGCGCGGGCTTGTCGTCGGAGGCCGCCCAGCGGGCCACCACGGCGGCGTCGACCTCGGGGTGCAGCTGCAAGCCCCAGGCAGCCGGCGCGTGGCGCACCACCTCGGCGTCGCCCTGGGGCGTGCTGGCCAGCAGCAGCGCCCCCGGCGGCAGCGCGGTGACCACGTCGTTGTTCCAGTGCACCCCGCGCCGCGGGGTGGCCAGGGCCCCCACCAGCGGGTCGTCGGCGGCCGCGTCGCTCCACTCGACCGGCACCAGCCCGACCGTGCGACCGCGCGGGTTGACCTCGACCCGACCACCCAGCGCCGAGGCGAGCAGCTGGTGGCCCAGGCAGATGCCCAGGGTCGGCACCTCGGCGCCCACCGCGTCGCGCAGCAGCTGCTTGGTCGGGGCCAGCCAGGGGTGCGCGGACTCCTCCTCGGCGCCCATCGAGCCGCCCAGCACCAGCAGCGCGTCGTACGCCGAGGGGTCGCCGGGCAGCGCGTCCCCGGCGTAGGGCCGGCGCACGTCGAGCTCGCACCCGGCCTCGGTCAGCCACCCGCCGACCAGGGCCGGCGGGCAGTCGTCCTCGTGCTGGACCACCAGCACCCGGGCCACGCGGGGCACGCTCAGAGGACCGGCAGCATGCGGTCGCGCTCGAAGGCCGAGACCTGGCCGCGGTACTCGTCCCACTCGGCGCGCTTGTTGCGCAGGAAGAAGTCGAAGACCTGCTCGCCCAGGGTCTCGGCCAGCAGCTCGGAGTCCTCGGCGACGCTGATCGCGTCGTTGAGGTTCTTGGGCAGCGGCTTGATGCCGAGGCTGGTGCGCTCGCGCTCGGTCAGCGACCACACGTCGTCCTCGGCCTCGCGGGGCAGCTCGTAGCCCTCCTCGATGCCCTTCATGCCCGCGGCCAGGACCGCGGCGTAGGCGAGGTAGGGGTTGCAGGCGGCGTCGATGGTGCGCAGCTCGACGCGCGTCGACTGGCCCTTGAGCGGCTTGTACATCGGCACCCGGATCATCGCCGAGCGGTTGTTGTGGCCCCAGCAGATGTAGGAGGGCGCCTCGCCGCCGAACATCATCCGCTTGTAGGAGTTGACCCACTGGTTGGTGACCACGGAGATCTCGGGGGCGTGGTGCAGGACGCCGGCGATGAAGCGGCGCCCGGTGGTGGAGAGCTGGTACTGCGCGCCGGCCTCGTAGAAGGCGTTCTCGTCGCCCTCGAAGAGGCTCAGGTGGGTGTGCATGCCCGAGCCGGGGTGGGTGGTGAACGGCTTGGGCATGAAGCTGGCCCAGATGCCCTGGCTCAGCGCCACCTCCCGGATCACGGTGCGGAAGGTCATGATGTTGTCGGCCGTGGTCAGCGCGTCGGCGTAGCGCAGGTCGATCTCCTGCTGTCCCGGGCCGGCCTCGTGGTGGCTGAACTCCACCGAGATGCCCATCTGCTCGAGCATCGTGATCGCCTCGCGGCGGAAGTCGGCGCCCTCGGACTGCGCGGTGTGGTCGAAGTAGCCGGTGCGGTCGACCGGCACCGGCTCGTCACCGGCGCCCGGCAGGCCCTTGAAGAGGTAGAACTCGATCTCGGGGTGGGTGTAGAAGGAGAAGCCCTGCTCGGCGGCCTTGCCCAGGGTGCGCTTGAGCACGTGGCGGGGGTCGGCGTACGACGGGGTGCCGTCGGGCATCTCGATGTCGCAGAACATCCGCGCCGTCGAGGGGCCCTCCTCGCGCCACGGCAGGATCTGGAACGTCGACGGGTCGGGCTTGGCCAGCATGTCGGCCTCGAAGACCCGCGCGAAGCCCTCGATCGCGGAGCCGTCGAACCCGATGCCCTCGTCGAAGGCGTTCTCGAGCTCGGCCGGGGCGACCGCCACCGACTTCAACGACCCCAGCACGTCGGTGAACCACAACCGCACGAACCGGACGTCGCGCTCCTCGAGAGCGCGGAGAACGAAGTCTTCCTGCTTGCCCATGGCCAGAGCCTAGTGGTGGGCGCCCCCGGCCGGTCGGAGGGTCTCACCCGGGTCTCACCGGCACACGGTGACGTCCTGCGAGCCGAGGACCCCCTCGTGGGCGCGGCGCATCGGCGAGAGCCACGGCGTCGTGGTCTCCAGGTGCGCCAGGGTGCCGGTCACGGGGCCGTGCACGCCGGGCACCTGCACGCGTCGTACGACGACGGGCAGGGTGACCTTGTCGCGCGAGGTGCCCTCGAAGCAGCCGCTGGCCCGGTTCTTGGTGCGCGCGACGTCGGTGTCGACCCGCTCGCCCGCACCCAGGCCGGCGTAGCGGAAGACGACCGAGGTGTCGTAGCCGGTGTGGCCCTCCCAGGGGGCGCGGACCACGACCTGCATGCCGGGGGTGCGCGAGTGCGGCACCGCGAAGGCGACCTTGCCGTCGCGCACCCGCTTCTCCAGCGAGGCCCACAGCCGCGGCTCGGCCGGGTCGTCGGTGGCGAGGCCGGAGTAGACCTGCACGCGGCAGCCGCGGCAGTCGTCCATGGGGAGCACGACGCGGGTGGTGCCGGCCTGGGGGTCGGACCGGCTGCCGGCCTGGGTGCCGGCGGCGACGCCGCTGGTGAGGCCGGCGGTGAGGCCGGCGGTGACGGTGGTGAGGGTCGCCAGGGTGGCGAGGGTGGAGCGACGCACGGGGTGCCTCCTGCGGGCGGTGGGTGCTGCGGGTGGATGGTCGTCTGCTCTACGCCCGGCGGCGGCGCGCGGTTGCACGGCGTCGCGCCGCCACTGCTGGTCTGGACCACCTGTCGCGGCGCCTGCGTCGTGGTTTGCCGCCGCTCCCCCGCGGGCACCAGACCTGCGGGGGTCGGCGCGCGCTCGCGCGCCCGTGCGGCTCCCGCGCCCGCCCGCCGTCGACAGCGACCAGGAGCCCCGTGAGCGCCACCGTCGACCACGCCGCGCCCTCCGGCGCGGGGCGCTCGGCTGCCACGCTGCTGGCCCCGCACGACCTGGTCGGCGACCCCGCCGTCGTCGCGGCCTGGGGCCGGCTCGCCGCCTCGGCCCGCCACGCCAACCCCTTCCTCGGCCCCGCGGTGCTGCGGCCCGCGCTGCGCCACCTGGCGGGGGGTGACGACGTACGCCTGCTGACCGTGGGGGCGCCCGGGCGTCTCGACCTGCTGCTCCCGGTGGCCGCGCACCAGCGGGTGCGGCGCACGCCGGTGCGGGCGAGCGTCGCCTGGGCGCACACCCACCACTTCCTGGGTACGCCGCTCGTCTCCCCCACGCTCGACCAGCGGGGCTGGCGGGCGGCGCTCGCAGCGGTTGCGACCGCCGGCGACGCCTGGTTCCTGCTGCCCCACACCGACCTCGACGTGGTGCGAGAGGTGGAGTCGGCCGCCGCCGCGTCGGGGCTGCTGACCCGGCGCCTGGAGGAGCAGACCCGTCCGGTCACCCACCGCCGCGAGCGCGACGACTACGCCGAGCGGCGCCTGAGCGGCCGGCGGCGCAAAGAGCTGCGCCGGGTGCGCCGACGGCTCGAGGAGGACCTCGGCGGCGGGCTGGCGCTGGTCGACCTCGCCGACGGCGCCTCGCCGTCGGACCTCGAGGCCGCGCTCGCGCAGTTCCTGGCCCTCGAGGCCTCAGGCTGGAAGGGCGCCGACGGCGGCGCGATCGCCGCGCGACCCGCCGAGCGGGCGTTCTTCCTCGAGGCCTGCCGCGCCCTGGCCGCCGAGGGGCGCCTGGAGCTGCTGGCCCTGCGCGGCCGGACGGGCGGGGCCGCCGCGATGGCGGTGGTGCTGCGCGACGGCGCGACCCAGTTCACCTTCAAGATCGCCTACGACGAGCAACACGCGGCGCGCTCCCCCGGGCTGCTGCTCTACCTCGACCAGCTCTCGCTCTTCCACGCCTCGGGCGCCACGCTCGTCGACACCTGCGCGGCCCCCGACCACCCGATGGCCCGACGCCTGCACGGCGACGACCGGACCCTGGTCACCCTGGCCGTCGGCCTCGGCCCGCGTCGCGGCGCGCCGGCGGTGCGCTGGGCCCAGACCACCACCAGGACCGCCGCGGCCGTGCGCCGCCACCGCCGCCCACCCGCCCCACGAGAGGACCACCCATGAGCGACCTGCTGCACCTCGACGAGCAGTCCGTGCGCGCCCTGCGCACCGCCGGCGAGACCGGCGAGCCGCAGGAGGTGACCCACGCACTGCGCTCGCACGACCTGCTGACCCTCGAGGCGCTGGCCGACCTCGCGGTCTCGCTGCCCGCCGACAGCATCGAGCACAACGTCGGCGCACTGCCCGACGTCGTCGCCGACGGCCGCGCCCCCACCCTCGACCTCGAGCTGCGCGAGATGATCCTGGGCCTGGAGACCAACGGCGCGTGGTGCGTGGTCAAGAACGTCGAGCAGGACCCGCGCTACAGCGCGCTGCTCGACTCCTGCCTCGACGAGATCGAGGACCTGGTCTCCGGGCCGGGGCAGGCCTACCACCGCGAGGGGTTCGTCTTCCTCTCCGCGCCCGGCTCGATGACCCCCTCGCACATCGACCCCGAGCACAACGTGCTGCTGCAGGTGCAGGGCACCAAGACGATGGTCACCGGCCGCTGGGCCAGCCCCGAGGCCCGCGCCGACGAGGCCGAGCGGCTGGTGGGTGGCGGGCACCGCAACCTCGGCCACGACGTCCAGGAGCCGGTCGAGCACCACCTGCAGCCCGGCGACGGCATCTACGTGCCGCCGTACACCCAACACAAGGTCGTCAACGGCCCGGCGCTGTCGATCTCGCTGTCGGTCACCTGGCGCAGCCGCGCGCTCGCCGACGAGGCCCGGGTGCTGCGCGCCAACTCCTACCTGCGCCGCGCCGGGCTCACCCCCACCGCCCCCGGCACCCGCCCCGCCGCCGACCGCGCCAAGGCGACCGCCATCTCCGCGGCCGAGCGCGCCAAGGCCGCCGTACGCCGCCGCTGACCCGGCCCATATCTCTCGCCGACCCGGCGCATACTTCGCGCCGAGCCGGCGCATATCTCTCGCCGAGCCGGCGCAGACCTGCACCCGGCCCGGACCCGGGAGATCTTGGCCGGGTCAGTGCGAGATCTGCGCCGGGTCAGGTGCGGGGGACGTTGGCCTCGATCTCGGCCAGCCAGGCGGTGGGGGCGGCGTCGGAGGGCATCCGCCAGTCACCGCGGGGCGACATGGTGCCGCCGGCGCTGACCTTCGGGCCGTTGGGCAGCGCGGAGCGCTTGAACTGGCTGGCGAAGAAGCGGCGCACGAAGACCTCGAGCCACCCGCGGATCGTGGCCAGGTCGTAGGCGCCGCGCTTGTCCTCCGGGAAGCCCGGCGGCCACTCCCCCGCGTCCGCGTCGCGCCAGGCGTGCCAGGCCAGGAACGCGATCTTGCTGGGCCGGTAGCCACGGCGCAGCACGTGGTAGAGCGTGAAGTCCTGCAGCGAGTAGGGCCCGACGGTGTCCTCGGTGCGCTGCTCGGGCTCGTCCTCGGTGGCCGGGATCAGCTCGGGGGTGATCTCGAGCTCGAGGATCTCGCGCAGCACGTCGTTGGTCTCGGCCTCGAACTGCTCGCTGTCGGCGACCCAGCGGATCAGGTGCTGCACCAGCGTCTTGGGCACCCCGGCGTTGACGTTGTAGTGCGACATCTGGTCGCCGACGCCGTACGTGCACCAGCCCAGCGCCAGCTCCGAGAGGTCACCGGTGCCGACGACGAGACCGCCGCGGTGGTTGGCCAGGCGGAAGAGGTAGTCGTAGCGCAGCCCCGCCTGGACGTTCTCGAAGGTGACGTCGTAGACCTGCTCGCCCTCGGAGTAGGGGTGGTCGAGGTCGTCGAGCATCTGCTCGGCGGCCGGGCGGATGTCGATCTCCTCGAACGAGACCCCCAGCGACCCGCACAGCCGGGTGGCGTAGTCCTTGGTCTCGCTGCCCGTCGCGAAGCCGGGCATCGTGAAGGCGAGGATGTCGCTGCGCGGGCGGCCGGCGCGGTCCATCGCCTTCGCGGCGACGATCAGCGCGTGGGTGGAGTCGAGGCCGCCGCTGACCCCGATGACGACCTTGGGCTGCCAGCGCTCGCTGCTCATCGCCAGCATCCGCTGCTCGAGGCCGTAGACCTGGATGTTGTAGGCCTCGTAGCAGTCCAGCGCGAGCCGCTCGGGGTCGTCGGGCACGAACGGGAAGCGGTCGACCTTCCGCCGCAGCCCGATGTCGCCCGAGGGCGGCGCCAGCTCGAAGCGCACGGTGCGGAAGCCGGCGCTGCGCTCGGCGTGGGTGCGCCGGTTGTCGTCGAAGGTGCCCATCCGCAGCCGCTCCTGGCGCAGGTGGTCGAGGTCGACGTCGGCGACGACGTGGTGGGCGCCGTCGACGAACCGCTCCCCCTCGGCCAGCACCTCGCCGACCTCGTAGATCATCGTCTGCCCGTCCCACGACAGGTCGGTCGACGACTCGCCCTGGCCGGCGGCCGCATAGACGTACGCCGCGTTGCAGCGGTGCGAGGCCGAGCGCACCAGCAGCCGCCGGTCCTCGGCACGGGCCACCGTGATCGGGCTGCCCGAGAGGTTGGCCAGCACCGTGGCCCCCGCCAGGGCGGCCTCGGCCGACGGTGGCACCGGCACCCACATGTCCTCGCAGACCTCGACGTGCAGCACCAGCCCCGGCACGTCCACGGCGTCGAAGAGCAGGTCGGGCCCGAACGGCACCGAGCGGCCGGCCACGGTGACGGTCCCGCCGCGGCGGTCGTCGCCGGGCGCGAAGTGCCGTCGCTCGTAGAACTCGCGGTAGGTCGGCAGGTACGACTTCGGCGACACGCCTAGCACCTCGCCGCGGTGCACCACGACCGCGCAGTTGAGCACCCGGCCGTCGACGACCAGCGGCGCCCCGACCACCAGCACCGGGGCCAGCTCGGCCGAGCCGGCGACCACCGTGGCGACGGCCTCGTCGACGGCGTCGAGCAGCACGTCCTGCAGCAGCAGGTCCTCGATCGAGTAGCCGGAGAGGCACAGCTCGGGGAAGACCGCGACCGCGACCCCGTCGTCGTGGCAGAGCCGGGCCTGCTCGAGCACCCGCTCGGCGTTGGTGGCGGGGTCGGCGATCGCCACCGGCAGCGTGCAGGCCGCGACCCGGGCGAATCCGTGCGCGTAGGCGTTGTAGAAGTCCACGGCACGCAGTGTGTCAGCCGCCCGGCCCGGCCGGGACGACCAGCCGGGTGGTCCCGGCGGGCCGGGCCCGCCCGTCGGCGGGAGGGCTCAGTCGGGGTAGCCGTCGGGGTTCTGCGACTGCCAGCGCCAGGTGTCGGCGCACATCTCGTCGACGGTCCTGACGGTGCGCCACCCGAGCTCGGCGTTGGCCTTCGAGGGGTCGGCGTACGACGCCGCCACGTCGCCGGCACGCCGCGCCACGACCTCGTACGGCAGCTCGCGGCCCACGGCGCGCTCGAAGGCGTGCAGCAGCTCGAGCACGCTGGTGCCGCGTCCGGAGCCGAGGTTCCAGGTGCTGACCGGCTCGGTGGTGCGCCCGAGCGCCTCGAGCGCGGCGACGTGGCCCGCGGCGAGGTCCTCGACGTGGATGTAGTCGCGCACCCCGGTGCCGTCGACGGTGTCGTAGTCGTCGCCGAAGACCTGCAGCTTCTCGCGCCGGCCCACCGCCACCTGGGCGATGTAGGGCATCAGGTTGTTGGGCACGTCGCTGGGGTCCTCCCCGATCGTGCCGGAGGGGTGCGCGCCGACGGGGTTGAAGTAGCGCAGCAGCGCGAAGCGCGACTCGGGGTCGGCGGCGGCGATGTCGGAGAGGATCTGCTCCTGCATCACCTTGGTCCAGCCGTAGGGGTTGGTCGCGAAGGTGGGGCGGTCCTCGGTGGCGCCGGCCTGGTCGGTGCCGTAGACGGTGGCGCTGGAGGAGAAGACCAGCTTGTGCACGCCGTGGCGCTGCATCGCGCGCACCAGCGAGAAGGTCGAGCCGAGGTTGTTCTCGTAGTAGTCGAGCGGCTTGGCCACGCTCTCGCCGACGGCCTTGTAGCCCGCGAAGTGGATGACCGCGTCGATCTCCTCGGTCGCGAAGAGGTGCGCGGTCTTGTCGGCGTCGGTGAGGTCGAAGGCGTGCACGGGGATGTGGCGACCCGACAGCGCCTCCAGCCGGCCCACGACGGTGGGCTTGGCGTTGGAGAAGTCGTCGACGACCAGGATGTCGTGACCGGCCTCGACGAGGGCGAGGACCGTGTGAGAACCGATGTAGCCGGCACCGCCGGAGACCAGGACGCGCATGGGCGCAACCTAACCCGCGCCCTGCCCGGACGCCCAGACCGGCGCCGCCCCCTCACCCTCACCCCTGTGGCGTACGCGGTCGCCGCGCCGTCGCCGCGCCGCCGCCGCGGCGCGGGCGCGTGAGCAGCACCACATCGGCCCCGCCGTGGCCCCGGGCCTAGCCTGGGGGCAGTCCGTGGACTCCAGCAGGGAGCCGCGAGATGCACCACGAGGAGCTCGGCCATGAGCGAAGAGACCGCCCCCTACGGCAGCGGCACCCCCGCGCCCGCCTCCGCCGCGCAGGCCCCCGTCAAGCGGGTGCGCACCCACCACCTGCGCGAGATGAAGCAGCGCGGCGACAAGATCACGATGCTGACGGCGTACGACATGTTCACCGCCGCCACCTTCGACGAGGCCGGCATCGACCTGCTGCTGGTCGGCGACTCCGCCTCCAACAACGTGCTCGGCAACGAGACCAGCCTGCCGGTCACCGTCGACGAGCTGCTGCCGCTGACCCGCGCGGTCGCCGGCGCGGCGCGCCGCGCGATGGTCGTGGGCGACCTGCCCTTCGGCAGCTACCAGGCCTCGCCCGAGCAGGGCTACCTCACCGCGGTGCGGTTCATGAAGGAGGCCGGCGCGCACTGCGTGAAGCTCGAGGGCGGCGTCGAGATGGTGCCGGTGATCGAGAAGCTCACCCGCGGTGGCGTCCCGGTGATGGCCCACATCGGCTTCACCCCGCAGTCCGAGCACACCCTGGGCGGCTATCGGGTGCAGGGCCGCGGCGAGGCGGCCGAGCGGGTGCGCCGCGACGCGCTGGCGGTGCAGGAGGCCGGCGCCTTCGCGGTGGTGATGGAGATGGTGCCCGGCGACGTGGCGGCCCAGATCAGCCGCGAGCTCGACATCCCCACCATCGGCATCGGCGCCGGGGCCGGCTGCGACGGCCAGGTGCTGGTCTGGCAGGACGCCTTCGGGCTGCGCACCGGGCGGATGGCGCGCTTCGTCAAGCAGTACGCCGACGTGCACAGCGTGCTGCTCGAGGGCGCCCGCGCCTACGCCGAGGACGTCAAGGGCGGCACCTTCCCCGGGCCCGAGCACACCTTCTGACCGGCGCCGGGCGCCCAGGGCCTTCTCAGGTTCTCCTCAACCGGGTGCCCGATGCTGGCCGACCACCTCGACCAGGAGCCCCGTTGGACACCCAGACCCTGCTCAACCTCGGCCTCGTGCTGCTCTTCGTCGTGGTGGGGGGTGTCTTCGCCGGCACCGAGATCGCGCTGGTCTCGCTGCGCGAGTCGCAGCTCGACCAGCTCGAGCGCAAGGGTGGGCGCGGCGCCCGCGTGGCCGCGGTCGCGCGCGACCCCAACCGGTTCCTGGCCGCGGTGCAGATCGGCGTCACGGTCGCCGGCTTCTTCTCCGCGGCGTACGGCGCCTCCACGCTCGCGCCCGACTTCGCGCCCGCGCTGGTGGCGCTGGGGCTGCCGACGGGGGCGGCCGACACGGTCTCGCTGATCGCGCTGACCCTGGCGATCGCCTACGCCTCGCTGGTGCTGGGCGAGCTGGTGCCCAAGCGGATGGCGCTGCAGCGCAGCGCGGGGGTGGCGCTGCTGGTGGGCCCGCCCCTCGACCGCTTCGCCACGCTGATGCGACCGGTCGTGTGGTTCCTGTCGGCCTCGACGAACGCGGTGGTGCGGCTGCTCGGCGGCGACCCGCACGCCGCGTCCGAGGAGATGTCCGACGAGGAGCTGCGCTACCTCGTCGACCAGCACGAGGGCCTGGAGCCCGCGGAGCGGCAGATCCTCGTCGACGTCTTCGACGCCGGCGACCGCACCCTGCGCGAGGTGATGCGCCCGCGCGGCGACGTGGTGGTGCTGCGTGCCGGGGCCCGCATCGAGGAGGCGCTCGCCACGGTGCTGGCCCACCCGTTCTCGCGCTACCCGGTCGTGGGCCGCGGCCCCGACGACGTGCGCGGCTTCCTGCACGTGCGCGACCTGCTGGGCGCCGACCCGCAGGCGCGGGTCTCCTCGCTGGCCCGCGAGATCGTCTTCCTGCCCGGCACCAACAAGGTGCTGCCGACGCTGACCTGGCTGCGCGACCACCGCACCCACATCGCCGTGGTCGTCGACGAGTACGGCGGCACCGACGGCATCGTCACCCTCGAGGACCTCGTGGAGGAGCTCGTCGGGGAGATCCACGACGAGTACGACGTGCCGCTCACCGCAGCGCGGGCCGGCACCAACGGGGCCGACCCCGCGCTCGACGCGGGGCTGAGCATCGAGGACTTCGGGGCCGCGACCGGCCTGGTGCTGCCCGACGGTCCCTACGAGACCGCGGCCGGCCTGGTGCTGCACCGGCTGGGCCGGGTCGCCCACGTCGGCGACCGGGTGCGGCTGGCCGACGCCGAGCTGGTCGTGGTGCGGGTCGAGGGGCACCGGATCACCCGCCTCGAGGTGCACCCCGTCCCCCCGCCCGAGCAGGAGTGAGCCGAGCGGTCACTTCTGCACCATCGACCGGTCACTCCCGCACCGTCGACCGGTCACCGAGTCCTGGGTGACGGGTCGGCGCGCCCGGGATCAGTCCCAGTCGAGCCAGATCCCGCCGGGGACCACCACGAGGAACCAGGTCACCGCGGAGACCACCGCCACCCACGGCACCCAGCGCGGGTGCAGGGTGAACCAGGCCGAGGCCACCAGCAGGCAGAAGGCCCACCACACCAGCATCAGCGCCTGCACCCACCAGGGCGTGAAGGGGGCGCTGGCGGCGTACAGGAAGAAGGTCGTGGCCATCCCGACCATGCCCACGAAGGGCCACGGGTCGGCCGCGTCGGGGCGCGGGGCAGGGCGGGTCCGTCGACGTGCCATCGGCGTGCTCGGTCCTCTCCGGCTCAGTCCTCGAGGCCGGCGTCGTCCCAGCGCTCGTCCTCCTCGTCCCACTCCTCGTTGCGCGCCTGGGCGATCTCGAGCGCGTTGGCCGCGGCCTCGCGCGAGTCGTAGGGGCCCATCCGGTGCTTGCCGGGACACAGGTCGTCGACCGTCTCGACCCGGTGGTGCTTGACGCAGAACCAGTACTGGTCGGGGTTGCCGCCTTCGCTCATGCCCCGACACTAACGCCTCGCGACGCCGCCTAGACTCGCTCGACGTGACTCCCGTGGCGCCCGCGACCCTCTCCCCCCGCCGACCCGTGCCCGCCCACGTCGTGCGGCCCGAGTACGTCGACCGCGACGCGCCGGCGCCGTACACCGGGCCCGAGGTCAAGGACGCCGAGACCATCGAGAAGATGCGGGTCGCCGGCCGGCTCGCCGCGCAGGCCCGCGAGGAGGTCGGCCGCCACGTCGCGCCCGGCGTCACCACCGACGAGCTCGACCGGATCGGCCACGAGTTCCTCTGCGACCACGGCGCCTACCCCTCCACCCTGGGCTACCGCGGCTTCCCCAAGTCGCTGTGCTCCAGCGTCAACGAGGTCGTGTGCCACGGCATCCCCGACAGCCGGGTCGTCGAGGACGGCGACATCGTCAACATCGACATCACCGCCTACCTCGACGGCGTGCACGGCGACACCAACGCCACCTTCCTCGCCGGCGACGTCGATGAGGAGTCGCGGCTGCTGGTCGAGCGCACCCGCGAGGCGCTCGAGCGCGGCATCAGGGCGGTCAAGCCGGGGCGCCGGATCAACGTCATCGGCCGGGTCATCGAGTCCTTCGCGAAGCGGCACGGCTACGGCGTGGTGCGCGAGTTCACCGGCCACGGCATCGGCACGCACTTCCACTCCGGGCTGATCGTGCCGCACTACGACGACCCGCAGCACGACGACCTGATCGAGGTCGGGATGACCTTCACGATCGAGCCGATGCTCAACCTGGGCACCCACGAGTGGGAGATGTGGGACGACGGCTGGACCGTCGTGACCGCCGACCTGCGCCGCTCCGCGCAGTTCGAGCACACGCTGCTGGTGACCGCCGACGGCGCCGAGGTGCTGACGAACCCCTGAGCGCGGCTCAGTGCCGGCTGTCGGCCAGGCGGCGCTGCACGCGCAGCACGTCGGCCTGGTGGTCGTAGTCGTCGCTCATCACCGCGGCCAGGCGCAGGAAGCCCAGCGCCTCGGCGTACCGGCTCTGGCGCTCCAGGCTGCGCCCGAGCGCGTGGCAGGCCCACACGTCGTCCGGGCGCTCCTCGACCAGCAGGCGCAGGTCGTCCTCGGCGCGCTGCAGCTGGGCGCGGGCCAGGAAGGCCCAGGCGCGCAGCGAGCGCAGCCCGCGGTTGCCGGGCTCGCGCTCCAGCGCCGGCTCGAGGACGTCGAGCGCCTGCGACGGGGCGTTGCGGGCCAGCAGGTCGTAGGCGGTGCGGTAGGCGGACTCGGGCGCCCACTGCCCGGGGAAGAGCAGCGGCGGGGCCTGGATCGGGGACTCCTCGCTCATGGTGGTGCAACAAGCCGGGCAAGCGCGGTGTTCCGCTACCCTGGTCACGCGGACGGGCTGGCCGGGCGACCGCGTCGTACCTCTCGAGGTGCGCCGAGGAAGGTCCGGGCTCCACAGGGCGAGGTGGTGGGTAACACCCACCCGGGGCAACCTGCGGGACAGTGCCACAGAGAACAGACCGCCACGACCGGCTCCGGCCGGGCGGGGCAAGGGTGAAACGGTGGAGTAAGAGACCACCAGCGTCCGGGGCGACCCGGACGGCTAGGCAAACCCCACCTGGAGCAAGGTCAAGAAGCCACCACTCGTGGTGGCGCGCGTGCGTTCGAGGGCGGCCCGCCCGAGCACGCGGGTAGACCGCTGGAGCCCACCGGCAACGGTGGGCCTAGATGGATGGTCGCCCCCCGGTCCGAGAGGCCCGGGGACAGAACCCGGCCTACAGGCCAGCCCGTCCGCACCCGGGCCGTGCACACCGAGCCGGCCCGTTCGAACCGGCCGGCTCGGCGAGCGGACCACGACCCGGGCGGCTCAGGACCTCCGTCCCTCCGCGCGCAGACCTCGGGCCCTGCCGGCGCCCGTCGCCGGCGCGGCACCCTGGGTGGATGAACTCGCCCTCGGGCTCCCCCACGAGCTCCCCGGTCCGGCCGGACGCCACGACCGGCGCCGGCGTCGTGGTGGCCGTCGGCGGCTCCGACCCCGGCTCCGCCGCCCGGTGGGGCGCCCGGGAGGCCGCTCGCACCGGCGCCACCGTGCGGCTGCTGCACGTGGCGCCGCACGACCCGGCCCTCGCGCAGGGCCGCGAGGCGCTGCGCCTCGCGGCGGCCGCCTGCCGCGACGAGGTCGGTGACCGGGTGGGCATCGAGGAGCAGCAGGTCGTGGGCGACCCCGGCGCGGCCCTGCCCGAGGCGTGCCACGACGCCCGCCTCGTGGTGACCGGGCGGCGCAGCAGCACCTCGTGGCACTCCACCAGCTCGGTCTCGGCGCAGCTGGCCGGGCGCCTCGACCTCCCGGTCTGCGTGGTGCCCCCGTCGTGGACCTCGTCGAGCCACGGCGTGGTGGACGTGGGCCTGACCCCGGACGGGCACGACCACCGGGCCCTCACCGAGGCGGTACGCCGGGCCCGCCTGCAGCGCGCCGCGCTGCGGGTGCTGGTGTGCCGGCCCGGGTCGCTGGCCCCCGACCCCACGGAGAGCGACGACGTCCTGCGGCGCCGGGCGCTGGCAGCGCTCGACCAGGCCGGCGGGGACGCCTGCGACGTCGAGGTCGACGTGACCTCCGGCCACCCCGCCTCGCAGCTGCTCGAGGCGGCGGCCACGGCCGACCTGCTCGTGCTGGGCCGGCGCCGGCGGCACGGCGAGCACGCGACCTACCTGGGTCCCGTGGCGCGGGCGGTGCTGCCGTGGGCGGCCTGCCCCGTGCTGCTCGCCCGCCCCGGACCGATCGACGAAGGAGCCGACCATGCACGTCGCTGAGCTCATGACCATCCCACCCGTGACCACCCGGGGCGACGTGGCCGTCACCGAGGCCCTGCGGGTGCTCGTAGAGCACGGCATCACCGCGCTGCCGGTCGTCGACGACGCCGGCCGGCTCGAGGGCCTGCTCAGCGAGGCCGACGTGATCCGCGGGCGGGTGCCGCACACCGACCGGCCCACGGGCGCCGGCGGGGCGCCCGCCCTGGTCGCCGACGTCATGGAGCCGCTGCGGGCCAGCGTCGGGCCCGAGACCGACCTGGCCACGGCCGTGGACCTGCTGACCTCGGTGTCCGTGCCGATCCTGCCGGTCGTGGACCCCGACGGCCTGCTCGTCGGGGTGGTGAGCCGCAGCGACGTCGTACGCAGCCTGTCGACGGCGCAACCGACGGCGCAGTCGACGGAGCATGCCGGGCTCGCCCCTCACGAGCGGCGCCTGCTCGAGACGGCCTGCCGCGCCCCGAGCGTGCACAACACCCAGCCGTGGCTCTGGCGCGTCGACGGCCCCTTCGTCGAGCTGTACGCCGACCCCTCGCGGCTGCTGCCCGCCTCCGACCCCGACGGGCGCAACATGCTGATCAGCTGCGGCGCCGCCCTGCACCACCTGCAGGTGGCGGCCCGGGGGCAGGGACGCACCTGCACCGTGACCCGCCTGCCCGAGGGCCCGCGCTCGACGCTGCTGGCCCGGGTCGTCCTGGGTGCCGCCGACCCGGAGGGTCAGGGCCGGAGCGAGGAGGCCCACCGCCGGGACCTGGAGGACAGCGCCCGCGACCTGGAGGCGGTCGCGGCCCGCGTCACCGACCGCCGCCGCTTCACCTCGTGGCCGGTGCCCGAGCAGCGCCTGGACCACCTGGCGTCACTCGCCTCCCGCCAGGGCTGCACCGTCGCCGCCGTCACCGACCCCCACCAGCGGCACCGGCTGGAGGAGCTGGTCGAGGAGGCGCGGGCGGGCCTGGCCGGCGACCCCGCCCGGTGGGGGGAGCAGCGCGCCTGGACCGGTCGCGGCGGTGCCGACGGGGTGCCCGAGGAGGCGCTCGAGGGCCCCGCGACGCGCTTCGACGACGAGCCGGTGCTCGACCCGGGCGGCATCGAGCGGGCCGACGGGGTCCTGGTGCTGGCCACCCCCGCCGACGAGCCGCTCGACCACCTGGTCACGGGCGAGGCCCTGAGCAGGCTGTGGTTGAGCGCCACCAGCGAGCTGCTGTCGCTGGTCCCCCTCAGCCACGTCGTGGAGGCCCCGCAGACCCGGCACGCGCTCCGGCACGAGGTGCTGGCCACCTCCCTGCACCCCCAGCTGCTGGTCCGGGTCGGGTGGCAGGAGACCTCCCGCGACCCGCTTCCGCCCAGCCCCCGGCGCGCGCTCGGCGACGTGCTGCTGCGCTGAGGCGGGCCGGCCTGCCGGGCGTCCTCAGTCCAGGGCGGAGAAGGCCTCGAAGACCATGAACGCCGGCCACACGAGGCCCTCCAGCACGGCCAGGACGTGCCACCAGAACCCGTCGCGCGCGTCCTGCCAGAAGTAGACCCAGGCACCGAGGACGCCCAGCCCGTAGAGGGCCCCGCCGCCGCCCGCCGCGCCGCCCCGGTCCTCAGCCATGCCGGGCCGCGGTCCGCTCAAGGCGCAGGCGACGGCCGCTGACCACAGCGGGCTCCAGCCGCACCACGTCGTACTTGAGGGTCGGGACCCAGGACCACAGCCCCAGCTCGTCGGCGCGGTGCGCCTCGTCCTCCGGCACCCGCTGCAGACGGCCGTGCACCACCACCGACCGGGCGACCCGGTCCTCGACACGGTCGACCTCGAAGGCCACCTCGGAGTGCAGGGCGGCCGCGAGCAGCTTGCCGCCCGCGGCGGTGCGGAAGAGGAGCACGCCGTCGTCGACGACGTGGTTGACCGGCACCAGGTGCACCTCGTCGACCAGGCGGTAGGCCAGCCGGCCGAACCGCTCGTCGGCGACCAGGTCCCAGCACTCCTGCTCCGTCAGCTCGGTGACGGGCTCGTCTGCGTCCTCCCAGGCACCCGTGGTGTCCGTCATCGGGCTCTCCCGTCGCTCGCGTGCCCCCTCGGGCCGTCCTCCCAGGTGTAGCGCCGGGTCGACGCGACCCACCAGGGGCGCACGTCCCGTCGGGTCCGGGCCAAGGTCCCGCCCGCTCCCCCGCCCGGGCGTGGGCCAGGGGGCCGCCGGCTGGTGGGATGGCCACATGGTCACCCGACACGAGTTCGCCTTCGCCCCGACGTACCGGCTGCCCGCGCTGGCCCTCGGGATCACCCCGCGCACCGCGTGGGTCGAGCTCGACGACCCGGAGGCCGCGGCACCGGAGCTGCGGGTGCGCTTCGGGCTGTGGCGGCTGCGCACCCCGGTCGCCAACATCACCGGCGTGCAGCGCAGCGGTGGCTTCGCCTACCTCAAGACCGTCGGTCCCCCGCACCTGTCGTTCAGCGACAAGGGCGTCACC
The DNA here is from genome assembly GCF_024341885.1 of Nocardioides sp. OK12. Classification (NCBI taxonomy): domain Bacteria; kingdom Bacillati; phylum Actinomycetota; class Actinomycetes; order Propionibacteriales; family Nocardioidaceae; genus Nocardioides; species Nocardioides sp. OK12. The sequence goes on along the minus strand of NZ_BNET01000001.1, from coordinate 756,226 downwards.
TTCGCCACCAACGGCGAGGCCGCCGTGTGCCTCGAGCTCGACACCCCGGTCAGGGGCATCGACCCGACCGGCCGGATCGTGCACCCCGGGGTGACGCTCACCGTCGCCGACCCCGACCGGCTCGCCCAGGAGCTCACCGCCCACCCGGCACGATGAACCCATGAGCTGGGCCAGGTGCGCGCGGGGCCACCACCACTGGGGCCCGCGCGGCGCGGCCGGCCTGCTGGTCGCGGCCGACGGCGCGGTGCTCCTGCAGCTGCGCGCCCGGTGGGCCCACCAGGGCGGCACCTGGTCGATCCCCGGCGGCGCCCGTGAGCGGGGCGAGTCGGCCGAGACGGCGGCGCTGCGCGAGGCCGAGGAGGAGCTCGGCATCGACCCCGCCGTCGTCAGGGTCACCGGGTCGTACGTCGCCACCTGCGGCGGGTGGAGCTACGAGACGCTGCTGGCCCGTGCCCCGCGCGACCTCGCCGTGCGCGACCGGGCGGAGTCCGACGGGCACCGGTGGGTGCCGGTCGACGAGGTCGACGACCTGCCGCTGCACGCCGGCTTCCGCGCCGCCTGGGCCGACCCCGGGCGCGCGCTGCGCGACTTCGCGGCGTCATCGCGGAGTCTGTGACACTTACCGTGACGACGCCCTACGAACCAGCGACGCGGTCTTCGAGTCGACGTTCGAATTCTGCCGCAGCCACGGCTTGTTGCCTGGCCCAAGCCCGACGGTCTGCCTCATGGTCAGCCCCGCAGACCGCGTTGCCCGTTGGGGTCAGCATGTCCGATCTCGGCACTTCATCATCGCGGACCATCCCCGCCTTGGCCGGGTCGAAGCCCGCGGGGAAGAGCGTGCGTCGATCGTGCGCCGCATTCCGCAGATCCGCGTGTTGCAAGTCTGCGTCGCGAAGATCAGCCGAGCGAAGATCAGCCCCGCGCAGGTTGGCATTGCGAAAAGAAGCGCCAACAGCTGAGACTCCGAAGAGCTCGGCATCGACAAGGTCGACTTCCTGCATACGGGCATGGTCAAGGGTGGCTCGGTGCAAGTGCGCTCCTCGAAGGACCGCCCCACGCAAGAAGGCGTTGGTCAGATCGGCGTCATTGAGCTCGCCTTTCGTGAAATCGCATTGTTCGAGATTGGACCGGAACAGGCAACATCGACGGGAACGAGACCCCGAGAGGTCACGTCCCCGCAGAGAGAACCAAGACAGGTCTAGGTCCGACAGATCAACCCGCGACAGATCACGCTCTAGCCCGAGGATCAGCAGCATCGTCGAGCGTTCGCTCTGTCGCCGTAGTTCCGATGCCGAATGCTCGTCTCGGCGCTGCTGAGCGAGTTGCATAACAATGAGGACGGCAGAAACGATAAGTCCGCCGAGCAGTGCGTTCCCAAGGTCCGTGGCCACGTTTTGCCCCGGCGTGGTTGCCAGGCGCTCGCCCAAGAACGGCACGTGGCCACTCGCCAAGATGATCATCCCAGCGAGAAGCGTTAACCAGAAGGTTGTGTGCGTCACCAGCCGCAAGACGTCTGCCGGTTGCGGGCCGCCGAAGCGTATTCGGTTACGCCAAGTAGTCGACACTTCCAGCAGGAACACTGCCGGACCAACCAACAGTAGGGCTTGCTCCTCGTGGGCTAACCGGGTTATTCCGACGACGAGAAGGACGATGCCAACGACCCACACGACTGCCGAGCTGACAGCCTCAGGTTGACGGGCCTTGAGCGTCTGCCAGTAGCTGACGGTCGAATGTGCTCGCTTGATCCGTGCACTCATAGATGTCTCGCTTAGTGTCGAGGCGCCGCCGCGGACGCTCCTGAAGAAGCGTCAGAATCTCAGAGCCACGTTTGACCCGGAGGGGTCTTCTTAGAATTGCCTGTCGATCTGGGCTCCCAGTCCCAGTCTCAGGCTCATACAGCGCCCGCGAGCGCGGTCTGCGCCGCGACGAGACGCTGCTGGCCTGCGCAATGCGACCTCGCCGTGCGCGACCTGGCGGAGTCCGACGGGCACCGGTGGGTGCCGGTCGACGAGGTCGACGACCTGCCGCTGCACGCCGGCTTCCGCGCCGCCTGGGCCGACCCCGGGCGCGCGCTGCGCGACTTCGCGGACCACCCGGGCTGAAGGGGGTCGTGGTCCGGGTCGTGGGCGGAGTCGTGGTCCGGGTCGTGTGCCCACGGACGCGCCATACCGCGTCCACAGGCCACGACCCAACCCACGACCCGGGCCACGACCCGGACCACGACCGGGCAGGCGGCGCTCAGGCCTCCGCGACCAGCTCGAACGCCACCTTCCGGGCCTGTACGTCGGCCACGACCAGCCGCACGCGCACGTCGGTGCCCAGGGGCAGCTCGGCACCGTCGCTGGTGAGCCGGCCCTCGACGGCGGGCGACTGCACGACCACGGAGCCGCGGGTCGGCTCCTTCTCGTCAACGTCGACGACGACCCCGGCGAACTCCTCACCGACGCGGTCCTCGAGGACACCGGCCTCGACCAGGTCGAGCACCCCGCGCTCGTACGCACCCGCGCGCCGCGCGGACTCGCGCAGGGTCTCGGGCAGCCCGGGCAGCGCCTCGAGCACCCAGCCGGGGACCTCGGTGCCGGCGCACAGGGCCAGGCAGATCTCGCCGGCGTAGCGGTCGCCGAGGCGGCGCAGGGGCGCGGTGACGTGGGCGTACTCGGCGGCCAGGGCCGCGTGCAGCGGCTGCTCGGGCAGCTCGCCGTCGAAGCCGACGTACCCGCTGCCGCGCAGCAGTCGGGTGCTGGCGTCGACCATCGCGGCGTGGGCGGGCACGCGCGGGTCGAGGGTGCGGATGAAGTCGGGGTAGAGCATCTCGGCGGGCCACTCGATGCCCAGCGCGCGGGCGGTGCGGTGCAGCCGCTGCACGTCGCGCGGGTCGGCGGGCGGCAGCGTGCGCAGCAGCCCGACGCGGGCGTAGACCATCAGGTCGGCGGCGCCGTAGCCGGTGAGCAGCGAGATCTGGGCGTTCCAGTCCTCCATCGGCAGGCGCTCGCGGAAGGTCAGGCGCCAGTGCTCGCCCTCGACGTCGACCTCCTGCTCGGGCAGCGGCAGCGACACCCCGCCGCGGGCGGCCTCGCGGAGCAGGCGCAGCGGCCCCACCTCGGCCAGCAGCCGGAGGGTCTCGGGCGCGGACCCGTCGTCGAGGGCGGCCTGCGCCTGCTCGTAGGTCAGCTGGGCGGTGGAGCGCACCAGCGCCCGCTCGACGGTGACGTCGGTGCCCTCCCCCTCGGCGTCGAGCCGGATGGTCCACAGCAGGGCGGGCCGGACCTGCCCGGCCAGCAGCGAGGCGGCGTCCTCGCTGAGCACCGGCGGGTGCAGCGGCACCTTCGAGTCCGGGGCGTAGAGCGTCTCGCCGCGCCGGTTGGCCTCGAGGTCGACCGGGTCGCCGGCGGTGACGAAGGCGGCCACGTCGGCGATGGCGTAGTGCACGACGTACCCGTCGCCGTCGCGCTCGATGTGCATCGCCTGGTCGAGGTCGCGCGCGCCCTCGGGGTCGATGGTCAGCATCGGCAGGTCGGTGCGGTCGAGGTCGGGCAGGCGGGGCGCCGCGGCCGCGCGCGCCGCGGCCTCCTCGACCTCGGGCGGGAAGTCGGGGGTGACCCCCAGCTCCTCGCGCAGTCGCTCGACACCGTCGCGCAGGCGGTGCGCGGCGACGCCGTCGTCGTGGGAACGGACCCGGAGCACGCGGTTGCTGGGCATGCAGGCACCATAACGACCACCATGCTGATCCTGCTGCCCCCCAGCGAGGGCAAGACCGCTCCCCGCCGCGGCAAGCCGCTCGACCTGGCCACCTTGTCGTTCCCCACGCTCACCCCGACCCGCGAGCGGGTGCTCGACGCCCTGGTCGACCTGTGCTCCGGCGACCCGCAGGAGGCCGCGCGGGTCCTCGACGTCGGCAGCACCCAGCTCGACCTGGTCGACCTCGACCGGGGGCTGCGCACCAACCCCACGGCCCGCGCCGACGCGGTGTACGCCGGCGTGGTCTACGACGCGCTCGACGTGACGACCCTCAGCCCCGCCGCACGGCGCCGTGCCACCGCCCGCCTGGCGGTGACCTCCAGCGTCTTCGGCCTGGTGCGCCCCGGCGACCGCATCCCCGCCTACCGGCTCTCCGGCGGCACCACCCTGCCCGGCCTGGGCCCGGTCGCGGGCGCCTGGCGCGAGGTGCTCGGCGAGGCCGTCACCGACGCGCTGGGGGGCGGCCTCCTGGTCGACCTGCGCTCCAGCACGTACGCCGCCTTCTGGCGGCCCACGCCCGACCTGGCCGCGCGCGTGGCCACGGTGCGGGTGCTGCACGAGGTCGGCGGCACCCGCAAGGTCGTCAGCCACTTCAACAAGGCCACCAAGGGCCGGTTGGTGCGTGCGCTGCTCGAGGACGGCGGCCACCCGCGCACCCCCGCCCGGCTGGCCGAGGCGCTGCGCGACCTGGGCTGGCACACCGAGGTCGGCGAGCCCGGCCCGCGGGGCACCCAGCTCGACGTGGTCGTCAGCGACCTGTAGCCACGCCGCCCAGCAGGTCGAGCACCGGGTCGACCACCCCGTCGAGCACGTCGGTGATGCCGTCGGTCGCCGGCACCACGACGTCCATCACCGGGTTGGTCGTGCCACCTGTCACGTCGTCGGCCAGGCCGGCCACACCCGACACGACCGGGTCGAGCAGGCTCGAGACGGTGCCGGGCCGGGTCGGCGGCGGCGACGGCGGCCCCGGGTCGACCGGCGGCTCGGTGGGCGGGTCGACCGGCGGGTCGGGCGTCCCGGGCCCCTCGGCGCCCGGGTCGGTCGACGGGCCGGACGAGGGCACCGAGGGCGTCAGCAGCGTGCCCGGCACCACCGCGGCCGGCTGCGGCTGCGGCGCGTCGGCGGCCTCCGCGGGCGCGGGCTCCGCCTCGGGGCCGTCCGTCGGCTCGTCGGGCTCGGAGCCCGACCCGGGCACCAGCAGGTCGGGCAGCTGGGCGAGCACGTCGTCACGCAGCCCGGCCCCGATGTCGGTGCTGAGCAGGCCACCCCCGGCGAGCGCGAGGAACGCCAGCCCGGCGACCCGCAGGCCCCACGTCGTACGCCGGTCGCGACGCACCGCGGCGCCCTCGACGCCGGGCGCGGGGCCGGGCACCACCGGGGGCCCGAGGCCCGCGGTCATCTCGGCGCCGACCGCGGAGGGCAGCACCCGCTGGGGCTGCTCCCCGGTGGGGCGCTCACGGACCGCCGACCAGCCCCAGGGCGGCGTGCTGCCGTCCCCGTCGGGGGTGGTGTCGTCGGTCACGGCGTCCATCATGCCGTACCCCGAGTACGTGTGCGCGGAACCCGCTCAGCGGACCGGGTGGCCGCCCTGCGCCAGCGCGTCCTTGACCTGGCCCACGGTCAGGGTGCCGAAGTGGAAGACCGAGGCGGCCAGCACGGCGTCGGCGCCGGCGTCGACCGCGGGCGCGAAGTGCTCGGGCGCCCCGGCCCCGCCCGAGGCGATCACCGGGATGGTGACCTCGCGGCGCACCGCCTCGATCAGCTCGAGGTCGAAGCCGTCGCGGGTGCCGTCGGCGTCCATGGCGTTGAGCAGGATCTCCCCCGCCCCCAGACCGGCCGCCCGGTGGGACCACTCGACGGCGTCGAGACCGGAGGAGGTGCGGCCACCGTGGGTGGTGACCTCGAAGCCGGAGTCGGTGCCGGCGGCGCGCCGGGCGTCGACCGAGAGCACCAGCACCTGGTTGCCGAAGCGGTCGGCGATCTCGGCGACCAGCTCGGGGCGGCGGATCGCGGCGGTGTTGACCGCGATCTTGTCGGCGCCCGCGCGCAGCAGCCGGTCGACGTCGGCGACCGAACGGACGCCACCGCCCACGGTGAGCGGGATGAAGACCTGCTCGGCGGTCGCCGAGACGATCTCCATCGTGGTCGCGCGGCCCTCGTGGGAGGCGGAGATGTCGAGGAAGGTCAGCTCGTCGGCGCCCTCGGCGTCGTAGAGCTTGGCCAGCTCGACGGGGTCGCCGGCGTCGCGCAGGCCCTCGAAGTTCACGCCCTTGACCACCCGGCCGCCGTCGACGTCGAGGCAGGGGATGACGCGGACCGCGAGGCTCACGAGGCGCCCTTGGTGAGGGCCAGCGCGTCTTCGAGGGTGAAGCGGCCCTCGTAGAGCGCGGTGCCGGCGATCGCGCCCTCGACGCCCTCGGGGACCAGCGCCATCAGCGCCTCGATGTCGGCGAGCTCGGTGACCCCGCCCGAGGCGATGACCGGGCGGTCGGTGACCGCGCAGACGTCGCGCAGCAGCTGCAGGTTGGGGCCCTGGAGCATCCCGTCCTTGTTGACGTCGGTGACCACGTAGCGCGCGCAGCCCTCGCCGTCCAGGCGGGCCAGGACGTCGTAGAGGTCGCCGCCGTCGCGGGTCCAGCCGCGGGCCGCGAGGGTGCGCCCGCGCACGTCGAGACCGATCGCGATCCGGTCGCCGTGCTCGGCGATCACCTTCGCGCACCACTCCGGCTGCTCCAGCGCGGCGGTGCCGATGTTGACGCGGCGGCAGCCGGTGGCCAGCGCGGCGGCCAGCGACTCGTCGTCGCGGATGCCGCCCGACATCTCGACGTCGATGTCGAGGGCGCCGACGATCTCGGCCTGCAGCTCGCGGTTGGTGCCGCGACCGAAGGCCGCGTCGAGGTCGACCAGGTGCAGCCACTCGGCCCCCGCGTCCTGCCAGCGGCGCGCGGCGGCGACCGGGTCGCCGTACACGCGCTCGGAGCCGGCGACGCCCTGGGCGAGCTGGACGGCGCGCCCCTCGGTGATGTCGACGGCGGGGAGGAGCTGCAGGTAGTCGCTCATGGGACCTTCCGGTGGTGGGGCCGCCTCAGCGGCGGAACAGCAGGGTGTGCAGGACGGGGGCGGCCAGGGCGGAGACGACGAGCGAGAGGGCGGGCCAGGCCCAGCCGTCGGTGAGCAGCGCGACCAGGACGTTGAGGACCACGAGCAGCACCACGGTGGTGGTGCGCTGGCGGCGCTCGCGCTCGGCGATGACGCCCGAGGGACGACCGGTGCGCGAGGAGCGCTCGGGCAGCCAGGAGGCCAGCGCCCGGCGGCGCGCCGCCCGCCGCTCGCGGCGCTCGGCCTCGGCCGCGCGCGCCGCGGTCAGCACCGCCTGCTCGCGCAGCCGCTCCTCGCGCCGGCGCGCCCGCTCCTTGCTCATCCTCGCTCGTCTCCGGTCGGTGGGCTCAGCGCCGCAGCGTGGCGACCCAGTTGCGCAGCAGCGCCGCGCCGGCGTCGCCCGACTTCTCGGGGTGGAACTGGGTGGCCCACAGCGGACCGTTCTCGACCGCGGCCACGAACCGGTCGCCGCCGGCGTCCGCGGGGCCGGTCTCGGCCCAGGTGACCAGGGGCGCACGGGTGCGGTCGTTGGTGACCAGGCTCCAGTCGCGCACGCCGTAGGAGTGCACGAAGTAGAACCGCTCCCCCTCCACGCCCGCGAACATCGCAGAGCCCTCGGGCGCCTCGACGGTGTTCCAGCCCATGTGCGGCACCACCGGCGCCTGCAGCCGCTCGACCAGCCCGGGCCACTCGTCGCAGCCCTCGGTCTCGACGCCGTGCTCGATGCCGCGCTCGAAGAGCACCTGCATGCCCACGCAGATTCCCAGCACCGGACGGCCACCGGCCAGCCGGCGACCGATGATCCGCTCGCCCTTGACCTCGCGCAGGCCGGCCATGCAGGCGGCGTACGCCCCCACCCCGGGCACCAGCAGGCCGTCGGCGGCCAGGCAGGTGTCGAAGTCGGAGGTCAGCTCGACCTCGGCGCCGGCGCGCTCGACGGCGCGCACCACCGAGCGCAGGTTGCCCGAGCCGTAGTCGAGGACCGCCACCGTCGGGCGATCGCTCACAGCGCGCCCTTCGTCGAGGGGATGCCGCTCTCGCGCGGGTCGATCGCGACCGCGTCGCGGAAGGCCCGGGCGAACGCCTTGAACTGCGTCTCCACGATGTGGTGCGGCTCGCGGCCGGCCAGCACCCGCACGTGCAGCGCGAGGTGGGCGTGGAAGGCGATCGTCTCGAAGACGTGGCGGGTCAGCGACCCGAGGTAGCCCACCCCGCTGCCGCCGAGCGAGACGTACTGCTGGCCCTCCGGCTCGCCGGTGTGCACGCAGTAGGGCCGGCCCGACACGTCGACGACGGCCTGGACCAGCGCCTCGTCGAGCGGCACGGTCGCGTCACCGAAGCGGCGTACGCCGACCTTGTCGCCCAGCGCCTCGCGCAGCGCCTGGCCCAGCGCGATCGCGGCGTCCTCGACGGTGTGGTGGGCGTCGATGTGCACGTCGCCGTCGACCTGCACGGTCAGGTCGACCAGCGCGTGGCGCGCGAAGGCGGTGAGCATGTGGTCGTAGAAGCCGACGCCGGTGGAGATGTCGTGGCGGCCCGACCCGTCGAGGTCGACCTCGACGAGCACCTTGGACTCGCTGGTCCGGCGCTCGATGCGTGCGGTGCGGCTCATCGCGTGCTCACTTCCTCGTTGCGGGTCCCCGGGGCCGGCTCGTGGGCCAGCACGTCGTCCAGGGCGGTGTCGAAGGCCATCATCTCCTCCGGGGTGCCGACGGAGACGCGCAGCCACCCCTCCGGGCCGGTCTCGCGCACCAGCACGCCCCGGTCGAGCAGCCGCTGCCAGGTGTCGTGCCGGTCGGCGAAGGTGCCGAACAGCACGAAGTTGGCGTCGCTGTCGGCGACCGTGAGGCCCTTGGCGCGCAGCGACTCGACGGTGCGGTCGCGCTCGACGCGCAGGTCATCGACCTTGCCGAGCAGCTCGGGGGCGTGGCGCAGCGCGGCCAGCGCGACCGCCTGCGTCACCGCGGAGAGGTGGTAGGGCAGGCGCACCACCCGGATCGCGTCGCAGATCGCCGGGTCGGCGGCCAGGTAGCCCAGCCGGGCCCCGGCCAGCGCGAACGCCTTGCTCATCGTGCGGGTCACCACGAGGTTGCGGTGCTCGGGCAGCAGCTCGAGCGCGCTCGGGGTGCCGGCGCGCCGGAACTCGCCGTACGCCTCGTCGATGACCACCAGCCCGCACGGCTCGTAGGAGGCCGCGGCCTCGCAGAGCACGCCCACCGCCTCGGGCGCCAGGGCGGTGCCGGTGGGGTTGTTGGGGCTGGGCAGCAGGATGACGCTCGGTCGCTGCTCGAGCACCAGCGCGCGGGCCGCGTCGAGGTCGAGGGTGAAGTCGTCCTCGCGGCGCCCCTGCACCCACTCGGTCGAGGTGTCGCGGGCGTACTCGGGGTACATCGAGTACGTCGGCGCGAAGCTCAGCGCGCGCCGCCCCGGGCCCCCGAAGGCCTGCAGCAGCTGCAGCATCACCTCGTTGGAGCCGTTGGCCGCCCACACCTGCGCCGGGTCGATCGCGAACCCGCGGGTCGGCTCGGTGTCGCGCGTGAGGTACGCCGCCAGGGCCGCGCGCAGCTCGACGTGCTCGCGGTCGGGGTAGCGGTTCAGCGTCGTCGCGGCGCGGCGCACCGACTCGGCGACGTCGTCGGCGCAGGCCGGCGACGGGCCGTAGGGGTTCTCGTTGGTGTTGAGCTGCACCGGGGCGCGCTCGAGGGAGACCTGGGGCGCGCCGTACGGCGCCAGCCCCTGCAGCTCCTCGCGGAGCGGGGGGAAGACCATGTCGCCGCCCTACCGCTCGAAGCGCACGCGCACGGCGGCGCCGTGACCGGGCAGGTCCTCGGCCTCGGCGAGCGTGACCACGTGGTCGGCCACGTCGGCCAGGCCCTCGCGCGAGTAGTCCACGACGTGCACCGACTTGGTGAACGCGCGCACCGACAGGCCCGAGGAGTGGCAGGCGCAGCCGCCGCTGGGCAGCACGTGGTTGGAGCCGGCGCAGTAGTCGCCCAGGCTCACCGGGGCGTGCGGACCCACGAAGATCGCGCCCGCGTTGCGCACCCGGGCGGCGTCGCCCGCGGCGTCGGCGGTGTGGATCTCGAGGTGCTCGGCGGCGTAGGCGTTGACCACCTCGAGCCCCTGCTCGAGGTCGTCGACCAGCACGGTGCCCGACTGGCGGCCGGTGAGGCTGGTGCGGATGCGCTCGACGTGCTTGGTCACCGAGACCTGCTTGTCGAGCTCGGCGTCGACCTCGTCGGCCAGGCTCTCCGACGTGGTCACCAGCACGCTGGCGGCCAGCGGGTCGTGCTCGGCCTGGCTGATCAGGTCGGCCGCGACGTACGCCGCCTCCGCGGTCTCGTCGGCCAGGATCGCGATCTCGGTGGGGCCGGCCTCGGAGTCGATGCCCACGACGCCCTTGAGCAGCCGCTTGGCGGTGACGACGTAGATGTTGCCCGGGCCGGTCACCATGTCGACGCGCTCGCAGGGGCCGACCCCGTAGGCGAACATCGCGATCGCCTGGGCGCCGCCGACGGCGTACACCTCCTCGACGCCGAGCATCGCGCAGGCCGCGAGGATCGTGGGGTGCACCTCGCCGCCGAAGTCCTTCTGCGGCGGGGAGGCCAGCGCCAGCGAGCGCACGCCGGCGGTCTGGGCGGGCACCACGTTCATCAGCACGCTGGAGACCAGCGGCGCGAGGCCGCCGGGCACGTAGAGCCCGACCCGGTCGATCGGCACCTTGCGGTGCGTCACGCGGGCGCCGGGGCCCAGGTCGGTCACCGCGTCGCGCTCGAGCTCGTTCTCGCAGGTGCGGCGCAGGCGCTCGATCGACTCCTCGAGCCCGGCACGGATGGCCGGGTCGAGCTCCTCGAGGGCGCGGCGCATCGCCTCGGGGGCCACGCGCACGTCCTCGCGCTCCACGCCGTCGAACTTCGCCGACATCTCCTGGATCGCCTCCAGGCCGCGGGTGCGCACCGCCTCGGTGATCGCATGCACCGCCGGGACCGCCGCCTCGATGTCGAAGTCGGCGCGGGGCAGGGCCGTGCGGTAGTCGAACGGCTCGGTGGCCGAGCGGCCGGTGGCGGCGCTGCGCAGGTCGATGCGGCGGATCATGCCCTCGAGTCTACGAGCGCCGGGCCCGCGCACCCAGCCGGCAGCGGGTGGTGGACAGCACACGCCTCGCCGCCCCACCGCTAGGTTGGGGGTGTGAGCGACACGTTGCCGATGTTCCCGCTGGGCTCGGTGCTGTTCCCGGGCGTCAGCGTGCCGCTCACCGTCTTCGAGGACCGCTACCGCGCGCTGGTGCACCACCTGCTGCGCGTGGAGGACCCCACCCAGCGGCTCTTCGGCACCGTCGGCATCCGCGAGGGCTACGAGGTGGGCGACCACGGGGCCCAGTCGCTCTACCGGATCGGGGTCAAGGTGCTGCTCACCGAGGTGGAGCCGCACGACGACGGCACCTTCTCCTGCGTCGCCGTCGGCCTCGAGCGCATCGCCCTGGAGCGCCTCGACACCACCGGCCTCTTCCCCGTCGGCCACGTCGAGGACCGGCCCGAGCCCGAGGGGGTCGTCGAGGACCACGTCGTCGAGCGCGCCCGCGGCGTCTTCACCGCCTACCGTGCCGCGCTGGCCGAGCTGCGCGCCGACCCCTACTCCGGCGCGCTGCCCCGCGACCCGACGTACCTGTCGTGGACGCTGGCGGCCTGCGCGCCGCTGCCGATGCCCGAGCGGCAGGCGCTGCTCGAGGCCGACGACACCACCGAGCGGCTGCTGCTGGTCACCGACCTGCTGCAGACCGAGCTGCGGGCGATGAACGTCATCCCCTCGCTGCCGGCGACCGACGTGGCGCGCACGCGCTGGTCGCCCAACTAGGCCGGCTCGTGGCGCGCCGCTCCCGCGACCGCTCCCCCGCCACCCAGGCGACCCTCGCCCTGGGCCGGGCCGGCGTCGCCTTCACCCCGCACCCCTACGAGCACGACCCGCGCGCGGCGTCGTACGGGCTGGAGGCGGCGCAGGTGCTGGGCATCGACCCCGCACGGGTGCTGAAGACCCTGGTGGCCGAGGTCGACGGGCGCCTGGCGGTCGCGGTCGTGCCGGTGGCCGGCCAGCTCGACCTCAAGGCGCTGGCGCGGGCGCTGGGGGCCAGCCGGGCCGCGATGGCGGACCCCGCCGCCGCCGAGCGGGCCACCGGCTACGTCGTCGGCGGCATCTCCCCCCTCGGCCAGAAGCGGCCGCACCCCACCGTCGTCGACGTCTCGGCGCTGGAGCACCCCACCGTGCTGGTCTCCGGCGGCCGGCGCGGCTTCGACGTCGAGCTGGCCCCCACCGACCTCGTCTCGGTCACCGGCGCCACCACCGCCCCCATCGCCCGCTGACCAGGCCCATATCTCGCGCCGACCCGGCGCATATGTCGCGCCGACCCGGCGCATACCCGCACCCCTCGCCGGGTACGTCGGTCCTGGCCGGGTCAGCGCGAGATTCGCGACGGGTCAGCGCGAGATTTGCGACGGGTCGGCGCGAGATTCGCGACGGGTCAGCGGAGGGTCAGGCGCAGCACGGCGCGGGCGACGTCGTCGTCGACCCGGGCGCTGGCGCCCACGGCGCCCAGCTGCTGCAGGTCGGCGAGGACGTCGTCGTCGCCCGTGCCGCTGGCAGCCACCTCGTCGCCGACCAGGTCGGCCACCACGCCGAGGTCGAGGAAGAACACCGACTGGGCGCCGTCGACGTCGGGGACGACCGCGCTGAAGAGGTCGGTGTCGCCGAGCGTGCCGCCCGCCTCCACCGCGTCGAGCCACGCACCGGTCGGGCCCACCAGCACCCGGTCGCCGGCCTGGCGCGCCTCGAGCGAGGCGGCCAGCGGGCCGGCCTCGGCGAGCGCCTGCTCGGCGTCGCCCAGCTCGCCACCGGTGACCAGCGCGACGGGGACCCGGCTCAGGTCACCGGCGAAGAACGCCCCGAGCAGGGCGTCGGGGTCGAGGTCGGGGCCCACGGCCAGGGCCGCGACGTCGCCGAGCAGCGCCTCGACGTCGAAGGGCAGCGACGCGGTCTCCTCCTCGAGCCCCTCGGTCCAGCCCTCGACGAGCCCGGCCGCAGCGGCCAGGGCGGTGTCGTCGGGCAGACCGCTCACCAGCTCGCCCGCTCCCCCACCCAGCACGTCGGTCTGGTCACCGGCCGCGCCCGCGGCCTCCACCTCGACGCTGCCCTCGCCGAAGCGCAGCACCGCCGCCATGCCCTCGAAGTCCTCGACGGCGTCGTCGAGCTCGACCAGCTCGTCGGCGCCGGGGAGCTCACCACCGAAGAACTCGCTGCCCAGGTCGGCCAGCACGCCCAGCGCCTCGGGCGCGGCGTACGCCGTCAGCACGCCCTCGTCGCCGGCCTCGCCGGTCCAGCGCTGGAAGTCGTCGTCGTCGGCCAGGGACCCCTCGGCCGCGGCGTCGACGACGCCCTCGGCGATCTCGGGCGTCTCGGCGACCACCATCCAGTCGCCCTCCACGACCCAGCCGGCGAGGCTCTCGGCGTCACCGCCGTCGCAGGAGAGCAGCGCCCGCAGGCCCGCGTCGGCGGCCTCGGCGTCGGTGACTTCGACGGCGAAGACCATCGAGGGCAGCGCCTCGCCCGCCGGCACCGCCGCGACCCCGAACCGCTCGCCCAGCCACGGCTCGACGTCGCCGGCGTAGTCGATGTCGCAGGGCGCGTCGGCCAGCACCGCCTCGGCGATGCTGCGCTTGACGTCGATCTCGTCGACCGGGCCCTCCAGGTCGAGCTCCTCGGCGAGGGTCGGGAGCTCCTGGAGGGTCTCGAGCGCGGCCAGCTTCTGCTGGCCGCTGGGGTCGAGGGTCAGCCCGACGTAGCCGACCGAGTCGGCCGGGAACGCCTCGGCCGCCTGGGCGCCGTCCGCGAGGTACCAGTAGGCGCCGAAGGCTGCTCCGCCGACGAGCCCGAGGCCCAGCACACCGAGCCCGGCCACCACGCCGGCGCGACGCCGCCCGGCGCGCGCCTCGGGGGTGATCGGTCCGCCTCCGCCCGACTCGAGGAGCTCGGGCTGCGGGGCGTCGTCGGGGCGCTGCTGGGGGGTCTGGTCCACGGCCGGCACTTTACCGCGCGGGCGTGGTGCGCCGAGGTGGCTACCGCGGGCTGCGGGGGTGCAGGCTCGGCAGCAGCAGGTACACGCTGCCGGTGCCCGCCAGCGCGGCCAGCGGCCAGGCCAGCAGCGCGCCGAGGCTGTCGAGGCTCAGGTCGCTGGGCAGGGTCGCGCCGCGGCCGGCGGTCGCGGCGAGCTCCTGGGGGTCGGCCGGGCCCAGCGCGACGCCGACCTGCCACATCACCAGCGCCGCGAGCACCGAGGCCAGACCCACCACGAGCAGGGCCAGCAGCTCACGCCCGGCCAGCAGCAGGCTGGCCAGCACCCCGAGGACCACTCCCCCGCCGAGCGCGAGCACGACGTACTGGGCGGTGCCGGCGAACTCGTTGCGCAGCGCGTCGAGGTCGTAGCGCCCCTCGGCGTCGACGGGGAACCACTCCTTGCGGAAGACGGTGCCCGTCGAGGGCTCCCACCAGCGCTCCCAGACCCACCCCAGGGCCGCGCCGACGAGCACGAAGACCACGACGACAGCCAGCGACTGGAGCAGGCTCGAGCGCAGCCCCGGCCGCGGCCGGCGTACGTCGTCGGCGTGCGGGTGCGCGGCGTGGCCACCGAACGGGTAGGGGTGCGCGGAGGAGGAGTGGGTCAGCTGGTCAGGCATCCGGGACCCAAAAGCGCCTTGAGGTCGGCGAACAGCGCCGGCGTCGGGGTCACCCGCAGCCGGTCGTCGAGCCTCATCACCTTCGTCGCCTCGCGTGTCATCAGGCGCAACCGTACTTCGGTCATCCCAGGGTGGGTGCCCAGCACGTCCTTGAGCTGCTCGACGACCGGGCCGGTGCAGCGCGTGGAGGGCATGGAGATGACGACGGGGCCCGAGGGGCCGTCGGAGATGTCGGGGACCGAGACCTCCTGGCCGTGGATCTCGGGCTGGTCCTTGCTGCGCGAGAGGCGGCCCTTGACGGTGAGGATGGCGTCCTCGACCAGCAGCGTGGAGGCGAGCTGGTAGGCGCTGGGGAACAGCAGCACGTCGATGCCGCCGTCGAGGTCCTCGAGCGTGATCATCGCCCACGCGTCGCCGCGCTTGGTGATCTTGCGCTGCACCGAGGTGACCAGGCCGCTGATGGTGATCGGCGAGCCGTCGGTGCGGTCCTCGTCGAGCATCAGCTGGCCGATCGTGCAGTCGGAGCCGTTGGCCAGCACGTGCTCGAGCCCGAGCAGCGGGTGGTCGGAGACGTAGAGACCCAGCATGTCGCGCTCGTGGGCCAGCAGCGTGGTCTTGTCCCACTCGTCGATGTCGGGCACCGTCACCGAGATCCCGAAGGAGCCGCCGGCGTCGTCGTCCATCCCGCCGAAGAGCGAGTCCTGGCCGATCGCCTCGTTGCGCTTGATGTCGACGTACTGGTCGACCGCGGTCTCGTGGATCGCCACCAGCGCTCGGCGCCGGTGCTTCATCTCGTCGAAGGCGCCGGCCTTGATCAGCGACTCGATGACGCGCTTGTTGCACACCAGCGCCGGGACCTTGTCCATGAAGTCGTTGAAGTCGGTGTAGCGGCCCTTCTCCTCCCGGCCGGCCACGATCCCGTCGACGACGTTGGCGCCGACGTTGCGGACCGCGGTGAGCCCGAAGCGCACGTCGTTGCCGACGGGGGTGAAGTTGGCCGCCGACTCGTTGACGTCGGGCGGCAGCACCTGGATCTTCATCCGCCGGCACTCGTTGAGGTAGATCGCCGACTTGTCCTTGTCGTCCTTCACCGAGGTCAGCAGCGCGGCCATGTACTCGGCCGGGTAGTTGGCCTTGAGGTAGGCGGTCCAGTAGGACACCACGCCGTACGCCGCGGAGTGCGCCTTGTTGAAGGCGTAGTCGGAGAACGGGAGCAGGACCTCCCACAGGGTCTTGATGGCGGCGTCGGAGAAGCCGCGCTCCTTCATGCCGCCCGAGAAGCCCGCGAACTGCTTGTCCAGCTCGGCCTTCTTCTTCTTGCCCATCGCGCGCCGCAGGATGTCGGCCTGGCCCAGCGTGTAGCCCGCGAGCTTCTGGGCGATCGCCATCACCTGCTCCTGGTAGACGATCAGGCCGTAGGTCTCGCCCAGCACGTCCTCGAGCGCCTCGGCCAGCTCGGGGTGGATCGGCTCCACCGGCTCGCGACCGGTCTTGCGGCGCGCGTACTTGTTGTGCGAGTCGGCGCCCATCGGGCCGGGCCGGTAGAGCGCGCCGACCGCGGAGATGTCCTCGAAGGTGTCGGGGCGCATCGAGCGCAGCAGCGCGCGCATGGGGCCGCCGTCGAGCTGGAAGACGCCCAGGGTGTCGCCGCGCTGGAGCAGCGCGTAGGTGTTCTCGTCGGTCAGCTCGAGGTCCTCGAGCACGACGGTCTCGCCCCGGTTGGCCTCGATGTTCTTGATCGCGTCGTCGAGGACGGTGAGGTTGCGCAGACCCAGGAAGTCCATCTTGATCAGGCCGAGGCCCTCACAGGTGGGGTAGTCGAACTGGGTGATCATCGCGCCGTCGGCGGGCCGCTTGAGCAGCGGGATGACGTCCTCGAGCGGCTCGCTGGACATGATCACGCCGGCCGCGTGCACGCCCCACTGCCGCTTGAGGCCCTCGATGCCGATGGCGGTGTCGACGACCTTCTGCACGTCGTTGTCGGAGTCGTAGAGCTGGCGGAACTCCCCGCCCTCGCCGTAGCGGGCGTGCTCGGGGTCGAAGATCTGCTGCAGCGGCACGTCCTTGCCCATCACCGCCGCGGGCATCGCCTTGGTGATCCGGTCGCCCATCGCGAAGGGGTAGCCCAGGATGCGCGAGGAGTCCTTGACGGCCTGCTTGGCCTTGATGGTGCCGTAGGTGACGATGTAGGAGACCCGGTCGTCGCCGTACTTCTCGGTGACGTAGCGGATCACCTCGCTGCGCCGACGCTCGTCGAAGTCGATGTCGAAGTCGGGCATCGAGACGCGGTCGGGGTTGAGGAACCGCTCGAAGATCAGGCCGTGGACCAGCGGGTCGAGGTCGGTGATGCGCAGCGCGTAGGCGACCATCGAGCCCGCGCCCGAGCCGCGGCCCGGCCCGACGCGGATGCCGTTGTTCTTGGCCCAGTTGATGAAGTCGGCGACGACGAGGAAGTAGCCGGGGAAGCCCATCTGGGTGATCACGCCGAGCTCGAACTCGGCCTGCTTGCGGACCTCGTCGGGGATGCCGTTCGGGTAGCGGAACTGCAGCCCGCGCTCGACCTCCTTGACCAGCCAGGAGTCCTCGTTCTCCCCCGGCGGGCAGGGGAACTTGGGCATGTACTTGCCCACGCCCTCGGAGAACTCCACGTCGCAGCGCTCGGCGATCAGCAGCGTGTTGTCGCAGGCCTCACGCAGCTGGTACCGGTCGGCCCACAGCGCCCGCATCTCCTCGGCGGACTTGATGTAGTAGCCGTCGCCGGAGAAGGCGAAGCGCTGGCCGGGGCCGTCACCGGCCGGGATGTCCATCGTCGAGCCGGAGTTGATGCACAGCAGGTGCTCCTGGCTCTTGGCGTCCTCGCGCATGACGTAGTGCGAGTCGTTGGTGGCCAGCAGCGGGATCTTGAGGTCGCGCCCGAGCTCGAGCAGACCGTCGCGCACCCGGTTCTCGATGTCGAGGCCGTGGTCCATCAGCTCGAGGAAGTAGTTCTCCCTGCCGAGGATCTCCTGGAAGTCGCCGGCGGTCTGGCGGGCGGCGGCGTAGTTGCCGTGGCGCAGGTGCACCTGGATCTCGCCCGAGGGGCAGCCGGTGGTGCCGATGATCCCCTTGCCGTGCTGGGAGAGCAGCTCGCGGTCCATGCGGGGGTGCTTGAAGAACCCGTCGCGCCACGCCCCGGTGGAGAGCCGGAAGAGGTTGTGCATGCCCTCGGTCGACTCCGAGAGCAGCGTCATGTGCGTGTAGGCGCCGCGGTTCGACACGTCGTCGGGGCCGCCGCCGTAGAAGTTGACGCCCTTGCGCTCGAAGCGCGAGATGTTGGGGGCGAAGTAGGCCTCGATGCCGATGATCGGCTTGACGCCGGCGGCCTTGGCCTTGGAGTAGAACTCGTAGGCGCCGAACACGTTGCCGTGGTCGGTCATCGCGATGGCGGGCATGCCGAGCTCGGCTGCGCGCTCGGTCAGCGCGCCGAGGCGGGCAGCGCCGTCGAGCATGGAGTACTCGGTGTGCACGTGCAGGTGCACGAAGGAGTCCGACGAGGTCGCCATGGTCGCGGAATGCGTCCCTTCGGGATCGGTGCGGGCGGGCAGCATCGACCGCGACCAGCGCTGGGCACCGGGGTCGGACGTCGATCCTGGGGGAAGGACGTCAGCCTACGCGACCGACTCCGTCAGGGTGCCAGGGCGCACCGACAACCGGGGCCGTCAGGGTCGCTCGGCCGCCGCCTCGAGGGACTCGGTGATGATGACGTGCGCGATCCGCTCCAGGCGCTCGGCGCCCAGCTCGGGCGCGCGGGCCGCGAGGGTCTCGGCGACGGCACGCTCGCGGCCGGGGTCGCGGCGCGTGGAGCCCTTGAAGGGCTGGATGGCGCGGGTCAGCGCGGCACGGCGGGCCAGCAGGTCACCGAGCTGGGCGTCGACGTCGTCCACCAGCCCGCGCAGGAACCGCAGCGGGTCCGCGCCGGGCCAGGCCATTCGTACGTCGGGAGCGCCCTCCTCGTTGGCCGAGCCGTCGGTGGCCTCGAGCTCGACGAGGCCGTGGCGGGCGTAGAAGGCCCGCGCCGGGGCGTTGGAGGCGAAGACCCACAGGCAGAAGCCCTCGGGCAGCCGCGACTTCACCAGGTCGAGCAGCGCGCTGCCCACACCGCGCCGGGCGGCGACCGGGGCGACGTACAGGTCGTCGAGCCAGCCGGGCGTCAGCCGGGCGTAGCCGACCACCCCGTGGCCGGCGAGGTCGGCGACCCAGACCTCGTCGCTCTCCAGGCGGCCCGAGAGCCACCGGGTGACGTCGGCGGGGTCGTGCACCGGCTCCGGCATCGGCGCCGCTCGGCGGGCCGCGAGGTGCACCGCGGCGAGGGCCGCGCCCTCCCCCGGCTCGGCCGGGCGCAGCCACAGGTCGGCCGAGGCGTCAGTGGGCATCGCGGATCGTGTCGAGGGCGCGCGCCAGGTCGTCGGGGTACGACGACTCGTACTGGACCTGCTTGCCGGTGTCGGGGTGCTCGAAGCCCAGGCGCACCGCGTGCAGCCACTGCCGCTCGACCCCGAACCGCTTGGCCAGCACCGGGTCGGCGCCGTAGGTCAGGTCACCCACGCAGGGGTGCTTGAGCGCACTCATGTGCACCCGGATCTGGTGGGTGCGCCCGGTCTCCAGGTGCACCTCGAGCAGGCTCGCGAAGCGGTGCGCCTCGAGGGTCTCGTAGTGGGTGACCGAGGCGCGGCCGTCGGCCATCACCGCGAACTTGTAGTCCGCCTTGGGGTGGCGCCCGATGGGGGCGTCGATCGTGCCCTCGAGCGGGTCGGGGTGGCCCTGCACGACCGCGTGGTAGGTCTTGTCGACCGTGCGGTGCCGGAAGGCGTTCTTGAGCACCGAGTAGGCATGCTCGGACTTGCAGATCACCATCACGCCGGAGGTGCCGACGTCGAGGCGCTGCACGATGCCCTGGCGCTCGGAGGCGCCGCTGGTGGCGATCCGGAAACCGGCGCCGGCCAGGTGGCCGACCACGGTCGGGCCGCTCCAGCCCGGCGAGGGGTGCACGGCGACGCCGACCGGCTTGTCGATCACGACGATGGAGTCGTCGTCGTGGATGATCTTGATCCCCTCGACGATCTCGGGGCGCACCTCGAGCGGGTCGACGGCGCTGGGGATGGAGACCTCCAGCAGCGAGCCGGGCAGCACCCGGTCGCTCTTGCTGGGCACGCTGCCGTCGAGCAGCACGTGGCCCTGGGCCACCAGCTCGGCCGCACGGCTGCGCGAGAGGCCGAACAGCCTCGCCATGGCGGCGTCGACCCGCTCACCGGCCAGGGCGTCGGGGACGGTGAGGGCACGCTCGTCGGACACCTGGGTCATGCTCGCCCCTCCTCCTGCTCGTCGGCGGGCGCGGGGCCCGGCTCGTGGTCGCGGTCACGGGTGCCGTCGAGGCGCACGCCGCGGAAGGCCTGCACCAGGATCAGCGCCGCGGCGCCGTTGATGGCCATGTCGGCCACGTTGAAGACCGGCCAGTTCGGCAGCATCAGGAAGTCGATGACGTGCCCGCGCATGGGCCCCGGCTCGCGGAACAGGCGGTCGGTCAGGTTGCCGAGGACACCGGCCATCAGCAGGCCCAGGCCCAGGGCCCACAACCGGCTGCGCAGGCGGATGCTGAGGTAGGCCACGACGACGGCGGCGACGATCGAGAGCGTGCTGAGCACCACGGTGTACTCGGTGCCGGTGCTGAAGGCCGCACCCGGGTTCTTCACCAGGCGCAGGACCAGCAGGTCACCGACGACCGGGACGTCGGGCTCGCCCTCGAGGCGGCTGACCGCCAGCACCTTGGTGCTCAGGTCGAGCGCGTAGCCCGTGAGGGCGACCAGGGCGAAGACCGCCCACGTACGTCGTCGGGTCGGTCGGTCCTCGGGTGCTGCGGCCGGGTCTATCGCCGCTCCTCGCGCTGCTTGCATGGCATGCACAGTGTGGCACGGGGGAAGGCCATCAGCCGCAACTTGCCGATCGGCTGGGAGCACGACTCGCACTGCCCGTAGCTGCCGTCGGCGATCCGGGCGAGGGCCCGGTCGATCTGGGCGAGCTTGTCGCGCTCGCTGTTGAGCACGCTCATCTCGTGGTCGCGCTCGAAGCTCGTCGCACCGACGTCGGCCTGGTCCTGGCCCGCGCCGTCACCGGAGTCGCGCATCAGCCCGTCGAGCTCGGCCTCCATCTCCTCGACCACCGTGGCGCTGTGGTCGCGCTGCTCGTGGAGCTCGGCCATGAGCTCGTCGAGCTCGGCGGGGGTCCAGGCCTCCTCGTCGGCCTTGACGACCAGCGAGTCGGCCGGGGCCTTCGCAGCGCTCTTCTTCGGGGCGGCCTTCTTGGTCGCCGTCTTCTTCGCAGGTGAGGTCGTCACGGGCGCTGCCTTCTTCTCCGGGGCCGTCGGGGTGGTGGTGCGGGGCTGCTGGGTCTTCGTGGCAGCGGTCTTCTTCGCCGGGGTCTTCTTGGCGGCGGTCCTCTTCGTGGCCGAGGCCGACTTCTTGGCGGCGGTCCTCTTCGTGGCCGAGGTCGACCTCGTCGCCGGCGCGGGCTGCTCGACGGGGGCCGGGTCGTCGCCCGTGTCCCCCGGTTGGAGGCCCAGGGCCCGGCGTGCCGCCGTCACCGCCTGGCCGGCGAGCGCGCGTGTGCCACGAGCCATCGAGCCCGCCTCCCTCCGGCGCCCCCTGCGGGGACCCGTCAGCTGCCGTGGTCCGCCTCCCGGACCACCGCGGTGGCACGGAGAGTAGCCCCTGCACCCCACCCCTCAAAACCGCCACACCGGGTAGGACGCACGACGCGGCCGACCCCATCGGGGTCGACCGCGTCGTGGTGCTGCTGTGGGGAGGGCTGGTTCAGCCCTCGTCCTCGCCGAGGATCGAGCGCAACCGCTTGGGCTGCGGGCTCTCCTCCGAGCCCGAGTCGCCGGAACCGGCGAGCGCCTCGAGCTGCTGGGTGAAGTAGCTCTTGAGCCGCGAGCGGTACTCGCGCTCGAACGAGCGGAGGTTCTCGACCTCGCTGCTGAGCTTGTCGCGCTCGCGCTCGAGGTCGCCGAACATCTGCTGGCGGCGCTCGGCGGTCTCGGAGTCGAGCATCTGGGCACGGGTGCGGGCGTCGGACTCGAGGCGGTCGGCCTTCGACTTCGACTCGGCTTCGAGACGCTCGGCCTTGGTGCGGGCCTCGCCGATGATCTTGTCGGCGTCGTTCTTGGCCTCGTCGACGAGCTCGTCGGCGTTGCGCGTGGCGATCTCGAGCAGGCGGGCGGCCGCGTTGGAGGCCTGCGGCACCGTCTCGACGCGGATCGTCTCGACCGGGCTCGAGGCGGCAGCCGCGACCGGGGCCGGGGTGGGCTCGGGCGCCGGGGTCGGCTCGGGAGCCTTCTCCGGGGCCTTCTCGGGAGCCGGCGTCGGCGCAGCGGCCACGGCGGGCTGCTGGCCGGTGTCGCCACCGGTCTGGGCCGACGCGAGCCGGGCGCGCAGGTCCTCGTTCTCCTTGGTCAGACGAGCGAGCTCGGCCTCGACCTCGTCAAGGAACTGGTCGACCTCCCCCATGTCGTACCCCTCGCGGAGACGGACCGGAGTGAAGCGCTTGTTGCTCACGTCCTCGGGCGTCAACGGCATGACCTCACCCATTCGTAGTCGTGGTTGTCCCGAGGACCCGACTGCGTCCTCGACCTGTCGGATCGAACAATAGCCTCATCAGTGGGGCAGGTGTGACAGCCGGGTTCTCCCCCGGCTCACAGCAGCGTGCTCGCGACGACGCTGCGCAGGATCCACACGCTGATGAAGACGATCAGGAAGCTGAGGTCCAGGGCGATGCTGCCCAACCGCAGCGGCGGCACGACGCGGCGCAACGCCTTGATCGGCGGGTCGGTGACCGAGTAGACGGCCTCCAGCACCACCAGCACCGGACCCCGCGGCGACCAGTCGCGCGCGAAGACCATCACCCAGTCGACGACGAAACGGATCCACAAGAAGATCCAGAAGATCGTCAAGATGATGTAGATGATCGAACCGGCGACCTGCACGTCGGTCTGTCTCCTGTTCAGTGACCCGGGACCGCGCCCCGGGTCGGGTCACGCGAGCCTCAGCTCTGGTTGAAGAAGCCGTTCTCGGCCATGCGCTCCTTGTCCTCGGCCGCAACGGTGACGTTGGCGGGCGAGAGCAGGAAGACCTTGTTGGTGACGCGCTCGATGGTGCCACGCGTGGCAAAGACCAGACCAGCGGCGAAGTCGACGAGGCGCTTGGCGTCGGCGTCGTCCATCTCCGAGAGGTTCATGATCACCGGCACGCCCTCGCGGAAGTTCTCCCCCACGGTGCGGGCCTCGTTGTAGGTGCTCGGGTGCAGGGTCGTGATGCGGGACAGCTCGGCCACCACTCCGGTCGGGCCGGGCGCCGGACGACGGCGCTCGGCGAGGTCGGCCACGGGTGCGGGGCGCTGCTCGCGCGCACGCTCGTGTCGGGACGGGCCGGGGGCGGCCACGGGACGGGTCTCGGCGGTGTAGTCGTCGCTGGGGTCGTACTCGCCGTGGTCGCCGTCGTACCGGCCGGTGTCCTCGACGAGGCCGAGGTACTCGCCGATCCTGCGCATCGCGCCGCTCATGGTGGTGCCCTCCGGATCTGAAGCGTCCGGTGACGGACGCCTGGTGGTCTGAACTTAACGGACCGCAGGCCTCGAACCGAGGATTGCGGAGCCGACGCGCACGTGTGTCGCGCCGGCGGCGACGGCCTCGTCGAGGTCGCCGCTCATCCCGGCGGAGAGCCGGTCTGCTCGGGGGTGGTCGGCCAGCAGGCGCTCGCGCACCGCGGCCAGCCGGGCGAAGGCCGCTGCGGGCTCCTCGCCGAGGGGTGCGACGGCCATCAGCCCGCGCAGGCGCAGGTGCTCGGCCGCCTCCACGGCGTCGGCCAGCGCGGGTACGTCGTCGGGCGCGGCGCCGGCGCGGTGCTGGCTGCCGGGCGGGTCGAGGCTGACCTGCACCAGCACGTCGAGGGGTCGGCCGCGCTCGGCGGCGCCGCGGTCGAGGCCGCGCACCAGCTTGGGGCGGTCCAGGGACTCCACGACGTCGGCGTAGCGGGCGACGGCGGCCGCCTTGTTGCTCTGCAGCGCCCCGATGTAGTGCCACACCAGGTCGAGGTCGGCGCACTCGGCGGCCTTGGCCTCGGCCTCCTGGTGCCGGTTCTCGCCGACGTCACGGACCCCGAGGTCGACCAGCAGGCGCACGTCGGAGGCGGGGAAGAACTTGGTCACCACCACGAGGCCGACCCCCGGGTCGTGGGGGCCGTCGCGCCCGGCGCCCGAGCGGGCCGCCTCGATCCGCGCCCGCACGGCCGCGAGCCCCGCCTCCAGCTCCTCGCGCCGGTTCACGAGGTCCACACCAGCCCGGCCATCCGCCCGGAGGCGGCGGCGTCGCGGCGGTGCGAGTGCAGCGCCGGGTCCTCCAGGGTGCAGCGGCCCACCTCGGTGAGACCCACGCCCAGCGCGGCGAGCTGGGCACGCACGCCCGCACCGAGGTCGAGGGCGGGTGTGCCCCAGCTCGTCTCGGCCCAGGTCTGCGGGACCACGGCCGCCACCTCCTCACGCATCTGCTCGGGGACCTCGTAGCAGCGTCCGCACACGTGGGGTCCGACCCACGCGTGCAGCTCGCCGGCGCCCTGCTCGCGCATCCGCTCCACCGCCCGGGTCACCACGCCCAGCGCGACGCCCGCACGGCCCGCGTGCACGGCACCGACCACACCGGAGCCGGTGTCGGCCAGCAGCACCGGCAGGCAGTCGGCCACCCGGACCATCAGGCCCAGGCCCACCGTGGCGGTGACGAGGCCGTCGGCGGTCGGCACCTGCTCCGTCGGGGCGGGGCCGGGCTCGTCGACGAGGAGCACCTCGTCGCCGTGCACCTGGTTCATCCGCGCGAAGCGGACGCCGCAGGCCTCCTCGACCCGGGGCAGCTCGTCGACGAAGCCGGGCCGCAGACCCTGCAGGTCGACGGTGGAGTCGGTGAAGGCGACGTCGACACGGACGTCGCCCTCACGGTGGTCACGGAAGCTGAACAGGGCAGGGGCTCACTTCAAGAAGTCGGGCACGTC
Source organism: Nocardioides sp. OK12 (assembly GCF_024341885.1). Taxonomy (NCBI): domain Bacteria; kingdom Bacillati; phylum Actinomycetota; class Actinomycetes; order Propionibacteriales; family Nocardioidaceae; genus Nocardioides; species Nocardioides sp. OK12. The sequence goes on along the minus strand of NZ_BNET01000001.1, from coordinate 731,595 downwards.
GAGGTCGTCGTCGTCGAACTGGACCTGGCGCGGAGCCGGCTTGGGGACCTGCGGAGCCGCCGGGGTGGAGGGGTGGAAGGTCTGCTGCGGCGTGACCGAGGGCCGCTCACCCTGGGAGCCCTGGGAGCCCTGCGAGCCCTGGGAGCCCTGGGATCCCTGGCGGGCGCCGGCCTCGACCCGCGCGGGCTCCTCGCGACGGTTGGCCGCGGCACGCACCGCCTCGCGCGTCTCGTCCTGGCTCTGCTGCTCGCGCGGCTCGCGGCGCAGGACGGTGCCCTCGTCGCGGCGCTTCGGCGTACCCCCGTCGAAGCCGGCGGCGATGACGGTGACGCGCACCTCGTCGCCCAGGGCGTCGTCGATGGTGGCACCGAAGATGATGTTGGCCTCGGCGTGCACGGCCTGGGCGACCAGCGCGGCCGCCTCGTTGATCTCGAACAGGCCGAGGTCGGACCCACCGGCGATCGAGAGCAGGACGCCGTGGGCGCCGTCGATGCTGGCCTCGAGCAGCGGCGAGCTGACCGCCATCTCGGCGGCCGCGACCGAGCGGTCCTCGCCCCGGGCCGAGCCGATGCCCATCAGGGCCGAGCCGGCGTTGGCCATCACGGACTTCACGTCGGCGAAGTCGAGGTTGATCAGGCCGGGGGTGGTGATCAGGTCGGTGATGCCCGAGACACCCTGCAGCAGCACCTGGTCGGCCTGCTTGAAGGCGTCGAGGACCGAGACGTTGCGGTCGCTGATCGAGAGCAGCCGGTCGTTGGGGATCACGATCAGGGTGTCGACCTCCTCGCGGAGCCCGGCGATGCCCTCCTCGGCGGAGTTGGCGCGGCGACGACCCTCGAAGGCGAACGGGCGGGTGACCACACCGATGGTCAGCGCACCGAGCGAGCGGGCAATGCGCGCGACGACCGGCGCACCGCCGGTGCCGGTGCCGCCGCCCTCGCCGGCGGTCACGAAGACCATGTCGGCGCCCTTGATCACCTCCTCGATCTCGTCGGCGTGGTCCTCGGCGGCGCGCGCCCCGACCTCGGGGTTGGCGCCGGCACCGAGGCCGCGGGTGAGCTCGCGGCCGATGTCGAGCTTGACGTCGGCGTCGCTCATCAGCAGCGCCTGCGCGTCGGTGTTGATGGCGATGAACTCGACGCCCTTCAGACCGACCTCGATCATCCGGTTGACGGCGTTGACACCACCACCACCGATGCCCACGACCTTGATGATGGCCAGGTAGTTCTGTGCTGCTGCCACGGCGGCTCGCCTCTCGCTGAGTACTTCGGTTGGTTGGGTGCTGCTGGGTTGTTGCCGGATTGCTGCTGGGTGTTGCCGGGTGTTGCGGAGTCTGGGACGACCGGTCGGCGTGTCTCTCAACTCTGACCCTCAGGTAGAGGGTTATAGTTATGTCAACCTCGTCGTGGTCACGACAGTAGGCAGCCCGCTCGGCCGCACCGCGCCGACACACCGCGCGCCGTGCCGATTTCTGCACCGATCTGCGTGCGCCCACTCACACCGCGCCGGCGTATGCCGGTCCGGGCCGGGTCGGCGCGAGATTCACCACGGGTCGGCGCGAGATTCGTGACGGGTCGGCGCGAGATTCGCGACGGGTCAGCTGCGGGTGGTGGGGGTGGCCGGGACGGAGACGTCGAGCACCCGGCCGTCCTGCTCGAGCAGGATCTCCAGCACCCGGGCCTTCTGCTCGGAGTCGGAGGCGCTGCCCCACACCACCTCGCGGCCGTCGCGCAGCAGCAGGCGGATCTGGTCGACGGTGCCGACCTCGACGTGGTCGACGTCGGCGGCGAGCCCCTCGGGCAGGGCAGAGACCACGGCGGCGCCCTCGCGCAGCGCCTCGCTGGTCACGCCGGTCAGGGCGTCGACGCGGGGCAGGTCGGTGGGGGTGTCCTCGTAGTCGCGGAAGACGACGCCGTCGGCGTCCATGCCACGCAGGGTCGAGCCGATGCGCACCACCGCGACGGCGACGCGCTCCACCACCTCGACCCGCACCCCATCGGGCCAGGCCCGCGTCACGTCGGCGGAGCGGACCACCGCCAGCGCCTCGACCCGCGCCCGGACGGCGTCGAGGTCGATGCGGGCCACCGGGTCGCCCACGGGCACCGAGGCGGCCTCGCGGACCTCCTGCTCGGTGAGGACCTCGGAGCCGACGACCTCGACCCGCTCGACGGCCAGCAGCGAGGAGAACCAGACCGACCACACCGCGACCACGAGCAGCGCGAGGGCCAGCACGCCGACGACCACGTAGCGCAACCGCACCCAGCGCCGCTCCCACTGCCGGCGCACGAAGCGCCGCCGGGAGGACGCCACGGCGGGCTCAGCCACCGGACCCCTCCCGCAGCAGCGCCAGCACGCGCGGGCCGACCTCGGTGATGCTGCCGGCGCCCAGGGTCAGCACCAGGTCGCCGGGGCGCGCCCGGGCCACCAGGGCGGCGGGCACGTCGTCGAGGTCGGGCACGAAGGCGACCCGCTCGGGCGCCAGCGGCACGTGGTCGGCGACCAGGGCGCCGGTGACGGCGGGGTCGGCGTCCTCGCGGGCCAGGTAGACGTCGCACACGACGACCTCGTCGGCCGCGCCCAGCGCGGCGCCCATGCCGGCGCCGAAGAGGCGGGTGCGCGAGACCAGGTGGGGCTGGAAGGCCACGACGACGCGCCCCTCCCCCGCCACCGAGCGGGCGGCCTCGAGGTCGCCGGCGATCTCGATGGGCTGGTGGGCGTAGGAGTCGTAGACCCGGACACCGGCGGCCTCGCCCTTCGACTCCATCCGGCGCCCGGTGCCGCCGAAGCCCTCGAGCCCGGTGCGCAGCCCCTCGAAGGGCAGTCCGAGCCGCAGCCCGACGCCCAGGGCGGCGAGCGCGTCGAGCACGTAGTGGCGCCCGGGGATGGCCAGGCGCACCCGGCCCAGCTCGTGGCCCCGGTCGACGACGGTGAAGGAGGAGGTGGTGCCCTCGAGGACGACGTCGACGGCGCGCAGGTCGGCGTGCTCACCCTCGCCGACCCCGACGAGCTCGAGCCCGCGGGCGGCGGCCAGGGGACGCAGCGCCTCCGCGCCCGGGTCGTCGACGCAGGCCACCAGGAACCCGTCGGCGTCGATGGTGCCGACGAACTCGGCGAACGCGGCCCGGTAGGCCTCCTCGGTGCCCCAGGTGTCGAGGTGGTCGGCCCCGACGTTGGTCACGATGGCGGCGTGCGGGCGGTAGACCAGGAAGGCGCCGTCGCTCTCGTCGGCCTCGGCGACGAAGAGGTCGCCGGCGCCGGCGTCGGCGTTGCGCCCGGTCGCCGAGAGCACCCCGCCGACGGCGTACGTCGGGTCGGCGTCGCAGGCGAGCAGGGCGACGGTGAGCAGCGAGGTCGTGGTGGTCTTGCCGTGGGTGCCGGCGACGGCCAGCACGCGCCGGTCGGCCATCACCGAGGCGAGCCCGGCCGAGCGGGGCAGCAGCCGCAGGCCGCGGCGGCGCGCCTCGAGCACCTCGGGGTTGTCCTCGCGCGCCGCGGTGGTGACCACGACGCTGTCGCCGGGGCCGAGGTCGCCGAGGTGGGCGGGGTCGTAGCCGAGGTGGCAGGTGACGCCGAGCTCGCGCAGCGAGGGCAGGAACGGGGTGTCGTGGTCGTCGCTGCCGGTGACCTCGACGCCGCGCGCGGCCATGATGCGCGCGATCGCCGACAGCCCGGCGCCGCCGATGCCGACGAAGTGGACGCGACCCAGCTCGGCCACGCCGGGCACGACCTCGGGGACCGGCAGCCTCATCGGGCCGCTCCCCCGGCCTCGAGCACGATGCGGGCCAGGGCCTCGTCGGCGTCGCGCGGCACCAGGTGGCGCGCGGCGGCGCTCATCGTGGCCAGTCGGGCCGCGTCGGTGGCCAGCGGCACCACGTTGGCCACGACCCAGCCGGTGGTCAGCTCCTCGTCGCGCACCAGCAGCGCTCCCCCGGCGTCGACGACGGGCCGGGCGTTGAGCTCCTGCTCGCCGTTGCCGATCGGCAGCGGCACGAAGACCGCCGGCACCCCGGTGGCCGCGGCCTCCACGACGCTGTTGGCGCCGCTGCGGCAGACCATCAGGTCGGCGGCGGCCAGCGCGTAGTCCATGCGGTCCACGAAGTGCTCCACGACGTACGGCGTGCCGGTCGCGGTCGTCGCGGCGGGGTCGGCCTCGCCCTTGGGCCCCACGACGTGCAGCACCTGCACCCCGGCCTCGCCGAGCTGGCGGGCGGCGCCCGAGACGGCCTGGTTGAGCCGGCGCGCCCCCTGGGAGCCGCCGGTGACCACCAGAGTGGGCCGGTCGGCGTCGAGGCCGAAGAACGCGCGGGCCTCGGCGCGCAGGGCGTCGCGGTCGAGGGTGGAGATCATCCGACGGATCGGCAGGCCGACGTACTCGGCGCCGGGCAGCGGGGTGTCGGGGAAGCTCACGGCCACGCGTCCGCCGCGCCGGGCGGCGACGCGGGCGCCGAGCTTGTTGCCGAGCCCGGGCAGCGCGTTCTGCTCGTGCACCACGACCGGGAGGCCGCGCTTGCGCGCGGCCAGGTACGCCGGCACCGAGACGTAACCGCCGTAGCCGACGACGACCTGCGGGTCGACCCGGTCGAGCACGGCGTGGGTCTGGCGCACGGCGTCGCGGATGCGGCCGGGCACGCGCAGCAGGTCGGCGCCGGGCTTGCGCGGCAGCGGCACCGGTGGCACCAGCTCGAGGGGGTAGCCGGCGGCGGGCACGACGGTGTTCTCGAGGCCGCGCGGGGTGCCCAGGCAGGTGATCTCGACCGACGGGTCGAGCCGCCGAAGGGCGTCGGCGGTGGCGAGCAGGGGCGAGGTGTGGCCGGCGGTGCCGCCGCCGGCGAGCAGGATGCGCATCAGGGTCAATCTAGGCGCTGTGGCTGCTGTGCGAGGCACCGGCCGCGACGCCCGCCGCGCGGCCGCGGCGGCGCGCGGCCAGGGCGCGGGCGGCCTCGGGCTCGTGGCGCGCGAAGCCGATCAGCAGGCCGAGCGCGACCAGCGAGGGCAGCAGCGAGGAGCCGCCGTACGAGATCAGCGGCAGCGGGATGCCGATGACCGGCAGCAGCGCCAGCACCATGCCGACGTTGATGATCATCTGGCCCACCAGCCACACGACGATGCCGAAGCTCGCGTAGCGCACGAAGGGCTCCTGGGTGTGGCGGGCCACCCGCAGCGCCGCGAGGGCGATGGTCAGGAACAGCGCGACGACCAGCAGGGTGCCGACGAGCCCGAGCTCCTCGCCCAGCACCGCGAAGATGTAGTCGGTGTGGGCCTCGGGCAGGTCGCCCCACTTCTGCTGGCTGGCGCCGATGCCCTGGCCGAACCAGCCGCCCGAGGACAGGGCGTAGAGCCCGTGGGCGGGCTGCCAGCCGGTGTCGAGGTAGTCCTGGAAGGGGTCGGCGAAGTTGGTGATCCGCGCGACGCGCTCGGTGTCGGTGGCGGCCAGGCCGATCGCGGCGACGCTGACCAGCGAGATCGCCAGCCAGAACAGCCGGGCCGGGGCCCCGACGACCCAGAGCATGCCGAGCAGGATCGCGAAGAAGATCAGCGCGGTGCCCAGGTCGCGCCCGGCCACGACGAGCAGGGTCGCGAGCAGCAGGCCCGGCACCACCGGCACCACCAGCTGGTGCAGGCTGTGCAGGCGCCGCTCCTTGTTGGCGTAGATGTGCGCGGCCCACAGCACCAGCGCCAGCTTGGCGACCTCGGAGGGCTGGATCGCCAGCGAGCCGACGCCGAGCCAGTTCTGGTTGCCGTTGACGGTGGTGCCGACGAAGGCCGTGGCCAGCAGCAGCACCAGGGAGAACAGGTAGGCCGGGTAGGCCAGCGCGCGCACCCAGCGCAGCGACATCCGGCTGGCGATGAAGGCCGCCGGCAGGCCGAGCGAGAGCCACATCAGCTGGCGGCGCACCACGGCGTAGGAGTCGCCGTCGTAGACCTTGAACGACCACACGCTCGAGGCCGAGAGCACCATCACCAGGCCGATGGTCAGCAGCAGCGCCGAGGCGCCGACCAGCAGGTAGTAGGAGGTCAGCGGCCGGTCGAAGGCCTCGCGGGCGCTGGCCACCGAGGCGCGCAGGTGACCGAGCCGCCGAGGGAGCCCCATGTCGTCCGGGACTGCTGTGGTCACCTCGGCCCCTCTCCTGGTCCTGCGGGTGCTACTCCTGGGGTCCGGTGCGGGCCCGTACGGCGGCGGCGAACGCGTCGCCGCGAGCGCCGTAGTCGGTGAACATGTCCTGCGAGGCGCATCCCGGGGCCAGCAGCACGGTGTCGCCCGGCTGGGCGAGACCGGCGGCGGCCTCGACGACACGACCCATCGGCCCGTGCTCATCGTCAGTCACACCAGTCTCATGCGCCTCAACTTCGATCACGGGTACATCCGGTGCGTGTCGCGCAAGTGCCTCCGCGATCACCGCGCGGTCGCGCCCCAGCAGCACCACGGCGCGCAGCCGGTCGCGCACGGCGGCCACCAGCTCCTCGAACCGCGCGCCCTTCGCCAGCCCGCCGGCCACCCACACGACGCTGTCGTAGGCGCGCAGCGAGGCCAGGGCGGCGTGCGGGTTGGTGGCCTTGGAGTCGTCGACCCAGGTCACGTCGCGGTGGCGGGCCACCTCGGCGATGCGGTGCCCGTCGGGGCGGAAGGAGCGCAGCCCGTCGCGCACCGCCTGCTGGGAGACGCCGTGGGCGCGCGCCAGCGCGGCGGCGGCCAGCGCGTTGGCGACGTAGTGCGGCGCGCTGCTGGCCAGCTCGGAGACGGTGACCAGCTCGGCGGCCGAGTCGGAGCGCTGCTCGATGAAAGCGCGGTCGACCAGGATGTCCTCGACCAGGCCGAGCATCCCCACCCCGGGCATGCCGAGGGTGAAGCCGATGGCGCGGGCGCCCTCGACCACGTCGGCCTCGCGCACCAGCGCCTCGGTCTGCGGGTCGTCGACGTTGTAGACGCACGCGCGCTGGACCTGCTCGTAGACGCGGCCCTTGTCGGCGGCGTACTCGGCCATCGAGGCGTACCAGTCGAGGTGGTCCTCGGCGATGTTGAGCACGGCGGCCGACTCAGCGCTCATCGAGCTCGTGTAGTGCAGCTGGAAGCTGGACAGCTCGACGGCCAGCACGTCGTACGGCGTCGGGTCCATCACCGCCTCGACGATCGGCAGCCCGACGTTGCCGGCCGCGACCGTGCGCAGCCCGGCGGTGCGCAGGATCGTCTCGAGCATCTGCACGGTGGTGGTCTTGCCGTTGGTGCCGGTCACGGCCAGCCACGGGGCGGCGTGCTCGGGGTGGCGCAGCCGCCAGGCGAGCTCGACCTCGCCCCAGACCGGCACGCCGCGCTCGCGGGCCTGGGCCAGCAGCGGCGCGTCGGGGCGCCAGCCGGGCGAGGTGACCAGCACGTCGACGTCGTCGGGCAGCGTGGCCGTGGCGCCCTCGCCGAGGCGGATGGTCGCGCCGAGCACCTCGAGCAGCTCGGCCTTCTCCTCCTTGCCGGTCGCCGACTCGTCGAGGGCGGTCACCGAGGCACCGAGGTGGTTGAGGTTGTCGGCGGCGGCGAAGCCGGAGACGCCGAAGCCGGCGACCACGGCGCGCACGCCGTCCCAGGAGCTGGTCTGGTCGAGCCCGTCGAGCTCGCGCGGCGCGCTCACGTGCCTGCCACCCACTCGGCGTAGAAGATGCCCAGGCCGCCGGCGACGCACAGGCCGGTGAGGATCCAGAACCGGATCACCATCGTGACCTCGCCCCAGGCCATGTCGAAGGTGTGGTGGATCGGGGCCATCCGGAAGAGCCGCTTGGGCGAGCCGGTGAGGCGTCGGCTGAGCTTGAACCAGGAGACCTGCAGCATCACCGAGACCGTCTCCATGACGAAGACGCCGCCGACGATCACCAGCAGCAGCTCGGTGCGGGTCAGCACCGCCAGGCCGGCGAGCGCGGCGCCGAGCGCCAGCGAGCCGGTGTCGCCCATGAAGATCTGGGCCGGTGAGGCGTTCCACCACAGGAAGCCGAAGCAGGCGCCGGTGATGGCGGCGGCCACGATCGCCAGGTCGAGCGGGTCGCGCACCTCGTAGCACTTGCCGTAGGTGATGTCGGACTGGCCGCACCACTGGTTGTTCTGCCAGATGTTCACGATCGTGTAGGCGCCGAAGACCATCATGCTGCAGCCGGTCAGCAGGCCGTCGGCGCCGTCGGTGAGGTTGGTGGCGTTGCTGGTGGCGATGACCATCACCAGGATCAGTGCCACCACCGCGGCCGCGGGCAGCACGAAGCTGTCGAGGTCGCGGATGAAGGACAGCGAGAACGACGCCGGCCGCTGGCCGCGGTCGTCCTCCAGCATCGGGCTCAGCGCCAGGATGCCGAAGGTCAGGCCGACGACGGTCTGGCCGACGATCTTGGCCTTGCTGCGCAGGCCGAGGCTGCGCTGCTTGTAGATCTTGATGAAGTCGTCGAGGAAGCCGACGGCGCCGATGCCGACGAAGAGCAGCAGCAGGAGCAGCGCCGAGGCGGTGGGCGCCGACAGCGTGATCAGCTTGGCCCCGAAGTAGCCGAGCACGGTGGCGCCGATGATCGCGACGCCGCCCATGGTCGGGGTGCCGCGCTTGACGTGGTGGGTGGTGGGCCCGTCGTCGCGGACCTCCTGGCCGTAGCCCCACTGCGTGAACTGCCTGATCGCGAAGCGGGTGCCGATCAGCGAGATCAGCAGGGCCAGGCCTCCGCCCAGCAGGATCGCCCTCACCGCCGTTGCACCTCGTTCCGCTCGCAGATCGCCTCGCCGACGACGTGCGTCACCGACCGGGCCGGCTCACCGGCACCGTTCATCTTGGCCCATGCCGGCGGACGGCTCGACCACGCCTCGCCGGGCGGGTGTCGATCATCACGCCCCGCCGGCGTCCTCCGCGGCCCGCTCGCGGGCGCGCTCGCGCAGCAGCTCGGCGGCCACCTCGCGGTCGTCGAAGGGGTGCACCACGCCGTCGACGACCTGGCCGGTCTCGTGGCCCTTCCCGGCGACCAGCACGATGTCGCCGGTGCCGACGCGGCGCAGCGCCTCGGCGATCGCCTCGCGCCGCCCGGCGACCTCGAGCACCTCGGCGCGCTGGTCCCCCGGCACCTGCGCGGCGCCGGCCAGCACCGCCGCGCGGATGGCCGCCGGGTCCTCGGAGCGCGGGTTGTCGTCGGTCACGACGAGCACGTCGGCCAGCCGGGCGCCGATCTCCCCCATCACCGGGCGCTTGCCGGTGTCGCGGTCCCCGCCGGCGCCGATGACCAGCACCAGCCGACCGGTGGTCAGCGGGCGCAGCGCGCCCAGCGCCGCCTCGACCGCGTCGGGCTTGTGGGCGTAGTCCACGACCACCTCGAAGTCCTGGCCCGCCACCACGCTCTCGAGGCGCCCGGGCACGCCCGGCAGCGCGCTGATGCCGGCGGCCACCTGGGCGGCGACGTCGACCGGGTCGACGTCGCCGGGGCTGGCCTCGCCCACCGCGGCCACCGCCGCGAGGGCGTTGGAGACGTTGAAGCCGCCCGCCAGCGGCACCCCGCCGGCGAAGGCCCGGTCGCCCGGGCCCAGCACCCGGAAGTCGGAGCGGCTGGGCGAGGCGTCGACGTCGACGACGCCCCAGGTGGCCTCGCGGCCCTCGGTCGAGAACGTCGCCACCGGCAGCCCGGTCTCGCCGGCCAGGCGCCGGCCGTGCTCGTCGTCGACGTTGACCAGGGCCCGGCGCGCGCGCTCGGGGGTGAACAGCGAGGCCTTGGCCGCGTAGTACTCCTCCACGGTGTCGTGGAAGTCGAGGTGGTCGCGCCCGAGGTTGAGGAAGACCGCCACGTCGAAGACGACCCCGTCGACCCGCCCGAGCACCAGGGCGTGGCTGGAGACCTCCATCGCGCAGACGTCGACGCCCTGCTCGACCATGGCGGCGAACAGGCCGTGCAGGTCGGGGGCCTCGGGCGTGGTCAGCGTCGTCGGCACGTCCTGGCCCGCCACGCGGGTGCCCACGGTGCCGATCACCGCGCCCACCAGCCCGGCCTCGTGCAGCCCGCCCTCCAGCAGCCGGGTGGTGGTGGTCTTGCCCTGGGTGCCGGTGACCCCGATCATCGTGAGCCGCTCGGCGGGGTCGTCGTAGACCCTGGCCGAGAGGCGGCCCAGGATCCGGCGCGGGTCGTCGGTCACCAGCAGCGGCACCCCCGCGGGCACCTTCTCGGCGCCGGCCGGGTCGGTCAGCACCGCCACGGCCCCTGCCTCGAGCGCCTCGGCGGCGAAGTCGGCGCCGTGCGCGCGGGCGCCCGGCAGGGCGGCGTACAGGTCGCCGGGGCGCACCCGCTGGCTGCTGAGGCTGATGCCGGTCACGACCGGGTCGTCGCCGCGGTGCTCGACCATCGCCAGCGCGTGGCGCGCCCACCCGGCCAGCTCGGCCAGGGGGGTCCGCGGCGGGTCGACGGGGCGGGTCGCGGGGACGTCGGGGCGAGGCATGGCGGGAGGCTAGCAGCGCGGGATCCGCGCCGGGTCAGCGCGACATTTGCGCCGGGTCAGCGCGACATTTGCGCCGGGTCGGCGAGAGATTTGCGCCGGGTCACCACTCGACGGGGAGGTCCGAGGCGGGGGTGCCGGTGGGGGGCACGGCGTAGCGGCGCAGCGCGTAGCCGGTGATCTTGGCGAACGCCGGGCCGGCGACCGAGCCGCCGCCGCCGCCGTTGCGCGGGTTCTGCACCACGACGTAGACGGTGAAGCGCGGGTCGTCGGCGGGGGCGAAGCCGGCGAAGGAGACGGTGAAGGTGCCGTCGTAGCAGCGGCACTCCTCGCCGACCCGCTGGGCGGTGCCGGTCTTGCCCGCGACCCGGTAGCCGGGGACCTGCGCGCCGGGGGCGACACCGGCCTCGGGGTCGACCACGCGCTCCATCATCAGCGCGGTCTTGCGGGCGGCCTCGGCGCTGATGACCTGGGTCGTGGTGGCCTGGTCGGTGCCGACCTGCTCGCCGGCGTCGGTGGTGGCGCTGCCACGCACCAGGCTGGGGTCGATGCGCACCCCGCCGTTGGCCACGGTGTTGATCGCCGCGGCCATCTGCAGGGCGTTGACCGAGACCGACTGACCGAAGGCGATGCGGTCCTGGGCCTGGCTGGTCCACAACGAGGGGTCGGGCAGGATGCCGGCCGACTCGCCGCGCACCCCCGCCCCGGTCGCGGAGCCGAGCCCGAAGGCGGCGAGGTAGCGGCGCATCTGGCCGTCCTCGAACTTGTCCGAGGCCAGCACGGTGCCGATGTTGGAGGACTTGGCCAGCACCCCGGCCAGCGTCAGCCGGATCGTGTCGTGCGGGAACCAGTCGCCGATGGTGCGGTCCTGGCGGGCCAGCGAGCCCGGCACCGTCAGGCGGGTGCGCGGGGTGACCTTGCCGGCGTCGAGCAGGCCGGCCATGGTCAGCACCTTCGAGACCGAGCCCGGCTCGTAGACGTCGCTCATCGCCCGCGACCCCAGGTCGGCCTCGTCGGAGGCCAGCGGTGCGTTGGCGTCGAACGTCGGGTGGTCGGCCAGCGCCAGCACCTCACCGGTGCGCGAGTCCATCACCACCGCGAGACCGGAGTCGCCGCGCGACTGCTGCACCGTCTGGCGCACCACGCGCTGGGCGTACCACTGCAGCTCGCGGTCGATGGTCAGCGTCAGGTCCTCGCCGTCCTGCGCCTCGACGACGGTGCTCTCACCCAGCGGCAGCTTGTTGCCGGCCGCCACCGAGTAGCGCGCAGAGCCGTCGGTGCCGGAGAGGAGCTCGTCGAAGGTGCGCTCGAAGCCCGCGAGCGGCTGGGGGGTGCCGTCGGCGAGCGGGGTGCCCAGGAAGCCGACCAGGTTGGCGGCCACGTCGTCGGCCGGGTACTCGCGCACCGGGTCGCGCCACGTCGACAGGCCCGAGAAACCGAGCTCCTCGGCGCGGTCGACGACCTTGGTCGCGGTGGCCGCCGGCACGCCGCGGGCGACGTACTGGAAGCGGCTCTCCGTGCGCAGCCGCTGCAGGATCGTGAAGTAGTCGACGTCGAGCTTGTTGGAGAGGAACTTCGCGACCTCCGGGGCCCGGTCGACCTCGCGGCCCTCGTCGTCGGTGTTCACCAGCGCCGGGTCGGCCACCACCATCAGCCCGTCGGCCGACTCGGCCAGGGGCTCGCCGTTGCGGTCGAGGATCGCGCCCCGCTCGGCCGGCAGCACCATCTCGTCGACGCCCTCGGCCGCCGCCATCTCGGCGTACGCCTTGGGGTCGATGCCCTGCAGCTGCACCAGGCGCCCGGCGAAGACCGAGAGGACCATCGCGATCAGCACGAACCCGACACGCAGTCGGAAGTGCGGCTGGCCGCGGCGAGCGGCGACCTCGCTGCTCGGCGTCGGGCGCGTGGTGGGCACGAGGGCTCCTCCCTGGGTGCGGTGCGGGGGTCGGTGGTGCGGGTCGCGGCTCAGCCGCGGTCGGACTCGTTCTTCTTCGCCTTGCGCTCGGCCTTCTTCTCGGCCTTCTCGGCCTTGCGCTCAGCCTTCTTCTCGGCCTTCTTCTCGGCCTTGGTCTGCTTCTTCTCGTCCTGCTCGTTCCTACTCCCGTCGCCGCCGCCGGAGCCGCCGCCACGCGGGTCGGCCAGCACGCCCTCGGGCGGCGTCACCACCGTGGCCGGCGGGTCGAGCTCGGAGGGCCGCGCGGGGGGCAGCGGGTCGAGCGCGACGCGGGCACCGAGGGTGGCGCCGCTGGCGTCGCCGGAGACCGAGCCGTCGGAGAGGTCGAGGAAGAGCGGCGCGGCCGGCACCTGCATGCCCATCCGCTGGGCCTTGCGCGCGATCTCCTGCGGGTCGCGCAGCCGCTCGAGCTTGGTGGCCAGCGCCTCCTGGCGGGCCGAGAGGACGGTGGCGCGCTGCTCGAGCGAGGTGGCGGCGAAGGCCGACTGCTGCATGGAGGTGTTGAAGAGCAGCAGGCCCACGACGCCACCGAGCAGCAGCACGGTCACCAGGCTGACGAACGGGACCCTGGCCGCGCGGGTGCGCGCGACCGGCACCACGCTGAGGCGGGCGCGCTCGACCGCGGCGCCGGCGATGCGTGGCACCCGGCTCCGGGCCGTGCCCTGCGGGCTGTAGAGACTGCTCATCGGGCTGCTCCCCTTCCGGTGGTGGTGTCAGTGGTGGGTCGCACGCGTTCGACGGCGCGCAGGCGCACCGAGGCGGCGCGCGGGTTGGCCTCGATCTCGCCCGCGTCGGCCTTCTCGGAGCCGCGGGTGACCAGGCGCAGGGCGGGCTCGCTGCCCTCCGGCACGAACGGCAGGTCGACGGGGACCTCCGAGCGGGTGGCGGCGGTGAAGGCCTGCTTGACCAGCCGGTCCTCCAGCGAGTGGTAGGACTCGACCACCACCCGGCCGCCGACCCCGATGGCCTCGATGGCCGCCGGCACCGCGCGGCGCAGCACCGCGAGCTCGTCGTTGACCTCCATGCGCAGCGCCTGGAAGGTCCGCTTGGCCGGGTGGCCGCCGGTGCGGCGCGCGGGCGCCGGGATCTCGGCGTACAGCAGCTCGACCAGCGCGGCCGAGGTGGTGAAGGGCTCGCTCTCGCGGCGGCGCACGATGGCGCCGGCGATCTTGCGGGCGAACTTCTCCTCGCCGTAGTCGCGCAGGACCCGGGTCAGCTCGGCCGCGGAGTAGGTGTTGAGCACGTCGGCGGCGGTGGGGCCGGTGCTGCCCATCCGCATGTCGAGGGGGGCGTCCTCGGCGTAGGCGAAGCCGCGCTCGCGCACGTCGAGCTGCATCGAGGAGACGCCGAGGTCGAAGAGCACCGCGTCGACGTGGTCGAGGCCGAGCTCGTCGAGCACCTCGGGGATCTCGTCGTAGACCGCGTGCACGCCGCGGAACCGGTCGCCGTACGCCGCCAGCCGCCGACCGGCCAGCTCGAGGGCGGCCGGGTCGCGGTCGATGCCGATGACGCTGGCCTGCGGGAGGCGCTCGAGGACCGCCTCGGAGTGGCCGCCGAGACCCAGGGTGCAGTCGACGAGCACGGCGCCCGGGTGGTCGAGCGCGGGAGCGAGCAGTGCCACGACCCGGTCGAGGAGCACCGGGACGTGCGAGGGGCCGGCCACGTCAGCGGCCCAGGCTCGTCAGGAGCGTGAAGGCGACCGCGGCACTGAGCGACATCGCCGCCGAGAAGGCCATCAGCCGCAGCGCGTCCTGGGCCTGGTGGCGCACCCGGGGCGCGGGGGCGCCGGGGGCCGGTCGGGCGCCGGGGGCGCCGCCGGTCAGTCCGTCGACCTGGGTGCTGCTCATGGTCTCGACCCCATCGGGAGATTGCTGCGTGGCTGGTGCTGGGTGTGGTGGTGGGGGATCCGCAGGGTCTGGTCCCTGCCCGCTCGCCGGTGCTTCGTGGGGCTCTGGAACCGGGGAAGGTGCTACAGAGCCGGGTGCCGTCTGGGGCCGGGGAAGGTGTCCCAGAAGACGAGGTGGGGAGCGGGCCGAGACCGGGCCCTGCGGATCGCTGTCCTGTTGTGGTGGTGCGGGGTGGAGCGAGGTGGTGCTGGTCAGAGCGGGGGTGTCTCGTCGAGCTCGGCGAACTTGGCCTGGGCGCCGGCGGAGTACTCCGCCCAGCGCTGGGGGTTCCAGATCTCGACCCGGTCACCGACGCCGGCCACGACCACGTCGCGCTCGATGCCGGCGCTGGCGCGCAGGATCGGCGAGATGCCGATGCGTCCCTGCTTGTCGGGCGTGCCCTGCTCGGCCCCCGCGAACAGCACGCGCCGGTAGTCGCGCGCGTCCTTGTTGGTCATCGGGGTCTCCTGGGCCCGCCGTGCCTCGGCCATGAACGTCGCCTCGGGCCACACGGTCAGGCAGTTCTCCTGTCCTTGCGTGATCACGAGCCCCTCCGACAGTGCGTCCCTGAACTTGGCCGGGAGGAAGAGGCGTCCCTTCTCGTCGACCTTGGGGGTGTAGGTGCCCATGAAGAACACATCGCACCTCCACGTCGACAAGCCCCGGGACGGTCACTTGCTCCACTTTCCACCACTCTACTCCACAACGCTCCACCGTCAACCACATTCCGCCCCCTTCCACCCCCTCCGCTCCCCCGCGCCGCTGGACCCTCCCCACCACCGGCTCGCACCTGGCCCGCACCTGTGGGGGCGCGGTGTTGCCGCGACGGCATACGGTGGAAACCCACTGCCGGGCACCGGCACGACCTGGAAGGGACCGCTCGTGGGATCTCCGACAGCTGGAGGCGCCGACCTCGAGACGCTGGCGCGCGTGATGGAGCGCGTGCGCACCAACGTGGAGCGCGTCATCGAGGGCAAGCCCGAGGTCGTCAGCTCGGCGCTCGTGGTGCTGCTCGCCGAGGGGCACCTGTTGATCGAGGACGTGCCCGGCGTCGGCAAGACGATGCTCAGCAAGGCGCTGGCCCGCTCGATCGACTCGACCGTGCGACGCATCCAGTTCACGCCCGACCTGCTGCCCTCCGACGTGACCGGCGTGTCGGTCTTCAACCAGGACACCCGCCAGTTCGAGTTCCGCCCCGGCGGCGTCTTCGCCAACATCGTGGTCGGCGACGAGATCAACCGCGCCTCCCCCAAGACCCAGTCGGC
The DNA here is from genome assembly GCF_024341885.1 of Nocardioides sp. OK12. Classification (NCBI taxonomy): domain Bacteria; kingdom Bacillati; phylum Actinomycetota; class Actinomycetes; order Propionibacteriales; family Nocardioidaceae; genus Nocardioides; species Nocardioides sp. OK12. The sequence goes on along the minus strand of NZ_BNET01000001.1, from coordinate 716,061 downwards.
GCTGCTGGAGTGCATGGAGGAGCGCCAGGTCACCGTCGACAACGCGACCTACCAGCTCGAGACGCCCTTCATGGTCATCGCCACCCAGAACCCGGTGGAGATGGAGGGCACCTACACGCTGCCCGAGGCCCAGCGCGACCGCTTCATGGTGCGCACCTCGATGGGCTACCCGGTCGAGGCCGCCGAGCTGGCGATGATCGCCGGCCACACCGGCGGCAACCCGCTCGACGACCTCGAGCACGTCACGGACGCCGCCGAGATCCGCAAGCTCACCGCCATCGTGGGCCAGGTCTACGTCGCCGAGGCCGTGCAGCGCTACACCGTCGCGCTCACCTCGGCCACGCGGCGTACCGACGAGCTGGTGCTGGGCGCCTCGCCGCGCGCGACCCTGCACCTGGTGCGCGCCGCCAAGGCGTACGCCGCGCTGCACGGTCGCGACTACGTGCTGCCCGACGACGTGCGCGCCCTGGCGCCCCGGGTGCTGACCCACCGGCTGCTGCCCAGCGTCGAGGCCTCGATGAACGGGCGCGGCACCGACGAGATCCTGGAGCGCCTCGTCGCCGCCGTGCCGGTGCCCGACGGCACCCGCGGCTGAGGCCGCGGTCGTGGGGAGGACGTCGTGAGGGAGGCGCTGGCCGGGCTGACCGTGCGCGGGCGCGCGTTCGTGGCCGCCGGGGTCACCGCCGTGGTCTGCGCCGTCCTGCTCGGGCAGCCCGCGCTGACCCGCGTCGGCGTGCTGGTGCTGGCCCTGCCCCTGGTCACCGCGCTGGTGCTGGGTCGCAGCCGCTACCGCCTGGCGCTGGTGCGCACGGTCTCCCCGCCGCTGGTCACCGCCGGGCAGCAGGCCCGCGTGACGCTCTCGCTGAGCAACGAGGGCCGCACGCCCAGCGGCGTGCTGCTGCTCGAGGACCACGTGCCCTACGTGCTGGGCACCCGTCCCCGCTTCGTGCTCGAGGGCATCGGCCACGGCTGGCAGCGCCAGGTCGGCTACCAGGTGCGCTCCGACGTGCGCGGCCGCTTCGAGGTCGGCCCGATGTCGGTGCGCGTCAGCGACCCCTTCGGCCTCGTCGAGCTCGGCCGGGCCTTCCGCACCACCTCCGCGCTCACCGTGACCCCCCGCACCGTCGCGCTGCCGGCGATCCCGCTCGGCGGCTCCGAGAGCGGCTCCGGCGACAACCGCCCCCGCGCCTTCGCCACCGGCAGCGCCGAGGACGTCACGGTGCGCGAGTACCGCCGCGGCGACGACCTGCGCCGGGTGCACTGGCCGAGCTCGGCGCGGGTCGGCGAGCTCATGGTGCGCCGTGAGGAGCAGCCCTGGCACTCCCGCGCCACCGTCTTCATCGACAACCGCGAGGTCGCCCACCGCGGCGAGGGCATCGCCTCCTCGCTCGAGACCGCCGTCAGCGCCGCCGCCTCGGTGGCCGTGCACCTGACCCGGCGCGGCTTCGCCGTGCGGCTGGTCACCGCCGCGGGCGAGGACCGCTCGAGCGGCTGGCACGAGCGGGGCGCCGAGCCCAGCACGGCCCCCCTGCTGGAGTCGCTGGCCGTGCTGCGCCCGACCCCGGCGCCCCGCCTCGACACCGCCTGGCTGGGCGAGGCCGGCCACGGCGGCCTGGTCGTCGCCGTGCTCGGCGCCGTCCAGCAGCACGACGCCCCGGTGCTGCGCCGCATGCAGTCCCACCAGGGCAGCGCGCTCGCGCTGGCCCTCGACGTGGAGGCCTGGGTCGGCGCCACCGGCGCCAGCACCGCCCCGGCGACCGGGCTGCTGGCCCAGCAGGGCTGGCGGGTCACCACCCTCGGCCCGCGCGACCGGCTCGAGGCGCGTTGGCAGGAGCTCGGGGCCGGCGCCCGGTCCGGCGCCCGGCGCGCCGCGCCCGAGCGGCGTACGACGGAGGTGGGGCGATGACCTCGCGGACGCGCAGCAGCCTGGGCGCCGGCCTGACGCTCTCGACCGTGGCGGCGCTGACGACGTGGATCTGCATCCTGTCGTGGCGCGGCTTCACCGACGCGCCCTCGTTGTTCCTCTCCCCCCTGCTCGGCCTCGCCCTGCTGGTGGCCGCCGTCGGTGCCGTGGGGCGCTGGTCGCGCCTCGGTGCGCTCTCGGTGCTGCTGCTGCAGCTGCTCAGCGGCGCGATGGCGCTGAGCTGGGTCGTCGTCGGCTCGCCGCTGCCCGTCGGGGCGACGTGGGACGCGCTGCTGGTGGCGCTGGCCGACGCGCGCGAGGGCGCCGTCGTCTACGCCTCACCCGTGCCGACCGCGGAGGCCGCGGTCGAGCCGCTGCTGCTCGCCGGCGGGCTGGCCTGCCTGGTGCTGGTCGACCTGCTGGCCTGCGGGCTGCGCCGGGTGCCCCTGGCCGGCCTGCCGCTGCTGGCCGTCTACAGCGTGCCGGTCAGCCTGCTGGCCACCGACCTGACGTGGTGGGTCTTCGCCCTCTCCGCCCTCGGCTTCGTCGCGATGCTCTACCTCCAGGAGAGCGAGCAGGTGGCGCGCTGGGGGCGCAGCCTCGGCAACGACGACCTCACCGCTCCGTTGGCCGAGCCGTCGGGCCTGGGCGTGCACACCGCGACCGTGCGGGTCCACGCGCTGGCCGTGGGCGGCGTCGCGACCGCGCTGGCCGTGGTGGTGCCGCTGGCGGTCCCGACCCTCGACGTGCACCTGCTCGACATCGGGCGCGGACCGGGCGGCGACACCGAGATCAGCGTCGACAACCCGATGACCGACCTGGTGCGCGACCTCAACCGACCCGAGGACACCCCGCTTCTGGCCGTGCGCAGCGAGCAGGTGGAGCCCGAGTACCTGCGGATCTCGGTGCTCAACCGCTTCTCCGAGAACGAGTGGAGCCCCGGTGACCGGGAGATCCCCCTCGAGAACCGTCCCGACGGCGAGATGCCCAGCCTGACCGGGGTCAGCCAGTCGGTGCCGCGCCGCACCCTCGACTACAGCATCGAGGCCTACGAGACGTTCTCGTCGCGCTGGCTGCCGACCTTCGCCCCGGTCAGCCGGGTCGAGGCCGAGGGCGACTGGCGCTACGACGAGTCGACGATGGACTTCCTGGCCGGCGACGCCGACCTCGACCTCACCGGCACCCGGTGGTCGATGACCGGCGTCGACCTCGACCTCTCGGCGCAGGAGCTCGCCGACGCCCCGTCCTCGGTCGGCATGGTCTCGGCGTCCTACACCGACCTGCCCGACGACATGCCGCCGCTGATCCGCCAGCTGGCCAACCAGGTCACCGCGAGCGCCCCGACCCGGTTCCAGAAGGCCGTGGCCCTGCAGGACTGGTTCCGCCAGGAGTTCGAGTACTCGCTGCGCAACGTGCCGCCCGGCAACGGCACCGACGAGCTCGAGGAGTTCCTGAGCACCGAGGGCGACTACGCCCGCACCGGCTACTGCGAGCAGTTCGCCAGCGCGATGGCCGTCATGGCCCGCCAGCTCGGCATCCCCGCCCGCGTCGCGGTCGGGTTCCTGACGCCCCAGCGGATCGCCGACGGCGTCTACGAGTACTCCTCCGACGACCTGCACGCCTGGCCCGAGCTCTTCATCGCCGGTTCGGGCTGGGTCCGCTTCGAGCCCACTCCCCCCGCGCGGGCCGGGGCCGTGCCGTCCTACACCCGCGAGGCCGTCGACCTCGAGCAGCCCGAGCCCAGCGGCCCGAGCGGGCGCGCCGAGGACCAGCTGCCCGACCGCAACGGCGAGCCCAGCGCCGCCCCCGAGGAGGAGCTGGACCCCGAGACCGGTGCCGCGGCCGGCAGCACGGACGGCGGGTTCCCCTGGGGCACCCTGCTCGGTGTGCTGCTCGGCGCGCTCGCGCTGGTCGGCCTGGCGCTCGCGCCCGGCGCGCTGCGACGTCGCCGCCGCGAGCACCGTCTGGCGGCCGGGCCCGAGGAGATCTGGGACGAGCTGCGCGACACCGCCCGCGACCTCGGGCTGCCCTACGCCGGGGGCCGTTCGCCCCGCGAGACCGGCGCCGGTCTCGTGGGCCACCTCGGCAGCCCGCTCGACGACCGCCTGCGCCCCGGCCACGGTGCCGGGCAGGCACCCGAGGCCGTCGCCTCGCTGCACCGGCTGGTGGCCGACCTCGAGCGGCTGCGCTACGCCCCCGCCGGCGCCGCCGACCCGGCGCACCGCCACGACGACGGCCTGCGGGTGGTCCAGGCCCTCTTCGACGGCACCACGCCCCGGGCCCGGCGCCGCGCCACCTGGCTGCCCCGCACCCTGCTGCGGCCCACGCGTCGTACGAGCGCGGCGGCGGGGCCCGAGACGGAGTCGCTGGGCTACCGCGGCGGGGTCGTCGACCACGTCGGCTGACCCCGACCCGGCCGGTTCGAAGCGGCCGGGTCGCGCGCGCAAACCCGTTGCCGCAGGGATGGCCGTTCGTGGACAGTGCGGACGGTGACCGCACCCCACCCGGCCCTCACCCTCCCCGACCACGTGTCCCCGGAGCACCGGCGCCTGCTCGACGAGGTCGCGGAGCGCAACCTGGCGGAGCACGGGGACGACCTCGTGGCGATGGTCCTCACCGGCTCCGCGGCTCGCGGGATGACCACGCCCCGCTCCGACGTCGACGTCTACGTCGTCCTCACCGACGAGGGCGCGCGCCGACGCACCACGAGCCATTCCGAGACCGTCGACGAGATCCCGGTGTCGGTGGCCGAGCTCGAGGAGGTGCCGGTCTTCGGGACGCAGTGGTGGTACTCCCGGTGGTCCTTCGCCTGGGCGCCGGTGCTGATGGACCGCAGCGCCGGGCGGGTGGGCGCCGCGGTCCGCCGGCAGGCCGTCGTGGACGTCGCCGAGGCCGAGTCCGTCCTCCTCGAGCACGACCGGCTCGACGGGTGGTTGAACTACGCCTACCGCGCGCTCAAGAACGACCGTGACGGGCGCGGCCTCGAGCGGCGCCTCGACGCGGCGGAGTCACTGCCCTGGCTGCTCGACGTCGTCTTCTCCCTGGCCGGCCGGGTCCGGCCGTACCACACGTACCTGCCGTGGGAGCTGCGCACGCACCCGCTGCCGGGCTGGGACGCGGACGAGCTGCTCGGGCTCGTCACCGCCACCCTCGACGGGGACCCCGACGCCCTCCGGACGACGTTCGCCGAGGTCGACGCGCGCTGCCGGGCCCACGACGCCCGGCGACCCCGGCCCGTGCTGGGACCGGTCATCGACGCCTGGGGGCGCGACCTGGAGCTGCTGCGCCCCTGAGCGGCAGCCCGTCGCGAGCCGGCTCGTTCGAACCGGCCGGGTCGGGTCAGAAGCCGCCGTTCTCCTCGCGGCGGCGGCGCCAGCGCTCCTCCATGCGGTCCATGAACCCGGCGCCGCCGGCGCCACTGCGGCGCTGGCGCGAACGGGTGCGGCGCCCGCCGTCGATGACGGTGAAGGCCCGGGAGCCCTGGTCGGCGTGCGGCGCGCCGGTCTCGGCGGCGGGGCCGGCCTGCGCCTGGTTGCGCAGGGCGTTGAGCCCGAAGGTGGCCGAGCCGAGCATCACGACGAAGCCGACGATGCCGATCGCCCAGATCTGCGAGATCGCACCGGTCATCAGGACGACGATGCCGAGGGCGAAGACCGCCCCGGCGAGCATGGCGCGGCGACGCGCGACGCGGCGCAGCGACGTGCCGCGCAGGGTGGAGGCGAACTTCGGATCCTCCTCGGAGAGGGCACGCTCCATCTGCTCGAGCAGTCGCAGCTCCTCTTCCGAGAGTGGCACCGTTCCTCCAAGGGGTCACACACGCACCGTCACATCGCGGCGATGTCGGCGGGTCAAGTCTAGGCAGGCCCTCGCCGTCACGGTAGGCGGCTCATGCAAATTGGGTGATGATGGCCTCTCGGAGCGCTCAGGAGAGCAGGCTGGCCGGTCGCACCGCGGCCGAGCCGAAGCGGCGCGTCGCCCGGTCGACGGCCCGGTCGGCCTCCGACCAGCCGTGCTCGCGCTCGCCCAGCACGTGCTGGTGGTGCACGCTCTCGCGGGGCGCGAGCCCCTCGACCCGGACCCCCACCAGCCGCAGCCGGGCCCGCTGCAGCCCCAGGGCGTCGTACAGGGCGGTGGCGGTGCGGTAGACCTCCTGGGTGACGTCGGTGGCCTCGCTCATCGTGCGCGAGCGGGTGATGGTGGTGAAGTCGGCGAAGCGCACCGTCAGCGTCACGGTGCGCCCGGCGACGCCGGCCACGCGCATCCGCCCGGTGACGGTGCTGGTCAGGCGCAGCAGCTCGCGCAGCACCACCGCCCGGTCGTCGACGTCGCGCCCGAAGGTCTCCTGCGCGCCCATCGACCGGTCGGGCTCGCCGCCGCCGAGCCCGAAGGCGCCGGTGGTGCGGGCCACGACCTCGCGCCGGTCGTCGCCCCACGCCAGCTCGTGCAGGTGGCGCCCGAGGTGGTCGCCGACCGCGCGCTGCAGGGTGCGCACCGGCGTGTGCGCGACGTCGCCGACGGTGACCAGGCCCAGGCGGTGCAGCATCGCGCGGGTCTTCTCCCCCACCCCGTAGAGCTCGCCGACGTCGAGCGGGTGCAGGAAGGTGGTGATCTCCTCGGGCGGCACCACCACCACGCCGTCGGGCTTGGCGCGCCTGCTGGCCAGCTTGGCCACCGAGACCGTGGCCGCCACCCCGACCGAGCAGGTGATCGCCTGCTCGTCGTGGATGGTGGCGCGCACCTGCTCGGCGATCTCGGCCGGGGGGCCCAGGCGGCGCACGGACCCGCTGACGTCGAGGAAGGCCTCGTCGAGGGAGACCACCTCGACCAGCGGTGTGACCCGGCGGAAGGTCTCGACCACGGCGGTCGAGACGCTGCCGAAGAGCTCGTGGTCGGGCGGCACCACCACGGCCTGGGGGCACAGCCGCCGGGCCCGGGTGGCGGGCATGCCGGAGCGGACGCCGTGCTCGCGGGCCAGGTAGTTGGCCGAGAGCACCACGCCGCGGTACCCGCCGCCCACGATGACCGGCACGTCCCACAGCTCGGGCCGCTCCCGCACCGCCACGGAGGCGTAGAAGGCGTCCATGTCGATGTGGAGGATCGGCGTGGCCGAAGCGCCAGCGGAGGTCACGCCGATCCTCCACCACAGCACGTGAGAAGAAGCCGAGTCGGCGCTACTTCACGGGAGGAGCGAAGCGGGGGAACGTGAAGTAGCGCCGACTCGGCGTCAGCGGGCGAGCACGTGCAGCTGCGTGGCGAGCGGGAGGTACTCGGGACGCGTGGCGACCGCCTTCTCGAGCTCGACGAGGGCGGCGGTGGAACCGGGCTCGAGGTCGAGCAGGGTGCCGGGGACCAGGTCGGCGAAGACCCGCACGCCGTGGACCTGCTCGACGTGCAGGTCGGCGGTGGCCAGCAGCGCGACGAGCTCGTCGCTGGTGTAGCGGTGCCCGGCGCGACCGGGGTCGACGGTGGGCTCGAGGAGCGCGAGGGCCTGGCCGAAGTGCCCGGCCATGGCGCGCGCCAGCACCGCCGCGTGGCGCTGGGCGACCAGGAGGCTGAGGGTGCCGCCGTCGCGCACGGCCTCGCGCAGCACCCCGAGGGCGGTGGCGGGGTCGCCGACGTGCTCGAGCACGCCGTGGCACAGCACCAGGTCGGCGCTGTCGGCGCCGGCGACGTCGAGCAGGCTCGAGACCTCGCCCTGCAGGCCGGCCACCTCGACGCCGCGCTCGCGGGCGCGGCGCCCGAGCGAGGCGAGGGCGTCGGGGCTGGGGTCGACGACGGTGACGCGGTGCCCGAGCTCGGCCACCCGTACGGCGAAGCCGCCGGTGCCGCCGCCGATGTCGAGGACGTCGAGTGGCCCGGACTGCTCGAGCAGCGGGCGCAGGGCGTCCCACACCACGGCGGTGCGGGCTGCTGCCCGGCGCTCGCTGGGACGCTCGGCGAGACGTTCGCTGGGTCGGTCGCTGGGGCGCTCGCTGGCGGACATGGGACCCACCCTAGGGCCACGGGCACGCCGTTCATCCCGGGCTCCCCGAGCTGCGGTGCCACAGCTTGCGCGCCACGTCGCGGGTCTCCTCGCCGGCCGGCTTGATGTCGGCGTACGGCGAGAGCTTGAAGCCGCTGGAGTGCACCAGCACCCGGCGCCGGCCCATCCCGCCCGCGGCGCCCGGGCCGTCGGGGCGGGCCATGACCGGGCGCGGGGCCCGGCTCTCGGCCGCGCCCTGCCCGGCGAGCTCGACGCCGACGCCGCCGAAGCCCTGGGGCACCACCGCCATCTGCTCGCGCACCGCCTCGATGCCGCCGCTGCGCCACTGCTGGTGCAGGACCGGCAGCTCCCAGCAGCCGGTGGCGCGCAGCGAGACGCCGCGGTGGCCGGTGCGGCGCAGCTCGCCGCGCACGACGAGCAGCCAGGAGTGGAAGACGGTGGCGGCGTAGGGGCCCTGGGCGTCCTCGAAGAAGGTGGCGTCGACCGGGCCGGTGCCGTCGTCGAGGGTCAGGAAGACCACCCGGCGCCCCGAGCGGATCGGCGGGGTCTGGGTGGCGACCTTGACCCCGGCCACCAGCAGCTCGGCCTTGCTGCGCTGGGCGAGCAGCTGCTCGCTGCGGGTCACCCCGAGCGCGTCGAGGAAGGGGCCGTAGGTGTCGACGACGTGGCGGCTGGCGTCGAGGCCGAGGATCTCGAGCTCGGCGCGCATCTGCTCCTCGCCGGTCATCTCGGGCAGCCCCGAGACCCCGCCCTCCCCCGGCGCGTCGCCGAGGTCGAGGCTCAGCTGGACCGAGTCGACCGGGGGCGGCGGCGGGGCGGTGCGGGCCTGGGCCTGCGAGCGCCCCCACACGCCCTCGCGCACCGGCGCCCCCCGGTCGTCGCGGTAGTCCTCGGCCTGGTCGCCGGGTCGCTGGTCGCGGCGCCGGTCGGCCTCGGCGACGCTCTCCCCCGCCTGCGCCCGCTCGCGCACCGAGAGGTCGGTGCTGTTGCGCGCGGCCGCGGCGTCGGCGACCTGGCGGGCGCGCGTGGTGGCCCCGCTCCAGGACTTGCGGGCCGCCAGGCCGCGTCCGCGCGAGGCCCGCTCGAGCGCGCGGCCCTGCCGGTCGAGCTCGGCGACCTGCAGCAGCAGGTCGCGGCGGGTCAGCACCCCGCGACGTCGTACGTCGCTGCCGGCGGCCGACCCGATCCCGTAGGTGCTGTCGAAGGCACCGGCCAGCACCAGCCGCTCGACCACCGGGCGCGAGACCCGGGCGCGCTGCCAGAAGTCGGGAAGGGAGTGGAAGGGCCGGGCCGCGACGATGCGCGAGACCTCGACCTCGCTGATGCCCTTGACCTCGGCCAGCGCCAGCCGGATGCCCCACGGCCGCCCGTCGGGGACGTCGGGGCCGGGGTGGGCGCCGGTGGGCTCGACCCGCTCGACGACGTAGGCCCGCTCGGAGGCGTTGACGTCGAGGCCGAGCACCGCCACGCCGAGACGGCGGGCGTCCTCGAGGATCAGCCGCTTGGGGTACATCCCCGGGTCGTGGGTCAGCACCCCGGAGAGGAAGTGCGCCGGCCAGTGCGCCTTGAGCCAGGCCGACTGGTAGGTCGGCAGCGCGAACGCGGCCGCGTGGGCCTTGCAGAAGCCGAAGGAGGCGAAGGCCTCCAGGACGCTCCACACCTCCTCGACCACGCCGAGCGGGTAGCCGCGGCCCAGGGCACGCGGGAAGAACCAGGCCCGGGTCTCGGCCATCCCCTCCGCGTCGCCGAGGGCCCGGCGCTTCTCGTCGGCCTCGGCGTAGGAGATGCCGGTGAAGCAGCCGATGATCTCGATGACCTGCTCGTGGAAGACCACCACGCCGCGGGTCGGGGCCAGGATCGGGCGCAGGTCGTCGTGGAGGTAGCGCGGCTCGCGCCAGCCGTGCTTGACCTCGAGGTAGGGCGTGATCATGTCGCTCTTGACCGGCCCGGGCCGGAAGAGCGAGATGTCGGTGATGATGTCCTCGAAGGTCTCGATGCCGGACTTGCCGACCAGCTCCCGCTGGCCCGGCGACTCGATCTGGAAGACCCCGAGGGTGCGGGCCGCGGAGATCATCCGGTAGGTCGCGGGGTCGTCGAAGGGCACCTGCTGGTCGTCCTCGAGGTCGATGCGCACCCCCTCGACGCGCTCGACCTCGGTGAGGGCGTGCGCCATCGCCGACTGCATCCGGATGCCGAGCACGTCGAGCTTGAGCAGGCCGAGGTCCTCGACGTCGTCCTTGTCGAACTGGCTCATCGGGAAGCCGGCGTACGACGCCTCCACGGGGGTGCGGTCGAGCAGGGTCGCGTCGGAGAGCAGCACCCCGCAGGGGTGCACCGCGACGTGGCGCGGCAGCCCGTCGAGGCGCTCGACGAGCTGGAACATCAGGTCGAGGCGGGCCTCGCCCAGCCCGCTGGCGCGCAGCTCGGGCAGCTCGGCCAGCGCGGCGCGGGCGTCGCGGGCCCGGACGTGGGGGAAGGCCTTGGCGATGGCGTCGGTCTCGGCCGGGGGCATCCCGAGCGCGGCGCCGACGTCGCGCACGGCGTGGCGCACCCGGTAGGTGTCCATCATCGAGACGCACACGCACCGCTCGCCGCCGTAGCGGTCGAGGATGCGCTCGTAGACCTCGGTGCGCCGGTCGGACTCGACGTCGACGTCGATGTCGGGCAGCGCCTGGCGCAGCGGGGAGAGGAAGCGCTCCATCAGCAGCTGGTGGCGGATCGGGTCGACCCCGGAGATGCCGAGCAGGTAGTTGACCAGGCTGCCGGCCCCCGAGCCGCGCGCGGCGACCCGCACCCCCATCTGCTTGATCAGGTCGGTGACGTCGCCGACGGTCAGGAAGTACGAGGCGTAGCCGAGCTCGCCGATCACCGCGAGCTCGTCCTCGAGCCGCTTCCACACCACCGCCAGCCCGCCGCTGCCGTAGCGGTCGCCGATGGCGCCCTCGCAGCGTGCGCGCAGCGCGACGTCGGCGCTGGGGTGGTCGGTGGAGAGGCTGAACTCGGGGAAGTGCACCTCCCCCAGGCCCAGGTCGGCGCGCGGGTCGAGCGCGCAGCGCTCGGCCAGGGTGCGGGTGCGCGCCAGCAGGCGCAGCGCCTCGCGCCCGGTGCCGGCGCCGGCGCGGGCCACGACCTCGTGGGCCACCTCGCGCATCTGGGGCCCGGACTTCAGGTGTCCCTCGGCGTTGCCGCGGTCGACGTGGCGCCGGTCGAGGGCGACCAGGCGCCGGGCGGCGTCGAGCACGTCGACGGTGGCGGCGTCGCTGCGGTCGGCGTAGCGCACGGCGTTGGTCAGCACCGACCCAGCACCGACCTCCTGGGCCAGCGCGAGCATCCGGGCGGCGTGCCGGGTCGAGCCGGGGCCGTCGCCGGCCACGCGGTGCGAGACCACCTCGACCTGCAGGTTCTCGCGGGGCACCAGGGCGCTCCAGCGCTCCAGGGCGGCGCGGGCGTGGTCGCGGCGGCGCTGGGCCGCGGCGGCCCCGACCTCGGAGGCCGGGCCGAGCAGCACGACCAGGTCGCCGGAGGCGAGCAGCGCCGCGACCTCGGGGGCCTCGGGGTCCAGGACCGGGGTGCCGCGCTCGCCGGCGAGGTGGGTGGTCGAGAGCACCCGGCACAGCGCGGCCCAGCCGCCCCGTCCGCCGCCGGGCCCGGCGGCGTGGGCCAGCAGGGTGACCCGCGGCAGCCGCGGGTCGCGGAAGGCGCCGCCCCGCACCGGGGTGCGCCCGCGCCCCGGCACGGGCGCCGACGCCCCGGGGCTGCCCGGCCGGTAGGCCAGGTCGACCCCGAGCACCGGGCTGATCCCGGCCTGCAGGCACGCCTTGGCGAACTTCACCGCCCCGTAGGTGCCGTCGCGGTCGGTGAGCGCCAGCAGGTCCATGCCGTGGTCGGCGGCGCGCTGCACCAGCAGGTGCGGCAGCGAGGCGCCGTGCTGCAGGGAGTAGCCCGAGGCGACGTGCAGGTGCGGGAACGGGTCGGGCACGGGTCGGACCACCTCTCGCGTCGGCTCGACCCTGACGAAGAATCTCTCGAACTCATGTTCGAGAAGGCGCCAGCCTAACCCCGTCGCGCCATGCGCGCCAACCCACCCCTCACCAGATCGCGGAGACCCACTCCGGCCGGTCGACGAAGGGGTTGCGGTTGCCCTGCCAGGTCTCGTGGATCGCGTCGTTGCGGGCGCGCTCGAAGGCGTCGGGCGGGTCCTGCTCGTGCCAGCGCAGCAGCGTGGAGAGCCGACCCAGGTAGCCCAGCGCGTCGAGGTCGCGCCGGCCCACCTCCTCGGAGACCTCGAGGTCGGCGTACCCGTCGCCACCCTCGTAGCGCACCGCCATGTAGAGCACCATCCGGGCCACGTCGCCCTTCACCGCGTCGCGCGGCTCCCAGGAGTCGGCGTCGCGGTAGGTGTCGTCGGCCTCGCCCTGGGGGCTGCCGCCGTCGTCGAAGTCGAGGCTGGAGCGGTCGGCGTTGACGCTCACGTCGGCCGGGCGGACGTGGTGCAGGTCGGTGCCCGGCCCGGCGCTGGTGCCGAAGCCGCCGCGGCTCTGCGGCCACACGTGCTCGCGGTTCCACTCGTCGGGGTCACCGCCGTTCGCCTCGCCCGGCACGCTGTCGCCGGTGTAGAGCTCGATCACCCGGCCGGGGGCGTCGGGGTCGGCGTCGGTGTCGCGCAGGGCCTCCCACAGCTCGTCGTAGCGCAGCCGGTCGACGTCGGTGGAGATGATCTCGTGCAGCGCCCGGGCGAGGTCCTCGCCGGTGCGACCCTCCGCGTCGGCGTAGTAGCCGACCAGCTCGGCCGGCAGGTCGCTCGGCAGCCCACCCGGCAGGTCCGTCGGGGCCGGCGCGCCGGGACCGCTCGGCGCCGCCGCGTCGACCAGCGCGACCGCGGTCACCCGCTTGAGCCCCGGCGCCGAGAAGTACGCCGCCCGCTCGCCGTCCAGCACCACCTCCGCGCCCAGCAGCGCGGGGTGGGAGGCCAGCCCCCAGGTGCCGCGCAGCTCCTCGGGGAGCTGCACCAGCAGCATCCGGGAGGGGTCGCGCTCCTGCGGGTCGTCGGCCACCGCGAGCGCCAGGTCGTCGGGGAAGGAGCCGCGCACCACGGTGCCCGGCGCGGTGGGCTGGCCGACCAGGTGGCCGCGGACCCGCAACGACGCACCGTCGGGCATCGTCAGCGCCTGCGCGACATCGACCGCCCCCTCCAGCGCCTGGCTCGCGGCCTCCGAGCCGGAGCCGAGCAGGGTGCTGCGCGCGGTCCCGCCCTCCCCCGGCCGCGCCGCGTCGTCGGCGCCCGCGCAGGCCGGGAGCACCCCGAGGACCCCGACGAGGAGGACGGCAGCGAGCCGCGGTGGGCGCAGGGCGGGCGAGAGGGCCATGGGAGCAGCCTGCCTCACCCGGCGCGCGCGATGCGCTCCTGGACCGGCGGGTGCGGCACGAGCCCGAGGCACTGCTCGACCACGGCCAGGAACCGGTCGGCGTCGCGGACCAGGTCGTCGGCCTCGCGCTCGGTGACGGCGCGCGTCGAGCCGGCCTCGGCGGCCGCGCGCTTGGCCGCGCCCGCGGAGAAGAACGTGGCCCACTCGCCCAGCTCGGGCGCGACCTCGGCCAGCAGCACCCAGGCGTTCTTCTGGGGGCGGCGCCGCGGCCCGGCCGGTCGTGCGCGCGCCGAGAGCAGGGCGGCCGCCGAGCGCAGCGCCGAGACGTGGGCGCAGGCGTAGCGGGCCGGGACCTCGGGCGTGGCCATCGCCTCGCTCAACGACTCGGCGGCGCGGGCCAGGTAGGAGTGCGTGGTCGCCGGGAGGGCCTGCGGGTGCGGTGCGGGGACCGCGGCAGGGGTGCGGGTGCGCGCCATCGTGGCCACCACCCTCAGTCCGCGCAGCCGACGAGCTGCCAGCGCCCGCCGTCGACGTCGAGGGCCAGGTCGAAGACCCCGCCGGTGTCCTCGGCGCCGCGCACCGCGGCACCCCGGCCGGCCTCCACCCGCCAGACCGCGCGCTCGGCGAGCAGCTCCTCCAGCGGGCGGGGCCGGGCGGGCCGCTCGGCGGTGGAGGCGTCGGCCGGCTCCTCGGAGCCGAGCACCGCACGCACCCCGGCGTGGCGCCACCACTCGCCGGTCTCCACCCAGTGCTCGAGCACCGAGCGGACCTTCCAGAGCCGTCCGCGCCACAGGAACTGCTCGGGGACCGTCGTCTCGGTGCCGGCCAGCACGCCGCACCGGACCTCGACGGGCTCGTCGTACCGTCGCATCAGCTCCACCACTGCCACCTCTCCGGCGCCGGGGCGCCAGGTCCGCCTGGAACCCCCGACGGGGGCGGGGTCGAGGTCGCCCCCGCCGGGAGCGTGTTCGAATCTGTGTTCGAACTTGGTCCCAAGGTACACGCCCCCACCGACAGTGGGTCAAGGGTCGTGACGGACCCCTGTGGACGGGGCCGGGGAGAGCCTCAGGAGGCGGCGATCCGCTCGCGGGTGGCGCTGAGGTAGCGGTCGGTGTCGGGGTGGAACATCGTGACGAGGATCGCGACCTCGACGACCAGCGAGAGGTAGCTGAGCACCACGAAGACCTGCGGCGGCTCGACCCGGATGCCGCTGAGCGTCGCGACCGCCGTCATCACCACTAGCACCGCCAGGCAGACCCGCGCCCAGTGGTGGCCGTTGCGGAAGAAGACCATCAGCACCCCGATGAGCATCGCCATCACCACGAACAGCACCGCCGCGACCGGGAAGAACTGCGGGACCGCGATCGGCTGCTCCTCGATCAGGTAGTCCAGCCCCTGCCGCTCGAGGATCTCGCCGGCCGAGCGGTGCCCCCGCGCCCAGTTGAGCACCAGGTCGTCGCGCAGCACGGCGGTCAGCACGACGGTCAGCGTGCCCAGCGCCAGCAGGACCAGGTGCAGCTGCAGGCACAGCCTCAGTGCGCGCGGTCGTTCCAGCCGGTCGTCCATGACGGCCCTCTCGTGGGTGGTCTCGTGCGTGATCTGGAGCCTGGTCTCGTGCGTGATCCCTCGTGCACGATCTCCGAGCGAACTCTAGGGTCGCAGCCATGAGCACCGAGCACCCGGGCATCGCGGCCTTCCGCGCCGAGCTGGTCCGCCGCGGCGGCCGGGGCGAGGTCGTGGTCCTCCCCGACGCCGTCCACACCGCGGCACTGGCCGCCGAGGCCCTCGGCTGCGAGGTGGGCGCGATCGCCAACAGCCTGCTCTTCGACGCCGGCGGCACGCCGGTGCTGGTGCTCACCTCGGGCGCGCACCGGGTCGACGTGCGCGCCGTGGCCGAGCGCATCGGGGTCGAGCGCCTCTCGCGCGCCAGCCCGGACTTCGTGCGTGAGCACACCGGGCAGGTGATCGGCGGGGTCTCCCCGCTCGCCCACCCCGCGCCGGTGCCGACGTACCTCGACGAGTGGCTGGCGCGCCACGAGGTCGTGTGGGCGGCGGCGGGCCACCCCGCGGCGGTCTTCTCCACCTCCTTCGGCGAGCTCCTCGAGCTCACCGGCGCCGAGGTGGTCGACGTCGAGAGCCCCGCCTAGGAGCACGACCCCCTAGGGTGTGCGCGTGGCGCGGGTCGTGGTGGTCGGGGGCGGGTACGCCGGCCTCGCCACGGCCGCCCGCCTGGCCAAGACCGGCCACGACGTCACCCTCCTCGAGCGCGGCGACACCCTGGGCGGCGCCCTGGGCTCGGTCGAGGCCGACGGCTACCGGTGGGACGCCGGGCCGACCTCGACCCTGCTGCCGGCGGTGCTGCGCGACCTGTTCCGCAAGACCGGCCGGCCGCTGGAGCGCGAGCTGGAGCTGGTGCCGCTGGAGACCGTGCGCACGCACCGCTTCGTCGACGGCTCCGAGCTCGCCCTGCCCGGCGGGTCGCGCTCGGCGCAGCTGCGGGCCGTGGAGGAGCTGTCCCCCGGCGAGGGGCAGCGCTGGCTCGACCACGTCGCGGCCTACACCGAGGACTGGGAGGTGCTGCGCCGCGGCTACCTCGAGGAGCCCTGGGACCGCACCGCCCTGCCCCGTGACCTGCGCGAGCGCCTCGACTCCCGCGAGAGCCTGCAGCGGCGCCTGCGCCGCACGCTCAAGGACGACCGGCTGCGCGACGTGGCCGCGCACCCCTTCGTCGCCGACGGCCACGCCCCCCGCGACGTGCCGGCCTGGATGGGTCTGGTGGCCTACCTCGAGCAGCGCTTCGGCTCCTGGACCGTGCCGGGCGGGATGGCGAAGGTGGGTGAGGTGCTGGCCGGGCGGATGAGCACCCGCGGCGTCGACGTGCGCCTGGGCACGAGCGTGCACGACGTGGTCGTGCGCGGCGGGCGCGCCGTCGCGGTCAGGACCGACGCCGGCGAGGTCGACGCCGAGGTGGTCGTCTGCGCCATCGACCCGCGCCGCCTGCCGGCGCTCGCCGAGCTCGTCAAGCGCACGATGCCGGCCATCCCACCGGTGGTCTGCCACGTCGGGCTCGTCGGCGACCTGCCGGAGGTGCCCCACGAGCTGGTCCTGCACGGCGACCCGGGCCTGGTGGTGCGCACCGGCGGCAGCGCGCCCGACGGCGGCGCCGCGTGGACGGTGCAGGGGCGTGGCCGCCTGGCCGAGGACGTGCTGCTCGCGCTGGCCCGGCACCGCATCGACGTGCGCGCCCAGGTCGTCACCCGGGTCGACCGCTCGCCCCGCGACCTCGTCGAGGCGTGGGGCGGCTCCCCCCTGGGCGTGCTGTGGCAGGGCCGCTCGACGGTGCGCCGCCGGCTCGGCCCCGACACGCCCGTGCCCGGCGTGTACGCCGCCGGCGCGCACGCGACCCCGGGCTCGGGGCTGCCCTTCGTGGGGCTCTCGGCGGCCCTGGTGGCCCAGCGCGTCGGGCCCGCCTGACCCGACCCGCCCGTCAGGGCGTGACGTCGAGCTTCTCGAAGATCTCGCGCGTGGCCTTCGACCTGTTCAGGGTGTAGAAGTGCAGCCCCGGCGCTCCCCCGTCGAGCAGCTCCTGGCACAGCTCGGCGGCCTGGGTGATGCCCTCGGCGCGCATCGAGACCGGGTCGCCCTCGTGGGCGCTGATCCGCTCGACCACGTCGGCGGGCACGTCGGTGCCGATCAGCTCGCCCTGGCGGCGGATCGCCTGCAGGTTCAGGATCGGCATGATGCCCGGCAGGATCGGCAGGTCGACGCCGCGCGCCCGCACCCGCTCGACCAGCGAGAAGTAGTCGGAGGCGCGGAAGAACATCTGGGTGACCGCGAACTCCGCGCCCGCCCGGGCCTTGGCGGCCAGCACGTCGGCGTCCTGCTCGAGCGAGGCCGACGAGGGGTGGCGCTCGGGGAAGGCGGCCACGCCGATGCGGAACTCGCGGCGAGCGGCGACCAGCTCGACCAGCTCGTCGGCGTGGTCGAGGCCGCCCTCGGTGGAGGTCCACTCGGCGCGGGGGCCGGCCTCGGGGTCGCCGCGCAGCGCCATCACGTGGTGCACGCCGGCGGCGGCGTACTCGTCGAGGATCTGCTCGAGCTCGCCGCGGGTGTGGCCCACGCAGGTCAGGTGGGCCATCGGCAGCATCGAGGTCTCGCGCGCGATCCGCCCGGTCAGGCGCACCGTGGTGCCGCGGCTGCTGCCGCCGGCGCCGTACGTCACCGAGACGAAGGTGGGGCGGTAGGGCTCGAGGGCGCGCACGGCGTCCCACAGCTGGGTCTCGCCGGCCTCGTCCTTGGGCGGGAAGAACTCGAACGAGAACGAGCGCTCGCCGGCTGCGATGAGGTCGGTGAGCGCGCGCCCACGGCCGATGGTCATGGCCACGATTCTAAGGACGCCCGGGCCACCCGGGGGTGGGCGTCCACCCAACGGCGCCAGTTGTGGGTACGTCTCCTACTGTGATCCGGTGAGCGAGACCCCCGCCCCGACGCCCGCCTCCGACTGGGACGCCGACGGCTTCCGCGACCGGGTCCAGGCGGCCCTGGACCAGTTCCTCGACCGGCAGGCCGACCGCCTGGCCCCGCTCGGCCCCGACGCCGAGCGGCTGCTCGCCGAGGCCCGCGCGATGATCTCGGGCGGCAAGCGGCTGCGGGCGGCCTTCTGCTGGTGGGGCCACCTCGCGGTGGCGGCCCCCGTCGACGAGCAGGCCCTGGTGCGGGCCTGTGCCGCCCTGGAGCTGCTGCACGCCAGCGCGCTGGTGCACGACGACCTGATGGACGCCTCCGACACCCGGCGGGGTCGCCCGGCCACCCACCGCGTCTTCGAGCGCGAGCACCGCGCCGACGCCTGGCGCGGCGACCCCGAGCAGTACGGCGCCGCCGCGGCCATCCTGCTCGGCGACCTGCTGCTCTCCTGGTCCGACGAGCTGCTGCGCGGCTGCGGCCTGCCGGTGCAGCGGGTCGTGGCGGCCCTCGAGGTGCTCGACCTGTGCCGCACCGAGGTGATCGCCGGGCAGTTCCTCGACGTCTCGGTGCAGGCGCGTGGGCGCGCCGACGTCGACGCCGCCATGACGGTGCTGCGCTACAAGTCGGCGAAGTACTCCATCGAGCGGCCGCTGCAGGTCGGCGCCGCCCTCGCCGGGGCCGACCCGGCCACGATGGAGCAGCTCAGCGCCTTCGGCCTGCCCCTGGGTGAGGCCTTCCAGCTGCGCGACGACCTGCTCGGCGTCTTCGGCGACCCCGCGACCACCGGCAAGCCCGCCGGCGACGACCTGGTCGAGGGCAAGCGCACCGTGCTGGTCGCGCTGGCCCTCGACTCCGCCTCCGACGACGATGCCGCCCTGCTCGACCGTGCCCTGGGCCGCCCCCTCGACGACGAGCAGGTGGAGCGGCTGCGCACGATCTTCACGACCTCCGGCGCCCGGGAACAGGTCGAGGAGGTCATCACCGCACTGACCGAGCGCGCCACGC
Source organism: Nocardioides sp. OK12 (assembly GCF_024341885.1). Lineage (NCBI taxonomy): Bacteria > Bacillati > Actinomycetota > Actinomycetes > Propionibacteriales > Nocardioidaceae > Nocardioides > Nocardioides sp. OK12. The sequence goes on along the minus strand of NZ_BNET01000001.1, from coordinate 697,340 downwards.
ACTCGCTCGACCGCAGCGGCCTCGACCCCGCAGCGCGCACCGTGCTGACCGAGCTCGCCACGGCCGCGACCCAGCGCCTCGTCTGACGCGACCCGGCGCCACTTCCCCGCCGAGTCGGCGTCTCTTCCCCGCCGAGACGGCGCTACTTCCTTGCACGGGCTGGGAACTGGCGCCCTCTCGGTGAACTGGCGCCGTCTCGGTGAGCTGGCGCCGGCTCGGGGCAGGGTCGGGCTAGGGACCGATGCGTGAGAACGACGCGCCGTCGTCGTCGCTGTAGTAGCGCTCGCCGCCCGCGCCGGCCACCAGCAGCGAGCCGGCGCCGAGGGCGTACTGGCTGTAGTAGCCGGTGGTGCGCTGGACCGGCAGGAGGCCCGCGCCGTTGAGGAAGGGCCGCCGGGAGACGCCGGCGGGCAGCTCTCCCCCGGCGTCGACGTCGCGCAGCACCTCGGCGACCCGGGCCGGCAGGTCGATGGGGGCCACGTACGGCAGTCCGCTGACGGGGTCGTCGGGTGCGCGGGCGTCGCTGCGGCCGGGGTCGTCGACGCTGCTGAAGGTCGAGCTGCCGGGGTCGCGCCCGGCCAGCAGCCAGATGCCGAGCGCGAGGCCGATCACCACGACGATCGCGAGCGCGCCGGAGGGGCCGCCCCGCGGCGGCCGGACGTTCTCGGGAGAGATGCGGTAGACCACGACGACCCCCCGGGAGGTCCTACAGGGCCATGGCCTGGGCGCGGCGCTTGACCTCGGAGCCACGGTTCTCGCGCAGCGCGTCGATCGGGCGCCCCGGGAGGCCGAGGTCGAGGAAGAGCCAGGCGATGCACTCGCGGTCGTCGTAGCGACCGTCGTGCAGGACGGTCAGCAGCCCCGGCAGGCCCTTGACGGGCAGGCGCAGCTCGTCGTCGATGAACAGGGCCGGGATCTTCTGCCCCTCGCCGGGCACCGGCACGGCGGCGGCCAGCTCGTGGGTGCGGATCATCGTGCGGACCTTGCCGACGCTGACCTCGAGCCGGCTCGCGGCCTCGGCCCAGTCGATCCAGTCGTCGACCAGGACGGCCAGGTCGTGCCCTGCCAGGGAAGTCTCGCTCATGGCTCCATGCTCCCACCCCGCACCAGGCCCGCCCAACCGTGAGGGTGGGGCGTACGTCGCCCCGACCCGCCTGCGGGCCGTCGGTGCCCGTCCCGGCGGGTCCGCCCGCCTACGATGGGCTCCGCCGGAACCTTCCCCGTCCGGCCACGCAGGAGGTCGCTGTGCCGACAGACCGGCAGCCGCACGAGGTCGCCCGGCCTGCCCGACAGGGCACGTCCGGTGGCCTCGCCGACCCCGTGACCGGCCGCGTCCTCGACGGTCGCTACCGCATCGGGCCGCGCATCGCGCGCGGCGGGATGGCCAGCGTCTACGAGGCCACCGACCTGCGGCTCGACCGCGTCGTGGCCGTCAAGGTGATGCACGTCGGGCTCGGCGACGACGAGGAGTTCGCGGCCCGCTTCGTGCGCGAGGCCCGCGCCGCGGCCCGGCTCTCGCACCCCAACGTCGTCGCGGTCTTCGACCAGGGCGACGACCAGGGCACCGTCTTCCTGGCGATGGAGCTGGTCCCCGGGCACACCCTGCGCGACGTGATCGCCAAGGAGGCCCCGATGTCGCCGTCGCGGGCGCTCGCGCTGGTCGAGCCGGTGGTCTCCGCCCTGGCCGCGGCGCACCGCTCAGGCATCGTGCACCGCGACGTGAAGCCCGAGAACGTGCTGATCGCCGACGACGGGCGGGTCAAGGTCGCCGACTTCGGGCTGGCCAAGGCGGTCGGGACCGACACCCAGCACACCGCGACCGGCGGCGTGCTCATCGGCACCGTCTCCTACCTGGCCCCCGAGCTGGTCTCCGAGGGCATCAGCGACGCGCGCGCCGACGTCTACGCCGTCGGGGTGCTGCTCTACGAGCTCCTCACCGGCGCGAAGCCGCACGAGGGCGAGAGCCCGATCCAGGTGGCCTACAAGCACGTGCACGAGGACGTGGCGCCCCCCTCGCGGCTGGTCCCCTCGCTCCCGGGGTACGTCGACGCGCTGGTCGCCCGCGCCACCTCCCGCGACCGCGGGCTGCGCCCGGCCGATGCCGGGGTGCTGCTGCACCACGTGCACCGGGTGGCGCACGCGCTGGCCGAGGGCGTGCGCGAGGACCCCGAGCTCACCCAGGACCTGGCCCCGCTGCTGCTGCACCCCGACACCGGCGAGATCGTCGTCGAGGAACCTGGGCCGGCCCGGCCCCCCGGGCCCGGCGTGGACCCAGGCACCACCGGCGACCACGAGCCCACCTCGATGCTGCGCACGGTCTCGGCACCCGACTCCCCGGTGCGCGCCGCTGCCCTGCCCGGCCTGCCCGACCCGCGGGGGCCGCAGCCGGACGCACCCGCGTCCGCCGCCAGCCCCTCCAGCCCCGCCCGCCGTCGCCGCTGGAGGGGCCCGGTCGCGGTGCTGCTCGCGGTGCTGCTCGCCACCACCCTCGGGATCGGCGCGTGGTGGTACGGCTGGGCGCGCTACTCGACCGTGCCCAGCGTGCTGGAGCAGGGACGCGCCTCGGCGGTCGCCGAGCTGGAGGACGCCGGGTTCGAGGTCGTCCTCGGCGAGGCCGTCTACAGCAACCGGGTGCCCGAGGGTCGGGTCGTCACCGCCGAGCCCGGCGCCGGTAGCCGCGCCCTGGAGGGCGACGAGGTCACCATCGTGCTCAGCCTGGGCATCGAGCAGTACCCGGTGCCCGAGCTGGCCGGGCGCACCCTCGAGGAGGCGCGCTCCGCGCTGGCCGAGGTCGAGCTGGAGGTCGGCCGGGTCAAGGAACGGTTCTCCGAGACCGTGCCCGACGACCAGGTCGTGCGCAGCACCCCGGGCCCCGGCAAGGAGCTGCGTCCGGGCGCCGCGGTCGACCTCGTGGTCAGCAAGGGGCGCAAACCGGTCAACGTGGGCGACTGGGTCGGTGAGCCGGCCGACGAGGCCCAGCGCACGCTGGAGCGCAAGGGCCTGCTGGTGCAGCGCAACGAGGACGTCTTCTCCGACGACGTCGCCGCCGGTGACGTCGTCGCCCAGGAGCCCACGGGCGGCACCCTCTTCAAGGGCGACACCGTCACCCTGACCGTGTCGAAGGGGCCCGAGCTGGTGGAGGTGCCCGGCGTGCGGGCCCAGGGGGTCGACGCGGCCCGGGCGCAGCTGGAGTCGCTGGGCTTCGTGGTGCAGGTCCAGAACATCTCCGACTACCTGGGGCTGGGCTACGTCTTCCGCACCGACCCCGGGGCGGGCGAGCTGGTGCCGAAGGGCTCGACCATCACCCTGTTCCTCGTCTGAGCGTTCCTCGTCTGAGCGTTCCTCCTCCGAGCGGGCGCGTAGTCACTTCTGACCAGCCCGGGTGGGCAGTGCGGGCTATGTCGCCGCGGCCGATCGGGTAGGACGATCGTGGGACGGACATCGGGGTCCGTGCCCAGGGGAGGGCGGCACAGGGGGGACCCACCATGGTTCGAGGTCGACAACGCACGACGAGGGACGCTGGACGCGACCCGGGCGGGGGTGCAGCGGGACCGGCGAGGCGGGGTCCGTGGCGCGACCCGCACGCCCTGCTCGCCGCCGCGGGGGCCGCGGTCGCCGTGGTGGTCCCGGTCGGGCTGCTGCCCCTGGCCCTGGAGCGCGAGCCCCGGCTCAGCGACCCGGCCGTCGCCGTCTCCGCACTGCTGCTGGTCCTGGTCGTCGGACTCCTGGAGTGGCGCGCCGCCGGGCGCGTGGTCGACGGGCACCGCGCGGTCCTCGAGGCGGCCCTGGTCGACGCCGCCCGGGTCCGCGCCCAGCACCAGGCGCGGGCCGAGGAGGTCGAGCACGACGCCCGCAGCGCGCTGGGGGCGCTGCGGTCGGCCCTCTCGACCCTCGAGCGCTACGACGAGCAGCTCGACCGCAGCCTGGCCCACCGGCTCCAGGCGGCGGCGCTGCGCGAGGTCGACCACCTCGAGCAGCTGATCCGCCTGCGCGAGCCCGCGCCGCCGGGACCGGACGCCGCCGGGGCGGTCGACTTCGACGTGCGCGAGGTGGTCCGCGACGTGGCCCTGACCCGCCAGGTCGCCGGCCTGCGGGTGCGCACCGACGGGGTCCACGGGCGCGCGCACGGGTCGCCGGGCGACCTGGCCACGGTGCTGGGCAACCTGCTGGTCAACGTGATGCGGCACGCCCCGGGAGCCGCGGTCGAGATCACCAGCGCGGTGGTCGGTGACCGGCTCGAGCTCAGGGTGCGTGACGACGGCCCCGGCATGCGCCCCGGGCTGGCGGCGTCGGTGTTCGAGCGCGGCACGCACGGCGGCCACCACCTCAGCACCGGCCTGGGCCTGTACGTCTCGCGCCAGGTGCTGCGCGAGCTGGGCGGCGACCTGCGCCTGGAGCCGTCCGCGACGGGGTGCTGCTTCGTGGTGGGCCTGCCCCGGGCCGGGGCAGGCACTCCGCCCGCTGGCGGCGGCGCACCGGTCGAGGTGCCCGAGCACACCGCCTCTGGACCGGACGGGCCACCCGATCTGGCACGAACGGGCCATCGTCATGATCCGGCCGAGTCATGACGACCCGGCGTCCGGTACGGCAGAATGGTCCGCCCAGTGGCCGTCGCCACCCACGTCACACGGCAACCGGGGGGAAGCCATGACGATCCAGGACCTCCACCAGCACCAGCACGACCCGCCGCGCGCGCGGGTGAGCATCGTCGAGCGTCACCAGCTCCTCGTCGACGGGCTGGAGATGGCCCTGCGCGACGACGGGTTCGACGTCGGCGCCGTCGGCGTGGAGGGTCGCAGCACGGACGACCTCGTCGAGGCGGCGCTGGCGGGACACCCGCAGCTGGTGCTGCTCGCGCTCGACCTGGGCGCGGGTGCCGACGGCACCGACCTGATCGGCCCGTTGCGGACCGCCGGCGCCCGCGTGCTGGTGATCACCGGGATCGAGGACCAGGCGCGTCACGACCGGGCCGTCGCGCTGGGGGCCGAGGCCGTGCTCCCCAAGACGACCCCGCTGGCCGACATCCGCGCCGCCGTCCCGCGTGCCGCCGAGGGTGGGGAGCTGATGTCGCCCGCGGAGCGCGCGGCGTGCCGGAGACGTGACGCGCTGGCGGCGCCCGCGCGCGAGCGCGACCTGCTGGGGCTGCAGCTGCTGAGCCCGCGCGAGTCGGAGGTGCTCGCGGCGCTGGTCGACGGTCACTCGGTGTGCGAGATCGCCACGCACGGGAAGGTGCGGCCCTCGACGGTCCGCGCCCAGGTGCGCGCGATCCTGGTCAAGCTCGGGGTCTCCTCGCAGCTGCAGGCCGTGGCCGTGGCGCACCGCCGGGACTGGCGGGCACCCGCGCTCGGCGACTGGGAGGCGACGCCGACCTCCGCGTGAGGGCCGCCACAGGCCCGCGGATTGGCTGCCCGCGCCAACGGCTCCCTAGCGTGCTCGCGTGAGCACCCACGACGTCGCGCAGCGCAACCCGATCGGCACCCACGTCCTGGTCGGCAAGGGCCTGGCGGCCGGGGCCCTGGTCGACGCCGAGCGGCTGGGCTGCGAGACCCTCCAGGTCTTCGTCGGCAACCCGCGCGGGTGGGCGCTGAGCCCCGGCCGGCCGGCCGACGACGAGGCCTTCCGCGCCGCGACCGCGGAGCGCGGGATGCGCACGTTCATCCACTCCCCCTACCTGGTCAACCTCGGCTCGCCCACGCAGAAGACCTACGAGAACAGCGTCGCCGTCGTGGCCCACAACCTGCGCCGCGCCGCCGAGACCGGCGCCGAGGGCGTCGTGGTCCACACCGGCTCGTACGTCGACCCGCAGGGCGACCCGGCCGGTGCGGCCGAGCGTCACGCGGCCGCGCTGCGCCAGGTGCGTGAGGGGCTGCTGCCGCTGCTCGAGGCGCTCGGCGACGACGGCCCGTGGCTGCTGCTCGAGCCGACCGCGGGCCAGGGCCGCTCGCTGTGCGCCGGCGTGGAGGACCTGGCGGCCTACCTCGACGTGCTCGAGCACCACCCGCGCGCCGGCATCTGCCTCGACACCTGCCACGTCTTCGCCGCCGGCGCCCCGCTCGACGAGCCGGGCGGCGCGGCCGCGACCCTCGAGCGGATCGTCGAGATCGGCGGCCCGGGGCGACTGCGGCTGGTGCACGCCAACGACTCCAAGGACGTGCGGGGCGCCTACAAGGACCGCCACGAGCGGATCGGTGAGGGCCACATCGGCGCCGCCGCCTTCGGCGAGCTCTTCGCCCACCCCGCGACCGAGGGCGTGCCGTTCGTGCTCGAGACCCCCGGCTCGCGCGACGCCGACAACCCCGACATCGCGCTGCTCAAGCGGCTGCGCGCCGAGGCCCACGGCGCCGTCGCGTGACGACCACCCTGCCGGCGACCTCGCGGCGCACCTCGGCGCTGGCCACCATCGCGCTGCTGGCGATGACGGCGAGCTGGGGCAGCACCTTCTTCCTCATCAAGGACCTGCTCGAGCGGGTGCCGACCCTCGACTTCCTCGCGGTCCGCTTCGCCGTGGCCACCGTGGCGATGGTCGTGGTGGCCCCGCGCGCGCTGTCGCGGCTGAGCCGCGAGTCGCGGCGCCACGCCGTCGTGCTCGGCCTGGTCTACGGCCTGGCCCAGATCCTGCAGACCGCCGGCCTGGCGCACACCCCGGCCAGCGTCTCGGGCTTCATCACCGGCATGTACGTCGTGCTCACCCCGCTGCTGGCCGCGGTGCTGCTGCGCAGCCGGATCGGGGCGACGACCTGGGCCGCGGTGGCGCTGGCGACCGCGGGCCTGGCGGTGCTCAGCCTCGACGGCCTGTCGGTCGGCTACGGCGAGGCGATCACCTTCGTCTCCGCGATCCTCTACGCGCTGCACATCGTCGGCCTCGGCGCGTGGTCGGACGCGCGCCAGGCGCTGGGCATGTCGATCGTGCAGATCGGCGTGATCGCGCTGGTCTGCACGCTGGCCACCGCCCCCGACGGGATCGTGCTGCCGAGCACCGGCGCCGACTGGGCGTCGGTGGTCTACATGGCGCTGGTCGCCGGTGCGCTGGCGATGCTCGCCCAGACCTGGGCGCAGGCGCACCTGCCGCCCACGCGCACCGCGCTGATCATGAGCATGGAGCCGGTCTTCGCCGCCACCTTCGCGGTCTGGCTCGGCGGCGAGGCGACCACCGCGCGGATGGTCGGCGGCGGGTTGATGGTGCTGACCGCGATGCTCGTCGTCGAGCTGCGCCCGCCGCGCAGCCAGCACCCGCCCGGGCCGCGGCCCGACCCCGACGACGGCCCCATCGAGGGCCAGGTCACCCACCTGGCGGTGTGAGCGGGGGTCTCGCCAGCTGGGAAGCCCCCGGTGGTGTGACGAGCGCCGCCTAGTCTCCTCGCATGGTCGTCGTCATGTCCCCCGACGCCACCGACGAGGACGTGGCCCACGTCGTCGCGCGGGTCGAGGGCGTCGGTGGCGAGGCCTTCGTCAGCAAGGGCGTGGTGCGCACGATCATCGGGCTGGTCGGGGACATCGACTCCTTCCACCACCTCAACCTGCGCACCATGCGCGGGGTCGCCGACGTGCACCGCATCTCCGACCCCTACAAGCTCGTCAGCCGCCAGCACCACCCCGACCGCTCGACCGTCTGGGTCGGCCCGCCGGGACGCCAGGTGCCGATCGGTCCCGACACCTTCACGTTCATGGCCGGGCCCTGCGCGGTCGAGACCGCGGCGCAGACCCTCGAGGCCGCGCAGATGGCGGCCTCCGCGGGGGCCACGATCCTGCGCGGCGGGGCCTTCAAGCCGCGCACCTCTCCGTACGCCTTCCAGGGGCTGGGCCTGCGCGGCCTCGAGATCCTGGTCGACGTGGGCCGGGCCACCGGGCTGCCGGTGGTGACCGAGGTCGTCGACGCCCGCGACGTCGCGGTGGTCGCCGAGCACGCCGACATGCTGCAGGTCGGCACCCGCAACATGGCCAACTTCGGCCTGCTGCAGGCGGTCGGTGACGCCGGCCGACCGGTGCTGCTCAAGCGCGGCATGACCGCGACCGTCGAGGAGTGGCTGATGGCTGCCGAGTACGTCGCCCAGCGCGGCAACCTCGACATCGTGCTGTGCGAGCGCGGCATCCGCACCTTCGAGCCCGCCACCCGCAACACCCTCGACGTCTCCGCGGTGCCGGTCGTGCAGGCCACCAGCCACCTGCCGGTGATCACCGACCCCTCGCACGCCGCCGGGCGCAAGGACCTGGTCGTGCCGCTGTCGCGGGCCTCGATCGCCGCCGGGGCCGACGGGATCATCGTCGACGTGCACCCCGACCCGGAGTCGGCGCTGTGCGACGGCCCGCAGGCGCTGCTGGGCACCGAGCTGCGCGAGCTCGCGGCCGCCGTACGACGACTGCCCCCGGTGCTGGGCCGGGTCGACGCCGGCGAGCGGATCCGCACCGCCTGAGCCCACTCCCGGCCCTCGCGACCGGCACCGACCGGTCTGGACCACCTCGCTAGGCTGGACCGGCCGACCGGGGAGGGGCCCAGGGCCGGCGCCGGGGAGGGACGTGACCGCGCACTGCGCCGCCTGCGGGGCACCACTGGTCGACGTCGGCCGCTACTGCACGAGCTGTGGCCAGCCACGGCCCGACGCCCCCGAGGTGACGGCGCCGCCGGCCGTGGGCCGGCGCCCGGGTCCGGCCCGCTACCCGCTCTACGTCGACGCGGACCCCCGACCCGCCCCCGATGCCCCCGCGGCAGCCGCGGCGCAGGACGCCTGGGTGCAGCCGACCGAGACCGACCTGTCGCCGGTGCCGCCTGTGCCGCCTGTGCCGCCGGTGCCGCCTGCCCCCGCGGCACCGGTGCAGCGGACGCGCCGCCGGCGGGGGCTCGGGTGGTTGCTGGCCCTGCTCCTCCTCGCCCTGGTCTGCGTGGCCGGGGCCGCGTGGCTCGGGAGCCGCGACCAGCGCACCGGCTCCCCCGCCACCGAGGGGTCGGCGGCGTCGGGCGAGCCGCGGCCGCTGCTCGACCTGGCCGAGGCCTCAGCGCCCGCCCAGGACGACGACAGCGTCGACATCGCCACCGGCGAGACGACGACGTACGCCGCCGCGAACCTGCTCGACGACGACCCGAGCACCGCGTGGCGGGTGCCCGGTGCCGCGGTCGGCACCGAGCTGGTGCTGCGCCTCGACCAGGACGTCACGCTCACCACCGTCGGGCTGGTCAACGGCTACGCCAAGACGTCGGTCTCGGAGGGGACCACCTACGACCTCTACGCCGGGGGGCGGCGGGTCACCGCGGTCACCTGGCTGCTCGGCGACGCGCCACCGGTGCGCCAGGAGCTCGACGAGACCCGCGACCCGCAGGTCCTCGACGTCGGTGCGGTCACCACCGACACCGTGCGGCTGCGCATCGAGTCGGTCACCGAGCCGGGCTCGGGGCCGGCCGCCCGCGACACCACCGCGATCAGCGACGTGGTGCTCGAGGGGATCGTCGCGGACGCGGCCGGCGGTGGGTAGGAACACCCACCCCCGCCGCGGAGGATGGGTGCTGCGACCGACGCGTGGGAGGGCGGGCGGCTCCTAGCGTGGGTGCCACCCTCACCCACCTGGAGTAGTCATGAGCGACACCCTCCGCGACAGCACCTCCGAGACGTCCACCGACGTCGTCGTCGTCGGCGCCGGCCAGTCGGGCCTGGCGACCGCCTACCACCTGCGGCGCCGAGGGATCGACCTCGTGGTCCTCGACGCCGCCGAGCACGTCGGGGACCAGTGGCGCCGCCAGTGGGACTCGCTGCGCCTCTACTCCCCCGCCCGCTACGACGCACTGCCGGGGATGGCGTTCCCGGCCCCGCCGTGGTCCTACCCCGACAAGGACCAGGTGGCCGACTACCTGGCCTCCTACGCCCGGCACCTCGACCTCCCGGTCCGGCTGCGCACCCGGGTCCTCGCCGTCGACCCCGACGGCGACGGGTACGCCGTGCACACCGACGCGGGCACCTACCGCTGCCGCAGCGTGGTGGTGGCCACGGGCACGTTCGGGCGGGCGCCGTACCGGCCCGGCATCGCCGCGCAGCTCGACCCCGGGATCCTGCAGCTGCACTCCAGCGAGTACCGCCGCCCCGGGCAGCTGCGCGAGGGGCCCGTGCTGGTGGTCGGGGCCGGCCACTCCGGCACCGACATCGCCTACGAGGCCGCCGAGAGCCACCCCACGATCCTGGCCGGACGCGACTGCGGGCAGATCCCGCCCCGGCTGGAGTCCCGCAGGATGCGGCTGCTGTTCCCCGTGCTGATGCTGGTGTGGAAGCACGTGCTCAACCGTCGGACCCCGGTCGGGCGCCGGATGATGCCGCACCTGCGTCACCACGGCGGCCCGATGCTCCGGGTCAAGCGCGCCGACCTGGCCGCGCGCGGCGTGGAGCGGGTGACCTCACGGGTGGAGTCGGTCCAGGACGGGCGACCGGTCGTCGACGGCACCCCCCGGGACGTGGCGACCGTCGTCTGGGCCACCGGGTTCCGGCAGGGCTTCGACTGGATCCACCTGCCGGTCGTCGGCGACGACGGCTGGCCCCGCGAGCTGCGCGGGGTGGCCACCGACGCCCCCGGGCTCTTCTTCTGCGGCCTGGCCTTCCAGTACTCCTTCACCTCGATGCTGCTGGCCGGCGCCGACCGGGACGCCGGGTTCGTCGCCGCCCGGGTGGCCGAGAGGCACCGGGACCGCGCCGGGCTCGCGACCGCGGCCTGAGCCGCCGTACGCTGCCCGGGGAGGTTCCTGCGATGGGCGTCGGCGAGCTCGAGCGGGCCCGGGCCGGCTTCGAGCGCGGCGACTGGGCCGCCGCCCACGCGGGCTGGGCGGCCTCGGCACCGGGCACGCTGTCGGTGCAGGACCTCGCCGACCTCGCCACCGCGGCCGAGCTGCTCGGGCGCCACACCGAGGCGGTGGCGGCCCTCCAGGACGCCTTCGCACGGTCCCTCGAGGGCGGGGAGCTCCCCCGGGCCGTCCACTGCGCCTTCCGGTTGGCGATGACCACCGCCGCCCACAGCCAGCCGGCGCTGTCCGCAGGGTGGGCCGCGCGTGTCGAGGAGCTCCTCGACACGCTCGACGCCGACGCGGTCGAGCACGGCTGGGTGGCGATGCTGCGGATGTTCCGCGCGCTCGGCGCCGGGGCGTTCGACGAGGCGGGCGCGTGCGCCGACCGGGCGGCGGCCGTGGGACGAGGACACCACGACACCGACCTGGTCGCCATGGCCACCTGTGCGCGCGGACGGTTCGCGATGTACGCCGGGCGGGTGCCCGCCGGGCTGGCGCTGCTGGACGAGTCGATGGTCCGGGTGGTGGCCGGGGAGACCTCGCCCGTGATCGCCGGCCACGTCTACTGCACCGCCATCGAGGGCTGCCAGGAGGTCGGCGACCTGGCCCGCGTCGCGGAGTGGACAGCCGCACTCGAACGCTGGTGCGCCCGGCAGCCGGGCCTGCTGGCCTTCACCGGGCAGTGCGCCGTGCACCGTGGCCAGCTGCTGCGCCTGCACGGGGACTGGCCCGGTGCCCTCGCGGAGTTCGCGGACGCGGAGCGGCGCTACCGCCAGGTGCACGCCCTCGACGCGGTGGGGCTGGCGTCGTACGAGAGGGGCGAGGTGCTGCGGCTGCTCGGTCAGCACGCCGACGCCGAGGCCGCCTTCGACCGGGCCTCCGACCACGGCTACGAGCCGCAGCCCGGGCTCGCCCTGCTGTGGGTGGCGCGCGGGCGCACGGGCGCCGCACGGGCGGCGGTGGGCCGACTGCTCACCGAGGCGGCCGGACCCGTGCAGCGGGCGCGCCTGCTCGGCCCGGCCGTCGACGTGCTCCTCGCCTGCGACGACCAGGGCGCCGCCCGCGACCTGGTCGACGACCTGGACCGCCTGGCCGCGGAGTTCGGCTGCGCCGGGCTGCTGGCCACGGCCGCGGCCGCGCACGGTGCGGTCGAGGTCGCCGGCGGCGACCCGGCCGGCGCGCTCCCCTACCTGCGCAAGGCGTACACCGCCTGGGTCGCCCTCGACGGCCCGCACGAGGTCGCGCGGGTGCGCGTGCAGCTGGCCCGGGCCCTGCGCTCGATGGGCGACCACGACTCGGCACGTGGCGAGCTGGAGGCTGCCCGCCGCACCTTCGCAGCCCTGGGGGCCGCGCCGGACCTGGCCCAGGTGGGGCGCCTGATGGCTCCCGAGGTGCTGCCCGCCGGGCTGACCGGGCGCGAGGCGGAGGTGCTGCGGCTGGTGGCCGCCGGGCGCAGCAACGCGCAGATCGCCGACGAGCTGGTGCTCAGCGAGAAGACCGTGGCCCGGCACCTGAGCAACATCTTCACCAAGCTCGACGTGCACTCCCGGACCGCCGCAGCGGCGTTCGCCTTCGAGCACGACCTGATGTGAGGGCGTCTGCCGGTCGGCTGGCTCAGAGGCGGGCCAGCACGGCCGCGGCCCGCTCGGCGGCCGCGCGGTCCACGCCGAGGTGGGTGACCAGGCGCACCGTGCGCGGCCCCACGGCCGCCACGCGCACACCGGCCTCGGCCGCGCGTGCGACGTAGCCCGGTGCGTCGTCGTGGGGCACCACCACGATGTTGGTGTCCACGCCGGCCGGGTCGACCCCGCAGGCCTCCGCCAGCAGGCGGGCGTGCTCGTGGTCGTCGGCGAGGCGGTCGAGGTGGTGGTCGAGGGCGTGCCGGCCGGCGGCGGCCAGGATGCCGACCTGCCGCATCCCGCCGCCCATCCGCTTGCGGCGCACCCGCGCCGCGGAGATCGCGTCGGCGCTGCCGACCATCAGCGAGCCCACCGGGGCCCCGAGGCCCTTGGAGAGGCAGACCGCCATCGTGTCGGCGACCGCGCCGTACTCCGCCAGCGGCGTGCCGGTCGCCACGTGCGCGTTCCAGAGCCGTGCGCCGTCGACGTGCACCGCGATGCCGGCGCCGTCGGCGAGCTCGCGCAGGTCGCGCAGGTCGCCGATCGGCAGCACCGTGCCGCCCGCGAAGTTGTGGGTGTTCTCGACCGAGACCGCGGCCGTGCGGACGAAGAACGGCCCCATGTCGGGGGCGAGCATGCCGCCGACGACGTCGAGGTCGAGCTGGCCGCGCGAGTGCAGCCAGGTGCGCATCGTGACCCCCGAGATCGCGCCGTGGGCGCCGAGCTCGGCGCGCGCGATGTGGGCGGAGGCCTCGCACAGCACCTCCTCACCGGGCTCGACCAGGGCGCGCACCGCCAGCACGTTGGCCATCGACCCGGTGGGGGTGAAGAGCGCCGCCTCGTGGCCCAGCAGCCCCGCGACGTGCTCCTCGAGGTCGAGGACGGTCGGGTCCTCGCCGTACACGTCGTCGCCGACCTCGGCGCGCGCCATGGCGGCGCGCATCGACTCGGTGGGCTGGGTCAGGGTGTCGGAGCGCAGGTCGATCACCCCGGCATCCTCACACCCGCGAGCCGGCCGGTTCGAACCGGCCGGGTGGGCGCGCACGCCGAGCCGGCGCCAGTTCACGCGCGAGTCGGCGCCAGTTCCGGAACTGGCGCCGACTCGGCGAGGAAGTAGCGCCGACTCGGCGGGCCGGCGGGCTGGTGCCTCAGGCCTTCTTGAGCATCTCCGCGACGAGGAAGGCGGTCTCCAGCGACTGCACCCGGTTCAGGCGCGGGTCGCAGACCGACTCGTAGCGGTTGCCGAGGTCGATCTCGGCCAGCTCCTCGCCACCACCGACGCACTCGGTGACGTCGTCGCCGGTGAGCTCGATGTGGATGCCGCCGGGCCAGGTGCCCAGGGCGCGGTGGACGTCGAAGAAGCCCTGCAGCTCGTCGATGACGTCCTCGAACTTGCGGGTCTTGTAGCCCGAGGAGGCCTCGAAGGTGTTGCCGTGCATCGGGTCGCAGACCCAGGCGACCTGCAGGCCCGCGGCGGTGACCTTCTCGACCAGGTCGGGCAGGCCGTCGCGGATCTTGCCCGCGCCGAAGCGGGTGATGAAGGTCAGGCGCCCGGGCGTGTTGTCGGGGTTGAGCTTGGCGGCCAGCGCGATCGCGTCGTCGGCGGTGGTGGTCGGGCCGAGCTTCACGCCGATGGGGTTGCGGATCTTGCTCAGCAGCTCGACGTGGGCGCCGTCGAGCTGGCGGGTGCGCTCGCCGATCCACACGAAGTGCCCCGAGACGTCGTACGGCGCCTCGGTGCGCGAGTCGATGCGCGTCATCGCGTGCTCGTACTCCAGCACCAGCGCCTCGTGGCTGGAGTGGAAGTCGACGCGGTGGAACTCGTCGGGGTCGGCGCCGATGGCCTTCATGAAGGTCAGCGCGCGCTCGATGTCGGCGGCCATCGACTCGTAGCGCTGGCCGATCGGGCTGGAGCGCACGAAGTCGGTGTTCCAGGTGTGCACCTGGCGCAGGTCGGCGTAGCCGCCGGTCACGAAGGCGCGCACCAGGTTGAGGGTGGCGGCCGAGGCGTTGTAGACGTCGACGAGGCGCTGCGGGTCGGGCACCCGCGAGGCCTCGGTGAACTCGAAGCCGTTGACGGCGTCACCGCGGTAGGCCGGCAGCGTGACGGCCTCGCCGTCGACGGTGCGGGTCTCGTTGTCGGAGGAGCGCGGCTTGGCGTACTGCCCGGCCAGCCGGCCGACCTTGACCACCGGCACCGAGCCGGCGTACGTCAGCACGACCGCCATCTGCAGCAGCACGCGCAGCTTGTTGCGCACGTTGTCGGCCGTCACGCCGGCGAAGGTCTCGGCGCAGTCGCCGCCCTGCAGCAGGAACGCCTCGCCGCGGGTGACCGCGGCGATCTTGTCGGTCAGGTCGTCGCACTCACCGGCGAAGACCAGCGGCGGCATCGTGCGCAGCTTGGTGACGGCGGCGTCGACGGCAGCACGGTCGGGGTACGACGGCTGCTGGGCTGCTCCGCGGGCGTGCAGGCTCTCGAGATCGGGGATGGCGCTCACCCGACCAGACTACGTCCGTGCGGGGCGCCCCTCCGATTCGCGGCTCGGGCGTGGGACGCTCACTGCCCCTCGAGGTGGTCGATGTCACGGAAGCCGGTGCGCTTGGCCCGCACCCCCCGGTTGGTGGCCCAGGTCAGCACCCACAGGCCGACGCCGATGAGCAGCAGCACCCCGGCGATGGAGTACTGGATGTGGTCGTCCTCGTTGCGCGCCCACGGCCCGACGAGGAAGGCGGCGGTCGCGGCACCGACGTACGGCACCCAGGTCGGGGCGCGGAAGACCGGCTCGGTGCGGGTGTCGCGGCGCAGCACCAGGCAGGCGATGTTGACGACCGTGAAGACGACCAGCAGCAGCAGCCCGGTGGTGCCGGCCAGCGCCACCACGACGTCGCTGTCGGAGCGCAGCCGCACGAAGGTGATCAGGCCCAGCGCCATGGCGGTGGTGAAGAGGATCGCGGCCCACGGGGAGCGGCGCCCCGGCAGCACCGCCGACAGCGAGCGCGGCAGCACGTCCTGCTTGCCCATGCCGTAGATCAGCCGGCTGGCCATCAGCATGTTGATCAGGGCGGTGTTGGCGACCGCGAAGACGGTCAGGAACGGGAAGATGTCGTCGATCGGCAACCCCGGCGCGCCGACCCGCACCACGTCGAGCAGGATGCCGGCCTCGGGGTTGACCGGGTCGGTGATGTCGCCCGGCGGGATCACCACGACCACGGTGATCGCGACGAGCACGTAGATCACCGCGCAGATGCCCAGGCCGGTGAGCATGATGCGGGGGAAGGTCCGGCCCGGGTCCTCGACCTCCTCGACCATGTTCACGGAGTCCTCGAAGCCGACCATCGCGAAGAACGCCACCGTGGTGGCGATGGTGATGGCCGCGAAGACGTTCTTGTCGCCCGGCGACTCGAAGACCACGACCCGGCCCACGTCGCCGTCGGTGGCCATCGCCCAGAAGCCGATGGCGATGATGACGCCGAGCGCGAGCACCACGACCGAGGTCAGCACCACGTTGAAACGAACGCTCTCGCCGACGCCGCGCAGGTTGACGAGCGCGAGCAGCACCATGAAGCCGAGCGCGACGAGCAGGGTCGCGGTGTCGCCGGTGGGTACGCCGCCGACGAGGCCGTCGAGGCCGAGCAGCAGGTTGGAGGCGACCAGGCCCGAGGACGTCGAGGCGCTGGTGATGCCCGAGCAGACCACCGCGAAGGCCACCAGGAAGGTCAGGAAGTGCACGTTGAACGCCTTGTGCACGAACAGCGCGGCCCCGGCGGCCTGCGGGTGCTTGGTGACCAGCTCGAGGTAGGACAGCGCGGTCAGGGCGGCCACGGCGAAGGCGACCAGGAACGGCACCCAGGCCACGCCCCCGACCTCGCCGGCCACGTCGCCGGTGATCGCGAAGACGCCGGCGCCGATGATGTCGCCGACGATGAAGAACAGCAGCAGCCGCGGGCCGATGGCCCGCTTGAGCTCGCCCCCCGCCCCCTCGTCACGCTGCTCCGCCGGGTCGGGGCGGGTCGTGCTCTGCGTGGCCATGCTGCCTCCCGGGTCGTGGTGCTGGGAGGAGTCCTGCCCCGCGGCGCCCCGGCCAAACCTGCGGGCGCGGGGACCTCAGCCGAAGAAGACCTCGGCCTCGGCGTACTCGGCGGGGCTGACGGTCTTGAGCTCGCCGGTGCCCTCGATCAGGGGGACCCGGTCGATGCGGGTGCCGCGCAGCGCCATCATCGTGCCGAAGTCGCCGTCGGCGACCGCGTCGGCGGCCTGCAGCCCGAAGCGGGTGGCCAGCCACCGGTCGAAGGCGGTGGGGGTGCCGCCGCGCTGGATGTGGCCCAGCACGACCGCCCGCGCCTCCTTGCCGGTGCGCTGCTCGATCTCGCTGGCCAGCCGGTCGCCGATGCCCCCCAGGCGCACGTGGCCGAACGAGTCCTTCTCCCCCGAGGAGAGCGTCATGTCGCCGCCGTCCTTGGGCACCGCGCCCTCGGAGACGACGATGATGGGGGCGTACTCGCTCTCGAAGCGGGTCTGGACGTGGTCGCAGACGGCGTCGATGTCGAAGGGCTGCTCGGGGATCAGGATGGCGCTGGCGCCGCCGGCCATGCCGGCGTGCAGGGCGATCCAGCCGGCGTGGCGGCCCATCACCTCCACCACCAGCACCCGGTGGTGCGACTCGGCGGTGGTGTGCAGCCGGTCGATCGCGTCGGTGGCGATGTTGACGGCCGTGTCGAAGCCGAAGGTGAAGTCGGTGCCCGACAGGTCGTTGTCGATGGTCTTGGGGACCCCGACGACCGAGACGCCCGCCTCGGCCAGCTTGGTGGCCACGCCGAGGGTGTCCTCGCCGCCGATCGCCACCAGGGCGTCGACCCCGTCGGCGGCCAGGTTGGCGCGGATCCGCTCCACCCCGTCGTCGATCGCGAACGGGTTGGTGCGCGAGGAGCCCAGGATGGTGCCGCCGCGCGGCAGGATGCCGCGGCACTGCTCGATGCCCAGCGGGAAGCTCAGCCCCTCGAGGGGGCCCTTCCAGCCGTCGCGGTAGCCGATCAGCTCGAAGCCGTGGTCGCGCACCCCACGGCGCACCACGGCACGGATGACGGCGTTGAGGCCGGGGCAGTCCCCGCCTCCGGTCAGCACTCCCACTCGCATGACCTCGACCCTAGTCGCGAGCGCGTCGCACGGCCATCACCTCCGGCGGCGTGCGAGCATGCGCGCCATGACCGTCCGCCTGCTCGCCTCCGGCGTGGCCCTGCTGCTCGCCGCCGCCGCCTCCTGGGCCGGCCTCGCCGCGTCCCACCTCGACGGCTACCGCTGGGACGAGGCGTCGCTCGTCCCGGCCGACGGGCGACCCCACGACGTACGGCTGGCCGGCGACCGCACGGCGGTGCTGTGGACCTACGAGCCCGACGCGACGCCGGACTGCTCCGCGGTCGACACGACCACGGGCCGCGACCTGCCGATGGCGCCGCTCGACGCCTCCTACCGTCGCGAGGGCGGCAGCCCCGGCGACTGGACAGGCACCGCCTCCTTCGAACCGGCGTCCGCGACCGTCGAGGTGACCTGCACCGGGGGCGGGGGCAGCACGGTCCACGAGACCGCGGTGGCCGTCGAGACCGCCCCGCGGCTGCCCGCCCCGCTCGTCGGCCTCGGCGCGTGGGGCGCCGTCCCGGGCGTGCTGGCGCTGGCCGGGCTGCTGGCGCTCGGCGCCGCCGCCCTGCTCGTCGTACGACGCCGGCCGGCGGCGCGCTGACCGGCGCGGCCGCTCAGACCGCCAGCACCTCGGAGCGGGTGCTGACCCGGTCGGTGGCCAGCGGCATCACCCGGCCCAGCCGCAGGGCGACCAGGCCGCCCGCGAGGGCGATCGCGCCCAGCGCCGCCCAGATCGGCCACACGCCGCGGTCGAGCAGCCACGCGAAGGTCACCGGCGCGACCGCGCCCGCCACGCCCCAGGCCAGCTGCACCAGCGAGAGGTAGCGACCGCGCAGGTGCTCGGGCGCCGCCTCGGCCGACAGGGCGCCGTGCACCGGCCCGCCGAGGAGCTCGCCGGCGGTGTAGACGACCGAGCCGAGCAGCAGCGCGACCACCGCGAGGGCGACCGGGAGCGCACCGGCCAGCGCCATGACGGCGTACGCCGCCGCGAAGGTGGCGTGGGCGAGCAGCAGCACCCGCCAGCGGCGCGCGCCCGTCATCGCGCGCACCACCAACCCCTGGCCCAGGCCGACCAGCACCGTGTTGAGCGTGAAGACGGTGCCGGTGACCCAGCCGGGCAGCCCCAGCACCGTCGTGGCGTAGACCGGCAGCACCACGTTGAGCACCATCATCGACATCGCGAAGCACAGCTGGCCCAGCACCAGCAGCCGGTAGGGCCGGTCGCGCAGCACCGTGGCCCACGAGCCGGGCTCGGGGCGGTGGCCGCTCGAGGCCGTGGCCGGCACCGACAGCAGCAGCAGGAAGGCCACGGCGTACGACGCCGCGTTGACGACCACGATGGCGGCGTACGCCGACGGGGTGCCGATGGTGATGGCGAGCCCGGCCGCGAGCCCGCCGAGCGCGAAGCCGACGTTGCGCAGCGCGCCCAGGAAGCCGAACCAGCGCTCCCGCTCCCCCGGCCGCGAGATGGCGGCCACGATGGTGCCGTAGGAGCCCCAGAAGGCGGTGCGCCCCAGGGTCACCACGACGGTCCACACGACGACCGCGGTGAACGACTCGGTCAGCAGGTAGGCCAGGAAGCCCACACCCTGCAGCGCGTTGCCGGCCAGCAGCACGACCTTGGCGCCGAAGCGGTCGACGACACCGCCCAGCAGCGGCCCGACCGGCAGCGCCAGGAGCGCCGAGAGCGACAGCGCCGCACCGACCTCGACCAGCCCCAGCGACGTGGTGGCCAGGAAGTACAGCACCGAGACCGGCATGAAGACGCCGCTGCCGACCGCGTCGATGGCGATCGCGGTGACGAAGCGGCGGTGGTCCCCGAGAGAGGGCCAGCCCAGGCGCTCGGCCCAGGTGGTCGTGTGCGGCACGCGGAGCATCCTCACAGTGCGGTGGCTCGGGCGTCGACCCGTCCCCGGATCGCTACAGTCCCGGCATGACCTTCTCGATCGTGGCCCGCTCCGCCGACGGTGAGTCCTGGGGGGTGGCGGTGGCCTCGAAGTTCCTGGCCGTCGGCAGCGCCGTGCCCGCCGCGGTGGCCCAGGTCGGCGCCATCGCCACCCAGGCCGACGCCAACGTCGCCTTCAAGGGCCTGGCGCTCTCGCACCTCGACGAGGGCGCCACCGCCGCGGTCGCCCTCGACCGGCTGCTCGAGGAGGACGAGGGCCGCGACCACCGCCAGGTCGGCATCGTCGACGTCGACGGCGGCGCCGCCACCTTCACCGGCCCCCTGTGCCTGGACTGGGCGGGTGGGCGCAGCGGCGACGGCTACGCGCTGCAGGGCAACGTGCTCGCCGGCGAGGAGGTCCTCGAGGCGATGGAGACCGCGTTCCTCGGCTCCGACCCGGGAGCCCCGCTCGGCACCCGGCTGCTGGCCGCGCTGCACGCCGGCGACCGGGCCGGCGGCGACCGCCGCGGTCGCCAGTCGGCGGCGCTGCTGGTGGTGCGCGACGAGGCCGGGTACGGCGGTCTCGACGACATCGAGGTCGACCTGCGCGTCGACGACCACGCCGACCCCGTGGTCGAGCTCGCCCGCCTGCTCGACCTCAACGAGCTCTACCTGACCGCCTCCACCGAGGAGGAGAAGGTGGCCGTCACCCCCGAGCTCGAGGCCGAGCTCGAGCGGTTCGCGGCCGAGGGCGGCCACCGCGACTTCCACGCGTGGGTCGGCACCGAGAACTACGAGATGCGGGTGGCACCCGACCTGTCCTGGATCGACCGGCGGATCCTGGCCGTGGTGCGCGGGGGCCCCGACGAGGCCACCGCGTGAGCTGTGTCCTGGCGATCGACGCCGGCACCACCGGCGTCACCGCGGTCGTCGTCGACGCCTCCGGCCAGGTCCGGGCCCGCGGCTACCAGGAGTTCGCCCAGCACTTCCCGCACCCCGGGTGGGTCGAGCACGCGCCGGAGGAGATCTGGCAGGCGACCCTGGAGTCGGTGCGCGCGGTGCTGGGCCAGGTCGACGCCGCCGAGCTGACCTCGATCGGGATCACCAACCAGCGCGAGACCGTGCTGCTGTGGGACCGCGAGACCCTGGGCTCCCCGCGGCGCGCCATCGTCTGGCAGGACCGACGTACGGCCGAGATCTGCGTGCGGCTGCGCGAGCAGGGCCACGAGCCGCGGGTCGCCGAGCTGACCGGGCTGCGGCTGGACCCCTACTTCTCCGGCACCAAGCTGGCCTGGCTGGCCGAGCACGAGCCGCGCACCTGGGCGCTGGTCGAGGAGGGCCGGTACGCCGTCGGCACCGTCGACTCCTACCTGGTCGCGCGGATGACCCGCGGCCTCGAGCACGTCACCGACGTCTCCAACGCCAGCCGCACGCTGCTCTACGACCTCACCACCGGCGACTGGTCGGCCGAGCTGTGCGCGCTCTTCGGGGTGCCGGTGGACGCGCTGCCCGAGATCGTGCCCAGCTGGGGCGAGGTCGCGACCACCGACCCGCGCTCGTTCCTGGGCCTCTCGCTCCCGGTGGCCGGCATCGCCGGCGACCAGCAGGCGGCGCTCTTCGGCCAGACCTGCTTCGACGTCGGCGACGCCAAGTGCACCTACGGCACCGGCTCGTTCATCCTCACCAACACCGGCGGCGAGCTGGTGCGCTCCGACGCCGGGCTGCTCACCACCGCCGCGTGGCGCTCGCCCGACGGCACCGACACCTTCGCGCTCGAGGGCGCCGTCTTCGTCACGGGTGCCGCGGTGCAGTGGCTGCGCGACGGCCTGCAGATCATCGGCTCCGCCGCCGAGACCGAGGCGATCGCGGCGACCGTCGACAGCTCCGAGGGGGTCGTCTTCGTGCCGGCCCTGACCGGCCTGGGCGCCCCCGACTGGGACCCGCACGCCCGCGGCACCATCCACGGCCTGACCCGCGGCACCACCCGCGCCCACATCGTGCGCGCCACCCTCGAGGCGATCGCCTTCGAGGTGCGCGACGTGCTCCAGACGATGCACGGCACCGTTCCGGCCCGCACCTCGCTGCGCGTCGACGGCGGGGCCTGCGCCAACGACCTGCTCTGCCAGGTCCAGGCCGACCAGCTCGGCCTCGAGGTGCAGCGCCCCCGCCTGTCGGAGACCACCGCGCTCGGCGCCGCCTTCCTCGCGGGCCTGGGCACCGGTGTCTGGAGCTCCACCGACGACCTGCGCGAGACCTGGCAGCTCGACCGCAGCTTCTCCCCCCGCGGCGACCGCGAGCGCGCCGACGCCGAGCACGCCCGCTGGCGCGAGGCGGTCGAGCGCTCCAAGGGCTGGGCCCTCCTGTGACCAGGGCCCAACCCCACGCTGACCCGGCGCATATCTCGCGCTGACCCGGCGCAGATCTTCCACTCACCCGGCCCGGATCTCTCGTCGACCCGGCTGGCTCCTCCGCTTGACCCGGCCGCGCCCGCCCGCAGCAGAACCCGGGCGGGTCCGCGCCGGGTCGGTGGGAGGTTTGCGCCGGGTCAGCGCGAGATTCGCGCCGGCTCGGTGCGAGGTTTGCGCCGGGTCAGCGCGAGGTTCGCGCCGGGTCGGTGGGAAGTTTGCGCCGGGTCAGCGGGCGGCCTGGGTGAGGGCCCGGGCGGCGCGGTCGCGCTCGGCCTCGGCCTCCTCGAGGGCGGCCTGGGCCTCGTCACGCTCGTCCTCGGCCTCCCCCAGCTCGTCGTCGACGTCCTCGCTGGTCGACTCCAGCTCGGCCAGGCGCCGGCGCAGCTCGTCGATCTCCGACTGCACCTGCAGGCCGCGGGCCTCGAGCTCCTCGACCCGCGCGCCGGCCTCCTCGCGGGCCTCGCGAGCCCGGGCCAGCTCCTCGTCGGCCGCCTCGAGCGCCTCCTCGGCCTCGGCGCGGGCGCGCTCCTGCGCCTCCGGGTCGGGTACGACGTGCAGCTCGGGCCGCGGGGGCGCCTCGGCGGGGGCGGCGGCGCGGGCCTCGAAGCCGAGCGCCTGCGGCAGCGCCAGCGCCGCGGCCACGTCGACGTCGTCGACGCCGGTGGTCTCGAGCGGGGCCACGAGCAGCCCGCTGCGCACGGCGCGGGCGCAGTCGGCGTCGACCATGGCCGCGGTCAGGGTGGCCTGCACCTGCTCGGCGACGGCCTCGGTGACGCGCAGCCCGTGCTCGCGGGCCAGGCCGCGGGCGGTGGTGGTGACGGCAGCGGTGAGCTGGCGGCGCTGCTTGGTCAGCGTGCGCAGCTCGTCGGCCGACATCGAGGCCTGGGCCTCGCGCAGCGCGGCCCCGACCGAGAGCACCTGCTCGACCTGCTCGGTCTCGTGGCGCACCAGCAGGTCGACGACCCACGCGGCGGTGGTCGGCTTGCGCAGGGCCTTGAGGTCGCGGGCCAGGTCGCTGCCGCGGTGCTGCTTGACCAGGGCGTCGCGCGAGGCGGTGAACTCGCCCAGCGGCAACCCGTAGAGGTCCTCGGCCAGGTCGAGGAGCGACGGCGCGTCGGCCTGCTCACTCATCGTCGAGGCCACGCTCGATCGCCCACCGGGTCAGCTCGACGCGGTTGTGCATCTGCAGCTTGCGCAGCGTGTTCTGCACGTGGTTCTGCACCGTGCGGTGCGAGAGCACCAGGCGCTCGGCGATCTGCTTGTAGGACCAGCCCTTGGCGACCATCCGCAGGACCTCGGTCTCCCGCTCGGTGAGCTCGGGGTGCCCGGCGCCCGGGTCGTCGTCGGGGGTGTCGGAGAGCCGGCGGTACTCCCCCAGCACCAGCCCCGCCAGGCCCGGGGTGAAGACGGGGTCGCCGACGGCGACCGCCGCGACGGCGGCGAGCAGCTCGGCCTTCGAGGCCGACTTGACCAGGTAGCCGGTGGCGCCCGCCTTGACGGCGGCCAGCACGTCGGCCTGCTCGCCGGAGGCCGAGAGGATCAGCACCCGTGCCGACGGGTCGACCGCGAGCACCCCGGCTGTGACCTCGACGCCGCTGGGCCCGGGAATCTGCAGGTCGAGGACGACCACCTGGGGCCGGGCGGCCGGGAACCGTGCCAACGCCTCGTCGCCCGTGGCGGCGACCGCCACGACGTGGTGCCCGGCCGCGGCGAGGTCGCGCTCCACCGCGTCGCGCCACATCGGGTGGTCGTCGACCACCATCACGCGCAGCGGCGCGACGGGCTCGGCGTCGAAGGGTGTGACGGCGCTCATGGCGCCGACCCTATGCCGCGCGAGCCCCGGGCCCCGGGATCAGGGCCCCGAGGTCAGGTCCAGGGTCAGGCCCCAGGGTCAGGGCCCAGGGTCAGGGCGTGGTGCCGCCGGCCTCTCCGAGCCGCAGGTAGCGCCCCCGCCGGTGCCCCAGCGCACCGCCCGGCCCGTCGTCCTCGCCGACCACGACGTGCGCGAGGCGGCAGGTCACCTCCAGCGACCAGCCGACCTGGCGCTGGTCCTCCACCTCGACACCGGCCCACGTGGGCGCCAAGACTGGCCGCGGGCCCCAGTCGGTCTGCTCGAAGTCGGTCAGCCGGAAGGGCCCACCCGGCGCGGGTGCGGTGCCGGCGAAGGCGTCGGCGAGGTAGCGGTGCTCCCAGGCCAGCAGCGAGACCACGGCCCGCCCGGTGTCCAGCAGGGTGCCGGTCAGGTCGGCGTCGGGGTCGAGCAGCGCCAGCAGGCTGGGCCGCTCGCCGTGGGCCAGCATCAGCGAGGTGACCGTGAGCCCGTCGCGCAGCGCCCCCTCGCCCGCGGCCCACAGGGTGACGGCGCCGCCGAGCCGCCCGCGCAGCCGGCGTACGGGGTCGGGGTCGGGGTCGGCGAAGGGGTGCGAGTCGTGGATGGTCATCGCGGCACCACCAGCTCCCACTCGGTGCCGAAGGAGCCGGTGGTCAGCGTGGCGCTGCCGCCGAGGTCGTGCAGGCGCCCGCGCACCGAGCCGCTGACGCCCATCCGGCCCTCGGCCTCGGCCTGCTCGAGGCGGCCCTCGGGGATGCCCGGGCCCTCGTCGCGCACCGACACCTCGACCCGGTCGGGCAGGTCCTCGAGCAGGACCCATGCCCGCGGCGGCGCGCCGTCGTCACCCGGCGGCACGTGCCGCTGCACGTTGTCGAGGCAGGCAGCGACCGCGGCGGCCAGCTCGGTGGCGGCGGCGGACTCGAGGCGCACCGGTCCGGCCGGCACCACGACCTCGACGCCCGGACGGCGCCCCAGCAGCGTCAGCTCGGCGGCCAGGTCGACCACGCGCGCCGCACCCGCTGCACCGGGCGCACCGGGGACGGCGCCGGGGACCGGCCCGACCGCGTCCTGGGTGCGGATCAGCCCGCGCAGCACGCTCTCCTGCTCGCCCGCCAGCCGGGCCAGCTCCTCGCCCTGCTCGCCGAGCTCGTGGCCGCGGCGCTGCACCAGCGCCAGCACCTGCAGCACCCCGTCGTGGACCGCGCGGGCCAGGCGGGTGCGCTCGGCGGCGGCCGCGGCCGCCCGCTCGGCGCGGTCGCGCTCGGTGGCCATCTGCTGCAGCGAGGCGGCCAGGTAGCCCACGATCGGGCCGCCGATGAGCAGCAGGAAGACGTTGCCGTAGACCGACTGGCTGACGTCCTGGCGCACGGCCAGGTCGGTGCCGGCCAGCACCACCGCGGCGACCAGCCCGCCCTGCCAGCGCAGGTGCGCGGCCCAGGCCAGCAGCGCCGCCATCACCCAGAAGCCGGGCACCGAGGCGTTGAAGTCGGCGCCCTTGACCAGCGGGGTGGCCACCATCGCCGCGACCGCGACCGCCAGGTCGGCGACCAGCAGCGGCCAGCCGCGGCGGGCGTGGTCGGCGTACCAGTGCCCGGCCAGCAGCGTCCACAGCACCAGCACCGCGACCACGCCCATGCCCAGCAGCGGCCGCTCGAAGTTGTCGTAGCGGTAGACGTTGAGCACCACCGCGTTGGCCAGCACCACCCAGCGCAGCCAGGCCAGCGCCTGGAGGAGGCGGTCCTCCACGGCGACGGCGGCGGGGTCGGTGGCCCCCCGGAAAGCCTCGGCGAGGCGGGTCAGGACGCCTTCTTCTGCTCGGCCGCCTTGGCGGCGGCGGCGTCCGCCTTCTTCGACTCCTCCTTGGCCCGGGTCGCGTACATGTCGACGTACTCCTGGCCGGAGAGGCGCATGATCTCGTACATGATCTCGTCGGTGATCGAGCGCAGGATGTAGCGGTCGTTCTCGAGACCCTCGTAGCGCGAGAAGTCCAGGGGCTTGCCGAAGCGGACCACGGGGCGGGTGAAGGTGCCGAACTTCTTGCCCGGCGGGGCCACCACGTCGGTGCCGACGACGGCGACCGGCACGACCGGCACACCGGTCTCGAGCGCGAGCCGCGCGACGCCGGTCTTGCCGCGGTAGAGCCTGCCGTCGTGGGAGCGGGTGCCCTCGGGGTAGATGCCGAAGAGGCCGCCCTCGCCCAGCACCCGCTTGGCCGACAGCAGCGCACCGGCCGCGGCGTCGGCGCCGGCCCGGTCGATGGGCACCTGGCCCGAGCCGGAGAAGAAGGTCTTCTGCAGCCAGCCCTTGAGCCCGGTGCCGGTGAAGTACTCGGCCTTGGCCACGAAGGTCACCCGGCGCGAGAGGGTGAGCGGCATGAACAGCCAGTCGGCGTAGGAGAGGTGGTTGCTGGCCAGGATCGCCGGGCCCTCGTCGGGCACGTGCTCGCAGCCCTCGACCTGGGGGCGGAAGACGATGCGCAGGAGCGGGCCGAGAGCCACCCACTTCAGGAACCAGTAGAACACCGAGACAGCCTCCCGACCGCGAACCGACGACCGCCGCAGGAGCCTCCTGCGGCGCGCGCTCAGCCTAGGGCATGATCTCGCGCATGACTGATGCGTCGGCACCGCCCGTGCACCCGCTGGCCTCCCCGTTCGCCACCGACCCGCGGCCCGACCTGACCGGCGGGCGCCGGGTCGGCGTGCTGCTCAGCCACGGCTTCACCGGCCAGCCGGCCTCGATGCGCCCGTGGGCCGAGGCCCTGGCCGAGAAGGGGTACGCCGTCGAGGTGCCGCGCCTGCCCGGGCACGGCACCACCTGGCAGGACCTCAACACCTACCGCTGGGACGACTGGTACGCCGAGCTGCGCGAGGCGCACCGCCGGCTCGTCGAGCGCTGCGACCGGGTCGTGCTGGCCGGGCTGTCGATGGGTGGCGCGCTGGTGCTGCGCCTGGCCGCCGACACCGCCTCGGCGACCGAGGTGGCCGGGGTGGTCGTGGTCAACCCCGCGGTCTCCAGCAAGCGCCTCGACGTCAAGCTGCTGCCGGTGCTCAAGCACGTGGTGGCCTCGTTCCCCGGCATCGCCGACGACATCAAGAAGCCCGGCGTCTCCGAGCACGGCTACACCCGCACCCCGCTCAAGGCGGTGCACTCGATGATGCAGGCGTGGCCCGGCCTGGTCGCCGACCTGCCCCAGGTCACCGCTCCCCTGCTCTACGCCCGCTCGAGCGTCGACCACGTGGTCGACGAGTCCTCCGAGCCGCTGATCACCTCGCGGGTCTCCTCGCGCGACGTGAGCGTGCTGCGGCTCGAGGAGAGCTACCACGTGGCGACCCTCGACAACGACCTGCCGCTGCTCATCGAGGAGTCGGCCGCCTTCGTCGCCCGGGTGACCTCGGACTGAGGGCCACCACCTACGCTCGCAGTGTGCACCGCGAGGACGACGACGAGGCCTGGCGCGCCATCGTCGAGAACTTCGGCGAGCGCGCCGATCTCGACGACGGCGAGCCCGCTCCCGGCCACGACGAGCGCGCCCGCCCGGAGGGCCCCGAGGGTGCCGAGGGCCCCGACGAGGACCTGGTCCGCCCCGCGCGACCCGAGCCGGGTGCCGCCGCCGAGCCCAGCCCGGAGCCGACCCCGCAGCCGACCCCGCCGGTCGACGACGAGGACCGCTTCGTGCCGCCCGACCCCGGCCCGCTGCCGGTGCCCGCGCCCGACCGCGGGATCGCCTGGATCGGCGTGTTCGGCGCGCCCGTGGTGCTGCTGGTCTCGCTGCTGGTCGGCATCGACCTGCCGCGCTGGGTGGGCTGGCTGATGGTGGCCTGGTTCGTGGGTGGGTTCGTCTACCTGGTGCGCCAGATGCCCCACGAGCCCCGCGACCCCTGGGACGACGGCTCCCGCATCTGACCGGGGTGCCGGGCGGTGCGCCCGCGGGCGCCGTACGCCGGGCTCAGGCGCGCGGTCGCGCGTGGCGGCCCAGGCCCTCGCGCACCAGGTCCGCGGCGCCGACCACACCGGCCTCCGGGCCGTAGCGGGCCCGCAGCAGCGGCGGCACCACGCGGTGCGGCGCCCCCACCAGCGAGCGGCCCAGGGCCGCGCGGGCGGGCTCGAGCAGCAGGTCGCCCGCGGCCGACACCCCGCCGCCGACCACCACCACGCTGGGGTCGAAGCAGGCGACGAGGTTGGCGGCACCGATGCCGAGCCACTCCCCGACCTCGGCGTACGCCGCCAGCGCGGCCGGGTCGCCCGCGTGCGCGGCGTCGGTGACCATCGGCCCGGTGACCGCGGCCAGGTCGCCGGCGCAGGCCGAGGCCAGCGGGCCGTCGGCTGCCATCGCGGCGCGGGCGGCGCGCACCAGGGCGTTGCCGCTGCAGTACTGCTCCCAGCAGCCGTGCCCGCCGCACTCGCAGTCGCGCCCATCGGGCACGACCCGGGTGTGCCCGAACTCGCCGGCCATCCCGTTGCGGCCGCGGTGCAGCGCGCCGCCGACCACGAGGGCACCGCCGATGCCGGTGCCGAGGGTCAGCACGAGCGCGTCGGCCGCGCCGAGCGCCGAGCCGTGCGCCGACTCGGCGCGCGCGGCGCAGTTGGCGTCGTTGTCGAGGAAGACCGGCACGCCCCACCGGTCGGTGAGCCGGGCCCGGACCTGGTGGCCGCGCCAGGGCAGGTGCGGGGCGAAGGCGACCCGCTCCCCCGCGGCGTCGACGAACCCGGCCGCGGCGAGGCCGACGCCGGCGACCCGGCGCCCGTCGGCGACCTCGAGCACGGCCTCGGTCAGGGCGTCCTCGAGCAGCGCGACGTGGACCCGCCGTCCGGGGGTGGCGCGGCGAGCCACCCGGGTGACGGTGCCGTCGATGGCGACCTCGGCGGCCATCACCTTGGTGCCCCCGACGTCGACCCCGATGACGACGGGGCGCAGCGCGCCCGACCCGGCCGGCGTGAGCGTCACGGCGACGTGTGCCCGCTCAGATGCGGGCGAGGTCGGCGGCGCCGATCAGCCCGGCACGGTTGCCCAGGCGGGCCTTGCGGATCTCGAGGGTGGGGCGGTGCCCGCGACCGGTGAGCTGGGCGGCGAAGGCGGCGCGGATCGGGTTCAGCAGCAGGTCGCCGGCCTCGCTGACGCCGCCGCCGATGACCACGGCGGCCGGGTCGAGCACGGCGGTGAGCGAGGCGATGCCTTCACCGAGCCAGCGGCCGAGCTCGGCGAGCTGCTCGATCGCGAAGGGGTCGCCGGCGCGCGCGGCCTCGGTGATGAGCGGCCCGGTGATGGCCTCGGGGTCGCCGCCGGCCAGGTCGAGGACGCCGCGGGCCAGCAGGGAGCCGCCCGACGCCGCGGCGCGGGCCTCGCGCACCAGCGCCGAGCCGGAGGCGTACTGCTCGAAGCAGCCGCGGTTGCCGCAGCCGCAGAGGATGCCGTGCGGGACCACGCGCATGTGGCCGATCTCGGCGCCGACGCCGAAGGCGCCGCGGTGCAGCGCGCCGTCGAGGACGATGCCGCCGCCGACGCCGGTGCCGACGGTGACCAGCAGGAGGTCCTCGACGTCGTGGCCGGCCCCGAAGCGGAACTCGCCCCACGCGGCGGCGTTGGCGTCGTTCTCGATCACGACCGGCAGGTGGACGCGACGCTCGAGGTCGGCGCGCATCGCGACGTCGCGCCAGGCGATGTTGGGGGCGAACATGACCACCGAGCGGGAGCGGTCGACGTACCCCGCGGCGCCGATGCCGACGGCGCTCACGTCGTGGCGCGAGCCGAGCTCGTGGACCAGCCCGGCGACGGCGTCCTCGATGGCCTCCTCCGAGCTGGCCGGCGACACCACCCGCAGCTCCTCGAGGATGGTGCCCTGCTCGTCGACGACGCCGCCGGCGATCTTGGTGCCACCGATGTCGATGCCGCAGGTCAGGCTCATGTGGGGTCTCCGGGGTCGGGCTGGGTGTCGGACGGGTCCGGGGAAGTCTCGGACGCGGGCTGGTCGTCGGGCCAATTCTCGTCGAGGTCGATCGTCTCCACGTCGCGTCCGCGGCCCGACGGCGGCGTGGTCGCCATCATCGCGGCGGCCGCCTGCACCAGCGAGGAGGCGGCCGCCCCCAGGTGGGCGCGGACCTCGGGGCTGACCTGGCGCACCGCGTGCACGCCGCGGCACACCGGGCACCAGCGGCACTCCGGCGCACCGGTGGCGAGGTGGTCGTCGAGCGCCTCGCCGAGGTGGGCCCGCACCTGCGCGGCCGCGTCGACGGCATGGCCGGCCAGCCCGGCGAGGTGGGCACCCAGGTCGCCCAGGTCGCCCTGCGCGGCGCGCGCCCCGGCGGCGCCCAGGTCCCCCAGGTCGCCGAGGTCGCCGAGGTCGCCGGCCTGGTCCTGGGCCCAGTCGGTGAGCGCGCCGAAGAGCTTCGCGGCCTCCTCGGCCAGGGAGCCGACGTCCTCGGGGCCGCCGGTGTCGCCGGGGCCGCCGGGGGGCTGCTCGCCGCTCACCGCGCCGCCTCCCGTCGTACGTCGCCCGTGGGCGCGGCCGGCTGGTCGGGCTCGACGAAGCGCACCTGGAGGCCGCCCGCCACCACCCGGGCGCCCGCGACCCGCAGCCGCGCGAGGCCGGCGGGCAGGGTCAGCAGCCGGCGGTAGGACCCCACGGTGAGCACCAGCTCGTCGCCGTTGCGGGCCAGGTCGACCTCGGCGCGGCTGACCAGCGGCAGGGCCAGGCGCAGCACGGCGCCGCCGGCGGTGCGCTCGACGTTGAAGGGGCCCTGGCCCGTCGGCACGGCCAGCGGGTCGGTGCCGGCGTACACCTGCTCGGCGAGGCGGCGCAGCGCCTCGACGCCCACGGGCTCCTCGGGCCGGTACTCCGAGCGCCACACCGGCAGCCCGGCGAAGGACTGGTCGACCTCCTCGAGCACGCCCGCCTGCGCGGCCACCCAGCCCGCGCGCCAGTCGTCGCCCTCGGCGGCGGGGAAGACCCGGTTGGCGACCACGCCGTCGACGCGGTAGCCGAAGAGGGACAGGTGGGTCCAGCTGCGCCGGGCCTCGGCGAGCACGACCTTCTCGGGGGTCAGCACCACGCGCACGCTCGCCTCGGGCCCCGAGAGCAGGGTGCGGACCTCGTCGAGCTCGGCGTGCAGCCGCTCGATGGCGTCGAAGACGTTGTCGCCGGGCATCGGCACCCCCACGCTGCGGGTGAGCACGGGCTTGAGGGCCTTGATGATGCGCCGCTCGGCGGGGAAGACGCGCTGCATGTACCAGCCCAGCGCCTCCGGCAGGGCCAGCAGCCGCAAGGTCTCGGCGGTGGGCGCGCAGTCGACGACCACGACGTCCCAGCGGCCCGACAGCGCCTGCTGGCGCAGCTCGAGCAGGGCCAGGACCTCCTCGGCGCCCGGCAGCACCGTGAGCTCCTCGGCGGCGACGGGATCGACGCCGGCGACGTCGAGCACCGAGAGCAGGTAGTGCTGCACCTCGGTCCACGACTGCTGCAGCTTGCGCTGCGCGTCGACCTGCTGCACGAAGAGGTCGGGCGCGACCGGCGTGGGCTCGGGGCCCGCGGTCACCCCGAAGGCGTCGGCCAGGGAGTGCGCGGCGTCGGTGGAGAGCACCAGGGTGCGGTGCCCCGCGGCCGCGGCGAGCGCCGCGGTGCCCGCGGCGACGGTCGACTTGCCGACCCCGCCCTTGCCGGTGAACAGCAGGATGCGCACGCAGCGGCCCCGCTCAGCCGAGCGACTCGACGCGCTTCTTCAAGCCCTTCAGCGCCGTGTCGATGAGGATCTTCTCGCCCTTGCGCTTGAGCATGCCGATGAGCGGGATCGAGACGTCGAGCGCGAGCCGGTAGGTCACCTCGGTCGCGCCGTCACGCTCGCGCAGCACGTAGGCGCCGTCGAGCGCGCGCAGCATCTTGCCCTCGACCAGGGTCCAGGTGACCTGGCGGTCGCCGTCCCACTCGTAGGCCAGCGTGTACTCGTCCTTGATCGGCGAGACGTCGAGGGAGAAGAACACCTCGCGGGCCCGGCCGGCGTCGGGGCCGGAGTCGATGGTGGAGCGCACCTCGGCGGTCTTCACACCCTTGGCCCAGGCGGGGTACGCCGGGAAGTCGGCGATCACCGCCATGACCTGCGCTGCCGTGGCGTCGATCACGATCGACGAGGTGGTCTGCTCGGCCATCTGGCTGCCCCCTGTCCCTCCGGGTGGTGACCCGGGTCTCGCCCCGGAGTGCGCGGCGACTGTACCGGATGGGCCGCCACCTCGCGGCGGCGGTAACGTGCCGTGCGCGTCCCGCCCCGAGCCGCGGCGGGCGTGCTCGCCGAGGCGGGCATGACCGCGCGCTCGACCGGACCGGATTCGTGAGCATGAAGGAGACAGACGTGCGTGAGTTCTCCACGCCCCTGACCATCGAGGTCCCCGCGACCGGCAACCTGACCGACGACGTCGTCACCAACGCCGAGCAGGCGCCCGACGCGGTCGTCTTCAGCCGGCCCGGCCCCGACGGGGACTGGCATGACGTCACCGCCGCCGCGTTCCTGGCCGAGGTCACCGGCGTGGCCAAGGGCCTGGTCGCCGCGGGCGTCGAGGCCGGCGACCGCGTCGCCCTGATCTCCAAGACCCGCTACGAGTGGACGCTGCTCGACTACGCGATCTGGTTCGCCGGCGCCGTCACCGTGCCGGTCTACGAGACCTCCTCCCAGGAGCAGGTCGGCTGGATCCTGCGCGACTCCGGTGCCCGCGCCGTGGTCGCCGAGGGCCCCGAGCACGTCGCCCGGGTCGCCGCGGTGCGCGGCGAGCTGAGCGAGCTCAACCACCTGTGGTCCTTCGCCGACAACGCGGTCGACGTGCTGACCCGCCTCGGCGAGGACATCTCCGACGGCGAGCTGGAGAAGCGTCGTACCAGCGCCACGCCGCTCGACCTGGCGACGCTGATCTACACCTCCGGCACCACCGGTCGCCCCAAGGGCTGCATGCTCACCCACGGCAACTTCATGTTCGAGCTGACCGTGGCCACCGACGAGCTCGACGCGCTCTTCGAGTCCGAGGGCGCGGCCACCCTGCTGTTCCTGCCGCTGGCCCACGTCTTCGCGCGCATCATCCAG
The DNA here is from genome assembly GCF_024341885.1 of Nocardioides sp. OK12. Taxonomy (NCBI): domain Bacteria; kingdom Bacillati; phylum Actinomycetota; class Actinomycetes; order Propionibacteriales; family Nocardioidaceae; genus Nocardioides; species Nocardioides sp. OK12. The sequence continues at coordinate 664,647 of NZ_BNET01000001.1, read as the reverse complement.
ATCGGCGCGGTCAAGAAGCGCGTGCGCCTGGGCCACAGCTGCGACATCAAGAACCTGCTGGCCGACTTCCAGGTCTTCCGCCCGACCTTCATCCTCGCGGTGCCCCGGGTCTTCGAGAAGGTCTTCAACACCGCCTCGCAGAAGGCCACCGCCGAGGGCCGCGGCGCGATCTTCGACAAGGCCGCCGAGACCGCGATCGCCTGGTCGCGCGCCCAGGACAAGGGACGGGTGCCGCTGCGGGTGCGCGCGGCCCACGCGGTGTTCTCGCGGCTGGTCTACGCCAAGCTGCGCGACGCCCTCGGCGGCCAGTGCGCGTACGCCGTCTCCGGTGGCGCGCCGCTCGGCGAGCGGCTGGGTCACTTCTACCGCGGCATCGGCGTCCACGTGCTCGAGGGCTACGGCCTGACCGAGACCACCGCGGCGCTGTGCGTGAACACCCCGGAGGCCACCCGCATGGGCACGGTGGGCCGCCCGATGCCCGGCACCGCGGTGCGCGTGGCCGACGACGGCGAGCTGCTCTTCCGCGGCGGCCAGGTCTTCGCCGGCTACTGGGACAACGAGCAGGCCACCGCCGAGGCGCTGGAGTCGGACGGCTGGTTCCACAGCGGCGACGTCGGCGAGGTCGACGACGAGGGCTTCGTGCGCATCACCGGGCGCAAGAAGGAGATCCTGGTGACCGCCGGCGGCAAGAACGTCGCCCCCGCGGTCCTCGAGGACCGCCTGCGTGCGCACGCCCTGGTCGACCAGTGCGTGGTCGTCGGCGACGGCCAGCCCTACATCGCGGCGCTGGTGACCCTCGACCGCGAGGTGCTGCCCGGCTGGGCGCAGGCCCACGGCAAGTCCGCCGACCCGGCCGCGCTCGTCGACGACCCCGACCTGCGCGCCGAGATCGAGAAGGCCGTCGACGACGCCAACAAGGCGGTCTCGAAGGCCGAGTCGATCCGCAGGTTCGTGGTGCTGCCCGACGAGTGGACCGAGGAGGGCGGCCAGCTCACCCCGAGCCTCAAGCTCAAGCGCTCGGTGGTGATGCGCGAGCAGCGCGCCCGCGTCGAGGAGCTCTTCGCCGCTCCCCCCGCCTGACCCGTTCGGCGGGGAAGGCCTAGTCACACCAGCCACATCCTTTACCCGAACGGTTCCCGAAACCGGCCACGGGGCCCGGCCGCCGTACCTAGCATTGGGTACGGAGGCGGGTGCACCTGTGCACCCGGGTCGACGGGCGGAGCATGGGGACCTCGCGTCAGTGCGGCCGTCAACGGGGAGGAATGCACTGATGGATCGTCGACGAGTACTGCTCATCGCCGCTGCGCTCGTCGCAGCGCTGGGCACCGTGCTGGTGCTGGTCTACGCGCAGGGGGCCGACAACCGCGCCCGCGACGCGTACGAGACCACCGAGGTCCTGGTGGTCACCCAGCAGATCGAGCGCGGCGAGAGCGTCGCGACCGCCGCGGCCGGCGGCAAGCTGGCCCTCGAGCCGGTCGCCCGCGGGCAGCTGCTGCCCGGCGCGCTGACCACCACCGAGGGGGTCGAGCAGTCGGTCGCGATGACCACGATCTACCCCGGTGAGCAGGTCGTGCCGCAGAAGCTGGGCGCCAGCGCGGTCGAGGAGACCCGCCTGCAGATCCCCGACGAGGGCGACATGGCCATGTCGATCAACCTCACCGACCCCGCCCGCGTCGCCGGCTTCGTCAACCCCGGCTCCGAGGTCGCGGTCTTCGTCAACGGCACCGACGCCACCACCGGCCAGCCCTACAGCCGGGTGCTGCTGACCCGGGTCACGGTGATCGCCGTCGGCTCGACCACCCCGATCACCACCACGACCACCACCGAGGGCCAGGACGGCGAGCAGGTCGCCGAGACCCTGCCCCGCACCCTGATCACGCTCTCGGTCAGCCAGCCCCAGATGCAGCGGGTGCTGCTCGGCCAGAGCCAGGGCGAGCTGTCCTTCGCGCTGCTCACCGAGGACTCCAAGGTCAAGGTCGCGCCGCCCACCACCCCGCAGAACCTCTTCCAGGGCTGAGTGCCGTGCCTGTCGTCGCCGACACCGAGGACGCAGTGATCACCGCCCTGCTCGACGTCCTGCCCCCCGGCAGCCAGGGCGTCGACTCGGTCGAGCGCATGCGTGCCTGGCTCGACCTGCACCCCGACGAGTACGTCGTCGTCCTGGGCCCCCACCTCGACCTCGACGACGCGCTGAAGGTCTGCGAGGACCTGCGCACCACCCGCCCCACCGTCAGCGTGGTGCTGGTGCGCTCCGAGCTCGACACCGGCGTGCTGACCCGGGCGATGCAGGCGGGTGCCCGCGACGTGGTGCCCGAGGGCGACCTGCCCGGGCTCGCGTCGTCGGTCGGGCGGGCCCACGAGCTGCACGTCGCCCTGCGCGGGCCGGCGGGTGCCCACCAGGTCGGTCGCGTGGTCACCGTCTTCTCCCCCAAGGGCGGCGTCGGCAAGACCACGATGGCGGTCAACCTGGCACTGGCGCTCTCCGACGGGGGCGCCCGGCGCGTGTGCCTGGTCGACCTCGACCTGGCCTTCGGCGACGTGGCGATCACCATGCAGCTCTTCCCGACGCACTCCATCGAGCACGCGATCGGCTCGGAGCAGGACCTCGACGTCGAGCAGCTCGACGGGCTGCTGACCCGCCACGCCCAGTCGCTGATGGTGCTGGCCGCGCCGGCCCACCCCGACGCCCGCGAGCGGGTCACCCCGGCGCTGGTCACCCGGGTGCTGCGCACCCTGCGCGAGTCGTTCGACCACGTGGTCGTCGACACCGCGCCGGCCTTCGACGAGCAGGTGCTGACCGCCCTCGACGAGACCGACGAGTGCGTCATCGTGGCCACCCTCGACGTGCCCACGCTCAAGAACGTCAAGGTGGCGCTGGAGACCCTCGACATGCTCGACATCGCGCGCGGGCACCGGCACCTGCTGCTCAACCGCGCCGACGACGCGGTCGGGATCGGCCCCGAGAAGGTCGAGGCGATCCTCGGCATGCCGATCGCCACCCAGGTGGGCTCCTCGATCGAGATCGCGGCCTCCACCAACTCCGGGGTGCCGATCGTCGTCGACTCCCCGGACCACACCAGCAGCGCGGCGCTGCGCGCGCTGGCCGCGACCCTGTCGGGCGACAGCCTGCCCGCGCCCACCGGCGCCACCGGCGAGCAGCCGTCCGCCGACGCGGGCCAGGCCGGCCAGCCGGGCCAGCCCGACGCCACCGGCCGCGGCCGATCCCGCTTCCGGATGAGGAGACCAGGATGAGCAGCCTCTCCGACCGGCTGGCCGCGGCCCGCCGCGCCGACCTCGACCCCACCGAGCTGCCCGACAGCGCCGGCGCCGGCGCTGGTGCCTCCAGCGGCGTCGTACCGGCACCGGTGGAGGCGGCCCCCGCCGCGCCCCGGCGCAGCTTGGGCGGGCGCGAGGACGACCGGCTCGAGCAGCTCAAGGCCAGCGTCCACGTCGAGCTGGTCAAGCAGCTCGGCCCGCACCTCTACGACGCCGACATGGACACCGACGAGCTCGACCAGCGGGTCCGCTCGGTGCTGGCGGAGGTGCTCGGCAAGCAGGACCGTCCGCTCTCCAGCAGCGACCGCCACCGGGTCTCGCAGGAGATCAGCGACGACATCCTGGGCTACGGGCCGATCGAGCCGTTCCTGCGCGACCCCGACGTCTCCGAGGTGATGGTCAACGGCCACGACTCGATCTGGCTGGAGAAGAGCGGCCGGCTGGTGCCCGCCGCGGCGAAGTTCGCCGACGAGGACCACCTGCGCCGCACCATCGACAAGATCGTCTCGCGCATCGGTCGTCGCGTCGACGAGTCCTCGCCGATGGTCGACGCCCGGCTGCCCGACGGCAGCCGCGTCAACGCGGTCGTGCCGCCGCTGGCCGTCGACGGCTCGGCGCTGACGATCCGCAAGTTCGCCGCCGACCCGCTGACCGTGGCCGACCTGATCAGGTTCGGCTCGCTGTCCGACCAGACCGCCGACTTCCTCGACGCCTGCGTGCGCGGGCGGCTCAACGTGATCGTCTCCGGCTCCACCGGCGCCGGCAAGACCACCACGCTCAACGTGCTCAGCTCCTTCATCCCCGGCGACGAGCGGATCGTGACCATCGAGGACGCCGCCGAGCTGCAGCTCAAGCAGGACCACGTGGTGCGCCTGGAGTCGCGCCCGGCCAACATCGAGGGCAAGGGTGCGGTCTCGATCCGCGACCTGGTCAAGAACAGCCTGCGGATGCGTCCCGACCGGATCATCGTCGGTGAGGTCCGCGACGCCTCGGCGCTCGACATGCTCCAGGCCATGAACACCGGCCACGACGGCTCCATCTGCACCCTGCACTCCAACGGCCCGCGCGACACCCTGTCGCGGATGGAGACGATGGTGCTGATGGCCGGCATGGACCTGCCGGTGCGTGCGATCCGCGAGCAGGTGGCCTCCGCGGTCGACCTGATCGTCCACCAGACCCGCTTCAAGGACGGCACCCGCCGCATCACCCACATCACCGAGGTGGAGCGGATGGAGGGCGACGTCATCACGCTCCAGGACATCTTCGTCTTCGACTCCTCGCTCGGCTTCGACCGCGACGGCCGGTCGCTGGGGCGGCTGCGCGCCACCGGGCTGCGCCCGAAGTTCCTCGAGAAGATGGCCTACGCCAACGTGACCGTCGACCCGCTGCTCTTCGCCACGGACCGGATCTGATGCGCCCCCGGTCGCTGCCCCTCCTCCTGCTCCTGCTGGTCCTGCTCGGGGCCGGGCCGGCCGCCGCCGCGGGCACCGGCGGCGGGGCGAGCATCGCGTACGCCGAGCCCACGGCTGAGGGCGTGTCGCTGCTGGTCTCGGTGCCCGCCGGCGCCGACGTCGACCCGGCCTCGGTCGCGGTCACCATCGGCGGCCAGGACGTGTCGGCCCGGGCCGAGGCGGCCGGATCGGCCGGGTCGGCCGGCACGGTGCAGCGCAGCGCGGTGCTCGCGATCGACACCAGCAACTCGATGGCCGGTGAGCGGTTCGAGGCGGCCCAGCAGGCGGCCCGCGACTTCCTGGCCCAGGCCCCCGACGACGTGCTGGTCGGCGTGGTCACCTTCGCCGGCGAGGTCGCCACCCCCCAGGTGCTCACCGCCGACCGCGACGCCGCCCGCGCCGTCATCGACTCGCTGACCCTGAGCCGCGGCACCGCCCTGCACGAGGCCGTCCTGGCGGCCGTCGAGCTGGCCGGCACGGAGGGCCAGCGCACCGTGCTGGTGCTCTCCGACGGCGCCGACACCACCGCGACCCCGCTCGACGAGGCCGCCGCGGCGGTCGCGGCCGCCGAGGTCGGCCTCGACGTGATCTCGCTCCAGGGTGCCGACGCGCGGCTGCGCGAGCTGGCCGCCGCCGGCGACGGCCGCGTCGTACCCGCCACCAGCGAGGCGCTCGCGGCCGCGTTCGCCGCCGAGGCCGAGGAGCTCGAGCGCCAGCTGCTGGTCACTGCCGCGCTGCCGGCCGACCTCGACTCCACCGAGCAGACCGTGCGTGTCACCCTCGACTCCCCCGGCGGCCCGGTGGTCGCCGAGGCGTTCGTGCCGGTGGCCCAGTCGGTCGCCGGCGGCACCGGCGTCGACGACCTGGTCGCCACCGACAACGGCTGGAGCGCCCCCGGCTGGACGATCTGGGTGGGCGGGGCCGCCCTCGGCGTCGGTCTGGTCGCTCTCGCCGTGCTGCTGGTGCCGCGCCGCCAGGCCGCGCCCGGCCCCGCCGAGCGCGTCGACGCCTACGCCGCCGCCACGATGCGCCCCGGCACCCCCGTCGCCGCGCCGACCCGGGTCGACCCCGAGCAGGCGCTCGCCCAGGCCAAGCAGGCCGCCGGCCAGGTCCTGCGCCGCAACCGCGGGCTCGAGGCCCGCATCGCCGCCCGCCTCGAGGCCGCCGGCAGCGAGCTCAAGGCACCTGAGTGGCTGCTGGTCCACGTCGGCATCATCGTCGGCGCCGGCCTGCTCGGGCTGCTGCTCGGCGGCGGGTCGATCGGGGTCGCGCTGGTGCTGCTGGTGCTGGGCGCGCTCGGCCCGTGGCTCTACCTCGGCGTACGCCGCTCGCGGCGGCGCAAGAAGTTCGACGAGCTGCTGCCCGAGACCCTCGGTCTCATCTCCGGCTCGTTGTCGGCCGGCCTCTCGCTGAGCCAGTCGGTCGACACCGTCGTGCGCGAGGGGCAGGAGCCGATCGCGGGCGAGTTCCGCCGGGTGCTGGCCGAGACCCGGCTGGGCGTCACGCTCGAGGAGGCGCTCGAGGGCGTCGCCGAGCGGTTCGACAGCAAGGACTTCGAGTGGGTGGTCATGGCGATCCGCATCCAGCGCCAGGTCGGCGGCAACCTCGCCGAGCTGCTCGACACCGTGGCCGGCACGATGCGTGAGCGGGCCTACATGAAGCGGCAGGTCTCCGCGCTGGCCGCCGAGGGCAAGCTGTCGGCGTACGTGCTCGGCGGTCTGCCGCCCCTGTTCATGATGTACCTGTTCCTGACACAGCGCGACTACGTGATGATCCTCTTCACCGACCCACGCGGCCTCGTCATGCTCCTCGGGGCCGGGCTGTGGCTGGCGATCGGGGCGTTCTGGATGAGCAAGCTGATCAAGGTGGAGGTCTGAGATGGTGGTGCTGCTGCTCCTCGGCATCGTCCTGGTCGCTGCCGCGCTGGTGCTGCTCGCAGCCGCGACCACCACCGACGCCGAGGCGAGCGGGGTCGGCCGTTCCTTGGCGGTCCTGCAGGCGATGACCGACGCCCCGAAGGAGCTGACCACCGAGGTCGACCGTCCGTTCTCGGAGCGGGTGCTCGAGCCGCTGCAGGCCCGTGCTCTGGGCGTGGGCCGCCGGCTGTCCGGTGGCGACTCCGCCGACCGGATCCGCCGCAAGCTCGACCTTGCCGGCAACCCGGCCGGCTGGGACGTCGACCGGGTCGTCTCCGGCAAGGTCATCGGCGCCGTCGCCGGCCTGGCTGCCGGGCTCGTGCTCGGATTGCTGCTCGGTCTGTCCACGCCCACGTTCGTCGTGGTGGTCGTCGTGGGACTGGTGCTGGGCTTCCTCGCGCCGGGGCTGTACCTCTACCAGAAGGCCTACGACCGCACCCAGCGGATCACCAAGGACCTGCCCGACGCCATCGACCTGATGACGATCAGTGTCGAGTCGGGTCTCGGCTTCGACGCGGCGGTGCAGCAGGTGGCCCGCAACACCGAGGGGCCGGTCGCCGACGAGTTCGCCCGGGTGCTGCGCGAGATGCAGATCGGGCAGGGGCGCTCCGCCGCGCTGCGCGCGATGGCCGACCGCACGGACGTCGCCGATCTCAGGTCCTTCGTCAGCGCGATGGTGCAGGCGGACTCGTTCGGCATCCCGGTCGCCCAGGTGCTGCGGGTGCAGGCCGGCGAGATGCGCGTCAAGCGCCGCCAGCGAGCCGAGGAGAAGGCTCAGCAGGTGCCGGTGAAGATCACCGTGCCGCTGATCTTCTTCATCCTGCCGTGCCTCTTCGTGGCGGTGATGGGCCCGGCGGTCATCGGGATCATGGACGGTCTGGGATGATCCCACCGTGCTCCTAGCCCACCGCCAGGCCCTGCGCATCAACGCCGCCGCCCGTGCCTTCGTGCTGCTGGCGATCGGTGGACCGCTGCTGTGGGGCCGCGAGAGGGAAGAGCTCGTCGGCCTGGGCGTCCTGGGGGCGCTGTGGGTCGCGTTGTTCCTCCTCGAGCGCCGCTCCCAGCGCTACCCCCTCACCTTGACCGTCGTCGAGTCGGCAGCGGTGACCGTGACGTGCCTGCTCGCACTCAGCAGCTCCCCGGCCATCCTCGGTGCCCTCGCGGCGCCCCCCTTCGTGGCGGGGCTGCGCTGCGGCGCCAGGGGCGTGCTGACGGCACTCGGCACCGTCGTCGCCATGGCGGCACTGATGCTGGGCGGCGCGGAGGTGTCGCTGAACCAGGACGAGCTCCTCGCTGGCTTCACCTGGCTGACCATGGGCCTCGGTCTGGGGATGATCGCCGCCTTCCTGCGCTCCGCCCTCAGCGAACCCGACCCGCTGCTGCCCTACCGGCACGCCAGCGAGCTGCTGCACGAGCTCAACCAGCTCTCGGAGGGCCTCAGCTCCGGCCTGGAGCCGCGGAGCCTGGGCGGGGCGATCCTCAGCGCGGTGCGTGACGAGCTGCCGACAGCCGACCTGGTGCTCTACGTCGGCGACGACGAGCTGACGCCCTTGCTCAGCCGCACGCTCGACGACTCCGGCTCGACGCACACGGCGCTGCTCGCCCGTCTGGCGCAGCGTTCCGGGCGGCTCGAGACCGACGGCCAGACCTTCGCCTTCCCGTTGCGGCCCGACTCGCCCCAGCCCGGCATCATCGCCGGGGTCTTCTCCGACCGGCTCGACCCGGGCGCGCTCGACCTGCCCCGCACGGTGCGTCGGCTGACCCGGCAGCTCGAGGTCAGCACCGTGCACCTCGAGACAGCCCTGCTCTTCACCGCCTTCCGTGACGCCGCCACCGCCGACGAGCGCCGTCGCCTCTCCCGCGAGATGCACGACGGCGTGGCGCAGGAGATCGCCTCGCTCGGCTACCTGGTCGACGCGCTGGCCGCCGGCGCCACCTCACCCGAGCAGGCCGACCGCTTCGCGATGCTGCGCGAGCGGGTCACCGAGGTGGTCGCCGAGGTGCGCCGCTCGGTGATCACCTTGCGCACCACCGTCGGCGAGAGCGAGAGCCTGGGCGCCGCCATCGGCTCGCTGGCCCGCAACCTCAGCCAGCTCTCCGGCGTGGTCATCGAGGTCACCCTCGACGAGAAGTCCCAGCGTCTACGCGGAGAGGTCGAGGCCGAGCTGTTCCGGATCACCCAGGAGGCGCTCAACAACGCCGTCAAGCACGCCCAGTGCACGCTGATCCGCGTGCACTGCCACGTCAACGCGCCCGCTGCCAGCATCGCTGTGACCGACAACGGACGCGGCCTCGGCGACATCGGGCTGCCGCTCGACGCCCGAGCCGACTCCTACGGCCTGGGCATCATGCGCGAGCGGGCCGCCCTGATCGGCGCCCGGCTCGACATCGAGGAGCCGCCCGGCGGCGGACTCCGGGTGGCGGTCGCGGTACCGTCCGGTCACCGGGCCCCCACCCCCGGGCACGACAGCGAGTCCCCCCGAGAGGTCCAGGTGACGACATGAGCGAGTCGCAGACGAGAGTGATGCTGGTCGACGACCACCAGCTGATCCGCGACGGCCTCGGCGGCGTCTTCGAGATGCACGCCGACATGACCGTCGTCGGCACGGCCGGCTCGGTCACCGAGGCCCTCGCCCTCTTCGCCGAGCAGCGCCCCGAGGTCGTCGTCACCGACCTGCAGCTGCAGGACGGCACCGGCCTCGACATCGTGCGCGCCCTGCGTCGCGACCACCCCGAGGTCGGGCTGGTGGTGCTGACCATGCACTCCGGCGACGACCAGATCTTCGCTGCCATGGAGGCCGGCGCCTCCGGGTTCGTCGGCAAGGACGCCCCCTCCGACGAGGTGGTCAAGGCCGCCCGCCACGCCAAGGTCTCGCCTCGGTCGTTCATCTGCTCCGGCCTGGTCGGCGCGATGATGCGCCGCGGGGCCGCGGAGTCCTCACGACTGACCGACCGCGAGCACGAGGTGCTGGTGCTGCTCGCTGATGGGCTGGGAGCGTCGGCCATCGGCGACAAGCTCTACATGAGCGAGTCGACGGCGAAGTCGCACATCGCCAAGATCTACCAGAAGCTCGGCGCGGCCAACCGGGCCCAGGCCCTTGTGACTGCCATGCGGGTCGGGCTGCTGTCCTCGGTTCAGCGCAACCCGAGCTAGCGCTGCCCTGCCGCGACACGGCCTAGTCCGAACGGACTACGTCGACGGCGCACCTTCTCCCGATCCGCGACAGGTCGTTCCTCGGCATCCTTGAAACATCAGGTCCCACCCCCTGTTCGGGACCGTGTCTTGAGGGAGACCACCACATGCTTCAGTTTCTGATGACCATGATCGCCGGCCAGCGCGCCAAGATGGACGAGCGCGGCGCTTCCGCGGTCGAGTACGGCCTGCTTGTCGCCGGTATCGCTGCGCTAGTCGTCGGTGCTGTCTTTTTGCTTGGCGGAACAGTGACTAGCGCCTTCACCGAGACTGAGGGTTGCATCAAGGGCGAGGGAGCCAGCTGCTAAAGGTCTGTGTCCTGCGCAGTCCGCACCCAGGGCTAGCCTTAACGCGGCCGGAGGATGGCTGAAGTGCCAGACCCAGTACGGGTTCCAAGGCGACGTGTCGCTTAGGGACCGCACAGCCAGTTGACGTTGCAGCTCGATGAAGCCCTCCGGGTCCCCCGTGGCCCGGAGGGCTTCGACGTCCGCCCGGGTCTCCACGGTCCGGCTGATGCCGTTCTGGATCGGCGCGGCGAGCACCGTGCCGATCGCCAGCATGGCAAGCACGAGCGGCACGGTGCCCGCCTGCCGGACGTCACGCCGGCGCAGCAGCACCCCGGCCAGGCCCACCGCGGCCGCCACCCCCACCGCGCCCAGTACCGAGCCGACGAGCACGTCGTCGTGCTTGGCGTGCACCAGCTCGTGGGCCACCACCGACAAAGCCTGGTCCTCCGGCAGGTCGCGCACCAGGGTGTCGTAGAGCACCACCCGGCGGGTCTGGCCGAAGCCGGAGACGTAGGCGTTGAGCGTCGTCGTACGACGTGACGCGTCGGCGACGAGCACCTCGTCGACCTCGACCCCCTCGGCCTCGGCCAGCGCCAGCACGCTGCTGCGCAGCGACCCGTCCTCGAGCGGCTCGAAGTCGTTGAAGAGCGGCTCGACGAGCAGCGGGTAGACGAACGAGCCGAGGAGCACGAGCACGCCGAGCACTCCCCCGGCCACCGCGGGCCAGCGCCGCGGGAAGCGCCGCGCGCAGACCATCAGCGCCAGCAAGCCCAGGGAGGTCACCACCACCGTCAGCCCCTCGCGGACCGCGAGGTCGCGGGCGAAGCCCCACCACGACTGGGTGGACAGCCCCTCCTCCAGGACGCGCCGACGCACCAGCACCGCGAAGGGCAGGGTGAGCACCCTGCCGGCCACCTCGAGCAGCGCCACGACGAGCACCACCTGCGCCCACCAGGGTCCGGGCAGCCGCGCGACCAGCCGCCGACCGAGCGAGGTGAAGCCCGCGACCGCCGCCACCAACAGCGACAGGCCGAGCGACGAGAGGCTCCAGGTGCGCACCCAGTCGGAGAAGGACTCGGCACGCGCGATGTGGGCGGCGGTGAAGTAGTCCTCCGGGTCGACCGGGTCGGGGCGGCCGCCCGGCACCGGGTCCCAGGGCACCAGCCACCAGGCCAGCAGCGCGAAGAGGGACCCCGCGACCAGCAGCACCAGCCACGCCGTCCGCGTCTGCGCGCCCTCGCGGTGCTCGCCGGCCCGCTCCTGCTCGGTCACGCCGCGTCCGCCTGCTCGGCGAGCGAGCGCATCGCGTCACGCCAGCGCTCGACCAGCTCGTCACGGCTGAGGCCGACGACGTCGCGCAGTGCCGCGTCGAGGTCGTCGCCCGCGCCGACCGACCGGTAGAGCTCGACGAGCGCGTCCTCGCCGCCCGCGCGGGCCAGCTCGCGGGTGGCCAGCCAGGCGGCCTCGTACGACGCCCCGAGGTACGGCGCCCCCACGCCGAGCTCGGCGGGGCCGGGGAGGTCGTCGGGCAGCCCGTTCTCCTGCACCTGCTCGGCGAGCTGTGCGGCCACCTCGGTGTCGGGCAGGTCGACGTCGCGCAGGGCCACGTAGTCGGCGAACCCCTCCACCAGCCACAGCGGGGCCCGGCTCATCGGTGCGTCGCTCAGCGCGTGCGCCGCCTCGTGGCTCATCACCACCTGGGCCCCGACCTGCTTGAGCCGGCCCACCTCCGACGGGTTGACCAGCACGTGCAGCGGCCCGGCCTCCCGGACCTCGCCGTCGGGGCTGGTCGTCACCGCCGCGATGTCGGCGTAGGTGCCCTCCTCGGCGTCGAGCGCGGCGTCGAGGCCGGCAGCCGTGCGCGGGACCTCGACCACCAGCCGGCGCTCGACCTCGGGCAGCACCTCGCGGACCACCGGCAGCGCCCGGCGGGCCAGGCGGTCGTAGCGGGCCAGGTCGCGCTGGCTGCCGGCCACGGCCACCACCCGTGAGTCCGTACGCCGCACCCGCAGGTCGTCGCTCAGCCACAGCGGCGCGCGGCCCCCGGCGATCCCGGCCGCGGTGACGGCGACCCGGTCGCCGGTCGGCTCGGTGACGTTGCGCAGCGCGAAGAGCACCTCGCTGCGCGCCGGCGCGGGGTCGAAGCCGGCGATCTGCCAGGTCACGTCGACGACGGCCTGCCAGGCGCCGGTCGGGTCGGTGCCGCCGTCCTGGTCGACGTAGCGCAGCGTGACGCCCTCGAGGCCCAAGGCCTCGGCGTTCTCGACCACGTCGCGCAGCCGGTCCGCCGCGTCGGCGTCGCCGCTCGGGGCGAGCGCGGCGGCAGCGGCGGCGTCACCGCGCTCGATCGCGGCCTCGAGGTCGGCGAGCGCCAGCGCCGCCTGGCCGGGGCGCGCGGTCGGGGCCGCGCTGCCGCCGGGCGTGGCGACGTACGGGTCGTCGAGGGCACGCCAGGCGAGCCCGACCACGACCAGCAGCAGGGACAGCGAGAGGCCGACCACCCACCATCGTGGGCGACCGGCCTCTCGGCGTGCGGTGCTGGCCAGCGGATCAGCCGGGTCGGGTGGCCCCGACGAGGGGCATCGAGCGGACGCCGGTGATCTGGACACCGGTGCTGGGGTTGGCGGCGTGCACGATCTGGCCGTTGCCGATGTAGATGCCGACGTGGCTGATCGGGCTGTAGTAGTAGACCAGGTCGCCGGGCTGCAGCGCCGAGGTCGAGACCTTGGTGCCGCCGCCGTACTGGGCGCTGGAGGAGTGCGGCAGCGAGACGCCGGCCTGGCGCCAGGCCATCATCGTCAGGCCCGAGCAGTCGAAGGAGCTGGGGCCGGCGGCGCCGTAGACGTAGCTCTTGCCGACCTGGGCCAGCGCGTACTGCACCGCGGCCGCGGCGCGGCCCGAGGCGGGCACGGAGACCGGCGCGGTCTCGGTGCGCGAGGCGTCGCGCGAGACGACCGCCTCGCGGGCCTCGGTCTCCAGGCGCGAGAGCAGCGCCTCGGCCTCGTCGACCTTCTCGTCGATGGTCGCCTTCTCCTCGGCGAGCTCGGCCTCGACGTCGGCGAGCTCGGCGGCCTGGGCCGCGGTCGCCTGACGACGGATGTCGAGGGCCTTGACCTCGGTGGAGTAAGTGTCGAAGAGCTGGTCCTGCAGGCCGTCGTAGGCGCTCAGGGTCGACATCTGGGCCAGGAAGGCGCTGGGGTCGTCGGCGACGACGACCCGGCCGACGGCGGAGAGGTTCTGGCCCTGGTAGGTGCGCACGATCGAGTCGCGCACCTGCTCGCGGACCGCGCTCATCTGCTCGTCCTGGCGCTCCTGGTCGGCGCGCACGGCGTCGAGCTCGCGCTGGAGCTCCTCGAGCTCGATGCGGGCGTCGTTGTGGCGCTCCGAGGCCTGCTCGGCCTCGTGGTAGAGCCGGTCGACGCGTGCCTGCACGTCGTCGATGTCGGGCTCGGCCAGGGCCGGGCTGGCGGGGACGAAGGCCACCGCTCCGACGAGCAGGGCACCGGCGAAGGCCGTGGTCAGGCGCTTGTGACCGTGAAGCACGAGTGGGCGGTCTCCCTCAGCTATCGACGTCTGCCGGGTGAGCAGGAGGGTGCGACCCCACGACCGATGGTTCCCCGGCTCCGGGGTGCGGGCACCCCGGACTCGACGCGGTGTCCGCGCGGACCAGGACGATCCACTCCCACGGACACCAGCCACGGACGGTAATCGCTGCACGGCGCCGAGGCCAATCATGCGGCGCGCGTCGAACCACAAATGGTGTATCTGCGCGCCTCAGGAGCCACTCACGTCACAGGGACCCCACAGGACACGGCCGGCGGGCCCGTGGACCAGTCAGGCCGACTCGGCCTCGGGGCCGGTGACCGGCTCCACCAGCCGCAGCGGTGGCACCAGGCCGCCGGCGGCCAGCGCGTCGAGCGCCCGCCTCTCGTCGTCGTCGATGGTCAGCTCGGGCGGCGGCCCCAGCAGCACGGTGACCACGCAGTCGTGGCAGGACAGGCCTCGCACCACACAGGTGTCGCAGTCGATTCTCGTCGTCATGGGCGTGACGTTGGCAGGGCCCACCGACAACGACGCCGACGACATTGCCTGCGCGGCGTGTCGCGCACCGGGCTACGCGATTCGCGCCCCCTGCCTGCCCTGCGCGTGAGACCGTCGGCCGGTGTTGTCCCGGCCCTCTCGCATCGACCGCCGCGAAGCTGTGCTCTGGGGTTCCTGGAGCCTGGTGCTCCTCGTCGTCTACATCGCCACGGTCGCCCGCGACCGGGTGGTCAACGACGTGCTCTCGGCCGCTCTGGCCGCCTGGCGCATCGCCACGACGGGTGAGCCGTGGTTCGACGGTTTCCCGCTCGAGCAGATACCCACGGCCCCTCATCAGCACCTCTGGACCGGGCTCGCCGACAACGGCCACGTCGCCGTCTTCCGCTCCCCCGGGGCCATCGCCGCCGGAGTGCCGGCGTACTTGTTCGGCCGAGGTACCGAGCCGCAGGACTTCAGCGTGGTCCCCGCCGGGGTGCTCGCCGCCGTCCTCGTGGTCGCGGCGCTGCTGCTCTACGCACGCGCCCTGCTCACGGTCCTGCCCACGGCACAGGTCGTCGCTGCGCTGACGGCGCTGGCACTCACGACCCCGATCTGGAGCAACGCGGCCAACAGCCTGTGGCCCCACACCGTCACCCTCGTCGGCATCGCGGGCATGGCGTGGGCCTGCTCTCGAGAGCGGTGGTGGCTGCTCGGCCTCTTCGGAGGTGTCGCCCTCTGGGGCCGCCTGCACGCCGTCCTGGTCGTCGCTCTGCTTGGGCTCGGGCTCGCCCTGTGGCGCCGCCGTGCCGTCATCGCCGTGCGTGCCGGAACCGTGAGTGCGGGGTTCCTGGGCCTCGCCTTCGTGTGGACCCACGAGATGTACGGCAAGTGGGAGCCGACCGGCGGGTACGACGCCTCCAGCGTCGCCACCAACGCCACGACCGGCGGTCCCGGGGGCTCGGGGCTGGTGGACCGCACCGTGAACCAGCTGGGGCTGTGGATCTCCCCCGACCGAGGCATCCTGGTGTGGACGCCGGTGCTGCTGCTCCTGCTGCCCGCGGTGGTGCGCTCCTGGCGGGTGCTGCCGGACTGGAGCCGCCTGCTCCTCGCGGCGGGGCTGGCCTACACCTTCGTGCAGGGCCTCATCAACCACTTCGGCGGCGGGGTGAACTTCTACGGGTACCGCCTGACCCTCGAGCTGCTGGCCTGCTCCTTCCCCGCCTACGCGATGGCAGCGACCCGAGCGGGACCGGTGGGGCGGCGACTGCTCGGGCCAGTGCTCGGCCTCCAGCTGGGAGTCATCTCGCTCGGGGCCGTCACGGAGAGCTTCTTCGTGCCCGTCACCGAAGCGTGGACCGACAGCTCGCTGGCGCTGGCGCTGCGCGAGTTCCCGTGGCTGATCGGCTGGCTGGCGCTCACCACCCTCATCGGCGCCCTCGCCGGTCAGGTGTACGCCGACCGGTTCGGCCCCCTCAGCGCGCCAGCAGGTCCAGCAGCACCCGCGAGCCCACGTGCCGCACACCCCGGCCGCGGGTCCGGGCGCGCAGCTCCTGGTCGTCGGTGACCACGAGGACCACGCGCCCCTCGGGCTCGGCGGCGACCAGGTCCTCGATGACGCGGTCGGCGATGACGCCGTACGGGCTGAAGAGCACCTTGACGCCCCGCGGCGCCGACACCGCCGGGCGCAGGTCGACCTCGGCGGCGTCGAAGACGACGGTGGTCTCCGCGCGCGTGCGCGCGACCAGCGGCGCCAGGAGCGCCAGCAGCCGGGTGCGCTGGGTCTCCAGCGACGAGGACGACCAGACCGCCTTGCTGACGTTGTAGCCGTCGACGACCAGCCGCGCGTGCGGCAGCGAGAGGTGCTGCTCGAGCACCGACGCGGTGATCGGGGGGCTGGTGGTGCGGCCCGAGGCGTCGTCGCGCGCCGCGTCGTCCTCGACCTGCTGCTCGACCGACTCCCCCGGCGAGGTCGACCCGGTCGGCAGGCCCAGCTCGCGGCGCAGCCCGGACGCCGCGTCGATGACCGTCTCGAGCAGCACCCGCGCCCGCGCGCTGGCGTCCTCGCGCTCGGTGCGCCCGGCGCGCCGCTGCGACTGCGCCTGGGCCTCCAGCTCCTCGACGCGGGCCCGGAGCCGGCGCAGCTCCTTGTCCTGGGCGGTCAGCGCCGCCTGCTCGCGGGCGCGGGCCTGCTCGACCTCGCCCTGCGCGCGCTCCAGCTCCTCGCGGGCGGTGCGCTCGGCGGCGCGGGTCTCGCCCAGCCGGCGGCGCAGCGAGGCGATCTCCGACTTCTGCTCCTCCACCTGGGCCCGGTACGACGCCCGCGCCTCGCGCAGCGCCTGCTCGGCCTGCTCGGCGCGCTCGCCCAACCGGGTCTCGCGCGCCCGCTCGGCGCTCTCCTCGCGGGCGGCCACGGTGCTGACGGCGTCGTCGAGGCGCCGGGTCCAGCCGCGCGGGCGCAGCAGCCAGCCGAGCGCGGCGTCCTCGAGCGCGTCACCCGAGCCGCCCTCGCGCAGCGCCTGCACCTCGGCGGCGCGCTGGGTCGCGACCTGGTGGGCGGCCCGCTCGCGCAGGTCGGGGTCGGCCAGCGCGGCCGCGATCGCCGTACCGCCCAGCCGGGCGCGGCGCGCCGGCGCGAAGCCCGCCACCCGGCGCAGGGCCGGCGGCAGGCCGCTCACCTCGGGCAGCACCGCGGCGACGATGCCCACGACCCGGGTGCGCACCGCGACCGGGAGGGCGTCCAGCGCGACGTCCGCCTCGCCGCCCTCATCGTGGTCGACGTGGTCGCCGTCCCCGGCAGCCGGGCCGACGGCGCGCTCGTGCTCGCCCACGCCGCCTCCTCGCTCGCTGGTTGGGGACCGGTCCTCACGTCCGCCGGTCGCTCCCGGCTCCACCCTATGGGCGCGCGCCTACCGCACGCTGTCGGTGCCGCCACCTAGCGTCACTCCCATGAGCAGGGCCAGCGCGCAGACCGTCACCAGCACCCCTCCGGGGGCGGTCCAGCGCGAGGCCCAGCTGAGCTTCGACGAGCTCGGCCGGCCGCTGCGCGACCTCACCTTCTGCGTGGTCGACCTCGAGACGACCGGCGGGTCGGCGGCCCAGGGCTCGATGATCACCGAGATCGGGGCGGTCAAGGTGCGCGGCGGGGAGGTGCTCGGGGAGTTCCAGACCCTGGTCAACCCGCACACCACGATCCCACCGTTCATCTCGGTGCTCACCGGCATCACCAACTCGATGGTCGCCGACTCCCCCGGCATCGAGTCAGCCCTGCCGGCCTTCCTGGAGTTCGCGGCCGGCTGCGTCCTGGTGGCCCACAACGCCCCCTTCGACGTCGGCTTCCTGCAGCACTTCGCCGCCGAGCAGCAGCGGCCCTGGCCGCGCTTCGAGGTCGTCGACACCGCCAAGATCGCGCGCCGCGTCATCACCCGCGACGACGCCCCCAACTGCAAGCTGTCCTCGCTGGCGCGGCTCTTCGGGGCCGAGACCACGCCCAACCACCGCGCCCTGGCCGACGCGCGCGCGACCGTCGACGTGCTCCACGGGCTCTTCGGGCGACTGGGCAGCGTCGGTGTGCAGACCCTCGAGGAGCTGCAGACGTTCTCGGCGCGGGTCAGTGCCGCCCAGCGCAAGAAGCGCCACCTGGCCGAGCAGCTGCCGCACGCCCCCGGCGTCTACCTCTTCCGCGACGACCACGAGCGGGTGCTCTACGTCGGCACCTCGCGCGACCTGCGCACCCGCGTGCGCTCCTACTTCACTGCCTCCGAGACCCGCTCGCGGATGGGCGAGATGGTGCGCCTGGCCGACCGCGTCGACCACGTCGAGTGCGCCACCCCGCTCGAGGCGCAGGTGCGCGAGCTGCGGCTGATCGCCGAGCACAAGCCGCGCTACAACCGCCGCTCGCGCTTCCCCGAGAAGATGCACTTCATCAAGCTGACCCGCGAGCCGTGGCCACGGCTCTCGCTGGTCACGCGGGTGCTCGAGGACGACGCCGACTACCTGGGCCCCTTCTCCTCCAAGCGCGCCGCCGAGAGCTGCCTCTCGGCGCTCCACGAGACCTTCCCGGTGCGCCAGTGCACCGACCGGCTGGCGCGGCGCCCGTCGCGCAGCGCCTGCGTGCTGGCCGAGATGGGCAAGTGCCTCGCGCCCTGCGACGGCAGCGTCGACGAGGCGTCGTACGCCGCCCTGGTGCGCCAGCTGCGCGACGCGCTGCTGCGCCGCCCCGACGACGTGGTCGAGACGATCAACCACCGCATGGGCCTGCTGGCCGCCGAGGAGCGCTTCGAGGAGGCCGGCGCCCACCGCGACCGGCTCGCCTCCTTCGTGCGCGCGGCCGCCCGCACCCAGCGGCTCGGCGCGCTGACCGGCTGCCCCGAGGTGGTGGCCGCGCGCCGCGAGGACGACGGTCGCTGGGCGGTCCACGTGGTGCGCCACGGCCGGCTGGCCGCCGCGGGCGTGATCCCGTCCGGGCATGACGCCCACGCCTACGTCGCCCAGCTGCGCGCCGCGGCCGAGACGGTGCGGCCCGCGCCGGGTCCGGTGCCGGCGGCGAGCGCCGAGGAGACCGAGAAGATCCTGCGCTGGCTGGAGTCCGACCACGTCCGGCTGGTCGAGGTGACCGGCGAGTGGGCCTGCCCGGTGGCCGGCGCGACCCGCCACCTTGCCGTGCACGACGCGGTGGCGCAGTCGCGGCGCGAGCTGACGCCCGCCGCCGAGCGCCGTCCGCTCGCCACCTCGCGACGCCCCCGCGTCGAGGCGCTACCGTGACTGCCGTGATCACCGCCATCGTCTTCGTCAAGGCCGACGTCGCCCGCATCCCCGAGGTGGCCGAGCAGATCGCCGCCCTCGACGGCGTCTCGGAGGTCTACTCCGTGACCGGCCAGATCGACCTCATCGCCCTGGTCCGGGTCCGCGACCACGACGAGGTCGCCTCGGTCGTCGCCGACACGCTCAACAAGGTGCCCGGCGTGACCTCGACCGAGACCCACATCGCCTTCCGGGCCTACTCCCGCCACGACCTCGAGAGCGCCTTCTCCCTCGGTCTCGACTGAGGTCGGCCGTGGACCTCCTGGCCGAGCACTGGCTCGACGTCCTCGGGTGGGGCGGCAGCGCGCTGCTGGTCTTCTCGTTGATGCAGCAGCGGGTGCTGCGCTTCCGGGTGCTCAACCTGGCGGCCGGCCTGGCCCTGCTGCTGTTCAACGCGCTGATCGAGGTCTGGCCGATGGTCGGGCTCAACGCGGTCACCAGCGCGATCAACGTATGGTTCCTCCT
This sequence comes from Nocardioides sp. OK12, assembly GCF_024341885.1. Taxonomy (NCBI): domain Bacteria; kingdom Bacillati; phylum Actinomycetota; class Actinomycetes; order Propionibacteriales; family Nocardioidaceae; genus Nocardioides; species Nocardioides sp. OK12. Next base: position 645,239 of record NZ_BNET01000001.1, on the reverse strand, counting down.
CAAGCTGGTGGGCCAGCGCCACGACGACCACGTCTTCGAGGTGCTCGAGGTCGGCGCCGACGACGTCTACCTCCACCACGTGCTGCGCACCCACCGCGCCGACATCGCCCGCTTCCAGCCCGACTTCGACGGCCGCCCCGACCCGGTCGACGACCACGCGTTCCTGGTGCAGCGCGGCGACGAGACCGTCGGTGTCGTGGTGGTGCGCCGGGAGGGCGACGTGGCCCACGTGCGCCTCGACTACGTCACCCCGCGCTTCCGCGACTTCACCCCCGGCGAGTTCGTGTGGCGCCGCAGCGACGCGCTGCGCGAGCTGGGCTTCACCCGCGTCGTCACCGCTCCCCGCATGGTCGGCGCCTACTACGACCACCTGGGCTTCCGCCGCGACGGCGAGGCCTACGTGCTCGACCTCGCGCCCAGCTGACCACCACGCCGAGACGTCGCAAATGTCGCGCTGAGGCGTCGCATATCTCGCAACGAGCCGGCCCGAACCGACCCCGTCGTACGCACCCAGGTGCGCCGGGCTGTCAGTGGGACACCCGGGCCGGGTCAGCGCGAGATCCGCGCCGGGTCAGCGTGAGATCTGCGCCGGGTCAGTGTGAGATCCGCGCCGGGTCGGTGTGAGATTTGCGCCGGGTCAGCGCGAGACCTCGACCCAGCGCTGCAGGGTCGAGGCGGCCGCGCCGGAGTCGACCGACTCGGCGGCGCGCTGGATGCCGGCGGCCAGGGCCGTCAGCGGGTCGGCGGCCGGCTCGTCGTGCACGGCCAGGGCGGCGCCGGCGTTGAGCAGCACCGCCTCGCGCACGGGTCCGCGCTCCCCCGCCAGCACCCGTCGTACGACGTCGGCGTTGTGGGCCGCGTCGCCGCCGCGCAGGTCGTCGGTGGTCGCCGGCGCCAGGCCGAGCGCCGCCGGGTCGACGGTGGCCTCGCGGACCTCGCCGTCGTGGACGACCCACAGCGAGGAGGTGGTGGTCGTGGTCAGCTCGTCGAGCCCGTCGTCGCCGCGGAAGACCCACGCGTCGACGCCGCGGCGGGCGAAGACGCCGGCCATCAGCGGCGGCTTGCCGGCGTAGGCGCAGCCGATGGCCTGGGCCGCGGGGCGCGAGGGGTTGGCGAGCGGGCCGAGCAGGTTGAAGGTGGTGCCGATGCCCAGCTCGCGGCGCGGCACCGCGGCGTGGCGCAGCGCCGGGTGGAAGGCGGAGGCGAAGCAGAAGGTGATGCCGGCCTCCTGGGCGACCTCGGCCACCCGCGCGGGCGGCAGGTCGAGGCGCACGCCCAGCACCTCGAGCACGTCGGCGGTGCCGGAGGTCGAGGAGGCCGAGCGGTTGCCGTGCTTGACGACGCGGGCCCCGGCCCCGGCGGCCACGATCGCCGCCATCGTGGAGATGTTGACCGACATCGACCGGTCACCGCCGGTGCCGACCACGTCGAGGGTGCGCCCGGGCACGCTCAGCGGCGTGGCGACGGCGTACATCGCCTCGACCAGCCCGAGGACCTCCTCGATGCTCTCGCCCTTGGCGCGCAGCGCGACGGCGAAGCCGGCGACCTGGGCGTCGGTGGCCTGCCCGGCGAGGATCTCGCCCATCGCCCAGCCGGTCTGCTCGGCGGAGAGGTCCTCCCCGGCGACCAGGGCGCCGAGCACCTCGGGCCAGCTGGCCACGCTCAGGCGCTGGTCGCCGGCACGCGGGCGCGCAGCAGCGCCACGACCGTCTCGGCGAGCTGGATCGGGTCGAGCGGGTGCGGCACCGCGGCCTCGGCGCGCGACCAGGTCGCCAGCCAGGCGTCCTGGGGGCGGCCGGTCAGCACCAGGACCGGGGGGCAGCGGTGGATCTCGTCCTTGAGCTGCTTGGCGATGCCCATCCCGCCGGCGGGCACGGCCTCGCCGTCGAGGATCGCCAGGTCGATGTGGCCGGCGTCCATGTTCTGGATGACGACCGGCTCGGTCGCGACCTCGACGTACTCCAGCTCCGGCAGGTCCGGGTGCGGGCGTCGGCCCAGCGCCAGGATGACCTGCTTGCGGGTGTTGACGTCGTCGCTGTAGACGAGCACCTTCAACGGCGCGCGGGAGGCAGTGGTGTCGCTCACGGCCGCGATGCTACCCGTCGCCGCTGCCGGCGGACGCCGCGGCCCGCTCCCGGGCCTCCAACCGGTCCAGGCGCCGGTCCTCGCGCCTGGCCTCGGCCATCGACGAGCGCACCCACTGCACGAAGAGCACCCCGAAGAAGCTGAGGGCGATCAGGTCGCCCGAGCCCCACAGGATGCCGCCGGCCAGGTGCTGGTCGTCGAAGGGGTCGGGCAGCCACGAGCCCATCGGCCCCTCGCCCAGGCGTGGGTAGTAGTCGCCGCCCAGCAGCGTCGACTGGCCCATGATCGTGACGCCGAGGAAGGCGTGGAAGGGCAGCGTCAGCACCGTCAGCAGCATCCGGAACGGGTAGCCCAGGCGGCCGGGCAGCGGGTCGATGCCCATCAGCGGCCAGAAGAACAGCGCCCCCACCGCCACCAGGTGCACGTGCATCATCTCGTGCACGAAGACCGACTCCAGCGACGCGCGGTACCAGTCGGTGAAGTAGAGCGCCCACGGCGAGACGATGTAGAGCACGAAGGCCAGGGGGGCGAAGGACAGCACCTTGGCCAGCCGCGAGTGCAGCAGCGCCAGCAGCCAGCCGCGCGGGCGCTGCGGCAGCGTGCGCAGCGCCAGGGTCACCGGGGCGCCCAGCGCCAGCGCGAGCGGCACCAGCATCGACAGGATCATGTGCTGGACCATGTGCACGCTCAGCAGCGTCGTGTCGTACGCCGCCAGCCCCGAGGCGGTCGCGAAGTAGAAGGAACCCATGCCCACGCCGACGAACGCCACCGTGCGCCCCACGGGCCAGCGGTCGCCGCGGGCGCGCAGCCTCGAGACCCCGTAGAGGTAGAGGCCGACCACCCAGACCGTCGCGACCGTGGGCACCGGGGAGAGCGACCACTGGCCCAGGACCTGGCCCAGGGAGAAGGCCGGGAGGTCCGGGTCGGCCGTCAGCGCGACCACCACGGGAGCGGCCAGATCGGCGGGGAACGCGGGAATCTGCACACTGTGAACTTTATGACCCGGCACTAACCGGGGGTCGTGGTGGCCTCTGCGAGATCGCAGGCCATAATGCTCGTGTGGCGACAGCGGCAACCCTCCCAGCATCCCGTCTGCACGGGCACCACGACCGACCCAGCATGGTCAGTGTCGGGACCATCATCTGGCTTTCGAGCGAGCTGATGTTCTTCGCGGCGCTCTTCGCGTCGTACTTCACGATCCGCTCGGTCAGTCCCGACCTGTGGGAGCAGAACACCCAGCTCCTCGACGTGCCCTTCGCGTTGACCAACACCACGATCCTGGTGCTGTCCTCGCTGACCTGCCAGCTCGGCGTCTTCGCCGCCGAGCGCGGTCAGGCCGGGCGCACCGGGTCGCTGCTGCAGTTCAAGCTGTGGGGCCTGCGCGAGTGGTTCATCCTGACCTACGTCATGGGTGCGATCTTCGTGGCCGGCCAGGCCGTCGAGTACGCCACCTTGATCCAGGAGGGCGTGACCATCCAGGACTCCGCCTACGGCACGATGTTCTACCTGACCACCGGCTTCCACGGCATCCACGTGGTCGGCGGTCTCATCGCCTTCCTCCTCGTGCTGGGCCGCACCTACCTGGCTCGCAAGTTCACCCACGAGCAGGCAGTCAGCGCCATCGTCGTCTCGTACTACTGGCACTTCGTCGACGTCGTCTGGATCGGTCTTTTCGCCACGATCTATCTTGTGAAGTAACGCCCCGAGACGCTGCACCCCGAACCCAAGGATCCCCAGTGCGCTTCGTGAACCGCTCCGCCGGTCGCCTCTCCCGACACCGTCGCGGGCCGTTGGCCGGCCTCGTCCTGCTGCTGGTCGGTCTCGTGACCGCCGGCGGTCTCTACACCGCCCTGGCCCCGGCCCAGGCGCAGGACTCCGACACCCTGGCCATCGAGGTCGAGAAGGGCCGCGAGCTGTTCCTCGTGGGCTGCTCGAGCTGCCACGGCCTCAACGGCGAGGGCGTCAGCACCATCAACGGCAATGTCCTCGGCCCCTCGCTGGTCGGGGTCGGCGCCGCCGCCGTCGACTTCCAGGTCGGCACCGGCCGGATGCCGATGGCGCAGCCGGGCGCCCAGGCGCCCCGCAAGCCCGCCACGTACTCCGACGAGGAGACCGCCCAGCTGGCGGCGTACGTCGCCTCGCTGGGCCCCGGCCCCGCGATCCCCGACGAGTCGGACTACTCCATCGAGGGTCTCGACGACGACGCGAAGGAGGCCGCCGTCGTGCGCGGTGGCCAGATCTTCCTCACCAACTGCACCGCCTGCCACAACTTCGAGGGTGCCGGCGGCGCCATGCCCCACGGCGGCTACGCCCCGGCGCTGCACGGTGTCGAGGAGAAGTACATCTACGAGGCCCTGCTCACCGGTCCCCAGAACATGCCGAGCTTCAGCAACGGCAACATCTCCCCCGAGGAGAAGCGCGACGTCATCGCCTACCTGAAGTCCCTCGAGGAGCAGCCCTCCTACGGCGGCTTCGGCATGGGCGGTCTCGGCCCGGTGACCGACGGGCTGTTCGCCTGGGTGGTCGGCATGGGCGGCCTGGTCGCCTTCGCCATCTGGATCGCTGCTCACACGACCCGTTCGACGAAGAAGAAGGTGGCGCCGTGAGCGACATCCAGCACGACACGCACGGCGCGTCCCACCAGAACCTCCCGGCCACCACCGAGGAGCCGATCGCCAACCCGGGCCTGCCCGAGCACACCTGGCGTCCCACCGACATCGACGACAAGGCCGCCCAGCGCGCCGAGCGCCAGGTCGCTGCGATGTTCGGGCTCTCCTCCGTCTTCGCCATCCTGTTCCTGGTCGCCTACTTCACCCTCGACGTGGGCGACAACTGGCAGACCTTCGGCGGGTACGGCGCCTCGAACCTCGCCCTGGGCATGACCCTGGGCATGGCGCTGCTGCTCATCGGCGTGGGCATCATCCAGTGGGCCCGCAAGCTGATGGCCGACCACGAGATGGTCGAGATGCGCCACCCCGCCCGCTCCTCCGACGAGGACCGCGCCGCGACGCTGGCCGCGCTCGACGCGGGTGTCGCGGAGTCCGGCATCACCCGCCGGCCGCTGATCCGCAACTCGCTGCTCGGCTCGGTGACCCTGCTGCTGGCCCCGGCCGTCGTGCTCTTCCGCGACCTCGGCCCGACCCCGAGCCAGGCCGCCGCCGCGGGCCCGAACGCGGGTCTGGAGAACACGATCTGGAAGCCCGACATGCGCGTCGTGCGCGACGTCATCGGCACCCCGATCCGGGCCTCCGACCTCGAGGTCGGCGACCTGGTCAACGCCGAGCCGGAGGCGATCTTCCCGACCGAGGAGAACGGCTACCCCGAGATCGAGGGTGTCGAGCTGCACGTCGCGAAGTCCAAGGCCGCGGTGGTCGTGGTCCGCATGGACCCCGACGACGTCATCCCCGGCGAGGGACGCGACAACTGGTCGGTCGACGGCATCGTCTGCTACTCCAAGATCTGCACCCACGTCGGGTGCCCGATCTCGCTCTACGAGCGCACCACGCACCACCTGCTGTGCCCGTGCCACCAGTCGACCTTCGACCTCGCCGACTCCGGTCGCGTCGTCTTCGGCCCGGCTGCCCGGCACCTGCCCCAGCTGCCGCTGGCCGTCGACGCCGAGGGCTTCCTGGTGGCCCAGAGCGACTTCACCGAGCCGGTGGGGCCCAGCTACTGGACGCGTGACCACAAGGACATCGGCGACCAGGGTGAGGCGGAGCTGTGAGCATCGACACCAGCAAGACCGCGACGAGCAACAGCTCGGCCGCGACGGCCAAGAAGCCGGGCAAGGCCGGCGTCGTGGCCAACTGGGCCGACGAGCGCCTGGGCCTGGGCACGGCCATGAAGAAGAACCTGCGCAAGGTCTTCCCCGACCACTGGTCCTTCATGCTCGGCGAGATCGCTCTGTGGAGCTTCGTCGTGCTGCTGCTGACCGGCGTGTTCCTCACGTTCTGGTACCGGCCGAGCATGGCCGAGGTGACCTACATGGGCTCCTACGACCAGCTGCGCGGGCTGCACATGTCGGAGGCGATGGCCTCCACGCTCAACATCAGCTTCGACGTCCGCGGCGGCCTGCTGATGCGCCAGATGCACCACTGGGCGGCCAACATCTTCATCGCCTCGATGATGATCCACCTGCTGCGCGTCTACTTCACCGGCGCGTTCCGCAAGCCCCGTGAGCTCAACTGGGTCATCGGCTCGCTGCTGCTGCTGCTCGGCACGCTCGAGGGCTTCACCGGCTACTCGCTGCCCGACGACCTGCTCTCGGGCACCGGCATCCGTGCCGCCGACGGCTTCATGAAGTCGGTCCCGGTGGTCGGCAGCTACATGTCGTTCTTCCTCTTCGGTGGCGAGTTCCCGGGTGACTCGATCATCCCGCGCCTCTACACCATCCACGTGCTGCTGCTGCCGGGCCTGCTCCTGGCGCTGATCGCGGCCCACATGCTGCTGCTCGTCTACCACAAGCACACGCAGTGGCCTGGTCCCGGCCGCACCGAGGAGAACGTCGTCGGCTTCCCGATGCTCCCCGTGTACGCCGCCAAGGCCGGTGGCTTCTTCTTCATCGTCTTCGGCGTCACCGCGGTGATGGGTGCACTGCTCAACATCAACCCGGTCTGGAAGCTCGGCCCCTACGACCCGACCAAGGTCACGGCCGGCTCGCAGCCCGACTGGTACATGGGCTGGCCCGACGGCGCGCTGCGCATCATGCCCGGCTGGGAGACCCACCTGTTCGGCTACACGATGGCCTGGAACGTCTTCCTGCCGATCATCGTGCTGCCCGGCCTGATGTTCACGATCCTGCTCCTGCTGCCGTTCATCGAGTCCTGGATCACCGGCGACAAGCGCGACCACCACCTGCTGGAGCGTCCGCGCAACGCGCCGACGCGCACCGCGCTGATGGTGGCCCTGATGACCTTCTACGGCCTGATGTGGGCCGCGGGCGGCAACGACATCATCGCGATCAAACTCAACCTGAGCATCAACCAGATCACCTACTTCATGCGGGTGGCGGTCTTCGTGGGCCCGGTCATCGCCTTCATGATCGCTCGCCGCTGGTGCATCTCCCTGCAGCGTCACGACCAGGAGAAGCTGCTCCACGGCTACGAGACCGGCGTGATCATGCGCTCCCCCGAGGGCGGCTACAGCGAGCGGCACCTGCCGATCACGCCGTCGTCGGCGTACACCCTCACGGCTCGCGACCGCGACGAGATGTGGACGCCGGAGGCGGAGACCGACGAGAACGGGGTCCGCACCCCCGGCGGGCGCCTCAGCGGTCTGCGGGCCAAGCTCAACAAGCTCTGGTACGCCGACAACGTCCAGAAGCCCACCGCGGCCGAGCTCGAGGAGGCGCACCACCACGCCGAGCACGAGCACGAGCTGCAGGCGCCGATGGAGGGCCACTCCGCCGACGGCCACCAGTTCGACGGCCACCACGCCGTCGAGGGCGAGACGCTGCGCGGGAGCCACTGAGCACCTCAGCTCCACGACGAAGGCCCCCACCCGAGCGATCGGGTGGGGGCCTTCTGCGTCTCAGCCGAGCGCGGAGCCGGCGCGGTACTCGCGCCAGGTCGCGTTCCAGTCGCCGAAGCCGTTGTCGAGGGTCATCGGCCGGTCGGTGCCGGTGTACTCGACCACGTCGCCGCGGCGCGTCATGGCGTAGAGCCAGGCGGCCTGCTCGGTGCTCATGCCGGTGCACCCGTGCGAGACGTTGGCGCTGCCCTGGCTGCCGACCGACCAGGGGGCTGCGTGGATGAACTCCCCCGAGCTCGTCAGCCGCATCGCCCACTGCACGTCGGCGATGTCGTAGGCCTCGTCGCCCCCGATGCCGACGGTCTCGGAGTCCATCCGCTTCGACTCGTACTTCTCCATCACCACCTTGGTGCCCGAGCGGGTGGTGAAGCCGGCCTTGCCGGTGGTGATCGGGATGGTGCGCAGCAGCTCGCCGTCGGCGAGCACCTGCATGGTGTGGGCCTGGGCGTCGACCCGGTAGACGTGGGACTCCCCCACCGTGAAGGCCACCTCGCGGCTCTCCTGGCCGTAGACCCCGCCCCCGGCGTCGACGCCGTTGACGTCGAGGTCGACGACGACCTCGCTGCCGGCCTCCCAGTAGTCCCGGGGCCGGTAGTGCACCTCGGTGTCGCTGAGCCAGTGCCAGCTCCCGACCTGGGCCGGGGTGGCCTCGACGTGCATCTCGCGCTCCATGGCGGCGCGGTCGGTGACCGGCACGTCGAACTGCACGACGACCGGCATCCCGACCCCGACGGTCTCGCCGGCGAGCGGGGCGACGGAGGCGTAGGTCTGCTGGGCCAGGGACAGCTCGACGGTGCTGAAGCGACGTTCGCGCACCTGGGGGCCGTCCGGGCCGCTGACCCGTGCCCGCACGACGTACGCCGTGCCCGGCTCGAGCCGCTCGGCGGCGCGCCAGGTGCCGTCGTCGCGCCGGCGGCCGGGCAGCCGTCCCTGCGGCGAGGAGACCTCGACGCCCAGCAGGTCACCGTGGTCGGCGCCCACCTCGAGCAGGGTGTCGACGGGCACGTCCTGGGCTCCCTTGCGCACGTTGCTGCGCACCACCACCCGGGGCGCCTGCGCGGCCGTGGAGTCCCCGGCACCGCCCACGGCGTCGCTCTGCTCGCCGGAGGTCCCGGGGTCGCCCTCGCAGGCGCTCAGCACGCCCAGGGAGAGTGCCAGGGCGGCCAGGGACGCGAGACGACGGCGGTGACGGGAGGCACCGGTGAGCGCTGGTGTCATGCAGCCAGGGTAAAGGGGGCTCCTGACGCACGACGACTCCGCGGCCCGGAGGCGGCGGAGTCGTCGTGGTGGAGCCGGGTGGGGCGCCCGCTCAGTGAGCGTGCTCCCCGCGGTAGTACTCGTAGACCAGCCCGGAGGTGGCCACGGCGCCCAGGACGCCACCGATGATGGCGAGCCACCAGGCGGTCATCGCCAGCCCGAGCACGATCGTGCCCAGGGTCAGCGCCGCCCACAGCGGCCACCACGAGTAGGGCGGGAAGAAGCCCAGCTCGCCGGCGCCGTCGGCGATCTCGGCGTCCTTGCGGTCCTCGGGCCGCGGCTCCATCTTCTTGGCGTGGAAGCCGAGGTAGAAGGTGACCATCATGGTCAGCAGCGTGGTCATCGTCAGCGCGGACGTGCCGGTCCAGTCGCCACCGGTGTCGCCGGCGCTGGTGATGAACCAGTACGCCGGGGTGACCAGCACCAGGAACGCGGTGCAGATCGCGAAGATCATCGCTTCGGCCTTCATCAGCTGTCCTGCCCCTCGTCGGTGCTGGTGCGGGTGCCGGTGCGCTCGCCGACGACCTGCTCGCGCCCGGCCATGTCGGGGGCGTCCGCGAAGTCACCGTTGCGCGCCGCGTCGTTCTCCTCGAGCTCGATGGCGGCGATCTCCGGGTGGTGCAGGTCGAAGGCCGGCGACTCCGAGCGGATGCGCGGGATGGTCACGAAGTTGTGGCGCGGCGGCGGGCACGAGGTGGCCCACTCCAGCGAGCGGCCCCAACCCCACGGGTCGTCGACCTCGACGAGCGGCGCGTTGCGCGAGACCCACACGTTGTAGAAGAACGGCAGCATCGACAGGCTCAGCAGGAAGGCACCCACCGTGGAGACCTGGTTGAGCAGGGTGAACCCGTCGTCGGGCAGGTAGTCGGCGTAGCGGCGCGGCATGCCCTCGACACCCAGCCAGTGCTGGACCAGGAAGGTCAGGTGGAAGCCGATGAAGAGGATCCAGAAGTGCAGCTTGCCGAGCCGCTCGTCGAGCATCCGCCCGGTGAACTTGGGCCACCAGAAGTAGAAGCCGGCGAACATCGCGAACACCACGGTGCCGAAGACCACGTAGTGGAAGTGGGCCACCACGAAGTAGGAGTCCGAGACGTGGAAGTCCAGCGGCGGGCTGGCCAGGATGATGCCGGTCAGGCCACCGAACAGGAAGGTGGTCAGGAAGCCGATCGACCACAGCATCGGGGTGTCGAAGGACAGCGAGCCGCCCCACATCGTGCCGATCCAGTTGAAGAACTTCACTCCGGTCGGCACCGCGATCAGGAACGTCATGCCCGAGAAGAACGGCAGGTCCACCGCGCCGGTGACGAACATGTGGTGCGCCCACACCGCGACCGAGAGGATCGCGATGCCCAGCGTCGCCCCGACCAGGCCGACGTAGCCGAAGAGCGGCTTGCGGCTGAAGACCGGGAAGATCTCGGTCACGATGCCGAAGAACGGCAGCGCGATGATGTAGACCTCGGGGTGGCCGAAGAACCAGAACAGGTGCTGCCACAGGATGGCGCCGCCGTGGGCGGTGTCGAAGACGTGCGCGCCCAGGATGCGGTCGGCCTCCAGGGACAGCAGCGCGCCGGCCAGCACCGGGAAGGCGACGAGCACGAGCAGGCTGGTGACCAGCGTGTTCCACACGAACAGCGGCATCCGGAACATGGTCATGCCGGGCGCGCGCATGCAGATGATCGTGGTGATGAAGTTGACCGCACCCAGGATCGAGCCCAGGCCGGCCATCCACAGGCCCATGATCCACAGGTCGCCGCCGACGCCGGGGCTGTTGATGGCGTCGGAGAGCGGGGTGTAGGCGAACCACCCGAAGGAGGCCGCACCCTGCGGGGTCAGGAAGCCGGAGGCGGCGATCAGGCCGCCGAAGAGGAACAGCCAGTAGCTGAACATGTTCAGCCGCGGGAACGCCACGTCGGGCGAGCCGATCTGGATCGGCATGATCACGTTGGCGAAGCCGAAGAACAGCGGGGTCGCGAAGAGCAGCAGCATGATCGTGCCGTGCATCGTGAAGAGCTGGTTGTACAGCTCCTCGTTGACGACCTGCTGGCCCGGGTAGGCCAGCTCGGAACGGATCAGCAGGGCCATCACGCCGCCGACGAGGAACCAGGCGAACGAGGTGACCAGGTACATCTTGCCGATCAGCTTGTGATCGGTGGTCGTCAGCATGCGGACGACCATCTGGCCCAGCGGCTTGCGGGCCGCGGCGGGCGTCGAAGCGGCGCTCACTGGCCCTCCCCCTCGGTCTCGGCGGACGCGAGGCCCACCTGGGTACGGGTGTCGTCGCCGCCCAGGATCGGCAGGGCCGACTCGGCACCGGCCGCGGCCAGCGAGGCGACGTGGGCGTCGTACTCCTCGGCGCTGACGACGTCGACGTTGAACAGCATCCGCGAGTGGTAGGCACCGCAGAGCTCGTAGCACTTGCCCTTGAAGGTGCCCTCGGTCTTGGGGGTGACCTCGAAGGAGTTCACCCGACCGGGGATGACGTCCATCTTGACGAGGAAGCCGGGCACGCCGAAGTCGTGGATGACGTCGGGCGAGTGCAGGTTGAAGCGGGTGGTCTGCCCGACGGGGAGCACCAGGGTGGGCACGTCGGTCAGGGTGCCGGCGACGTAGGCGTAGCCCTCGTAGGGGTACTCGTCGTCCTCGTTGTCCTCGTTGGCCGCGACGTCGACCGCGCCGACACCGTGGTTGAAGGTCCACGACCACTTCTGCGCGGTGACCTCGACGATGTTGTCGGGGGCCGGGGACTCCTCGAGCACGATGTCCTGGACCCGGATGGTGTGGGCGAAGAACACCACGACCATCATGATCGGCGCGACCGTGTAGAAGATCTCCAGCGGCAGGTTGTAGCGCGTCTGGACGGGGATCTCGTCGTCGCTGCGACGGCGGTAGGCCACCACGACCCAGGCGATGAGGCCCCAGACCACGACACCGGTGATGAGGGCAGCGATCCACGCCCCCTGCCACAGGTTCAGGGTGGCCTCGCCCTGCTCGGTGATGGGCTCTGGCATGGCCAGGCGCTCCCACTCACCGCGGGACTCCGACGAACAGCCGGCGAGCAGCACGAGGCCGAGGCCGAGCGTGGCGCCCAGGCCCGCACGACGGGCCGTGGCCCACCGACGTCCTGGTGCCATCTGGGGGAGCTGCAGACTCACGAACGAGCCTTCCTCTCAAGCGATCAGAAGTTGGCGCCAGAGTACCCCGCCCGCCACCGGTCGGGGCGCACAGGGTGGCCTACCGTGGCGGTTGTGACATATGCCGCGCCGGTCGACCTCGACGCCGCCTCCGGGGAGCCGCTGCACCCCGCCGCCCGCGACGTGCTCGCCGCGGCCCACGAGCGGGGCTGGGGCGATCCGCGACGGCTGCACCACAGCGGTCGCGACGCCCGGCTGCTGCTCGACAACGCCCGGGAGGTGGTCGCCGGCTGCCTGGGCGTGCGCCGCGAGGAGGTCAGCTTCACCGGCTCCGGCACCGAGGCCGTCCACCGCGGGCTGCTGGGCCTCCTCGAGGGCCGTGCCGACGGGCGCGAGGCCACCCTGGTCAGTGCCGTGGAGCACTCCGCGGTCGGGCACGCCGCGGCGTGGGCGGCCCGGCGCAGCGGCCAGCCAGGCGCCGTGGTCCCCGTCGACCGGCTCGGCCGGGTCTCGCCCGACGCGGTCGAGGACCTCCTCTCCCCCACCACCGCCGTGGTCGCGGTGCAGGCCGCGAACCACGAGGTCGGCACGGTCCAGCCCGTCGCCGCGGTCGCGGCGCGCCTGGAGGCCCGGGTGCCGCTCTTCGTCGACGCCTGCGCCAGCGCGGGTCGCCTGCCGCTGCCGACCGGGTGGGACGCGGCCGCCGCCTCGGCCCACAAGTGGGGCGGCCCGCCCGGCGTGGGGGTCCTGCTGGTGCGCAAGGGCGCCCGCTGGGCCTCGCCCTTCCCCGGCGACGACCGCGTCGACGAGCGCACCAGCGGCTTCGAGAACGTGCCGGCGGCCCTGGCGGCCGCTGCGGCCCTGCAGGCGGTGGAGGCCGAGCGCGCGGAGGTCGCGGCCCGTCAGCACGCCCTGGTCGACCGGTTGCGCGAGGGGGTCGCGACCATCCCCGACGTCGACGTGGTCGGCGACCCGGTCGAGCGGCTGCCGCACCTGGTGACCTTCTCGTTCCTCTACGTCGACGGCGAGGCGCTGGTCCACGAGCTCGACCGGCACGGCTTCGGGGTGGCCAGCGGCTCGGCCTGCACCTCGTCGTCGTTCGAGCCCAGCCACGTGCTGGCCGCGATGGGCGCGCTCACCCACGGCAACGCCCGCGTCTCGCTGCACCGCGACACCGGTGCCGACGACGTCGAGCGGCTGCTGGCGGTGCTGCCCGGCGTGGTCGCCGACCTGCGCGCCCGGGTGGGCATGTGAGCCCGGCACCGGTCGCGCTCGAGCTCGACTGCCGCGGCCGGCTGTGCCCGCTGCCGATCATCGACCTCGCCCGGGCGCTGCCGGGTCTCGAGGTCGGCGCGGTGCTGGCGGTCGTCGCCGACGACGCTGCCGCGCGCGTCGACGTCCCCGCCTGGTGCCGCATGCGCGACCAGGAGTACGTCGGCGAGGACACCGCCGACGACGGCGTGCCGCGCTACCTGGTGCGGCGCAGGACCTAGCGCACCGAGGCCAGGTGCGGGGCGACGTCGGCGGCCGCCTCGGCGCCGTACGACTCCTCGACGCGGCCCAGGAACTGCTCGGGGGTGAAGGTGTACTCCTGGGTGCCCACGGTCTCCACGACGTACGCCGCCAGCACGCAGCCCACCTGGGCGCTGCGGGTCAGGTCGAGGCCCCACGCGGTCGCGGCGAGGTAGCCGGCGCGGAACGCGTCGCCGACACCCGTCGGCTCCACGGCGGTGACGTTCTTGGCGGCCGGCACCACGATGTCCTCCTCGCCCGCGCGGCACACCCGCACGCCCTCGGCGCCCAGCGTGGTCACCTGGACGCCGACCCTGGCCAGCACGTCCTCGGAGGACCAGCCGGTCTTCTGCTCGATCAGGTGCGACTCGTACTCGTTGCTGAAGAGGATCGCGGCGCCCTCCACGAGCTGGCGGATCAGGCCGCCCTCGCCGAAGGCCAGCTGCTGGCTGGGGTCGGCGATGAAGGGGTAGCCGCGCTGCAGGCACTCCTGGGTGTGGCGCAGCATCCCGTCGGGGTCGTCGGCGCCGATCAGCACGAACGAGGGCTGGCCGACCCTGGCCACGATGGGGGCCAGCTCGATGAGCCGCGCCTCCTTCATCGCACCGGGGTAGAACGAGGCGAACTGGGCCATCGTGGAGTCGGTGGTGCACACGAAGCGGGCGGTGTGCAGCGTCTCCGAGATGTGCACGTGGTCGCAGTCGACACCGTGGCGCTCCAGCCAGGAGCGGTAGTCGGCGAAGTCCTCGCCGGCCGAGCCGACCAGCACCGGGGAGAGGCCCAGGCGGGCCATCCCGAAGCACATGTTGGGCGCCACCCCGCCGCGGCGGATCTCGAGGTCGTCGACCAGGAAGGAGACCGACAGCTTGTGCAGCTGCTCGACCACCAGCGAGTCCTCGAACCTGCCGGCGAAGCTCATCAGGTGGTCGGTCGCGATCGACCCGGCCACCAGCAGCGGTCCGCCGGGCACGGCGTCGGTCACGGGCGCAGAAGTGGTGTCGGGCACGGCGCGAACACTACCTGCGGGTAGTGCTGGGAGTACCCCCCAGTAGCCCCTAGCGTCGCGACCATGACCCCCTCGACTCCCTCCTCGACGCCCTCCTCGGGCCCCGTCGGCGCCCGCGACTCCCGCACCCGGCTGCCCTACGACGACCTGGCCTGCGTCAGCGACATGGGTGCCGACTGCGAGGCCGCCGGCCGCGCCCTGCACCTCGCGGTGGGCCGTGAGGCCGCTGCCGCCGCCTCGGTGGCCCGGGCCGCACGCCGCCCCGCCCCCAGCATCCGCTTCGACGACTTCCCGCGCGAGGTGCGCAAGCGCGACATCGAGGTCGGCGAGGCCGCCCAGCGGCTGGCCAACGCGCTGTCGCTGCACTTGGACTGAGACGGTCGCGGAGCGGACGTCGCTCGGTCCAGGTCGAGCAAGCGGCGCGGCTGAGGAACGAAGCCGCGGTCCGCGTGTCGAGACCCCGTGAGGTCCTCAGCAACCTGGCCCCGCGCCCCTGACGTACGACAAAGCCCCCGGACCTGGTCGGTCCGGGGGCTTCGTTGTTGCTGTGCGTCTTGGTGCTGAGGCCGTGGCTGGGGTGGTCCCGCCCGTCACCGGGTCTCGACACGGCGGTCACGGCTTCGCAGGCTCAGCCGTGCGCCTTGCTCGACCACCGACGACGAGTCCGCTGGCGCGTCCTCGTCACTGGCGCGTCCTTGCTCAGTTGAAGCTGTCGCCGCAGGCGCAGGAGCCGGTGGCGTTGGGGTTGTCGATCGTGAAGCCCTGCTTCTCGATGGTGTCGACGAAGTCGATCATCGCGCCGTTGAGGTAGGGCACGCTCATCCGGTCGACGACGACGCTGACGCCGTCGAAGTCGGTGACGACGTCGCCGTCGAGGGTGCGCTCGTCGAAGAAGAGCTGGTAGCGCAGGCCCGAGCAGCCACCGGGCTGGACGGAGATGCGCAGCGCGAGGTCGTCGCGGCCCTCCTGGCTCAGCAGGCTCTGCACCTTCTCGGCCGCCACCGGGCTCAGGTTGATGCTGTCGGTGCGACGCTCAGGAGTGGTCTCCACCTGCTCGGTCATGTCTGTGCTCCCAACATGGGTTGCGTGGTGCGTGGTCTGGTGCGGGCCGCCGGCACGTCGACGACGAGCAGCGGTCCCTGGGTCAAGGGTAGGCCACCCGGGGTTATTCCCTCGACCACGTCCGGGCGACGCGCTCCGCGAGCGCCTCGAGGCTGCCGACCGGGTCCTCGAAGGCCCGCTGCTCACCGACGAGGTCGACCAGCGAGTACGCCGACTCCACGCCGAGCGCGCGCATCTCGCGCGAGCCGACGAGCACCTGCCCGGCCAGGGCCACGCAGGGTCGCAGCGCCTCGCCCGCGACCTCGGCGACGCCGTAGGGCACCTTGCCCGAGCGGCTGGAGAAGTCGAAGGCACCCTCGCCGGTCACCACGAGGTCGGCGGCCCGCGCCCGGGAGGCCAGCCCGACCGCCTCGGCGACCAGGGCGATGCCGGGCTCGCGGACCGCGCCCAGGCACAGCAGTGCGTGGCCCAGGCCGCCGGCGGCCCCCGCGCCCTTGCCGAGCGACGTACGCCGGTCGGTGGCCTCGGCCAGCTGCTCGAGCCAGCCGTCGACCTCGGCGATCCGGTCCTCGCCGATGCCCTTCTGCGGGCCGTAGGTCTTGGTGGCGCCGAAGAGCCCGGTCAGGGGGTTGTCGACGTCGGTGGCGGCCACCAGCCGTCGCCCTGCGACCAGGGCGCGCGCGGGCGCCAGGTCGACCCGGCCCAGGTCGCCGAAGAGGACCGGCCCGCCGTCGAGCTGGCCGGCGTCGGGCCGGGCGCCGAGGGCGTCGAGCAGGCCCGCTCCCCCGTCGTTGGTGCCGCTCCCGCCCAGGCCGACCACGACCGTGGCGGCGCCGGTGCCGAGCGCGGCCACGAGCAGCTCGCCCACGCCGACGGTGGTGGCGAACTCGGCCCCGCCCTCGGTGACGAGCTGGCGCCCGCAGGCCTGGGCGCTCTCGACGTAGGCGGTGTCGCCGACCAGCAGCACGGTCGCCGGCACCTCCTCGCCGTGCGGTCCCTCGACGGTGGCCACCAGCAGCTCGCCGCCCAGGGTCGCGTGCAGCACGTCGACGAAGCCGGGCCCGCCGTCCGACATCGGCGCCAGGTCGAGCTCGTCGTCGGGGGCGTGGCGACGCCAGCCGGCGGCGATCGCCTCGGCGGCCTCGACCGCGGTGAGGGTGCCGGCGAACTTGTCGGGGGCGACGAGGACTCGCATGCGCGCATCCTCGCAGGCGGCCCGCGCCGGTCCGCCCCTACGGTGGGGGCGTGCCCAGCCCGACCGCCGCCATCCGCCCGATGCGTCCCGCCGACGTGGCGGAGGCCGAGCAGGTCACCTCGGAGAGCTTCCACGCCCTCGACCGGCTCACGCTGCCCCGGGCCTGGCCCGACCCCGAGCCGCGCGAGCCGGGGCGCAGCCGTTCGTGGCAGGCGCGCACCCAGCACCTCCTGCGGACCGACCCGGGTGGCTGCTGGGTCGCGGAGGAGGACGGACGGATGGTCGGGGTCGCCACCTCCCTGGTGCGCGAGGGCACCTGGATCCTCTCGTCGTACGCCGTCCGGCCGGGCCACCAGGGCCGGGGCGCGGGCAAGCCGCTGCTCGCGGCGGCGCTGCACCACGGCCGCGGCGCGCTGCGCGGGATGATCTGCAGCTCGGCGGACCCGCGGGCGGCGCGGGTCTACCGCCAGGCCGGGCTGTCCCTGCACCCCCAGATGGTGCTGCGCGGCACCGTCGACCGCTCGGCGATCCCGCTGGGCACCGGCGACAAGGTCCGCGAGGGCACCCCGGGCGACGTCGACCTGCTCGACTCGGTGGACCGCCAGGCGCGTGGCAGCGCCCACGGCCCCGACCACGCGCTGCTGGTGGAGCAGTCGCGGCTGCTGGTCTCGGAGACCTCCACCGGCTCCGGCTACGCCTACGCCTACCCCGACGGCGCGGTGGCGCTGCTCGCCGCGACCAACCGTCGTACGGCGGGGCGGCTGCTGTGGGCCGCGCTGGCCGACGGTCCGGCGCAGACCGAGGTCGGGCACGTCACCGCCGCCAACGAGTGGGCCCTCGACATCGGCCTGGCCGCGCGCCTGGAGGTGTGGACGGTCGGCTACCTCGCGCTGCGCGGCATGCGCCCGCCGGTGCCCTACCTGCACCACGGCTCGCTGCTGTGAGCGGGGCGCCTACGATGGAGGCATGACGACCGTCGACCTCCCGCTGCTGCCGCTGGGCCGTGGCACCGACCTGCAGTCCGAGCGCGGGGTCGAGTGCCCCGGTGACCTGCCGGCGGCGTCCGACCCCGACCTGGTCGCGCGCGCCCGCGCGGCGAAAGAGGCGCTGGGCGAGCGCGTCTTCGTGCTGGGCCACCACTACCAGCGCGACGAGGTCATCCAGTTCGCCGACGTCACCGGCGACTCCTTCAAGCTCGCCCGGGAGGCCGCGGCCCGTCCCGACGCCGAGTTCATCGTCTTCTGCGGCGTGCACTTCATGGCCGAGTCGGCCGACATCCTCACCTCCCCCGACCAGCAGGTCGTGCTGCCCGACCTCGCGGCCGGCTGCTCGATGGCCGACATGGCCCGTCTCCAGCAGGTCGAGACCGCCTGGGACGCCATGGCCGAGGCGGGCATCCAGGACGCCGTCGTCCCGGTGACCTACATGAACTCCAGCGCCGACATCAAGGCCTTCTGCGGCCGCAACGGCGGCGTGGTCTGCACCTCCAGCAACGCCGAGGTCGCCCTGGAGTGGGCCTACGACCAGAAGCCGGACGTCGAGGGCGGCGCCAAGGTGCTGTTCCTGCCCGACCAGCACCTCGGG
Source organism: Nocardioides sp. OK12 (assembly GCF_024341885.1). NCBI lineage: Bacteria > Bacillati > Actinomycetota > Actinomycetes > Propionibacteriales > Nocardioidaceae > Nocardioides > Nocardioides sp. OK12. Next base: position 626,878 of record NZ_BNET01000001.1, on the reverse strand, counting down.
CGCAACACCGCGGTGCTGCAGATGGGTCTCTCGCTCGACGACTGCGTCGTCTGGGACCCGCACCGCCCCAGCGGCGGCCTGACCCCCGAGCAGCTGCGCGACGCGAAGATGATCCTGTGGAAGGGCCACTGCTCGGTGCACGGCCGCTTCTCCCCCGACGTCGTCGACGAGCTGCGCGCCAAGGACCCCGAGATCCAGATCCTGGTGCACCCCGAGTGCCGCCACGAGGTCGTGCTCAAGGCCGACCTGGTCGGGTCCACCGAGTTCATCATCCAGACGATCGAGGCCGCGCCGGCCGGGTCGTCGTGGGCGATCGGCACCGAGCTCAACCTGGTCAAGCGCCTCGCCGACAGCCACCCCGACAAGTCGATCGCCTTCCTCGACCGCACGGTCTGCTACTGCTCGACGATGAACCGCATCGACCTGCCCCACCTGGTGTGGGCGCTGGAGTCGCTGGTCGCCGGCACCGTCGTCAACCGGATCGAGGTCGACCCGGCCACCGAGCAGCAGGCCCTGGTCGCGCTCGAGCGGATGCTCGCCCTGCCCGGCAAGACCGCCAAGGACTGACGGCCGAGCAGTCACTTCTGAACCATCGACCGGTCACTTTCGCACCCACGTCGGGGCAGCGGTGACTGGTCGATGGTTCAGAAGTGACCGGTCGGCCGGGACTACTCGGGCGGGGCCGGGAGCTCGACCCAGACGGTCGTACCGCCCCCGGGGGTCTCCTCGATGCCGATGGAGCCGGCGTGCGCGTCGACGACCCGGCGCACGGTGGCCAGGCCGATGCCCGAGCCGGGTACCTGCTCGTGGGTGCGCGTGAGCGGCTCGAAGACCCGCTCGCGGTCCTCGGGCGCGATCCCCAGGCCGTGGTCGACGACCTCGATGCGCCAGCCCGCCTCGACCCGGCGCGAGGCGACGCGGATGCGCGCGGTCTCACCGGCGGGCACGAACTTCGCGGCGTTGGCCACCAGGTTCTGCAGCACCGCGCGCAGCTGCACCGGGTCGCCCGTGACGACCGGCAGCTCGCCGACCTCGAGCGTGGCCCCGCTCAGCGCCTCGGCGAGGTCGTCGCGCACGGCGGCCGCCACGAGCCCCAGGTCGACGGGCTTGCTGGCGATCCGCCCGCCGATGCGGGCGTAGGCCAGCAGGTCGTCGATGAGGGCCTGCATCCGCTCGGTGCCCCGCTCGGCGCGCGAGAGCAGGTAGGTGCTGGTCGCCGGGTCGGGCGCACCCTCCTCGGACTCCTCGGCGAGCATCGACAGCGACATCCGCACCGTCGTCAGCGGGTTGCGCAGGTCGTGGCTGACCTGGCCGGCGAAGGCCGTGAGCTGGCTGTTGGAGCGCTGCAGCTCGTCGCGGGCGCGCTCGAGCTCGGCCACGGAGGCCGCCAGCTCGCGGGTGCGCAGCTCGAGCTCGAGCAGGTCGACCACCCGCTCGGCCAGCTCCACGAGTGCGCGCTCCTGGTCGTCGGTGATCTCCCGGGCGACGGTGTCGAAGACGCACAGGGTGCCGATGACCACGCCCTGCGGGCTGACCAGCTGGTGGGTGGCGTAGAAGCGGACCTCGCCGATCTCCCCCGTCACGAACGGGTTGTCGGCGAAGCGGGGGTCCTTCGAGGCGTCGGCCACCACGACCGGGGCGCCCTCGTGCAGCACCACGTTGCACATCGAGTCCTCGCGCGAGCACACCGAGGCGTCGAAGCCCTTGGTGGCGATCTGGTGCTGCGAGACGTCGGTGATGAGGTTGATCGTGGCGAGCGGGACGTCGGCCACCTGGGCTGCGATGTCGACCAGCGCGACCAGGTCGCTGCGCGGCGGGTCGAGCAGCACCTGGTAGCGGTCGATCTCCACCACGCGTCGGCGGTCCACCTCGACGGTGGCCTGGTCGACCAGCGGGCCCAGTGGGCTCAGCACACGTTCCTCCTGTGGTCCGGCAGTGGCTCGGGGGCACGAAGGGGCGCCACAGCCGGGACGGGCGCCAGTCTAGGGACGGTTCCTGAGCGCCCGCAGGCGAACCCGCAGGCAGGGTCGGGCAGCCGCCGGCTAGAGGCCGGGGGCGCCCCACAGGGCCAGCCACCGCGAGGTCTGCTGCTCCACCGGCAGCTCGCCGCTCAGCGTCTCGCGCAGGTTGATCTCGAGCAGGCTGTCGCGCTGGTGCGCCCCACCCGGCTGCGGCGCGAAGGGGTAGAAGGTGCCCTGCTTGTAGAGGTAGACCAGACCCACCCGCCGTCCGGCGGCGTCCTCGAAGGGCACCAGCGAGCACAGCAGCCCGGGGCCGAAGCCCTGCGCCTCCAGCGTCGTGTTGACGGCGTGCAGGTCGGTGCACAGCCCGGCCACGTCGTCGGGGTCGTCGTCGACCACCAGCCACGTGTAGCCGAACTCGTCGTGGCTGGTGCTCACCTCGGGGGCGTCGGGGGCGTCGCGCAGCAGGGTGAGGATGTCGGCCTCGGTCTCGGCGAAGGCCGCTCCCCCGGCGGCGCGGTAGCAGACCGAGCCGCGCCCGGTCGGCCGCAGCCCCAGCGACGCCTGGAGGGTGATGGCCGCGCTCGGCACGAGGAACAGCGCGTCGAGGTCGGCCTGCTTGGGCCGGCTGCGGCCCAGGATGGAGTCGAGGAAGCCCACGGCCGCCTCAGCCCGTCGGACGGCCGAGCTCGGCCTGGATCTTCGCCAGCTGCTCGAGCCGCTGCTCGAGGCTGGGGTGGGTGGAGGTGAGGCTGCGCATCGAGACCCCCTTGATCGCCGGGGCGATGAAGAAGGCGTTCATGGCGGCGCTGGCGCGCAGGTCCTTCTGCGGGACCGAGTCCATCTCGCCGGTGATCTTCTGCAGCGCCGAGGCCAGGGCCTGGGGCTTCATCGTCAGGTACGCCCCCGCCCGGTCGGCGGCCATCTCGCGGTAGCGCGAGAGCAGCTTGAGCAGCACGAAGCTGACGGCGTAGACGACGACGCTGACCAGCAGGACCAGCAGCCACACCGGGAGCGCGTTGTTGTTGTCACGGCGGTTGCCGCCGAAGAGCATCCCGTAGCGGGCGCCCGAGGTGAGCATCCCGGCGGCGATGCCGGCCGAGGAGGCCACGGTCATGACCAGCACGTCGCGGTGGGCGACGTGGGACAGCTCGTGGGCGAGCACGCCCTCGAGCTCCTCGGCGTTCAGGGTCTGCATGATGCCGGTGGTGACGACCACGACCGAGCGGTCCGGCGACCGGCCGGTGGCGAAGGCGTTGGGGATGCGGGAGTCGGCCACGCCGACCCGGGGCTTGGGCATGTCGGCCATCGCGCAGAGGCGGTCGATCATGCCGTGCAGCTCGGGCGCCTGCTCCGGGCTCACCTCGCGTGCCCGCATGGCCTTCATGGCCACGGTGTCGCTGCTCCACCACTGGTAGACCGCGACGCCGATGCCGGCCAGGCCGATGAGCACCGCGATGCCCGGCGAGCTCTGCGCGAAGATCGCCATCAGGGAGCCGACCAGCACGACGAACAGCAGGCCGAGCAGGAACATGACCAGCGTCATCCGGGCGGTCAGCCCGGCGTCGCCGACGAAACGGGTGCGTGCCATGTCCTCATCCTCCCCTGTGGCGCCAAGCGGGCCCGCGGCAGGCTCAGCCGGGGAGGAGCCCGTCGTCGGAGAGCATCTGCGCGACCTCGGCCATCGTGGCGTCGGCCGGCGGCAGGATCAGGTCGGACTCGTCGAGGCTGTCGAGCTCGTGGGGCGATGCCTCGGCGCGCACCGCGTCGAGCAGCCCCGCCAGGGCGGACGCGAAGGCGGTCTCGTCGCCGGCCTCGACCGCGGCCTCGACCTTCGCGTCGAGCGCGTTGAGCCGCTCCAGCGCCTCGTCGGGCAGGTCGAGCTGACCCTCGCCGAGGATCCGGACGATCACGACCGGCCCTCCGGGCGCTCCTGCTCCGCGGCCTTCTCGGCCTCGGGGCTGAGGATGTCGCCGCCCTCGATCGCCGAGGGCTGCGAGGAGCCCTTGAGCCGGGCCAGCTCGGCCTCGACGTCGGAGTGGCTGCTCATTGCGTCGAGCTCGCGCGAGATGTCGTCGCCGCGGTTGAGCGAGCTGGCGTCGTCGAGCGCGCCCGAGGCGATCAGCTCGTCGATCGCGCCGGCGCGGGCCTGCATGTTGGCCGTCTTGTCCTCGGCGCGCTGGATGGCCAGGCCCACGTCGCCCATCTCCTCGCCGATGCCCGACATGGCCTCGTTGATGCGGGTCTGGGCCTCGGCGGCGGTGTACGTCGCCTTGATCGTCTCCTTGCGGGTGCGGAAGGACTCGACCTTGGCCTGCAGGCGCTGCTGGGCCAGGGTGAGCTTCTCCTCCTCGCCCTGCAGCTGCGCGTGCTGGGTGCGCAGGTCCTCGATCTGCTGGCTCAGCGCCGACTTGCGGGTCAGCGCCTCGCGGGCCAGGTCCTCGCGGTCGACCGAGATCGCCTTCTGGGCCTGGGCCTGGAGCTTGTCGGACTGCTGCTGCAGCTGGTTCATCTGCAGCTCGACCCGCTTGCGCGAGGTGGCGACGTCGGCGACGCCGCGGCGCACCTTCGAGAGCAGGTCCAGCTGGCGCTGGTAGCTGTAGTCGAGGGTCTCGCGGGGGTCCTCGGCACGGTCGAGGGCCGTGTTGGCCTTCGAGCGGAAGATCAAGGTCATGCGCTTCCAGAGGCTCATGGTGGTGCGGTCCCTCTTCCGGTCGGTCTGGGCGTCGGTCGTCGAGACGCCGGCGGCGCCGACGACCCTCACCTCACCCTACGGCGGGACGGCAAGGTGCCGCGAGGGGGTCGGGGCCCTTCGCCGGTAGGCTGGAGGGCCAGTCCCCACGCCCCGTACGCCGCCACGGCGTCCCCCACCAGAAGGCCCACGTTGTTCCGTCGCAGCAAGAGCGAGCCCGTCGCGGACACCACCGCGTCCCCCACCGGCGCCCCCGAGTCCGAGCGCCCCGGCGCGAAGGGGCGACCCACCCCGACGCGCAAGGAGGCCGAGGCGATGGCCCGGGCCCGGGCCAAGCCCCCGCGCACCCGTCGTGAGATCGCCCAGGCCCAGCGCTCGGCGCGGGGCGAGTCGACGGCGCGGGTCAAGGCCGGGATGAAGGCCGGCGAGGAGCGCTACCTGATGGCGCGCGACAAGGGCCCGGTGCGCCGCTTCACCCGTGACTTCGTCGACGCCCGCTTCTCCTTCGTCGAGCTGATGATCCCGATCCTGCTGGTGACGATGGTGCTGAGCTACTCCGGCAACCCGGGCCTGGCCAGCTTCGGCAGCTCGGTCCTGCTGCTCACGATGCTGCTGGTGGTCATGGACATGGTGCTGCTGCGCTTCCGGCTGCGCCGCGAGCTGACCGCGCGCTTCCCCGACGAGTCGCACAAGGGCACCACCTACTACGCCATCACCCGCGCGATGCAGATGCGCTTCATGCGCCTGCCGAAGACGCAGGTCAAGATCGGGCAGACCCTGCCCGAGCACTACCGCTAGGCCGGGGTCGTGGGCCCGCTCGAGCTCGGCGGACTGGCCGCAGGACTCCTCGGGGCCGTGCTGTTCGGTGTCGGCGCGGTCGCGCAGGCCCACGGCGTACGACGCCACCCCACCCCGCCGGTCCACCTCGGCGCCTTCGTCGCGCGCTCGGTGCGCGACCCCTGGACCTGGCTGGTGCTGAGCGCCTACCTCGGCGGGTTCGTGCTGCACGCCGCGGCGATCTGGCTGCTGCCGCTCTACCTGGCCCAGGCCACGGTCGCGATGGCGCTGCCGGTGGCGGCGCTGGCCCAGCGCCACGTCGAGGAGCCGCTGGGGCGCGCCCACTGGGGCTCGGTGGGTCTCGTGGTGCTGGGCCTGGTGCTGCTGGCGGCGGGCTCCGGCAGCGCCGGCGCGGCACGCGCCGAGCCGGCGCTGGCGCTGTCCCTGGTGGCGGGCGCGGCCCTGCTGGGCCTGGCCAGCGCGCTGCGCCACCGCGTCGGGGCGGCCGGGCTCGGCACGCTCGCGGGCCTGGGCTACGCCGGCTCGGCCGTGGCGGTGCGCGGCGTGGAGCTGCCGTTGGGCGCCTGGGCGGTGGTGTGCGCGCTGGCGGTGCCGGCCTTCAGCCTGGTGGCCTTCTGGCTCTACTCGCTGGGCATGGACCGGGCGTCGGTGTCCTCGGCCACCGCCCCGATGAACGTCGGGCAGACGTTCGTGCCCGCCGCCGTCGGCGTGGCGCTGCTGGGTGACACGGTGCGCCCGGGCTGGTGGTGGGTGGTGCTGCTCGGTCTGGTGCTCTCGACCTGGGGAGCGGTGCGGCTGGGCCGCGCGGCGGACCTGGCCCGGCCGCACCGCCCCACGGGGGCCGGCTCAGCCGAACTCGCGCCGAGCCGGTGAGGTCGTCTTCGCCGGGTCGCGCTCGACGACCGGCGCGACGGCCTCGTCGATGGCGGCCATCAGGTCGTCGTCGAGGCGCACCCCGGCGGCCTTGACGTTGTCGGTGACCTGCTCGGGCCGGCTGGCACCGATGATCGCCGACGAGACGTTGGGGTTCTGCAGCACCCAGGCCACGGCGAGCTGGGCCATCGACAGCCCGGCCTGCTCGGCGAGCGGCTCGAGCAGCTCGACGCGGCGCAGCACGTCGTCCTGCAGCCAGCGGCTGATCATCTTGTCGCCGCCCTTCTCGTCGGTGGCCCGCGAGCCGGCCGGGTGCTCCTGGCCGACGCGGTACTTGCCGGTCAGCACGCCCTGGGCGATCGGCGACCAGACGACCTGGCCCATGCCGAGCTCCTCGCAGGCAGGCACCACCTCCGACTCGATCACCCGCCACAGCAGGTTGTACTGCGGCTGGTTCGAGACCAGCGGGATGTGCAGCTCGCGCGCCAGCGCGTGGGCCTCGCGGATCTCCTCCGCACGCCACTCCGAGACCCCGATGTAGTGCGCCTTGCCGGCGCGCACGACGTCGGCGAAGGCCTCCATCGTCTCCTCCAGCGGCGTCTCGTGGTCGTAGCGGTGGGCCTGGTAGAGGTCGACGTGGTCGGTCTGCAGGCGACGCAGCGAGGCGTCGATCGACTCCATGATGTGCTTGCGCGACAGGCCGTGGTCGTTGTGCGCCCCGGGACCGGTGGGCCAGTAGACCTTGGTGAAGATCTCCAGGCCCTCGCGGCGCTCGCCGGCCAGGGCCTTGCCCAGGACCGTCTCCGCGGCCGTGTTGGCGTAGACGTCGGCGGTGTCGAAGGTGGTGATGCCCTCGTCGAGGGCGCGACGCACGCACGCGGTGGCGGCGTCCTCCTCGACCTGGGAACCGTGGGTGAGCCAGTTGCCGTACGAGATGGCCGAGACCTTCAGGCCACTCTTTCCGAGGTTGCGGATCTCCATGCCGGCGACACTACCCACGCCGCCTCACCCCTCTCCTCCCCCGCCTGAGAGGATCGTGGGCATGAGCAGCCCGACAGCCGACGTGTCCGTGCGCGTGGCCTGGGCCGAGGACGCCGCGGCCGTCGCCGCGCTCCAGCTGCGCGCCTGGCCGGTGATGTACGACGGCCTGGTGCCGGCGGAGTCGCTGCCCTCGGGCCCCGAGGCGCTGGAGGCCGTCACCGCCGCCTGGGCCCAGGCGCTGGCGCGCCCTGCCGACGCCCGGCACCGCACGCTGGTCGCGTTGGAGCGCAACCGCGTGGTCGGGTTCGCGATCACCACGCCCGCGACCGACCCCGACTGCGACCCGGTCTCCGACGGCGAGCTGACCGAGCTGGTCCTCGACCCCGACGAGCGTCGCAAGGGCCACGGCTCGCGGCTGCAGCAGGCGGCCGTCGACACGCTGCGGGCCGACCGGTTCACCCGGGCCGTCACCTGGCTGGTGGCCACCGACGACGCCACCCGTGCCTTCCTGGTCGGCGCCGGGTGGGACAGCGACGGCGCGCACCGCGAGCTCGACCTCGACGGCACCGGCGCGGTCACCCTCAAGCAGGTGCGCCTGCACACCGACCTGTCCTGACGCCCGGCTCCACCCAGGACCACCTCTTCGGGCGGGATTGCCCGTGAGCGGGCGGGGTAGAGGTGAAGAGGATGGACGCGGCCACCGTGGCCGCACCGGATCGAAGGACCTCTCATGCTCGGACCGCTTCCCCGGATGCACCGCTCGTTCCTCATTGGCCTCCTCGTCGCCCTCGGCGCCCTGACCGGTCTCTTCGTGGCTCTCGACACCGCCGCCCTGCCCGCGACGCTCGGGCTGCTGGCCGGCGCCGGCACCGGCGCGCTGCTGGCGCTGCTGGCCGACGGCACCCAGCCGCAGGAGCCGCACCAGGCCTAGAGTCCCGGGCGTGACCGGTCCGCTCCCCCCGTCCTCTTCCCCGGCCCCGCCGGACGCCGACGCCCGCCGGGCCGTGGTGCGCGACAGCCTCGGCGTCGCCCTGGCCACCGGCACGTACGGCGTCTCGTTCGGCGCCGTCTCGGTCGCCTCCGGCCTCTCGGTCGCCCAGACCTGCGTGCTGTCGCTGGTGATGTTCACCGGCGCCTCGCAGTTCGCGCTCGTGGGGGTCGTCGCCTCCGGCGGTGCGCCGCTCTCGGCAGCGGCGACCGCCTGGCTGCTGGGCACCCGCAACACCCTCTACGGCCTGCGCCTGGGGCCGCTGCTGGGCTGGCGCGGTCGTCGGCGGGTGCTGGCGGCCCACCTGCTCATCGACGAGTCCACCGCGATGTCGGTGACCCGGCCGACCACCGCCCAGGCCAGGCTGGGCTTCCTGGTCACCGGGGGCGGCATCTTCGTGCTGTGGAACCTCTTCACCCTGCTGGGCGCCGTCGGGGGCACGGTCCTCGGCGACCCGAGGACCTTCGGGCTCGACGCCGCGGTGGGCGCGGCCTTCCTGGCCCTGCTGTGGCCCCGTCTGTCCGACCCGCTGCACCGGGCCGTGGCCGTGCTGGCCGCCGGTGCCGCTCTCGGGCTGGTGCCCCTGACCGCTGCCGGCGTGCCCGTGCTGGCCGCCGGCGGCGTGGCGCTGCTCGCCGGGGCGCTCGCCGCGGTGCGCGGCGGCGCCCCGACGGACGGGGCGGCCCGGTGAGCGGGCTGTGGCTGGCCGTCCTCGCCGGTGGCGTCGGCTGCTACCTGCTCAAGCTGGCCGGCCTCGCGGTGCCGACCTCGGTGCTGGACCGGGGCTGGGTGCGCCGTACCGCCGACCTGGTACCCGTGGCGCTCCTGGCCGCGCTGGTCGCGGTGCAGGTGGCCTCGACCGACCAGCGGCTGGTCCTGGACGCCCGGGCCGCTGGGCTGGGGGCCGCGGTCGGGCTGCTGGTGCTGCGGGCGCCCTTCCTGCTGGTGGTGGCCGGGGCGGCCGCGACCGCCGCCGTGCTGCGCCTGCTCGTGGGCTGAGCCCCCGCGCCTCGAGAGCGCCTGTACGTCCCACGTGCCGGCGCCCGCCCCCACGGGCGCGCGCCGGCACGTCACGGGGTCAGGAGACGGAGACCGCGCTCCAGGCGGCGGCCACGGCGCCCACCTGGGTGCTGCCCGCGCCGTAGAGGTCCGTGGCCGCGTCGATCGTCGCGGTGCGGGCCTGGGCGTAGGTGGTGCCGGAGGTCATGTAGACGTTCAGCGCCCGGAACCAGATGTCGGCGGCCGCCTCGCGACCGATGCCGGTGAGGGTCGAGCCGTCGCAGGTGGTGGAGCTGTGCGCCACGCCCCCGAACGTCTTCGCGCCCGAGCCCTCGGCCAGCAGGTAGAAGAAGTGGTTGCCCACGCCCGAGGAGTAGTGGACGTCGAGGTTCTTGGTGTTGCTCGACCAGCAGTTGGGCGACTTGCCGTCGGCGATGGGGTTGTCCATCCGGCGGAAGCCCCGGCCGTTGCGCAGGTCGAACTCCTCACCCACCAGGTAGTCGCCCGGGTCCTCGCTGTTGGCGGCGTGGAACTCCACCATCGTGCCGAAGATGTCGGAGGTGGCCTCGTTGAGGCCGCCCGACTCCCCCGAGTAGGTCAGGTTCGCGGTGTTCTGGGTGATGCCGTGGGTCATCTCGTGACCGGCGACGTCGAGGGAGACCAGCGGACCGTAGTTCACGCCGTCGCCGTCGCCGTAGGTCATCTTCTGGCCGTCCCAGAAGGCGTTGACGTAGTCGCGGCCGTAGTGCACCCGGTTGTAGGAGCCCGAGCCGTCGCCGAAGATCCCGTCGCGGCCGTGCTCGCCCTTGAAGTAGTCCCAGGTCACCGCGGTGCCGTACTGGGCGTCGGCCGCGGCGGTGTCGGGGTCGGCGTTGGTGCCGTCACCGAACGTCGTGCTGGGGCTGGTCACGATGGTGCCGCTCTTGCACCCCCACCCGAAGGCCGAGCAGGCGAAGCCGTCGGTGGCCCCGCCCATGTCGGTGGTGTAGCTGCCGCCCCGGGTGGCGTCGCGCAGCTCGTACGCCGAGCCCTTCTGGGTCACCTGCAGCGGCACGGTGCCGCTGTAGAGGGACTCCCCCTGCCCGTCGGCGGTGTGGATCTGCTCCTCGCGGCGCAGCACCCGGCCGGTGCGGGCGTCGACGTAGCTGGCCAGGCGGCTGGGGGTCCCGTCCTCGCGCACCCCGGTGGCCACGACCTCCCAGGCCAGCACCGGCTCGGTGCCGTGGGCGTCGACCACCAGGATGGGCCGGCCGGACCGCTCGAGCCGGCCGACCTCGCGCAGCTCCTTCGCCGGCGCCAGCGCGCGGGCGCCGGCGGCGTCGGCGCCGAGCGTGGGCGTGGTGCCCAGCGCGAGCGGGGCGTCGAGGGTCTGCGAGACGCCCTCCCACGCGGCACCCTCGGCGCCGTCGGCGTCCTGGGCGGCGCCGGCGCCCCGGTGCACGACCAGGTCGCCACCGAGGACCCGCAGGCCGCGGAAGGTGCGCTCCATGCGCACGTGGGTGGAGCCGTCGGGGTCGACGACGGTGTCGGTCACCTCGACCTCCTGCCCGGCGCCGGCGCGGGCGGCGCGGGGATGGGCGCGCAGCGCCTCGACGGCGGCCGCGGCGATGCGCGCCTCGTCGGCCCCGTGGACGCCGCTCAACGCGGTCGACGTGGTGGCGCCGGTCGTGGCGCCGGTCGTGGTGGTCGGCGCGGTCGGTGCTGCCTGGCTGGTCGCTGCGGTCGCGACGCCGAGGCTGCCGACGGCGAGGACGGCGGCGGTGGCCAGCCCCATCGTGGTCTTCATCCGGTTCCCTCTCGTCCGCGACGCCTCCGAGCGGGCGCCGCGGCACCGACCCTGTCGCACGCCCGGGGGCCGGAGGAACCGTGTGGGTGCCTCAGCTTCTCGCGCTGCAGGAAGGTGAGCCGGACCGGTGCAGACGGTGCCGACCGGCGCGGCCCGGCTCAGACGTCGAGGTCGAGCAGGTGCTCCAGGCCCACGGTCAGGCCCGGTCGCGAGGCGATGGCACGCAGGCCGGTCAGCACCCCGGGGGTGAAGGAGGCACGGTCGAGCGAGTCGTGGCGGATGGTGAGGGTCTCCCCCACCCCGCCCAGCACGACCTCCTGGTGGGCGACCAGCCCGCGGATGCGCAGCCCGTGCACCCGGATGCCCTCGACGTCGGCGCCGCGGGCCCCCTCGAGGGCGGTCGAGGTGGCGTCGGGCACCGGGGCGCACCCCGCCTCGCGGCGGGCGGCCGCGACCAGCTCGGCGGTGTGCCGTGCGGTGCCCGACGGCGCGTCGGCCTTGTCGGGGTGGTGCAGCTCGACGATCTCGACCGACTCGTAGAACGGCGCGGCCGCGGCCGCGAAGCGCATCATCAGCACCGCGCCGATCGAGAAGTTCGGGGCGATGAGCACGCCGGTGCCGGGCGAGTCGGCCAACCAGCCCCGCAGCGTCCGCAGCCGCGACTCGTCGAAGCCGGTGGTGCCGACGACGGCGTGGATGCCGTGGGAGACGCAGAACTCCAGGTTGTCCATGACCACGTCGGGGTGGGTGAAGTCCACCACCGCCCGGGCCCCGGAGCGCACCAGGGCCTCCAGGTCGTCGTCGACGTCGATCTCGGCGACCAGACGGGTGTCGGCGGCCGCCTCGACCGCCCGGCACACCTCGCGCCCGACCTTGCCGCGGGCACCCAGCACGCCCACCGCCAGCCCGTCCTCGGGGCCGCTCTCGTCGCCCCGGCCACCCTGCCCACGCACGTCGTCCGTCACGATCACCCAGCCTCCCACACGTGCTCCGCGACACGCGGGGAGCGTCCAGGGGGGACCTCCGCGACACGGGAGGCGGAGTTTCTGGCAGGCTGCTGCCATGGCACTGCAGACGATTCCGGCGCGGATCCGGTGGGCGGTCGACATCATGGACCTCCAGCCGAACGACCACGTCCTCGAGATCGGCTGCGGCCCGGGCGCCGGTGCCGAGCTGATCTGCAGCCGGGTGACGGCCGGCAAGGTCTTCGCGATCGACCGGTCCGAGTCCGGCGTCGACCGCACCAAGCGGCGCTGCGCGCAGTACGTCGAGGCGGGGCGGCTCACGGTGCGCCAGATCGACCTCGCCACCCTGCGGGTCCCGGTCAAGCGCCTGACGAAGGTCTACGCCTTCAACGTCAACCTCTTCTGGGTGCGCGACTGCGCCGACGAGATCGCGCTGCTGCACGAGCGGGTGCTGCCCGGCGGAGCGGTCTACCTGTTCTTCGAGGCGACCCGGCCCGAGCAGGTGCCGACGATCGTCGAGAAGGCGTCGGGAGCCCTGGCCCAGGGCGGGTTCCGCGTCTCGGTGGTCCAGCGCAAGGCGCCGGCCGTGGTCGGCATCATCGGCAAGCGCATCGGCTGACCACCCACGGCAGTGACCTCCGCCTCCTGGCGGGCGGGAATCGTCAGGGCGCCCTCGGCGCTCTCCTGACATGACAACACTCGCACTCATCGGCAGCGGCAACATCGGCAGCGGCGTGGCCCGCCTGGCGGTCGCCGCCGGCCACGACGTGGTCCTCAGCAACTCGCGCGGGCCCGAGACCCTCACCGACCTGGTGGCCGAGCTGGGCCCCCGGGCCCGGGCCGCCACCGCCCAGGAGGCGGCGGAGGCCGGCGACGTCGTCGTCGTCACCGTCCCCCTCAAGGCCGTGCCCTCGCTCCCCGCCGAGGCGCTGGCCGGGCGGCTGGTGCTCGACACCAGCAACTACTACCCCCAGCGCGACGGCAACGTCGCCGAGCTGGACGACCGCAGCACCACGACCAGCGCCTGGGTCCAGCAGCACCTCCCCGAGGCCCGCGTCGTGAAGGTCTTCAACAACATCTTCTACGGCCACCTGCCCGAGCTGGCCCGTCCGACCGGGTCGCCGGAGCGCTCGGCGCTGCCGATCGCCGGTGACGACGAGGCCGCGCTGCGCGAGGCCACCGCGTTCCTCGACACGCTGGGCTACGACACGGTCGTGGCCGGCGGCCTCGCCGACAGCTGGCGCTTCGAGCCGGGCACCCCGGCCTACGGCGCGGTCTACTTCGACCCCGAGGCCGACGCCTCGGCCGCCAAGCCCGGCCAGGCCGTCGGCATGCCGCCGTCCTCGCCGACCCCGGCGCAGGACGTGCGCCGGGTGCTCGACGCAGCCCGCAACGAGGGCCCCGTCGGCGGCTGAGCAGCCCCCTGGTGGTCGGCCCGGTCTCAGGCCGGGCCGACCACCGCGAGGACCTCAGGCCGGGCGAAGACCTCGGCGGCCACGTCGCGCACCTGCTCGAGGGTGACGGCGTCGATGCGCCGCAGCACCTCCTCGATGCCCAGCAGCTCGGTGTGCACCAGCTCGGCCTTGCCGATGCGCGCCATCCGCGAGCCGGAGTCCTCCAGGCCCAGGACCAGCCCACCGCGCAGCTGGCCCTGACCGCGTCCCAGCTCCTCCTCGGTGATGCCCTCGGCCGCCACCTTGGCCAGCTCGCCGCGGACCACCTCGAGCACGGCGTCGAGCTTGCCGGGCAGGCAGCCGACACCGACGCCCACCAGGCCCGAGTCGGCGTGGTGGCCGGCGAAGGAGTAGACCGAGTAGGCCAGGCCCCGGACCTCGCGGACCTCCTGGAAGAGCCGGCTGGAGGTGCCCCCGCCGAGCGCGGTGTTGAGCACCCCGAGCGCGAAGCGGCGCGGGTCGTCACGGCGCAGCCCCTCCATCCCGAGCACCACGTTGACCTGCTCGAAGGGCCGGGTCTCGCTCGAGCGGCCGGGGGTCACCGGCACCGCCACGCCGCGGCCGGTCACCGGGACCGGCTCCTCGACCACGTCGAGGAAGCCACCGCGACCGAAGGCCGCCTCGACGAGGCGCACGACCTCGTCGTGGTCGACGTTGCCGGCCGCCGAGACCACCATCGTCGCGGGGCGGTAGTGCCGGCGGTAGAACCCGTGCACCTGCTCGCGGGTGAGCGCCCGGATGCTGGCCTCGGTGCCGGCGATCGAGCGGCCCAGGTCGGAGCTGGCACCGTAGGCCTGCTCGGCGAAGAGCTGGTGCACCACGTCGTCGGGGTCGTCGTCGTGCATGGCGATCTCGTCGAGGATGACCTCGCGCTCGGCCTCGACGTCGGCCGCCTCCAGCAGGCTGTCGGTCATCATGTCGCCGAGCACGTCCACGGCCAGCGGCAGGTCCTCGTCGAGGACCCGCGCGTGGAAGCAGGTGTACTCCTTGGCGGTGAAGGCGTTGAACTCACCGCCGACCGTGTCGAGCGCGATCGAGATGTCCAGCGCCGAGCGCGAGCCGGTGCCCTTGAAGAGCAGGTGCTCGAGGAAGTGCGAGCAGCCGTGCAGCGTGTCGTCCTCGTCGACCGAGCCCACGCCCACCCAGACCCCCACGGCCGCGGAGCGGACGCCGGGCATGTGCTCGGTGACCACCCGCAGGCCCGAGGGCAGCACGCTGCGGCGTACGCCGGGCGCGCCAGGCAGGTCCTCGGTGCGGGTGGCGCCGGCGGCGGTCGGCGCCGCGTGGTCCGGGGTGGTGCTCAGGTGCTGGGTGTGGCTCACGGGGTCCTCCTGGGGGAAAAAGCGGTCGACCCGCCCGAGGGACTCGGGCGGGTCGACCGGTGGAGCTGATCAGCGGGAGGTCACTCCTGCTCGGTGCTCTCCTCGGCCGCGTCCTCCGCGCCCTCCTCGAGCACCGGGACGAGCGAGAGCTTGCCGCGGTCGTCGATCTCGCCGATCTCGACCTGGAGCTTCTGCCCGACCGAGACGACGTCCTCGACGGAGTCGACGCGCTTGCCGCCGGCGAGGCCGCGCAGCTTGCTGATGTGCAGCAGCCCGTCCTTGCCCGGCATCAGCGAGACGAACGCACCGAAGTTCGTCGTCTTCACGACGGTGCCGAGGTAGCGCTCGCCGACCTCGGGCATCGTCGGGTTGGCGATCGCGTTGACGGCCGAGCGGGCCGCCTCGGCGGCCTCGCCGTTGGTGGCACCGATGTAGACGGTGCCGTCGTCCTCGATCGACAGCGTGGCGCCGGTGTCGTCCTGGATCTGGTTGATCACCTTGCCCTTGGGGCCGATGACCTCGCCGATCTTGTCCACGGGCACCTTGACGGTGATGATCCGCGGCGCGTGCAGCGACATCTCCTCGGGCTCGTCGATGGCCTCGGCCATCACGTCGAGGATCGCCAGGCGCGCGTCGCGGGCCTGGGTCAGCGCGGCGGCCAGCACCTCGGCGGGGATGCCGTCGAGCTTGGTGTCGAGCTGCAGGGCGGTGACGAACTCGCGGGTGCCGGCGACCTTGAAGTCCATGTCGCCGAACGCGTCCTCGGCACCGAGGATGTCGGTGAGCGCGACGTACTGGGTCTGGCCGTCGATCTCACCGGAGATCAGGCCCATCGCGATGCCGGCGACGGCGGCGCGCAGCGGGACACCCGCGTGCAGCAGCGACATCGTGGAGGCGCAGACCGAGCCCATCGAGGTGGAGCCGTTGGAGCCCATGGCCTCGGAGAGCTGGCGGATCGCGTAGGGGAACTCCTCGCGGCTGGGCAGCACCGGCAGCAGCGCGCGGCGCGCGAGCGCACCGTGGCCGACCTCGCGGCGCTTGGGCGAGCCCACGCGACCGGTCTCGCCGGTGGAGAACGGCGGGAAGACGTACTTGTGCATGTAGCGGCGCGACTTCTCCGGGGAGAGGGTGTCGAGCTGCTGCTCCATCTTGAGCATGTTGAGCGTGGTGACACCCAGGATCTGGGTCTCGCCGCGCTCGAAGAGCGCCGAGCCGTGCACGCGCGGGATCAGGCCGACCTCCGAGTGCAGCGGGCGGATGTCGGCGAGGCCACGGCCGTCGATGCGGACCTTGTCGCGCAGGACGCGCTCGCGCACGACCTCCTTGTTCAGCCCGCGGAACGCGGCGCCGATCTCCTTCTCGCGGCCCTCGAACTGACCGGCCAGCTTCTCGAGCAGCCCGGCCTTGAGCTCGTCGGTGCGCGCCTCGCGCTCCTGCTTGTCGCCGATGGTCATCGCGGCGGTCAGGTCGTCCTTGGCGGCCTTGGTGACGGCCTCGTAGACGTCGTCCTCGAAGTCGAGGAAGACCGGGAAGTCCTGGACCGGCTTGGCGGCCACGTTGGCCAGCTCGGCCTGGGCCTCGCACAGCTGCTTGATGAAGGGCTTCGCGGCGTCGAGGCCACTGGCCACGACCTCCTCGGTCGGCGCCTGGACGCCGCCCTGGATCAGGGTCCAGGCGTGCTCGGTGGCCTCGGCCTCGACCATCATGATGGCCACGTCGCCGGTGTCGGTGAC
The DNA here is from genome assembly GCF_024341885.1 of Nocardioides sp. OK12. Taxonomy (NCBI): domain Bacteria; kingdom Bacillati; phylum Actinomycetota; class Actinomycetes; order Propionibacteriales; family Nocardioidaceae; genus Nocardioides; species Nocardioides sp. OK12. The sequence continues at coordinate 610,326 of NZ_BNET01000001.1, read as the reverse complement.
CCGACCGGCCACGACCATGTCGAAGACGGCGTCCTCGAGCTGGCTGTGGGTCGGGAAGGCGACCCACTGGCCCTCGATCAGCGCCACGCGCACGCCGCCGACGGGGCCGGAGAACGGCAGGCCGGAGAGCTGGGTGGAGATCGAGGCCGCGTTGATCGCGAGCACGTCGTAGGGCTGGTCGGGGTCGAGCGCCATCACGGTGATGACGACCTGGACCTCGTTGCGCAGACCCTTCTTGAAGGTCGGGCGCAGCGGGCGGTCGATGAGGCGGCAGGTGAGGATGGCGTCCTCGCCCGGGCGACCCTCGCTGCGGAAGAACGAGCCGGGGATCTGGCCCGCGGCGTACATCCGCTCCTCGACGTCGATCGTCAGGGGGAAGAAGTCGAAGTGGTCCTTGGGGTGCTTGCCGGCGGTGGTCGCCGAGAGCAGCATCGTGTCGTCGTCGAGGTAGGCGGTGACCGAACCGGCCGCCTGGCGGGCCAGCAGCCCGGTCTCGAACTTGATGGTGCGGGTGCCGAACTTGCCGTTGTCGAGGACGGTCTCGACAGCGGAGATGACGGGCTCGGCCGTGTTGTTCTCAGTCAAAAGGGATCCTTGTCCTTCTCACGGAGCGATCCGCCGCGTCCCGCTGCGGGGCGGGGGGCGATGCCCAGGGCCCGCCGGTGGTGCGGGGGCCGGTCTTCGATCGAGGCCCGCAGACCGCTCGCTCGCGGTGCTGAGGGCCACTACCGAGGACCGGGCCGGTGCGCGCGGGTCGCTCCTGGTGTGGGTTCTTCAGTTGTGCAGGCCCGAGCCTAGTGCTCCGGGCCCGGAATGCGACGAAGCGGCTGCCCCTGTCGGGCAGCCGCTCCGCCCATCACGAGTGGTGCGAGGTCAGCGACGCAGACCGAGGCGCTCGATGATCGAGCGGTACCGGTTGATGTCGGACTTGTTCAGGTAGTTCAGCAGCCGGCGGCGCTGGCCCACCAGGAGCAGCAGGCCACGACGGCTGTGGTGGTCGTGCTTGTGCTGCTTGAGGTGCTCGGTGAGGTGGCTGATGCGGTGGCTCAGCAGCGCGATCTGGACCTCGGGCGAGCCGGTGTCGCCCTCGGCGACGGCGTACTCGGCAATGATCTTCTTCTTGGTCTCCGCGTCGGTACCGATCGACATGCGGGCTCCCTTCTCGCCCCTGCTGGGGCTCTCGCTGCGCGGCGCGCCGGGGCCTGTTCACCCGGGCACTCTTGGTCCGCGGCCGTTCTACGGCAACCGGGCAACAATAGCGACGAGCGGCGCCCAACCCGAAATCCCGGGTCGGACGCCGCTCGTGGCCGGCTCAGCGGGAGGTGCTCACACGTCGTGCTCGGTACGACGCTCGGTGACCGAGCCGTCGGCGTGCGTGGTCGTGGCGACCGTGCCCTTGCGACGGCCCGAGTTCAGCGTCACCGCGGACAGGATGATGACGCCGAGACCGACGATCGTGAGGATCCAGCCGATCATCTGGAGGTCGACGCCGTCGACGGCGTCCTGCACGGCCAGCGCCAGGATGAGGCCGACCGCCAGCAGGAAGGCTCCGAGTCCGTAACCCATGGTGTGTCCTTTCGTCGGTGGCGCCCGGTCAGGGGAGGGAGCGTGGGCGCCTCGGACCATGGTGTCCACCTGGTCCGCTCCCCAAACTCCTACGCACCGGTGGACCGGACCACCCCCACGCGGGTGGGCGCCGCTCAGGCCTCGCCGGGCTCGGCCCGCTCGGCCCGCAGCGCGAGGTAGACCGCCCGCACCCCCACGGCGCGCTCGAGCTCGCGGGTGACCCGCCCGAAGAACTGCTCGCGGTAGGTGTCGTCGGTGACGGTCGAGACCGCCAGGTAGAGCAGCGAGAACGCCGCCAGGAAGAGCGAGACCTTGCCCAGCGGCACCGACACCTGCACCAGGTAGGGCAGCTTGGTGATCTCGTCGACCGCCTGGCCGGTCCAGGCGGCCTGCACGTCGACGCCCATCGTCAGCGCCCCGAAGAGCAGGAAGAAGATCAGCACGCCACCGGCCATCAGCAGCACCTGCGCGGCCTGGATGACGACCATCGCGAGCACCAGGTTGGCGCGCTCGAAGCCGGTGACCGTCGCGTACGACGCCGGGTCGGCGTCGGGGTCGGCCACCAGGCGGGCGCACTCGGCCTCCAGCGGGGTGCCGGCGCAGGCGCGCACGAGGAAGGCGTCGTCGACCTCGTCGTCGACCTTGTCGACCTCCTCGGGCAGGCGCACGCCCAGGAACGCCACCGCGAGCACGGCGAAGAGCAGCACCACCAGCCACAGCGCGCCGGTCTCCAGCTCGGCGGCGAGCTGCCAGACCTCGGCGTTGATGAAGAGGAAGGTCACGAAGACCAGCAGCAGCGGCAGCGCCCGGGTGGCCAGCGGCAGCAGCGAGCGCAGCCCGGCCACGGTGCGCGCCAGCGCCCACGTCACGATCGGGCGCGCGTGCAGCACCGTCAGCGCGTAGACCACGGTGGCGGCGATGACCAGCGAGAGCACGACCGCCGGCGCGGCGCTCACCTGCCCGGTCACCCAGGCCAGCGCCGCCCCGCCCGCGGCGGCGACCAGCGCCACCAGCAGCAGGCGCGGCACGGTGCGGCGGGGCGAGAGCGCGGCCCTGGCCTCGGAGCGCTTCTCGGGCACGAAGTAGGACAGCCCGTTGGCCAGGAACCACGCGTCGGTGCGCTCGAGCGGGTCCTCGCCGCGGCCGTGGCGCCCGCGCAGCGGCAGCGAGGGACGCGAGGGCACCGGCTCAGGCCCCCGGTGCCGGGCGCAGCGCCTCGCGGGCGCGGTCCACGTCGTCGGCCATCTGCTCGAGCAGCTCCTCGACGGAGTCGAAGGCGACCATCCCGCGCAGCCGGTCGACGAAGCCGACCTCTACCTCGACGCCGTACAGGTCGAGGTCGGTGCGGTCGAGGACGTAGGTCTCGACGCGGCGCTCGCGCTCGCCGGCGAAGGTGGGGTTGGTGCCGACGCTGATCGCGCCGGGCAGGCTCTCCCCCGTGTCGAGGCGGCGCAGCCACCCGGCGTACACGCCGTCGGCCGGGGCCGCGCTGCGCGGGCCGACCGGCACGTTGGCGGTCGGGTAGCCCAGGTCCCGGCCGCGCTGGTCGCCGCGCACGACCTCGCCGCGCACGGCGTAGGGCCGGCCCAGGGCCTCCGCCGCCCCGGCGACGTCGCCGGCCGCCAGGCAGGTGCGCACGTAGGTGGAGGACCACACCTGCGGTCCCCCGTCGAGCTCGATGCCCTCGGCGTCCAGGTCACGGTCGGCGCCCAGCGCCACCAGGGTCCCCACGTCACCGGCGGCCCGGTGCCCGAAGCGGAAGTTGGCCCCCACGACGACGGCGGCGGCGCCCAGGCCGTCGACCAGCACCCGGTCGACGAACTCCTCGGGCGTCCAGGAGGCCACGTCGCGGTCGAAGGGCAGCGCCAGCACGGCGTCGGCGCCGGCCTCGGCCAGCAGCTCGGCCCGCGCCTCGAGCGTGGTCAGCGAGGTGGGGGCGTGCTCGGGGCGCAGCACGGCCATCGGGTGCGGGTCGAAGGTGACGACCACCAGGGTCAGGCCGCGGTCGTCGGCGACCCGCCGGGCCCGGGCCAGCACCTGGCGGTGGCCCAGGTGGACGCCGTCGAAGTTGCCGATGGTGACGACGGTGCGGGCCAGGTCGGCGGGCACGTCGTCCAGGGAACGCCAGAGCTGCACGGTCACGACCCTATCCCCGGCTCAACCCTGCACGAACACCGCGACCGGGCGCGCCCGGCCCTCGCGCGGCTCGTAGAGCGCCAGGAACTCACCGTCGGGGTCGAAGACCCCCGTCATCTCCTCGAGCGGGACGTCGATCGGGCGGCCGACACGTACGTCGCGCGCCTGCTGCTCGTCGAGGTCGAGGCTCGCGAACGCGGCCCGGGCGGCGGTGGCCAGCGGCAGCACCGCGAAGTCGTCGGCCAGGTCGTCGAGGGTGCGGGCCACGTCGAGGTCGTAGGGGCCCACCGCGGTGCGGCGCAGCGCGGTGAGGTGGCCGCCGGTGCCCAGCGCGGCGCCGGCGTCGCGGGCGACCGCGCGCACGTAGGTGCCCGAGGAGCAGCGCATCGAGATGTCGACGTCGAGCACCTCGACCGGCTCCCCCGCGGCGTCGGCGGCCGTGGCGGGACGCACCTGGTGCACGACGAGCTCGTGGATGGTGACCGGGCGCGCCTTCAGCTCGACCTGCTCGCCGTCGCGGACCCGCTGGTAGGCGCGCCTGCCGTCGACCTTGATCGCCGAGACGGCCGTGGGGACCTGCTCGATGTCGCCCACGAAGCCGGCGAGCACCTCGCGCACGGCCCGCTCCTCCACGCCCGCGGCACCGACGGCCGAGAGGGTCTCGCCCTCGGCGTCGTCGGTGCCGGTCGCGACGCCGAGCCGCACCGTGGCGTCGTACGCCTTCTCGGTGAGCATCAGGTGGCCCAGCAGCCGGGTGGCCCGGTCGACCCCGAGCACCAGCACACCGGTGGCCATCGGGTCGAGGGTGCCGGCGTGGCCGACCTTGCGGGTCCCGGCCAGCCGGCGCACCCGCGAGACCACGTCGTGGGAGGTGATCCCCGCGGGCTTGTCGACGACGACCAGCCCGGGGGTCACCGGGGCGGAGGGCCTCACGCCTCGGGCTCGTCCTCGCCCTCGGACTCCTCGGAGTCCTCGCGGGGCTTCTTGTAGGGGTCGGCCTCGCCGGCGTACGCCGCGCCGCGCTGGGCGGCGACGGCCTCGTCCTGGGCACGGGCCCGCGCCAGCACCTCGTCGAGCTGGCGCGCGGTCTCGGGCAGCGCGTCGTGGATGAACTCCAGCGTCGGGGCCAGGCGCATGCCGAGCTGCTTGGCGACCTCGGAGCGCAGCAGCCCCTTGGCCGACTCGAGCGCGGCCGCGGTCGCGGCCAGCTGGGCCTCCTCGTCGTCAGCGGCACCGGGGCCACCGACGCCGAGCACGGTGTAGAAGACGCTGGCGTGCTGGGTGTCGCCGGTGACACGCACGTCGGTGACGGTCACGAAGCCGAGCCGCGGGTCCTTGACGCGGCGCTCGAGCATCTCGGCGACGATCACCTGGATCCGGTCGGCGATCTTGCGCACCCGGGGGTTGGTCATGTTCCTACCTTACGAACGTGGGGGTGTGAGTCGAGCGGCGCCCGCCCCCACGAGGTGGGGACGGGCGCCGGTTGCTGCTGTGCTGCCCTCGGGCAGCGGTGGAGCCGCGATCAGCTGCGCGGGATCTCCTTCATCTCGAACGCCTCCACGACATCGCCTTCCTTGATGTCCTGGAAGTTCTTGAGCACCAGACCGCACTCGAAGCCCTCGCGGACCTCCGAGGCGTCGTCCTTCTCCCGCTTGAGCGAGGCCAGGTCGAGGTTGTCGGCCACGACGTTGCCGTCGCGGATGACGCGGACCTTGGCGTTGCGGCGGATCAGGCCGCTGGTGACCATGCAGCCGGCGATGTTGCCGATCTTGGAGGAGCGGAAGATCGCGCGGATCTCCGCCTGACCCAGGGTCGACTCCTCGTAGATGGGCTTGAGCATGCCCTTGAGGGCCGCCTCGATCTCCTCGATCGCCTGGTAGATGACCGAGTAGTAGCGGATCTCGACACCCTCCTTGTCGGCCATCTCGGTCGCCTTGCCCTGGGGCCGGACGTTGAACCCGATGATGATCGCGTCGGAGGCGGCGGCCAGGTCGACGTTGGTCTCGGTGATCGCACCGACACCGCGGTCGATGACGCGCAGGCTGACCTCGTCACCCACGTCGAGCGCCGACAGGGCGTCCTCGAGGGCCTCGACCGAACCGGACACGTCGCCCTTGAGGATGAGGTTGAGCTCCTGGCTCTCGCCCTTCTCCATGGAGGCCATGAAGTCCTCGAGCGTGCGGCGGACACGGCGCTTGGCCTGCATGGCCGCCCGCTCGCGCGCCTCGCGCTTCTCGGCGATCTGGCGGGCCATCCGGTCGTCGTCGACGACGAGGAAGTTCTGGCCGGCACCCGGGGTGGCGGTCAGGCCCAGGACCATCGCGGGACGCGACGGGTCGGCCTCGTCGATGCTCTCGCCGTGCTCGTCGAGCATGGCGCGCACGCGGCCGTAGGCCGGGCCCGCCACGATCGAGTCGCCCACGCGCAGCGTGCCGCGCTGGACCAGGATCGTGGCGACCGGACCGCGACCGCGGTCCAGGTGCGCCTCGATGACCAGGCCCTGTGCGTCCTGCTCGGGGTTGGCCCGCAGGTCGAGGGAGGCGTCGGCGGTCAGCACGACGGCCTCGAGCAGCTTGTCGAGGTTGAGCTCGGACTTGGCCGAGACGTCGACGAACATCGCGTCGCCGCCGTACTCCTCGGGCACCAGGCCGTACTCGGAGAGCTGGCCACGGACCTTGGTCGGGTCCGCGCTCTCCTTGTCGATCTTGTTGACCGCGACCACGATCGGCACACCGGCCGCCTTGGCGTGGTTGAGCGCCTCGATCGTCTGGGGCATCACGCCGTCGTCGGCCGCGACCACGAGGATCGCGATGTCGGTGGCCTGGGCACCACGGGCACGCATCGAGGTGAACGCCTCGTGACCCGGGGTGTCGATGAAGGTGATGCGACGCTCGGCGCCGTCGACGTCGGTGGTGACCTGGTAGGCACCGATGTGCTGGGTGATGCCACCGGCCTCCTTGTCGACGACGTTGGCGCTGCGCAGCGCGTCGAGGAGCTTGGTCTTTCCGTGGTCGACGTGACCCATGACGGTGACGACCGGGGGCCGCACCATCAGGTCGTCCTCGTCGCCCTCGTCCTCACCGAACTCGAGGTCGAAGGACTCGAGCAGCTCGCGGTCCTCGTCCTCGGGCGAGACGACCTGCACGACGTAGTTGAGCTCCTCGCCGAGCAGCTCGAGCGTCGCGTCGTTGACCGACTCGGTCGAGGTGACCATCTCTCCGAGGTGGAAGAGCATCTGCACGAGCTGGGCGGCGTCGACGCCGACCTTCTCGGCGAAGTCGGTCAGCGAGGCGCCTCGCGCCAGGCGGACGACCTCGCCGTTGCCCTTGCGGACGCGCATGCCGCCCAGGGTCGGGGCCTCCATGGCCTCGAACTCCTGACGACGCGCCCGCTTCGACTTGCGACCGCGGCGCGAGGGACCGCCGGGACGGCCGAACGCACCCTGGGTCTGGCCACGCTGGCCGGGACGACCGCCACCGGGACGGCCACCGCCGCCGGGGCGACCTGCGAACCCGCCGGGGGCGCCACCGGGACGACCCGGGGCTCCGCCACCGGGGCCCGGACGACCGCCGCCACGACCACCGGGGCCGGGACGACCGGCGCCGGGGGCGGGACGACCGCCGGGGCCCGAGCCGAACGCGGCCGGGGACTTGGGCATCATCGCCGGGTTGGGGCGCGGCATGCCGGAGCGCCCGGGGGCGCCGCCGTCACGACCGGCCGGCGGGCGCGGCGGGCGCTGGTCGCCGGCACCGGCTCCGGCACCGGGGCCGGGAGCAGCGGGGCCGCGCTCGCCACCGGGGGCCGGGGAGGGCTTGCGGCCCATGCCCTGGCTGGAGGAGAACGGGTTGTTGCCCGGACGGGGGGTGCCGGGGCGACCGACCGGACGCGGGGCCGGCTTGCCGGCCTCGCCGCCGTCGGACTTGGCGGCGGGAGCCTGGGGCTCGGCCTTCGGGGCCGGCTTGGCGGCCGGACGCGGCGCGGGCTTGGGGCCCGGACGCGGGGCGGACGCGGCAGGCGCGGCGGGTGCCTCGGGGGCGGCGGGCGCCTCGGGGGCGGCCGGTGCCTCAGCGGCGGCGGGCGCCTCGGCGGCAGCCGGCGCAGCAGGGGCCTCGGGGGCCGCGGGGGCCTCCGGGGTCTCGGCGGCGGGCTTGGGCGCCTTCGGGCCGGGCCGGGGGCCGGGCTTGGCCGCCGGGGCGGCGCTGGCGGGAGCGGGCGCCGAGGGAGCCTCGGTCTTCAGCTTCTCGCCGTACTCCTTGCGGAAACGCATCTCCGCAGGGAGCTCCACGGTGGAGCTCGCCGACTTGACGAACTCCCCCATCTCCTTGAACTTCTCGAGAACGAACTTGCTCTCGACGCCGAACTCCTTGGCGAGCTCGTGTACGCGGGTCTTGGCCACAATTCTCCTTCTGGCCCCAGACCCGGGTCACGGGCGTTCCTGGGGACCGTTAGTGGTGGTGCAAACTCATCGGGAAGAACTCATCGAGTGCTCATGAGCTGCTGCTCCAGTTCCTGGTCGTCCGGGCGGTCATCGGACCGCCTCGCTGTCTTCGGTGCTGTGCCTGCTGGTCGTGCTGGTGCTGCTGGTCGTGCTGCTGGTCGTACTGGCGGCCAGGTGCTCGGCCACCGGTGCGCTCGAGAGCCCCGGCCCGCCGCTGACACGCAGCGCCCGGGCGAAGGCCTTCCTCCGCACCGCGAGGTCGAAGCACTCGGTCGTGGGGTGCAGGTGCGCCCCACGGCCGGCTGCGCCGCCCCCGGGATCGGGCACGACGGCCGGGTGGCCGTGCGGGTCCGAGCCGACGACGAGCCGCAACAGCTCGTCCTTGGTGGCCCGGCGCCGGCATCCCACGCAGGTCCGGACGGGCCCGCGCGGAGCGGGATCGGCCGTGGGTGCGGGGACAACGTCTGGATGGACCACCACCGACAACCCTAGCGTGTCGGGCCCCCGAGGACCGAACCGGGAGCGTCGTGCGCCGCCGGTGCCCCGCTCAGGACGGCGGGGCCACGACCTCGGTCTCGCGGGGAGCCTCGTCGCTGCGGATGTCGATGCGCCAGCCGGTCAGCCGGGCGGCGAGCCGGGCGTTCTGGCCCTCCTTGCCGATGGCCAGCGAGAGCTGGAAGTCCGGCACCACGACCCGCGCCGAGCGTGCGGCGGCGTCGACGATCTCGACCGAGGTGACCCGCGCCGGCGACAGCGCCGAGGCGACGAGGGCGGCGGGGTCGTCGGCCCAGTCCACGATGTCGATCTTCTCGCCGTTGAGCTCGGCCATCACGCTGCGCACCCGCTGGCCCATCGGGCCGATGCAGGCGCCCTTGGGGTTGACCCCCTTGGCCGAGCTGGTCACCGCCATCTTGGTGCGGTGGCCGGCCTCGCGGGCCACGGCGGCGATCTCGACGGTGCCGTCGGCGATCTCGGGCACCTCGAGGGCGAAGAGCCGCTTGACCAGGTTGGGGTGCGAGCGCGACAGCGTGATCTGGGGCCCGCGCATGCCCTTGCGGACCGAGACCACCAGGCACTTGATGCGGGTGCCGTGGCTGTAGTCCTCGCCGGGCACCCGCTCGCTGACGGGCAGCAGCGCCTCGAGCTTGCCGAGGTCGACCATCACGTCGTCGGGGTTGCGACCCTGCTGGATCACGCCCGAGACGATGTCGCCCTCCTTGCCGGCGAACTCGCCGAAGCGCAGGTCGTCCTCGGCGTCGCGCAGCCGCTGCAGCATGATCTGCTTCGCCGTCGTCGCGGCGATCCGGCCGAAGCCCTGGGGCGTGTCCTCGAACTCGCCGATCTTGTTGCCGTCGTCGTCGAGCTCGGCGGCCATCACCGTGACGTGGCCGGTCTTGCGGTCCAGCTCGACGCGGGCGTCCTCGTAGGCCCCCGAGGTCTTCTGGTAGGCCATCAGCAGGGCCTGCTCGATCGCCTCGACCAGCACCTCGAAGGAGATCTCCTTCTCGCGCTCCAGCATCCGCAGGATGCTCATGTCGATGTCCATCAGGCGTCCTCCTCCGACTCGTCGTCCTGGCTGTCCGCGGTGGCGCCGGGGCGGTTGAACTCGATCTGCACGAGCGCCTTGGTGACCTCGGCGTAGCGCACCTCGCGCTGGGCCCCGTCGACCTCGACGGTGGCGGCGTCCTCGCCCGCGGCGCTGATGCGCCCGGTGAAGGTGCTGTCGTCGGAGGTCGTCACCTTGACCAGGCGTCCGGCGTTGCGGCGCCAGTGGCGCTCGAGGGTCAGCGGGCGGTCGACGCCGCGCGAGGTCACCTCGAGGGTGTAGGGCTGCTCGCCCATCACGTCGGAGTCGTCGAGGACCCGGTTGACCTCGCGCGTGGCCTCGGCCACGTCGTCGAGGCTGACCCCGCCGTCCTTGTCGACGGCCACGCGCAGCACCCGGCGCTTGCCGGCCGGGGTGATCTCCACCGCCTCGACGTCGAGCTCGAGGGCCAGCAGCGGAGCGCGGAGCTCCGCCTCGATCCGGTCCCTGGTGGTGTCCTGCTTCGGCTGGGTCACGGGTCGGAGACCTCCGGTGTTCTCTTGTGCTGGTGCGGGCGTTGCGGTGCGGCCACGATAGCCCCTCCCCCGGCCCGCGCACGCAACGGCCGAGCCGGGCACCAGCGCTGCGCGCGAGCCCGGCGGCTAGGGTCGGGCGGTGCCCCACGAGCCCTCCGCGACGCGTCGTACGGCGTTGCGCGCCGTCGCGCTGGGCGTCCCGCTGCCGGCGCTGCTGGCCGCCTGCACCGACGACCCCGCGACCGATCTCACACCCGGCGCCTCCCCCGCCGCCACGACGGACACGAGCGACGACCCCGACCTGGTGGTCGTGGCCGGGGTCCTGGGCGAGGTGGGCGCCCTGGTCGCCCTGCTGGAGGCCACGCGCACCCGCCACCGCTCGCTGCGCGCCCCGCTCGCCCCCGCCCTGCGGGTGCACCGCGCCCAGCTCGAGGCGGTGCTGGCCACCGGCGCCGACGACCCCGGGCCCCGCGGCCGCACCCGGGTGCCCGGGCGCCCCGTGGCCGCGCTGGAGGCGGTGCGCCGGCGCGAGGAGACCGCACGGCGCCGGCTGGTGACCCACGCGGTCGACGCCGAGAGCGGGGCACTGGCCCGCCTGGTCGCGGCCGTCGCCGCCGGGGTGGCCCAGCAGCAGGTGCAGCTCGCCACCGTCTCCCCCACCGGAGGCGGACGATGAGCACCGTCGAGGCCCTCCAGGACGTCCTGGCTGCCGAGCACGCCGCCGTGCACGTCTACGGCACCCTCGGCGCGGCCACCTCGCTGTCGGCCACACCCGAGCTCTACGAGCGCGTCTCGCTGGCCTGGACCGAGCACCGGGCCCGCCGCGACGCGCTCGAGGTCGAGCTGCGCGGCCTGGGCGTGCGACCCGTCGGCACCCGGGCGGCGTACGAGGCGCCCGGCTCGGTGGGCTCGCCCGACGAGGTCTCGGCGACCGCGGCACTGCTGGAGCAGCGCTGCGCCGCGACGTACGCCGCCCTGGTCGCGGCGACCTCGGGCCCGCGGCGCCGGGCCGCCGTCGAGCTGCTGGCCGAGACGGCGGTGACGTTGCTGGCCTTCGGAGGTGCGGCCGAGCCGCTGCCCGGGGTGGGCGGGGCCTGAGCCGCACCGCCCCCTTCCGCCGGGGACCCCGGTCGCCTGCGAGGGAGTCCCGAGATCTCCCCCGCAAGGCGGGGCGTCAGGAGCGCCGTGCTGGGGGGCCCGGCGCTCCTGACAGGTCGATCATGCCCTCTGCTGGCGACTGCCAGGCCCCACCCGGCTCCTCACAAACCTGCAATGCAACAACCTGCAGGGCTGCGACCGGCGGACGCTCACCGGTAGGCGGCGAAGGCGTCGTCGGCGCGCTGCGCCTGGCCGGGGGTGAACTCCAGGTAGCAGTCGTCGTAGCTGTAGTCCATGAAGTTGTGGATGGGGTCGAGCCCCGGCAGCGTGCAGGAGTCGCGCCCGGCCGGGCACCCGGTCGTCGAGCTCGACTGCGCCGGGGTGTCGGCCACCAGGTCGTTGCTGCTCGTGCAGCCGCCCTGGAAGGTGTGGTAGAGCCCGAGCCAGTGGCCGGCCTCGTGGGTGGCGGTCTCGCCAGCGGCGTAGTTGGTCGCCGAGCCGCCCGGCAAGGTCGTGTAGTTGACCCGGATGCCGTCGATCGCGCCGTTGCGGGCGTAGTCCCACGGGAAGGTCGCGACGCCGAGGTAGGCGAAGTCGACGAGCCAGATGTTCAGCGCGTCGGCGCCGCCCTGGCGGGTCTGGCGCCGGTAGCTCGACGACTGCTTGTCCTGGTGCCAGCTGGTGTTGTCGAACCGGTCGATGCCGGCGAGGGTGAACCGGAACCCGGTGTCGGTCGCGGTCGCGGACTTCTGGCCCGCGAAGCTGCGGTTGAGCACGTCGACCTGCTGCTGGATGGCACTGTCGCTGACGTCGCCGCCACCGGCGGAGTCGCGCATCACGTGCACGTAGACCGGGATCGTGGCGCCGGCTCGGGCCGCCGTGCCGGGCCTCTCGCCCTGCCGGGCGAGCCGCCGGTCCATCTGGCGCTCGATGCGCCGCTGCTCGCGCAGCGACACCTCGCGGTGGTCGGTGCCGTGCGGGCCGCCGCGTGCGGCGTCGGTGTCGTCGTGGCCGCCCTCGACGCACTCCGCGGCGCTCGGGGTGAGGGTGTCGAGCGGCACCTGGGCGGAGGCGGGGGCGGCGAGCCCGGTGACGGCCAGCGCGAGCAGCGTGGCGGGGAGGCGGGACGACAGGGCCATGGGTGGGTTCCTTCGATCGGCGCGGAGCCGCTGGTGGGCGGCCGGTGCGCCGATCGTGGACCACGGGGGCGAGGTCGAGGCGATGTGCGTCGCCTCCACTTCGTGCACTGCACGAACCTGCAGAAGTCAGCGGGCCCTCAGAGCCGCCGGGCCATGGCGAGCTCGAGCGTGGAGTCGACCTCGAGCCGGTCCGGCAGCACCTCACGGACGCGGGAGAGGGCGGCCGCGCGCTCGCTCGGGCCGAGCAGCAGGTACGCCGACACGGTCGCGAGCCGCCCCACGTAGGCGTCGCTCTCGACCGTCCCGACCGCGCCGAGGTCGCGCTGGAAGGTGTCGGTGAGCCCGGGAGCGGCCTCCATGTCGGCGACCGACCAGGGGTGCAGTGCCGCCGGGTCGGCGGCCGGCAGCACCTCGCGTTCCACGGCGTCGACGGCTGCCCGCAGGGCGGGCTCGCTGATCACCGAGCGCCGGCGGAAGAGTGCGAGGACCCCGCCCGGCGCGAGCAGCCGGACCGCCCGGGCCCAGCGGCTCGTCGGGTCGGTCCAGTGCCAGGCGGCCGCGGCGTACACGAGGTCGAAGGGCTCGTCCGCCGCGAACGCCTCGAAGGTCGAGACCAGCGTCCGCACCCGCAGCCCGCTCGTGCGCTCCACGAGGAGGGCGGCCATGTCGGGGTCGGGCTCCAGGGCCGTCACCGCCGTCGCCCCGCCGGCGAAGAGCCGCGTGGCCTTGCCCGTGCCGGCGCCGACCTCCAGCGCCCGGCGCGGCGGGCGTCCGGCGTACCGGTGCACGACGTCCACCAGCTCGAGGGGGTACTCGAGCCGGAACCGCTCGTAGTCGGAGGCGACGGAGCCGAAGTCGAGCCCGCGGGCGGCCCCGGTCGGGCGCGGGCGCTGGTCTCCCATGCCTCCAGGCCTACCACAGGACGGCCAGGACGCCAGGACGGGTGCCGGCCCGGGGCGTCACCCGGGCCCCCCTCAGCGCCAGGCGGAGACGATGTCGTGGACGTCCGCGAGGCGGTGCGCCACGGCGTCCGGCACGCCCTCGGTGTGCCCGACCTGGCCGCGGGGGATCCGGCTGTGCGGGACGTGGATGGCCCGCATGCCGGCCTGCTGGGCGCCCCAGACGTCGTCGAAGAGCCGGTCGCCGACGTAGACGCAGCGCGCCGGGTCGTCGACGCCCACGGCAGCCATGGCCGCCGCGAAGGCGTGCGGGGAGGGCTTGGTCCACGCGATCTCGCTGGAGTAGACGTCGCCGTCGACGAGGTCGTACACGCCGTCGCGCTCGAAGAACCCCACGTGCCACTCGCGCGGCCACAGCGTGTTGGAGAGGACGCCGATCCGCAGCCCGTCGGCCCGCAGCGCCTCCCACAACGGCCGCACCTCGGCATCGGTCGTGGTGTGCGGCTCCCAGAACTCGTGGTACGCGGCGAGCAGGTCGGGGTCGTGGTCGAGGCCGGCCTCCTCGAAGAGGTCCGCGATCGTGGCGCTGCGCTGGTGGTCGCGGCTGCGCCCCCACACCACCTCGCCCGCGCCGAGCAACCGGGCGGCGTGCTCGCCGTGCCCGTCCTGCCCGTCGAGCAGGGCGTCGTCGGCGGTGCTGGGGGTGCGGCGCACGGCACCGGCGAGCGCCAGCGACTCGGCGTGGAAGTCGACGTCGTGCCACTGCGTGAGCGTGCCGCCCCAGTCGAAGATGACGGCCTCGACCCCCGACCCGCGCGGCACGCCTCGGCTCACCGGCGCACGAGGTCGACCAGGTGCGAGACCACGTGGTCGGCGGCGACCGCGGTCTTCTCCCCGCTCCGGCGGTCCTTGACCTCGACCTCGCCGGTCTCGGCCAGCCCGCGGCCCACCACGACGATGGTCGGGACGCCGATCAGCTCGGCGTCCTTGAACTTCACGCCGGGGCTGACCTTGCCGACCCGGTCGTCGTACAGGACCTCGACGCCGGCCTCGGCCAGCTCGTGGGCGATCCGCTCGGCGGCGGCGAGGATCGACTCGTCCTTGCCGGCCGCGACCAGGTGCACGTCGGCCGGCGCCACGTTGCGCGGCCACGACAGCCCGATCTCGTCGAGGGTGCCCTCGGCCACCGCCGCGACCGCGCGGGTCACACCGATGCCGTAGGAGCCCATCGTGACCGTGACCAGCTTGCCGTTCTCGTCGAGCACCTTGAGGTCGAGCGCCTCGGCGTACTTGCGCCCGAGCTGGAAGATGTGGCCCATCTCGATGCCGCGCGAGGTCTGCAGGGTCCCGTCGTCGCAGCGCGGGCACGAGTCGCCCTCGCGCACGTCGGCGGCCTCGATGGTGCCGTCGGGGGTGAAGTCGCGCCCGGCCACCAGGTCGAGGACGTGGCTGCCCTCGACGTCGGCGCCGGTGACCCAGCGGGTGCCCTCGACCACGCGGGGGTCGACCAGGTAGCGGATGCCCGAGGCGCTCTCCTCGCCCAGCACGCCGGGGCCGATGTAGCCCTTGACCAGCGCGGGGTGCTCCTTGAGCGTGACCTCGTCCATCGGCTCGACCTCGATCGGCTCGAGCTGGCCCTCGAGCCGCTTGAGGTCGACCTCGCGGTCACCGGGCACACCGATGGCCAGCGCCTCGCGCTCGCCCGTGGGGTGGCGCAGCTGCACCAGCACGTTCTTGAGCGTGTCGGCGGCCGTCCACGCCCGGTCCGAGCGGGGGTGCTCGGCGTTGAGGTGGTCGACCAGGGTCTCGATGGTGGGGGTCGCGGGCGTCTGCTCGGCGTGGGCGGCCGGGGCGTCGTCGTACGGGAGGGGCTGGGGGGCCCGCACCTCGACGGCCTCGACGTTGGCGGCGTAGTCGCAGGTCGTGCAGCTGACGTAGGTGTCCTCGCCGACCTCGGCCTTGGCCAGGAACTCCTCCGAGCGGGAGCCGCCCATCGCGCCCGACGTCGCCTTCACCACGACGTACTCGAAGCCGAGACGGTCGAAGATGCGCACGTAGGCGTCGCGGTGCAGCTGGTAGCTCTCGTCGAGGCCGGCGTCGTCGACGTCGAAGGAGTAGGAGTCCTTCATCGTGAACTCGCGCCCGCGCAGCAGCCCGGCGCGCGGGCGCGCCTCGTCGCGGTACTTCGTCTGGATCTGGTAGATCGAGAGCGGCAGGTCCTTGTAGGAGTTGTACAGGTCCTTGACCACGAGGGTGAACATCTCCTCGTGGGTGGGCCCGAGCAGGTAGTCGGCGTCCTTGCGGTCCTTGAGCCGGAAGATCCCGTCGCCGTACTCGGTCCAGCGCCCGGTGGCCTCGTAGGGCTCGCGGGGCAGCAGCGCCGGGAAGCTGAGCTCCTGGGCGCCGATGGAGTCCATCTCCTCGCGCACGATCGCCTCGATGTTGCGCAGCACCCGCAGCCCCAGCGGCAGCCAGGTGTAGATGCCGGGCGCGGCGCGGCGGATGTAGCCGGCGCGCACCAGCAGGCGGTGGCTGGGCACCTCGGCGTCGGCCGGGTCGTCGCGCAGGGTCCGGACGAACAGCTGGGACATCCGCAGGATCCGGGCAGAGCTCCGCGTCGAGGCAGTCATGGGCGCAAGGGTACGGCGAGCGGGTCCCGGTCCGCGCACCGGTTTACGGCCCCCGCGCGCGGCGGCACGCAACCTTTCGCCCGCCGGCCGCGTCTCCCTGTCACCGGACCCTCCGACCACGGGGGTCCCACGTCTCGGAGGACCACCATGAGCCGTCTGACCAGCACCCTCGCGTCCCTGGCCCTGGGGGCCCTCACCACCAGCCTCCTGCCCGCCGCGGTCGCCGCCGGCGCCGCGGAGGCACCCCCGCCCACCACGATCCGTCTCGAGCGTCTCGAGCGCGGCGCCGACGCGGCGGCGGCGTACGTCGACGGGGACCGGGTCGTCGACGGCGCCCGCTCCACGAGGGTGCGCGGCCAGCAGCTGCGCCTGCTCGGCACCCGTCCCGACGGGCGCTACGTCGTGGTGGTGCACCGCGGCGGCCGGGCGCAGGTGCGCGCGGTGACGCCCGAGAAGGGCTCGCGCAAGATCCTCCCGGTCTACGAGCAGGAGACCGCGATGCTCTCCGGCGACGGCACCCGGGTGGTGACGGCGCTGTACCGCTACCGCGCGGGACGCACCCTGCTGCGGGCCTACGACAGCACCAGCGGGGTGCGCACCGGGTCGGTCGAGCGCCGCGGCTACGAGTCCGTGCTCGACGCCGACGCGACCACGGTCGTGCACTCCGGCGACCGCGGGCCCGTGGTCGCCTGGGACCCGGCCACCGGCACCAGCCGGCGGGTCAGTGCCCGGGCGGGCTACGCCGCCGACCTGGCCGCCGACCGGCTCGCGGTCCTGACCGGCGACCCCTACGAGGGCGGTTGCTCGGTGGTGAGCACCCTCTCGGACCCGGGCACCGCACTGTGGCGCTCGTGCGAGGAGGGGGTGGTGGAGTTCTCGCCGGACGGCAGCCACGTCGCCACCATCCACCTGCTGACCGACGGCCTGGGCCCCTCGGAGGTGGCGGTGCACACGGTCGCCGGTGCGGAGACCGGGCGCTACCGGCTGCGCTCGGGGTACTTCCCGCGTGCCTTCTTCGAGGACGCCGACACCCTCCTGCTCGACACCTCCACCGCGAAGGCGTCGGCGGTGGTGCGCTGCGACGGACCCCGTTGCGAGCTGGCCTCCGACCTGGGCGCCGGGGAGACCTGGTGACCGGCGCGAGCGGGCGTCGACGTACGACGCGTCGCCGGACCGGGGTCGCAGCCGGTCTGGTCGCGGGCCTGGTCGCCGGCCTGGTCGCCGGAGTGGTCGCCGGCGGGTCCGGCCCCGCCGCGGCGTCCCGGACGGCGGACCGGCCCACCGCCATCGACCTCTCCACCCTCGAGCGCGGCCCCGACACCACGATCGCCTACCGGCGCCACCGCACCGTCCAGCACGGGCCGGTCCGGGTGCGGATCCCCGGCCGCCAGCCCGACCTGCTGGGCGTGGTCGAGGGCGGCTACCTGGTCACCGGTGCGTCGGGGGGCCGCACCACGCTGCGGGTCCTCGGAGCCGACGGCAGCCGCCGCACCCTCGGCACCTACGGCCTGGCGTCACGCGACTTCGTCCTGGGTGACGAGGGCCGGGTGGTGCTGATGCGGCTGCGCGGCCGTGGCGCCAGCACCCGGCTCACCCTGCTCTCGACCGTCGACGGCAGCGTCGTGGCCAGGCTGCGCTCGCAGCAGACCCTGCAGCCGCTCGACGTCACCACCGACGCCGTGGTCCTGAGCACCCAGCCACCCGGGCGGCCCGGGCAGGTGCTCGTCTGGACGCCCAGCAGCGGGGAGCTGCGTCGGGTGGTGCGCGGACCGGCCGGTCTCGCCGACCTGCGGCGCGACGTCCTGGTGCGCACCCCGCGGCGCGACGGCGAGCAGTGCCTGGAGATGTCCACCGTCTCGGACCCCCGGCAGGTCGCGTGGAGCAGGTGCGCCGGCGACGTCCCCCGGGCGCTCTCACCCAGCGGCGCCCACCTGCTGACCGGTGACGAGTGGGGGCGGGGGCACGACTTCCGGCTCCTCGGCGAGGCGGGCGAGCAGCTGGCCCGCTACCGCGTCCGTGGCGGCAGCGGCACCGGCCTCGTGCACCTCGAGGACGAGCACACGGTCCTGCTCGGCGTCGAGGCCGACGGTGTCGGGGCGGTGGTGCGTTGCAGCGGCACGCACTGCGAGCTGGCGACCGACCTGACGTCACGACCTCCGCGCTGAGCCGAGGACCCGGTCCTCGGAGCCGGTGACAACTTTTCGGCCGGTGGGTGCGTCCCACCTGTGAGAGCACGTCCCGACCGAGAGGACACGCCATGTCCCGTCTGCCCCGCCTCCTCGCCGTGGGCCTCCTGCTCGGAGGCCTCGCCCTGCCCGCTCTCGGCGTCGCACCTGCCGCTGCCGCCGCCGTGCGCATCGACCCCGCCGTCCTCGCGCGCGGGCCGAGCTCCGCCCTGCCCCACCTCGAGGGCCGCCGCATCATCGACGGCGACCTGCGGATCCGGGTGCGCGGCCGCCACCTCCAGCTGCTCGGCGAGACCGCCGACGGCTACCTGCTCCGGATGACCCGCAGCAGGACCGCCCAGGTCCGGTTCGTGCGCCCGGACGGCTCGACGGTCCAGGTCGTGGCCGACCTGCGCAACGACGACGCGGTGCTCGGCGGCGACGGCAGCGTGCTCACCGTGGTGCACCACCGCTTCCGGGCGCGCGCCTCGACGATCAGGGCCTACGACCCGCAGACCGGCGACCAGCTCGGGGTACGCAAGGTCAAGGGCTTCGCCGACGTCCTCGACACCGACGGCACCGGGCAGGGCCGGGTGGTCTTCGCCACCTTCCCGCCCCGGCGCACCGTCCTGTGGGACCTCGCCACGGACTCCGGGGAGCGGGTCTCGAAGCGACCCGGCTACCACGCCGACCTCGACGAGGACCTGCTCGCGGTCTACACCAGGGACCCCTACCGCGGCGGCTGCTCGGTGCTGCGCACCCTCAGCGACCCCGGCACCCGGCTGTGGCGCTCGTGCACCGAGAGGGTCACGGCCGTGGCCCCCGGTGGGGCGAGCGTGGCCACGATCGACCTGCTCAGCGACGGCATCGGCCCCTTCACGACGTGGATGCGCACCACCGCCGGTGACCGGGTCGCCCGCTACCGCGTCGACGGGTTCTTCGGCTCGATCGACTTCGAGGACGCCGACGCCCTGCTGCTGCGGACCTACACCGCCGACAGCTCGGGGCTGGTGCGCTGCGAGCTCGAGAAGTGCGAGCTCGCCTGGCGGCTGCAGCCCGGCTCGCCGCTCCTGTGAGGTCGCTCAGAACATGACGGTCGAGAACCGGGCGGTCTCGGTGAAGCCGACGGCGCGGTAGGCGTTGCGCGCCGCGGTGTTCCACTCGTTGACGTAGAGCGAGACCGTCGGGGCGACCTCGCGGCGCACCGTCTCGGCCACCGCGGCCATGCCCGCCACCGCCAGGCCCTCGCCGCGCCGGTCGGGGGCGACCCAGACGCCCTGGATCTGCGCGGCGTGCGGGGAGGTGCACGCGACCTCGGCCTTGAAGACCAGCCGGCCGCCGTCGAAGCGGGCGAAGGACCAGCCGCGGCTGACCAGCTGGGCCACCCGGGCCCGGTAGAGGTCGGCCCCTCCCCCGGCCTCGGGCGAGAGCCCCACCTCCTCGGTGTACATCGCCACGCACGCGGGGTAGAGCAGCTCCATGTCCTCGCGGGTCGTACGCCGCACCCGCGGGTCGGGGGCGACCGCCGGCGGGCCCGACAGCTCGAGGTGCGGCTGGCGCCAGCGGGTGTCGCGCGGCGGGCCCCAGGCCCCCGAGACCGCCTGCCAGAAGGCCCGGACCGCCTCGTGGGGGCCCACGATCGTGGAGACCGTGCGGCTCCGGGTCAGGGCCCGCTCGGCGA
This sequence comes from Nocardioides sp. OK12, assembly GCF_024341885.1. Lineage (NCBI taxonomy): Bacteria > Bacillati > Actinomycetota > Actinomycetes > Propionibacteriales > Nocardioidaceae > Nocardioides > Nocardioides sp. OK12. The sequence continues at coordinate 590,513 of NZ_BNET01000001.1, read as the reverse complement.
AGGCGCGGGCGTCGTCGGGGGTCGCGTTGACCGGCACCAGGTTGGCGCCGACGTGGCAGGCAGCGACCAGCCTCCCGTCGGCGTACCGGCCCCAGACCTCGCCGCCGAGCCAGCGCGGCTCGAGGTTGGTGGAGCGGGCTCGGTGGTCGACGAAGACGTTGACCACCGGGTCGAGGTCGCTGAGCGCGAGGAAGTCCGCCAGGTCGGCGGCGCCGAGGGCTCGGACGCCGTGGCGGGTGGTCAGCACGTGACCGAGCCTACGTGTGGCCGGGCGATCAGCCGACGGAGATCTCGGCCGAGGAGCCGTCGACGCTCTCCATGCCCTCGGCGATGCGCATGGCCTCCTCGATGAGGGTCTCGACGATCTTCGACTCGGGCACGGTCTTGATCACCTCGCCCTTGACGAAGATCTGGCCCTTGCCGTTGCCGGAGGCCACACCGAGGTCGGCCTCGCGGGCCTCGCCGGGGCCGTTGACGACGCAACCCATGACCGCGACGCGCAGCGGCACCTCGAGGCCCTCGAGCCCGGCGGTCACCTCGTCGGCGAGCTTGTAGACGTCGACCTGGGCGCGCCCGCACGAGGGGCACGAGACGATCTCGAGACGGCGCGGCTTGAGGTTGAGCGACTCCAGGATCTGCAGGCCGACCTTGACCTCCTCGACCGGCGGGGCGCTGAGGCTGACCCGGATCGTGTCGCCGATGCCCTGGCTGAGCAGGTGGCCGAAGGCGACCGAGGACTTGATCGTGCCCTGGAAGGCCGGGCCCGCCTCGGTGACCCCGAGGTGCAGCGGCCAGTCGCCCTCGGCGGCCAGCATCTCGTAGGCCCGCACCATCACGACCGGGTCGTTGTGCTTGACCGAGATCTTGAAGTCGCGGAAGCCGTGCTCCTCGAAGAGCCCGGCCTCCCACTTCGCCGACTCCACCAGCGCCTCGGGGGTGGCCTTGCCGTACTTCTCCAGCAGGCGCTTGTCGAGGCTGCCGGCGTTGACGCCGATGCGGATCGAGGTGCCGTGGTCCTGGGCCGCCTTGGCGATCTCCTTGACCTGGTCGTCGAACTTGCGGATGTTGCCGGGGTTGACCCGCACCGCCGCGCAGCCCGCCTCGATGGCGGCGTAGACGTACTTGGGCTGGAAGTGGATGTCGGCGATGACCGGGATCTGGCTCTTCTGCGCGATCGCCGGCAGCGCGTCGGCGTCGTCCTGGCTGGGGCAGGCCACCCGCACGATGTCGCAGCCGCTCGCGGTCAGCTCGGCGATCTGCTGCAGCGTCGCGTTGATGTCGGAGGTCAGCGTCGTGGTCATCGACTGCACCGAGATCGGGTGGTCGCTGCCCACCCCCACCTTCCCGACCTGGATCTGGCGGGTCTGGCGGCGCGGGGCCAGCACCGGCGGAGGCGCAGCGGGCATGCCCAGGTTGATCTCGGTCATGGGGCCAGGCTACTCACCGCGCCCCCACCGGACGTCATACGGGCGGGACGTCGGTCTGCGCCCGGCGGATGACGTCCCGGGGATGTCAGGCGGCCCGGGCCGACCAGCCTGCAGCGACCAGCGCCGCGCGCACCTGGGCGAAGAACTCCTCCGGCTGCAAGCGGTAGCTGAGCAGCGGCAGCCGCAGGACGGTGTCACCCTGCAGGGACAGGGCGTTCTGCCGGAGGGCGTCGCCCACGACGTTCTCGGCCCAGGCGTGGTGGATGCCGTCGATCTCGAGGACGACGCGGTACCGCTGCCAGCACATGTCGAGGTAGTAGCGACCGTGGTGGTCATGCCGGAGGACCTGCTGGTCGGGGCGCGGCAGGCCATGTCGCTGCAGGTCACGCAGGACGTCCTGCTCACCCAGCGACCTGGCACCGTCGAGGAGGTCGTTGACGACCGCGTGCAGCAGTCCCCTGCGCCGGTCGCGGCGCACACGCAGGATCTCGGAGCCGAGGAGCGTCGGCGTGACGAGCCCCTGCTGCACGGCGATGGTGAGCAGGTACGTCGCCTCGCGGTCCGTCCGCGCCCACAGCGCTCCCCGCACCGTGGCCACTGCCGGACGGGTCCGCGGGACACCAGAGGCGACGAGGTCGTCCCGGTGCCACCGCCGGGTCTGGCGGATGTCGTAGCGGGGCGTGCGCCGGACGCGGGCCCCTCGCGGGACGGTCACCCGGACGCGGTCGACGCTGAAGCGCTGCAACCCGGAGGCGACCAACGCCGAGGCTCCGTCGAGCTGGGCTCGCGGCCCACCCTGGAGGACCGCCGCCCACCAGTGACCCACCTCGGCGACGGGCCCGTTGTGCAGGCAGATCGCCTGGTCGCTCATCCGCTGCCAGCGACCCACCCGGAGCTCGCGCGCCACCAGCCAGCGCGGGACCCCGGCGGCGTACAGCTGAGGTCGGGAGACGACCCCGCCCTGGTCCTGGCCCAGCGCGCGGGCGGTGGCGATCAGTGGGTCGTCGAGGTGGCTGCGTCGGCTCATGGTCGCGACGCTTCCGCCGCTCTCGTCGCGGTGCCGCCCGGCGCCGAGTCGCTGTGGAACCGTCAGTTCCGGCGGCGCCCTGTGGACGCGCCGAGGCCCGCCGGGACGTCATACGCCCCGCACAGACGGACGTCCCGCCCGTATGACGTCCCAGCGCACCCGGGGCTACTGGATGCCGAGGCTCATCGGGACGACGAGGTCGGCGACGATCAGCACGACGCCCATCACCAGCAGGGCGGAGGCCACGACGTAGGCGACGGGCAGCAGCTTGGCGGCGTCGACGTAGCCGGGGTCGGGGCGGCGGCGCAGCCGGGCCCAGCCTCGGCGGATCCACTCCCAGGCGGCGCTGGCGATGTGGCCGCCGTCGAGGGGCAGCAGCGGCACGAAGTTGAAGACGCCGATGAAGAAGTTGAAGCCGGCGATCAGCGAGAGCAGGAAGACCGACTTCTCCACGAGCGGGAATGACTCGGCGGAGGTGACCTCGCCGGCGATCCGGCCGCCGCCGACGATCGAGATCGGGCTGTCGGCGGCGCGCTCCTCCAGGCCCACGATGGCCTTGGCGACGTCGAAGACCTTGACCGGCAGCGTCACCAGCGCGGTGACGGTGTCCTTGGCCATCTCGCCCATCTGCTGGAGCGTGAAGATCGGCCCGCCGCGCACCACCTCTAGGTGCGAGGTGGGGGTGACCCCGAGGAAGCCGACCTGGGTCAGCGTCACGTCGGTCTCGGAGGTGGGTCGCGCCTGCACCGTGGTCGAGGTGGTGCCGCTGAGCTGCTCGCCGTCGCGCTCGTAGCCGATGACGGCCTCGCCGCCGGCGTTGTCGCGGATCAGCGTGCGCAGCTGGTCCCACCCGGTGACGCTGACCCCGTTGAACGAGGTGACGGTGTCACCGGGCCGCAGCCCCGCCTCGTACGCCGGGCTGCGCGGGTCGCTGGGCTCGCACTCGCGCGCGCCCTCCTCGTAGGGGATGACGCAGACCGAGACCGAGTCGATGACCGGCGCGCCGGCGTCGGGCTCGATGGTGCGCTGGCCGTAGGTGGCGTAGATGCCGAGGAAGAGCAGGAAGGCGATGAGGATGTTGACCGACGGCCCGCCGGCCATCACCACGATCTTCTTCCACGAGGCCATCTTGTAGAAGAGCCGGTCCTCGTCCTCGTGCTGCACCAGCTCCCACTCGGCCGCGCGGGCATCCGAGATGAGCTGGGTGAACATGCCGGTGTTGGACTTGCGCACCATCGTGGCGGTGTTGCCGTCGGCGTCGACGACGGTCTCCCCGAGCTGCTCGGCCCCGGGCGGCAGCATGCCGACGATCTTGACGTAGCCGCCGAGCGGGATCGCCTTGACGCCGTACTCGGTCTCGCCGACCTGCCTGCTCCACACGGTCGGGCCGAAGCCGATGAAGTACTGGGTGACCTTCCCGCCGAACTTCTTGGCCGGGATCATGTGGCCCAGCTCGTGGAGCCCGATCGAGACCAGGATCGCGCCGACGAAGAGGACCACGCCGAGGAGGTAGAGCAGGGCGGTCATGCGGGGCTTCCTTGCCGGATCAGGTCGGCGGCCGCCTCGCGCGCCCAGGCGTCGGCCGCGAGCACGTCGTCGAGGGTGAGGTGCTGCGTCGAGCCTACGTCGTGGGCCCGCACCACCGCCTGCACCATCTCGACGATCCGCACGAACGGCAGCCGGCCGTCGCGGAAGGCCTGCACGCACACCTCGTTGGCGGCGTTGTAGACGCACGGAGCGGTGCCGCCGCGCTCCCCCGCCTCGCGGGCCAGCGCGACCGCCGGGAACGCCTCGTCGTCGAGGGGGTGGAACTCCCAGGTCTCGGGCCGGCTCCAGTCGACGGCGGGCGCGGCGTCGGGCACCCGGTCGGGCCAGGCCAGGCCGAGCGCGATCGGGATGTGCATGGTCGGCGGGCTGGCCTGCACCAGCGTGGAGCCGTCGACGAACTCGACCATCGAGTGCACGACGCTCGTGGGGTGCACCACGACCTCGATCCGGTCGAAGCCGATCCCGAAGAGCAGGTGCGCCTCGATCACCTCGAGGCCCTTGTTGACCAGGGTCGCCGAGTTGATGGTCACCACGGGCCCCATCGACCAGGTCGGGTGCGCCAGCGCGTCCTCGACGCGTACGTCGCCCAGCTGCTCACGGGTGCGTCCGCGGAACGGCCCGCCGCTGGCCGTCAGCACCAGCCTGCGCACCTCGTCGGGCGCCCCGCCGCGCAGGCACTGGGCGATCGCGGAGTGCTCGGAGTCGACGGGCACGATCTGGCCGGGCCGGGCGCGCTCGAGCACCAGCGGGCCGGCCATGATCAGCGACTCCTTGTTGGCCAGCGCCAGGGTGGTGCCGGCCTCGAGCGCGGCGAGCGTGGGGCGCAGGCCCACGGCGCCGGTGATGCCGTTGAGCACGACGTCGCACTCCATGGACGCGGCCTCGACCGAGGCCTCCTCCCCCAGACCGGAGTACGCCGGCGCGAGCTCGGCGACCTGCTGCTCGAACAGCTCGGGCTTCGAGCCGCCGGCGCTCATCCCCACCACCCGGAACCAGTCGGGGTTGGCCCGCACGATGTCGAGGGCCTGGGTGCCGATCGACCCGGTCGACCCGAGGATGACGACGTCGCGACGCTGCGCTGCTGACTGGCTCACCCGGTCATCCTCGCAGCCGGGCGCGACGGCACCCGCCCCGGTCAGGCGGTCGCGGCGAACGCCTCCGCGACGACGTCGAAGGCCTCCTCGAGCAGCTCGTCGGAGATCGTCAGCGGCGGCAGGAAGCGGAAGACGTTGCCCCACGTGCCGCAGGTCAGGGTGACCACCCCGTGCGCGTGGCAGTACGCCGACGCTGCCGCGGCGCGCGCCGCGTCGGGGGTGGTGGTGCCCGGCTCGCACAGCTCGATCGCCATCATCGCCCCGCGCCCGCGCACCTCGGCGACGACCGGGTGGTCGGCGGCGAGCGCCTCGAGCCGGCGACGCACCAGCGCCTCGATCTCGCGGGCCCGGGTGGCGAGGTCGCCGCGCTCCATCTCCTCGATGGCGCCCAGCGCCGCCGCGCAGGCGATCGGGTTGCCGCCGTAGGTGCCGCCGAGACCACCGGCGTGCACGGCGTCCATCAGCTCGGCGCGGCCGGTGACCGCGGCCAGCGGCAGGCCTCCGGCGATGCCCTTGGCGCTGGTGACCAGGTCGGGCACGACGCCCTCGTCGTCGCAGGCGAACCAGTCGCCGGTGCGGCAGAAGCCCGACTGGATCTCGTCGGCGACCAGCAGCACGTCGTGGGCCGTGCACCACTCGCGCAGCGCCGGCAGGAAGCCCGGGGCGGGCACCACGAAGCCGCCCTCGCCGAGCACCGGCTCGATGACCACGCAGGCCAGGTTGGTCGCGCCGACCTGCTTGTCGATCACGTCGATGGCCCGGGCGGCGGCCTCGGGGCCCGACAGCCCGTCACGCATCGGGTAGGAGACCGGTGCGCGGTAGACCTCGCCGGCGAACGGCCCGAAGCCGTGCTTGTAGGGCATGTTCTTGGCCGTCATCGCCATCGTGAGGTTGGTGCGCCCGTGGTAGGCGTGGTCGAAGACGACCACGGCGTCCTTGCCGGTCGCGACGCGGGCGATCTTGACCGCGTTCTCGACCGCCTCGGCACCCGAGTTGAACAGCGCCGACTTCTTGGCGTGCTCGCCCGGGGTGAGCCGGGCCAGCGCCTCGCAGACGTCGACGTACCCCTCGTAGGGCGTGACCATGAAGCAGGTGTGGGTGAAGGCGTCGACCTGGGCGTGCACGTTGCGCACCACGGCCGGGGCGGCGTTGCCGACCGAGGTGACCGCGATGCCGGAGCCCAGGTCGATCAGGGAGTTGCCGTCGACGTCGACGAGCACGCCCCCACCGGCGGCGGTCACGAAGACCGGCAGGGCGGTGCCGACACCGTCGGCGACGAAGGACTTCTTGCGCTCGAGGTGTTTGAGCGAAAGAGGTCCGGGGATCTCGGTGACGAGGCGGCGGACCTGCGGCAGCGATGGCCCTCCGGCGGACGGTGTGCTGTTCATGGGGACAGCCTAGGAGACCAGACAGCCGTTGACGAGAGGCGGTCCGGCGCGGACCATTCAGACATGACGGACTTCCCGATGTACGACGCCATCGTCCGTGGCGGTCGCTGGTTCGACGGCACCGGCGCCCCCTCGGCGGTGCGCCACCTCGGCATCCGCGGCGGCGTCGTCGTCACGGTCAGCGAGGAGCCGCTCGACGAGACGGGCTGTCCCGAGGTCGTCGACGCCGCGGGGCGCTGGGTGCTGCCCGGGATGGTCGACATCCACACCCACTACGACGTCGAGGTGCTCGACGACCCGCACCTGCCCGAGTCGCTGCGCCACGGGGTCACCACGATCCTCCTCGGCTCCTGCTCGCTCTCCACCGTCCACGTCGACCCCGTCGACGCCGGCGACCTCTTCGGCCGGGTCGAGGCCATCCCCCGGCGCCACGTGATCCGCTCCGTGGGGGCGGCCAAGGACTGGTCGAGCGCCGAGGAGTACGTCGCCGCGCTCGAGGCGCGACCCCTGGGGCCCAACCTCGCCTCCTTCATCGGCCACTCCGACATCCGCACCGCCACGATGGGGCTGGACCGCGCCACCCGCCCCGAGGTGCGCCCCACCCGCCTCGAGCAGGCCCGGATGGAGCGGATGCTCGACGAGGCGCTCGACGCCGGCTTCGTCGGCATGTCGGCGCAGCAGCTGCTCTTCGACAAGCTCGACGGCGACACCTGCCGCTCGCGCACGCTGCCCTCGACGTACGCCCGGGGCCGCGAGATGCGCGGGCTGCGCGAGATCCTGCGCCGACGCGGGCGCGCACTGCAGGCCGGGCCGGACGCCTCGCACCCGCACACGATCCTGCTGCAGGCGCTGCACTCGATCGGCTGGGGCCGTGGCGCGACCGGCCGGGCGCCGCTCAAGACCAGCCTGCTCTCGGCCGCCGACATCAAGGCGATCCCGTTCATCATCCACCTGATGCGTGGGCTGTCGGGGGCGGTCAACCGGGCCGGCGCCGACTTCCGCTGGCAGCACCTGCCGGTGCCGTTCGAGGTCTACGCCGACGGCATCGACCTGGTGATCTTCGAGGAGTTCGGCTCCGGCGCCGCGGCGCTGCACCTGGCCGAGGAGGTCGCGCGCAACGAGCTGCTGCGCGACGAGGACTACCGCCGCCGCTTCCGCAAGGACTACGACTCCAGGTACGGCCCGCGGGTCTGGCACCGCGACTTCTTCGACGCCGAGATCGTGGCCTGCCCCGACGCCTCGGTGGTCGGGAAGTCCTTCGGCCAGGTCGGCGTCGAGCGCGGCGGGCTCCACCCCGTCGACGCGTTCCTCGACCTGGTGCTCGAGCACGGCACCGCGATCCGCTGGCGCACCACCATCTCCAACCACCGCCCGAAGGTGCTGCGCCGGATGGCGCAGTCGCCGGGGGTGCAGATGGGCTTCTCCGACGCCGGCGCCCACCTGCGCAACATGGCCTTCTACAACTTCGGCCTGCGCCTGCTCAAGCACGTGCGCGACGCCGACCGCGCCGGCCGGCCGTTCCTGACCCCCGAGCAGGCCGTGCACCGCCTGACCGGTGAGCTGGCCGACTGGTACGGCGTCGACGCCGGCCACCTGCGCGTCGACGACCGGGCCGACCTGCTGGTGCTCGACCCCACGCGTCTCGACGCCTCGCTCGAGGAGTACGCCGAGGCGCCGGTCGAGCAGTACGACGGCCTGTCGCGGATGGTCAACCGCAACGACGCGACGGTGCCGCTGGTGATGGTGGGCGGCCGGGTGGTCTTCCGGGACGGCGCGCCGACCCAGGTCCTGGGTCGCCAGCGCACGGGCCGCTTCCTGCGCGCCGGGCGCACCGACAGGGCCGCGCTCCCGACCGATGCCCCCCAGCCGCCGGTCGGGAGCGCTCCTGCGAGCGCCACACCCCTGCTCACATCTCCTTGATCCCCCACGGGCTCCCGTAGGCGGTCAGCAGGTCGAGGAACGGCACCGCGTCGAAGGCCTCAGGGCCCAGCACGCCCGCGCCCTTCCACACCCCGGTGGCCAGCAGCTCGAGGGCGACCACGGGGTTGACCGCGGTCTGCCAGACCACGCACTGGTGGCCGTACTCGCGCATCGTCCACTCGTTGTCGACCACGTGGTAGAGGTACGTCGAGCGCGGCTCGCCGTCCGGGCCGCGCCCGGTGACCCACACCCCCGCGCAGGTCTTGCCGGTCATCCTCGGGCCGATGCTCGCGGGGTCGGGCAGCACCGCGGCGACGACGTCGCGCGGGCTCACCTCGCAGTGCCCACCGGAGGCGGCCTTGACCCGCACGGGTTCGGTGGAGTCCAGGCCGAGCTGGTGCAGCACCTTGAGGATGCCGATCATCTCCTCGCCGAGGCCGTACTTGAAGGTCGCGCGCCGGCACTCGATCCAGCGCGGCATCAGCAGCACCTCCTCGTGCTCGACGTTGACGCACTCGACCGGGCCGATGCCCTCGGGGAAGTCGAAGACCTCCGGCTCGCTGAAGGGCGCGGTGGTGTGCCAGGCGCCGTCCTCCCACACCACCGGCGGGTTGAGGCACTCCTCGATCGTGGTCCACATCGAGAACGACGGCGCGAAGACCTCGTCGCCGTCCTCGTCGGTGACCACGAGGTTGGCTCCGTCGCGGGTGCCGAGCTCGTCGATCTCGCTGAAGAGGTGGTCGGCGGCGTACCTGGCGAAGACGTCGGAGAGGCCCGGCTCGACGCCGATGCCCACCAGGGCCAGGCGGCCCGCCGCCTCCCACTCCCCGGCCACCGCGAGCTGCTCGTCGCCGAGCTTCACGCCCGTCTTCTCGTACGGCGACTCCGGGTGCGGGCGCGAGAGCGACATCGCCATGTCGAGGTAGTCGGCCCCCGCGGCGAACGCGCCCTCGAAGACCGGCATGTCGAAGACCGGGTCGACCGCGTTCATCACGTGCGTGACCGCGTGCTCGCGGCACAGCGCGGCGACGGCCTCGGCCGAGGAGGCGTCGAGCTGCGCGGCGACGTACCGGGCGTCGGTGGCCGCGGCCCGCTCGGCGCGCTCGAGGGAGTAGTCGGTGACCACGACGGTCTCGAAGAAGTCGCGGCGGGCCGCGATCGCGCAGAAGGCCGAGCCGACGCCGCCGGCCCCGACGAGCAGGATCCTCATCGGGCGCTCACTGCGCCTGCTCCGGGCCGATGTAGGACATCACGTGCTTGATGCGCGTGTAGTCCTCCAGCCCGTACATCGACAGGTCCTTGCCGTAGCCCGAGTGCTTGAAGCCGCCGTGGGGCATCTCGGACACGAAGGGGATGTGGGTGTTGATCCACACCGCACCGAAGTCGAGGCGGCGCGAGACCCGCATCGCGCGGGCGTGGTCGGTGGTCCACACGCTCGAGGCGAGGCCGTACTGCACGCCGTTGGCCCAGCGCAGCGCCTCGGCCTCGTCGCTGAACCTCTGCACCGTCATCACCGGGCCGAAGATCTCGGTCTGCACCTGCTCGTCGTCCTGGCGCAGCCCGGAGACGACGGTGGGCTCGTAGAAGTAGCCCGCGCTGCCCTGGCGGGTGCCGCCGGTGACGAGGCGCGCGTGGTCGGGCAGCCGCTCGACCATCCCGCTGACGTGGGCGAGCTGGGTGGCGTTGTTGAGCGGGCCGTAGTAGACGCCCTCGGCGTCGGGCATCCCGGTCGGCATCCCCTGCGCGGCCTCGGCGAGCGCGGCGACGAACTCGTCGTGGATGCCGGGCGCGACCAGCACCCGGGTGGCCGCGGTGCAGTCCTGGCCGGCGTTGAAGAGGCCGGCCCCGGCGATGCCCTCGGCGGCCGCGGCGACGTCGGCGTCGTCGAAGACGATCACCGGAGCCTTGCCCCCGAGCTCGAGGTGCACCTTCTTGAGGTCGGCGGCCGCGGTGCCCGCGACCTCCATGCCCGCGCGCACCGAGCCGGTGATCGCGACCATCTGCGGCGTCGGGTGCGCCACCAGGGCCCGACCGGTGTCGCGGTCGCCGCAGACCACGTTGAGCACGCCCGGCGGCAGGTGCTCCTGGCAGATCTCGGCGAGCAGGGTCGAGGAGGCCGGGGTCGTGTCGCTGGGCTTGAGCACGACGGTGTTGCCGGCGGCCAGCGCCGGGGCGATCTTCCAGATCATCATCAGCAGCGGGTAGTTCCACGGCGTCACCTGGCCCACGACCCCGATCGGCTCGCGACGCACCCAGGAGGTGTGCTCGGCCAGGTACTCGCCGGCCGAGCGCCCCTCCAGCACCCGCGCCGCGCCGGCGAAGAAGCGGAAGTGGTCGGAGGCGTAGGGCATCTCCTCGTCCATGGTCAGCCCCAGCGGCTTGCCGGTGTCGCGGCACTCGACCGCGTTGATCTCCTCGACCCGCTCCTCGATCGCGTCGGCGATGCGCAGCAGCGCCCGGGCCCGGTCCTGCGGGGTGCTCCGCCAGCCCCAGCCCTCGAAGGCCGCGTCGGCGGCGGCGTACGCGCGGTCGACGTCCTCCTGGCCCGAGGCCGGCGCCTGGGCGTAGACCTCACCGGTGGTCGGGTCGATGACGTCGTACGTCGCTCCCGACGCGCTGTCGACGAGTCGGCCGTTGATCACGTTCTGGAAGGTGGTGTCCGCCATGCTCGGACTGTAGTGACTCCGCTGCGGAATCTGTAGTGGTTGCCGACGAGCAGCACGGAATCAGTCGTCACCGACTGCCGTTCCGGCCCTTCTCACCCTCCGTGGACCGGCACGCCGTCCACCCAGGTCGAGACCACCCGGGCCTCGCCGACCTCCGCGGGCGGCGCGGCGAAGGGGTCGCGGTCGAGCACCACCAGGTCGGCCACGGCCCCGGGCCGCACCACCCCGGCGTCGTCGCGGTGGCAGACCCAGGCGCTGCCCGAGGTGGCGGCGGCCATCGCGGTCTCGAGGTCGAGCGCCTGCTCGGGCAGGAACGGCTCCGAGCCGCCCCGCCCCGGCTCCCCCAGCGCCCACCGATTGACCGCGACGTGCAGGGCGGCCAGCGGGTCGGGGGTGCTGACCGGCCAGTCGCTGCCGGCCACCAGCCGGGCGCCCGCGCGGTGCAGGCCGCCGAAGGGGTACTGCCAGGTGGCGCGCTCGGCGCCCAGGAACGGCAGCGTCAGCTCGACCATCTGGTCGTCGAGGCAGGCCCACAGCGCCTGGATGTTGGCCGCGACGCCGACGGCGGCGAAGCGGGCCAGGTCGTCGGGGTGCACGAGCTGCAGGTGGGCCAGGTGGTGGCGCAGGTCGTGCACGTCGGGGCCGGTCGCCCCGAAGGCGTCGAGGGCCTCGCGCACGCCGCGGTCGCCGATGGCGTGCACGTGCACCTGGAAGCGCGCCTCGACCAGGGCGCCGACCGCCTCCGCGAGTGCCGACGGCGCCAGGAAGGAGTGACCGGCGTTGTCGGTGGCGTGCCCGCAGCGGTCGAGGTACGGCGCCCCGAGCGCGGCCGTGGCGTTCTCGGCCACCCCGTCCTGCATGATCTTGGCGCTGGTGGCCCGGAAGCGCCCGTGCGTGTACGCCGCGCGCCGCTCGACCAGGTCGGCGACCTGCTCGACGCCGCGCTCGCGGTCCCACCACAGCGCGCCCACCACGTGGGCGCTCAGCAGGCCGCGCTCGGCGGCGCGCCGGTAGGTGGGTCCCGGGTCGTCCATCCCGGCGTAGGCGCCGACGATCGCGTCCTGCCACGCCGTGACCCCCAGCGAGTGCAGGTAGGACTGACCGGCCGCGAGGGCGTCGTCGAGCTCGGCCTCGGTGACCGGGGGCAGCAGCCGGGTCACCAGCTCCATCGCCCCCTCGTGGAGGGTGCCGGTGGGGCGACCGTCGGCATCGCGCTCGATGCGCCCGTGCGGCGGGTCGGGCGTGCGCCGGTCGATGCCGGCCAGCTCGAGGGCGCGGGTGTTGACCCAGGCGCCGTGGTGGTCGCGGTTGGGCAGCAGCACGGGCCGGTCGGCGACGACGGTGTCGAGGTCGGCGGCGCTCGGGGTGCCGCCCGGGAAGGCGGCCATCGCCCAGCCGCCGCCGAGGATCCACTCCCGGTCGGGACGGGCCCGGGCGTAGCGGTCGACCTGCACGAGGTACTCCTCGCGGGTGCTCATCCCACTCAGGTCGCAGCGGGTGCGCTCGAGGCCGCCCTGGACGGCGTGCACGTGGGCGTCGACGAAGCCCGGCGCCAGGAGGCCGCCGCCGAGGTCGACCTCCTGCGCGCCGGCGGGCACCGTGAGCCGCTCCTCGTCGCCGACCGCGAGCGCCGCGACCCGCCCGGACTCCACGAGCACCTCGGCCGGACCGACGTACCGGTGGCCGTCGAAGAGGGTGCCGCGACGGAAGACGGTGGAGGTCATGCGACTTTCTATCAGAGCCGAGCCAGTCGGTCACGACGACTGATTTCGTGTCGTTTGGCGCAATTCACCACCGATTCACTTGCCCCAGCCCGGTGCGGCAGCGCACGATGGGCACATGCACCCGGACTACGACCACCTGCAGCAGGCCGCCAAGGACCACCTGTGGATGCACTTCACCCGCCACGGGCAGTACGACGAGTCCGACGTCCCCGTCATCGTGCGCGGCGAGGGCGCCTACATCTGGGACGCGAAGGGTCGCCGCTACCTCGACGGCCTGGCCGGCCTCTTCGTCAGCCAGCTCGGTCACGGTCGCACCGACCTCGCCGAGACCGCGGCCAAGCAGGCCGCGGAGCTGGCCTTCCACCCGCTGTGGTCCTACGCGCACCCGACCGCGATCCAGCTGGCCGAGAAGATCGCGGGGCACGCCCCCGGCGACCTCAACCGGGTCTTCTTCACCAGCGGCGGCGGCGAGGCCGTCGAGACCGCCTGGAAGCTGGCCAAGAACTACTTCAAGCTCACCGGCAAGCCGATGAAGCACAAGGTCATCAGCCGCGCGATCGCCTACCACGGCACCACGCAGGGCGCGCTGTCGATCACCGGGCTGCCGGGGCTCAAGGCGCAGTTCGAGCCGCTGGTGCCCTCCACCTTCCGGGTGCCCAACACCAACGCCTACCGCGCCGACGAGATGACCGGCGGCTTCCTCGACGGCAGCGACCCCGAGGCCTTCGGCCGCTGGGCCGCCGACCAGATCGGCATCGCCATCGAGAACGAGGGCGCCGACACCGTGGCCGCGGTCTTCCTCGAGCCGGTCCAGAACGCCGGCGGCTGCTTCCCGCCGCCCCCGGGCTACTTCCAGCGGGTGCGCGAGATCTGCGACGAGCACGACGTGCTGCTGGTCTCCGACGAGGTGATCTGCGCCTTCGGCCGCCTGGGCCACATGTTCGGCGCCGAGCGTTACGGCTACCAGCCCGACATGATCACCTGCGCCAAGGGCCTGACCTCCGGCTACTCGCCGCTGGGCGCGATGATCGCCTCCGACCGGCTGATGGAGCCGTTCCTGCACGGCGCCGAGTCGTTCGCGCACGGCTACACCTTCGGCGGCCACCCGGTCTCCACCGCGGTCGGGCTGAGGAACCTGCAGATCTTCGAGGAGGAGCGCGTGCTCGAGCACGTGCGCGACAACGAGGGCGCCTTCCGCGCCACCCTCGAGCGGCTCATGGACCTGCCGATCGTCGGCGACGTGCGCGGCGACGGGTTCTTCTACGGCATCGAGCTGGTCAAGGACAAGGCCACCAAGGAGTCCTTCACCCACGAGGAGTGCGAGCGGCTGCTCTACGGCTTCGTCTCCAAGCAGCTCTTCGCCGAGGGCCTGTACTGCCGCGCCGACGACCGCGGCGACCCGGTCGTCCAGCTCGCTCCCCCGCTCATCTGCGACCAGGCCCAGTTCGACGAGATGGAGCAGATCCTGCGCGTGGTCCTCGACAAGGCCGGCACCCTCGTCTGACCCGGCGCACATCTCGCGTCGACCCGGCGCATACTTCGCCCCGACCCGGCGCACATCTCGCGTCGACCCGGCCCGAACCCGCACCCAGGAGTCCTGTGAGCACCCTGATCCCGCACTGGCGCGCCGGCGCCCGCTGGCCCGGCGCCACCCCCGAGCCCGAGCGGTACGCCGACGTGCACGACCCGGCCACGGGTCAGGTGAGCGGCCGGGTGGCGCTCGCGAGCGGCGCCGAGGTCGACGCCGTCGTCGCCGACGCCGTGGCCGCGGGCCGCGAGTGGGCCGAGACCTCGCTGTCGCGGCGCACGTCGGTGCTGTTCGCGTTCCGCGAGGTGCTCGTACGCCGCCGCGAGGAGGTCGCCGCCGCGATCACCGCCGAGCACGGCAAGGTCCTCGACGACGCGCTCGGCGAGGTGCAGCGCGGTCTCGAGGTCGCGGAGTTCGCCTGCGGGGCGCCGCACCTGCTCAAGGGCGGCTTCAGCGAGGGCGTGTCGAGCGGTGTCGACGTCTACTCCATCCGTCAGGCCCTCGGCGTCGTCGCGGTGATCTCCCCGTTCAACTTCCCCGCGATGGTGCCGCTGTGGTTCGTGCCGGTGGCGATCGCCTGCGGCAACGCGGTGGTGCTCAAGCCCTCGGAGAAGGACCCGTCGACGTCGCTGCTGCTGGCCGAGATCTGGGCCGAGGCGGGCCTGCCCGACGGTGTCTTCAACGTCGTGCAGGGCGACAAGGTCGCCGTCGACTCCCTGCTGACCCACCGCGACGTCAAGGCGGTCTCCTTCGTCGGCTCGACGCCGGTCGCGCGCTACGTCTACGAGACCGGCACCGCCCACGGCAAGCGGGTCCAGGCGCTGGGCGGCGCCAAGAACCACATGGTGGTGCTGCCCGACGCCGACCTCGAGGCGGCCGCCGACGCCGCGGTCTCCGCCGGCTTCGGCTCCGCCGGCGAGCGCTGCATGGCGATCTCGGCGCTCGTGTGCGTCGACCCGGTCGCCGACCGCCTGGTGCCGCTGATCGCGGAGCGGATGGCGGGCCTGGTCACCGGTGACGGTCGACGCGGCAGCGACATGGGGCCGCTGGTCACCGCCACGCACCGCGACAAGGTGGCCTCCTACGTCGACGCCGGCGCCGAGGCGGGCGCGAGCGTCGTGGTCGACGGGCGAGGGGTGCAGCCTGACGGCGCCGAGGGAGGCTTCTGGCTCGGGCCCACCCTGCTCGACCACGTCGAGACGTCGATGTCTGTCTACACCGACGAGATCTTCGGGCCGGTGCTGTCGGTGCTGCGGGTGCCGTCGTACGACGCCGCGCTCGAGCTGGTCAACGCCAACCCCTACGGCAACGGCACCGCGATCTTCACCCACGACGGCGGCGCGGCGCGGCGCTTCCAGCACGAGGTGGAGGTCGGGATGGTCGGGGTCAACGTGCCGATCCCGGTGCCGATGGCCTACTACTCCTTCGGCGGCTGGAAGAGCTCGCTCTTCGGCGACTCCCACGCCCACGGCACCGAGGGCATCCACTTCTTCACCCGCGGCAAGGTCGTGACCTCGCGCTGGCCCACGCCCGACCTCCCCCGGCCCGGCATCGACCTCGGCTTCCCCCAGCACCGCTGACCCGGCGCAGATCTCGCGTCGACCCGGCCCATACCTCGCACCGAGCCGGCTCGAACCGGACTCAGAGGTAGTGCCGGCGCCGGTTGCTGGTGATGCTCTCGTGCAGCGCTCGCAGGCGCCGCTCCGCGTCCTGCTCACCGCCGAAGACGTTGTCCCTGCGGAAGACCTCGACCGTCCACGCCCGGCGCAACCAGGCCCGCCGCGCCTGGTCGTGCTCACGCTGCTCGGGCGAGGAGTGGAACTCCTGGCCGTCGTACTCCGCTCCCGCCTTCTCCTCGGGCAGCCCCATGTCCAGGCGGTACGCCGCTCCCCCGTCGCGCGGCACCTCGAGCTGGGTGACCGGGCGCGGGAGCCCCGCCTGGTGCCACCGCAGGCGCAGCGCGGACTCGCCGAAGGACTCCGAGCCACCGTCGGCCAGCATGACCAGGGCGCGCAGGGCCACGACGCCACGCTGGCCGGCGAACCTGTTCACGCCCGCCAGGAGCTCCCCGTGCTCGAAGACGCCCAGCGAGAGCATGGTGTCCATCCCGTGCAGCCTCGCGTCGTTGGAGCGGGGCAGCCGGCCGAGGTCGAGCGCGGTGCGCAGCGGCGTGGTGGTGACCAGGCCCCCGATCTCGACGAGGTCGCTGTCACGCACGGCGCGCTCACCACTGCGCACGGTCGACCTCCTCAACCGCCCCGCGCGCTTGAAGCACGCCATCTCGGGGGTGCCCAGGTGGTCGTTGGGTGCCAGCGCCCGGTCGCCCGCGTGGAGCCAGGCCGCGGTGTGGTCGCAGAGGAACGCGTCGTCGGGGACCACCAGCCGCAGCACCGCGCACCGCAGCTCGAGGGTGTCCTCCAGCGCGCCGACGACGTACACGCCGTGGACGGGCCGGCGCAGCCAGCCGTGCTGCACCATCCGCCGCAGCTGCCGGTCGCCCAGGCCACGGTCGTGCGCCTCAGCGGTGGTGAAGGGACGGTCCAGCGGCAGCGAGTGCCCGAGGTCGATGATCTGCGCCATGTCCTCAGGCTGCTCCGCGGGGCCCCACCGCGCCAGTGGCACCTGCGCTGCCTGTGGAGAACCCGTCGAGGGGTGGGAGGTCCGAGCCGGGTCGACGGGAGATATGCGCCGGGTCAGCGCGCGATTTGCGCCGGGTCAGCGCGCGATTTGCGCCGGGTCAGGAGTCGAAGCCGAGGCCGACGGCGTCGAGGCCGCGCAGCCACAGGTTGCGCTGCCCACCACGACGGTCGGCACGGTCCAGGGACCAGCGGGTGAGGTTGATGCCGGCCGAGCGCAGCGGCTCGGGCGGGAAGGGCAGGGGGCGTTCGCGGACCATCCGCAGCCGGGTGCGCTCGGTGTCGGCGCCGTCGAGCAGGTCGAGCACCACCTGCGCCCCGAACCGCGAGGCGGCGACCCCGAGCCCGGTGTAGCCCAGCGCGTAGCCGACCCGGCCCGAGACCGCGGTGCCGAAGAACGCCGAGAAGCGGGTGCAGGTGTCGATGACCCCGCCCCACCGGTGCGTGAAGCGGAGACCGGCCAGCTGCGGGAACGTCTCGAGGAAGTGCTCGGCGAGCAGCCGGTGGGTCTGCTCGCGCTGCTCGAGGGAGGCGTCGATGCGGCTGCCCCAGTGGTAGACAGCGTCGTAGCCGCCCCACAGGAACCGGTCGTCGCGGGTGAGCCGGTAGTAGTGGAACTGGTGGGCGGCGTCGCCGATCCCCTGGCGCCCCGACCACCCGATCGAGGCGAGCTGGGAGGCCGAGAGCGGCTCGGTCATCAGCACGTGGTCGTAGACCGGCACGCTCATCAGCCGCAGCCGGCGCAGCAGCGGCGGGAAGGCGTTGGTGGCCAGCGCGACCCGGCCCGCCCGCACCCGACCTGCCCCCTGCGGACCCAGGGTCCGCAGCTCGACCCCGACGCCGGAGCGCTCCAGCCCCGTGACCCGCGTCGACTCGTGCACCACGACGCCGGCGTCGAGGCAGGCCCGCCGCAGGCCCCAGGCCAGCCGGGCGGGCTCGACGAGCGCCAGGCCGGTGGGCTCGCTCAGCGCCCCGAGGTACGTCGGCGACGCGACCTGGGCCTGCGCCTCGGCGGCGTCCAGCCAGCTCGCCTCATGGCCGTGCTCGACCAGCGCGCCGCGCAGCTCCTGCAGCTCCTCGACGTGGTGGGGCCGCGTGGCGACCGTCAGCTCGCCGACCTCGCGCCAGTCGCAGTCGATGCCGAGCGCGGTGACCGTCTCGCCGATCTCGCGCAGGTTCTCGGCGCCGAGCCGGTCGAGCTGCGCCAGCTCCTCGGGCCAGCGCTCGAGGCCGTTGCCGAAGCCGTGGGTCAGGCTGGCGGAGGCGAAGCCGCCGTTGCGGCCGCTGGCCTGCCCGCCGCACTCCCCCGCCTCGAGCAGCAGCACCGACGCCGAGGGGTGGCGGGCGCGGGCCAGCAGCGCCGTCCAGAGCCCGGTGTAGCCCCCACCCACCACGACCAGGTCGGCGCGGGCGGCGCCGGTCAACGGGGGCGCCGGCACCGGCCGGTCGGGGTCGTCGAGCCAGTACGTCCGCGGCTCGGCCTGCGCGAGGGCACGCTCGGCAGTGGTGCTCACCGCCCGGCCCGTCTCCGGCTGGCGAGCTCACCGGCCAGGACGACGGCCATCGCGACCAGGAACATGATGGTGCCCACGACGTTGATCTGCGGCGGGATGCCGCGCTGCGCCGCGCCCCACACGAGCATCGGGAAGGTGACCTCCTGCCCGGCGTTGAGGTTGGTGATGATGAAGTCGTCGAAGGACAGCGAGAAGGACAGCAGCGCCGCCCCGAGGATGCCCGGGAAGACCAGCGGGAAGCTGATCCGCCAGAACGTCTGCCACTCGTTGGCGTACAGGTCCATCGCCGCCTGCTCCAGGCGCGGGTCGAGCCCGGCCAGGCGTGCCTTGACGGTCACCACGACGAAGGACAGGCAGAAGAGCACGTGCGCGACCAGGATGGTCCAGAAGCCGAGGAGGCCGGCCACGCCGACGTTGACGAAGAGCGCCAGCAGCGAGGAGCCCATCACCACCTCGGGCGTGGCCATCGGCAGGAAGATCAGCAGGTTGGCGGCGCTGCGGCCGCGGAAGCGGTGCCGGACCATCGCGAAGGCCATCAGGGTGCCCAGCAG
The DNA here is from genome assembly GCF_024341885.1 of Nocardioides sp. OK12. Taxonomy (NCBI): domain Bacteria; kingdom Bacillati; phylum Actinomycetota; class Actinomycetes; order Propionibacteriales; family Nocardioidaceae; genus Nocardioides; species Nocardioides sp. OK12. The sequence continues at coordinate 571,490 of NZ_BNET01000001.1, read as the reverse complement.
GGTCGCGCCCAGGGTCGCCAGCAGGCCGATCTGCAGGCTGGTGACCAGCGACTCGCACAGCTGGAAGGGCCCGCAGACGTCGGTCCAGTTGGCGAGGGTGAACCCGTCGAAGCTGTAGCTGTTGCGGCTGGCCGGGTCGTTGAAGGACATCAGCATCACCACGAGCACCGGCACCGTCATGTAGACCAGCACCAGCAGGCCCAGGACCAGGACCAGGTGGTCGGCCAGCCACCGGCCGGGGCCACGTCCGGCCCGGCGCGCGGTCACGGTCGCGGCGCTCACACCAGGTCCTCGGTGCCCGAGCGGCGCACGTAGACGAAGACCAGCACCACGATGGCGGCCATCAAGGTGACCGACAGTGCGGAGGCCGTCGGGTAGTCGCCGGCGGCGAAGAGGTCCTGGATCTCGTTGCCGACCATGCGGGTCTGCGGATTGCCCAGCAGCTCGGAGTTGATGTAGTCGCCGGCCGAGGGGATGAAGGTCAGCAGGGTGCCGGCGACCAGCCCGGGCATCGCCAGCGGCAGGGTCACGGTGCGGAAGGCGGTGAACGGCGAGGAGTAGAGGTCGGCTGCAGCCTCGAGGAAGCGGTGGTCGATCTTCTCCAGCGAGGCGTAGAGCGGCAGCACCATGAACGGCAGGAAGTTGTAGGTCAGCCCGGTCACGACCGCGAACGGCGTGGCGAGCAGGTGCCCGTCCTCCCCCAGCACCCGGATCGTCCGCAGGAAGGAGACCAGGGCCTCGTTGTCGCCGAGGATGTACTGCCACGACAGGGTGCGCACCAGGAAGCTGGTGAAGAACGGCGCGATGACGGCGACCAGCATCAGGTTCTTCCACCGCCCCGCCTTGAAGGCGATGGCGTAGGCGAGCGGGAAGCCGAGCACGACGCAGGCCAGCGTCGCGGTGCCGGCGTACAGGAAGCTGCGCACCAGCTGGGGCGAGTAGTCCTGGATGGAGTCGGCGTAGTTCTGCACGTGACCGGTCATCCGGTAGCCCAGCTGGAGCGACCCGCTCGGGTCGTAGAGGCTGGTCGCGACCAGCGTCGCGGTGGGCACCACGAAGAACAGCGCCAGCCACACGCCGCCGGGCAGCAGCAGCAGGTAGCCGCTCAGACCGCCGCGACGCCCGCCGGGCGCGGGCGGCGTCCCGGTCGGCTCGGCGGTGCGCAACGGGCCGGCCACGCTCACCGGTCCTCGGGCTCGACGCCGGCGGCGGCGTCCTGGGAGGCGTCGAGGCAGAAGGTGTGCGCCGGCGACCAGTGCAGGTCGACCGCGGCACCGGTGCGCAGCCGCTCGTGGTGCCCGGAGTTCTGGGAGAAGGCCGTGAGCTCCTGGCCCCACGGCATCCGCACGAGGTACTGGGTGCTGACCCCGACGAAGCTGACGTCGCTGACCACCCCGCCGCGCAGGCAGTTGCCCGCGGGCTCGGACGGTGCGCCTCCGGCCGGTGCCAGCACCACCTTCTCGGGCCGTACGCCGACCCAGACGTCGCCCTGCGCCACCACGGCGCGGGCGCGGTCGGCGTGGACCGTGGTGCCGTGCACGTCGAGCACGAGGTCCCCCTCGCCGGCGCCGTCGCGGACCCGGCCCGCGACCAGGTTGGACTGGCCCAGGAAGTTGGCGACGAACGTGGTCGCCGGGCACTCGTAGAGGACCTCCGGCGGACCCATCTGCTCGATGCGCCCCGCGTTCATCACCGCGACGGTGTCGGCCATCGTCATGGCCTCCTCCTGGTCGTGGGTCACGTGCACGAAGGTCAGCCCGACCTCGGTCTGGATCCGTTTGAGCTCGATCTGCATCTGCCGGCGCAGCTTGAGGTCGAGCGCACCGAGGGGCTCGTCGAGCAGCAGCACCCGGGGCTGGTTGATCAGGGCCCGCGCCAGTGCCACGCGCTGCTGCTGACCGCCGGACAGCTGGGCGGGGCGGCGGTCGGCCAGACCCGTGAGCTCGACCAGGTCGAGCATCCGCTCGACGTCCTCGGCGACCCGCTTGCGCCCGCGCCGCCGCAGCCCGAAGGCGACGTTGGCGGCGATGGTGAGGTGCGGGAAGAGCGCATAGCTCTGGAAGACGGTGTTGACCGGGCGCTTGTAGGGCTTGAGGTGGGTGATGTCGTCGTCGCCCAGCGTGATCGTGCCGCCGGTCGGCTCCTCGAGACCGGCCACCATCCGCAGCGTGGTGGTCTTGCCGCAGCCCGACGGGCCCAGCAGGGCGAAGAAGGAACCCTGGGGCACCGTCAGGTCGAGGTCGTCGACGGCGGTGAACGACGCGAAGCGCTTGGTCAGGCCGCTCAGCACCAGGTCGGCGCCCGCCCCCTGCGCACCGCTCTCCTGGCTCACCGTGCCTCCGCTCGGGACGCTCGTCCGGGTCGCCATCAGGCCCCGATCACCCGGGCGAAGTCCTTGTCGTACTGCTGGCGCGTGGACTCGTCGAGCTCCATGAACCCGTAGGCGTTGGCCAGGAAGTCCTCGTCGGGGAAGATCAGGGGGTTGTCGACGAGCGAGGCGTCGACCTGCTCCATCGCCTCCTGGGCCCCCTCGACGGGGCAGATGTAGTTCACCCAGGCGGCCAGCTGGGCGGCGATCTCGGGCTGGTAGTAGAAGTCCATCAGCGCCTCGGCGTTGGCCTTGTGCTCGGCCTTGTTGGGCACCAGCATGTTGTCGGACCACAGGGAGAGCCCCTCCTCGGGCACCACCCACTTGATGTCGGGGTTGTCGTACTGCATCGCGATGACGTCGCCCGACCACGCCTCGCAGGCCACCACGTTGCCGGCGTTGAGGTCGCGGATGTAGTCGTTGCCGGTGAATCGCCGGATCTGCCCGGACCCGACGTACCCCTCGAGACGACCGAGCGCGCCCGACCACTGCTCCTCGGTGAAGTCCTCGGGGTCGGCGCCCTCGAGGAGCAGCATGAAGAGCATCGTGTCGCCCATCTCGGAGAGCAGGCTGACCTTGCCCTTGAGGTCGCTGCGGGTCATCAGCTCCTCGAAGCTGCCCACCTCGCCGGTGTACTTGGCGTTGTAGGCGATGCCGGTCAGCCCGCTCTGCCACGGCACGCTGTAGCTGCGGTCGGGGTCCCAGGTGGGCGAGCGCAGGTCGGGCTTCAGGTTGGCCTGCACGTTGGGCATGGCGCCCATGTCGAGCTCCTGCACCCAGCCCAGCGAGACCATCCTGGCGGCCATCCAGTCGGTGAGCACGATGATGTCGCGCCCGATCGGCTCGCACCCGCCGAGCTGGTCCTTGACCTTGCCGAAGAACTCGGTGTTGTCGTTGACGTCGGTGTTGTAGGTGACAGAGATGCCGCTGGTGGTCTGGAACTCCTCGAGCGTGGGCATCTTCTTGCCCTTGCGGTCGATGTACTCGGGCCAGTTGGAGAAGACCAGCGCCTTCTCGGTGTCCGAGAGGTCCTCGGAGGTGCAGGACTCGGCGGTCTGCACCTGGGACTCCGTGCCGCAGGCGGTCAGCAGCCCGGGCACCCCCACCGCGAGCGCGGAGACCGAGGCGCCGCGCAGGAAGGAGCGGCGTCCGAGACCGCGCACGCCCGCGGCACGGGAGGCGCGGAGGAGCTCGTCGAGGCGGTCAGGATGGACGGTCATCTGGTACCTCCAAGGTCGGGCTGAACTCGGATCGTGTCACCGTCGACACCCTCAGGACAAGGGAAACGGTTGATCTGAAACAAGTCTGCAACGAAATCCATCGTCAATCGCGACAGCCCGCACCGTTCCGTCACCCCTTCCCCGCGATAGGTTGCTCCCATGAGCCCCCGCAGCGAGCGCGCCACCACTCCCCTCGACGACGTCTCGAAGGCGATCATCGAGCAGCTCCAGCAGGACGGCCGCCGCTCGTACGCCGCCATCGGCAAGGTGGTGGGGCTCTCCGAGGCCGCCGTGCGCCAGCGGGTGCAGCGCCTGGTCGAGGGCGGGGTGATGCAGGTCGTGGCGGTCACCGACCCCCTCGAGCTGGGCTTCGCCCGGCAGGCGATGGTGGGGGTGCGGGTCAGCGGGCCGCTCGAGCCGGTGGCCGACGCGCTGGCCGAGATCGCGGAGGTCGACTACGTCGTGATCACCGCCGGCTCCTACGACCTGCTGGCCGAGGTGGTCGCCGAGAGCGACGAGGGCCTGCTCGAGCTGATCTCCCAGCGCATCCGCACGATCGAGGGCGTGGTGGGCACCGAGACCTTCATGTACCTGCGGCTGCGCAAGCAGACCTACTCGTGGGGTGTGCGCTGAACCCGGCCGGCTCCCCCACCGAGGACTACCGCGCGCTCTCTCTGTGGCACGCCACCGCCGGCGAGGACTGGACCCCGCGCGCCCCGCTGGCCGGTGACCTCGACGTCGACGTCGCCGTGGTGGGCGCCGGCCTGACCGGGCTGTGGACCGCGCACTACCTCGCCGAGGCCGACCCCGCCCTGCGGATAGCGGTCCTCGAGGCCGAGGTCGCCGGGTACGGCGCGTCGGGACGCAACGGCGGCTGGTGCTCGGCGCTCTTCCCCGCCTCCTCCGAGACCCTCGCGGCCCTGCCCCGTGCCGACGGCCGCCCGCACGGGCGCGCCGGCGCCCTGGCCCAGCACGCCGCGATGCGCGGCAGCGTCGCCGAGGTCGCCCGGGCCGCGGCCGCCGAGGACATCGACGCCCAGCTCGCCCGGGGCGGCACCATCGACCTGGCGCGCAGCCCCGCCCAGCTGGTCCGCGCCCGCGCGGAGGTCGTGCACGCCCGGGCCTGGGGGCGGGGCGAGGACGACCTGCGGCTGCTCGACCGGGCCGGGGCCGAGGAGCACGTGCGGGCCGCGGGCACCCTCGGGGCGACGTACACGCCCGACTGCGCGGCGCTGCACCCGGCGCGGCTGGTGCGCGGGCTGGCCCGGGCGGTCGAGCGGCGCGGGGTGCGGGTCCTCGAGCAGACCCCCGTCACCGCGGTCACGCCCGGGCGCTGCGGGACCCCGCGGGGCGTGGTGCGCGCCGAGGTGGTCGTGCGGGCCACCGAGGGCTGGACCGCGCACCTGCCGGGGCACGAGCGCGACGTCGTGCCGGTCTACTCGCTGGTGATCGCCACCGAGCCGCTGCCCGAGGAGGTGTGGGCGGAGATCGGTCTGGCCCGGCGCGAGACGTTCACCGACCACCGCCACCTCATCGTCTACGGCCAGCGCACCGCCGACGGGCGGCTGGTCTTCGGCGGGCGGGGTGCCCCCTACCACCTCGGGTCGGCGATCCGGCCCGGCCACGACCGCGACCCGCGCGTCCACGCCCGGCTGCTGGCCACGTTGCGCGAGATGTTCCCGGTGCTGGCCCGGGGGCGCGGGGTGCGGGTCACCCACGCCTGGGGCGGGGCGCTGGGCATCCCGCGCGACTGGTGCGCCTCGGTGGGTCTGGACCGCGACACCGGGCTGGCCTGGGCCGGCGGGTACGTCGGCGACGGGGTCGCCACCACCAACCTCGCCGGACGCACGCTGCGCGACCTCGTGCTCGGCCGCGACACCGACCTGACCGCGCTGCCCTGGGTCGGCCACCGCTCCCCGCGCTGGGAGCCCGAGCCGCTGCGCTGGCTGGGCATCAACGCCGGGCTGCGGGCCACGACCGCCGCCGACGTCGAGGAGCGGTGGACCGGTCGGCCCTCCCTGCTGGCGCGCGCCGTCGCGCCGCTGCTGGGCTGACCCGCTGCCGGGGGCAGGATGGGCCCATGAGGAAGCTCGCCCTGGTCCGCCGTCCCGGTCCCCGACTGGCCGACGGCATCGTGACCCACATCGACCGCTCCCCCGTCGACATCGACCTGGCGCTGCGCCAGTGGGAGGGGTACGTCGCCGCGCTGCACGACGAGGGCTGGGAGACCGTCGAGGTCGACCCGGCCGACGACTGCCCCGACGCGGTCTTCGTCGAGGACACCGTCGTCGTCTACGACGACCTGGCCGTGGTCGCCCGCCCCGGCGCCGACGAGCGCAAGCCCGAGACAGCCGCGACCGAGGACGCGCTGCGCCGCCTCGGCTACCGGCTCGCGCGCATCGAGGCACCCGACACCCTCGACGGCGGCGACGTGCTCAAGCACGACGGCACCGTGTGGGTCGGTCTCGGCGGGCGCACCACCCCCGGTGCCGTCGAGCAGCTGCGGGCCCTGCTGGCGCCGCTGGGCGCTCGCGTGGTCGGCGTACCGCTGGCGAAGGTGCTGCACCTGAAGTCGGCCGTCACCGCGCTGCCCGACGGCACCGTGGTGGGCTGGGACCCGGTCGTCGACGACGCCTCGGTCTGGGAGCCCTACCTGCCGGTGCCGGAGGAGCCCGGCGCGCACGTCGTGCTGCTCGACGAGTCGACGGTGCTGATGTCGACCAGCGCACCCCGCACCCGTGCGCTCCTCGAGGGGCGCGGGCTGCGGGTCGTGGCGGTCGACATGAGCGAGTACGAGAAGCTCGAGGGCTGCGTGACCTGCCTGTCGGTGCGGCTGCGTGGGGCGCCGACGGCCTGACCCGCCCGCCGCCGGCAGGTGGTCGCGCCGGCCGAAAACCCGTTGCACCGCGTCCGGCCGGGCCCCACCCTGGTGCCTGAGCAGCACGACGTCCGAGCCGTGCCCGTCGAGAGGAGCGTGACATGTCCACGACTGTCCCTGGCCTGCCCGCAGACCACCCCCTCTTCTCCCGATGGAGCACCCACCGTGACGTACGACGTCTCGCAGCACCCGCAACACCCGCAGGACCGCACCACCCCTGACACCCCGTCCGACCCGGAAGCCTTCCGCTTCCACTTCCGTCCCCTCGACGACCTGGGCGAGGACCAGCGTTGGTCCACCTGGCTCGAGGTCGAGCCGCTCTCGCGCGGCCCCGAGCCCCGGCCCGACTGGGTCGTGACCAGCCAGGCGGCCGTCGACACCGAGCTCGGCGTCCTCAAGACCGGCAAGGAGGCCGACGCGTTCCTGCTCGAGCGCGCCGTCCCCGACACCGACCCGTCCTTCGTGCCGGGCACCCCCGGCCTGTCGGTGGTGATGGTCGCCAAGCGCTACCGCGGCGAGGAGCACCGCTCGTTCCACCGCTCCGGCGCGTACACCGAGGGCCGGCGGGTCCGGAACACCCGCGACGCCCGGGCCATGGCCAAGAAGACCGCACACGGCCGCGCGGTCGCCGCGGGCCAGTGGGCCTGGGCCGAGTTCCAGGCGCTGAGCCGGCTCTGGACCCTCGGCGCGCGAGGGGGCCTGGCGGTCCCCTACCCCGTGCAGGTCGACGGCACCGAGCTGCTGATGGAGTGGATCACCGTCGAGGGCGAGCACGGCCCCGAGACCGCGCCACGCCTGGCCCAGACCCGGCCCGGGCCGCGGTTGCTGGCGTCGTACTGGGAGCAGGTGCGCGAGGCGATGGCGCTGATGGTGCAGGAGGGCATGGTGCACGGCGACCTGTCGCCGTACAACGTGCTCGCCGCGGGCGAGCGGCTGGTCGTCATCGACCTGCCCCAGGTCGTCGACCTGGTCGGCAACGTCAACGGGATGGACTTCCTGCTGCGCGACTGCCGCAACATGGCCACCTGGTTCCGCGCGCGTGGTCTCGACGTCGACGAGCACGACCTCTTCGGCGACCTGGTCGCGCACGCGTTCTGAGCCGACACCGGGCGACCTCACCCGCGCGCAGTCGGTAGGTTCGGCCCCGTGAGACACACACGGGGCCGGACCGTCGACATCACCACCCTCGACGAGCTCGACCACCGGCTGCGCGCCGGCGCGCGCACCCTCTCGGGCTGGCGGGTGCGCTCGGTCGACCTCACCGAACGGGGCGCCGAGCTCGGCCGCTGCCGGCTCGCGGGCGCCACCTTCCTGGGCTGCCGCTTCGCCGAGGGCGACGCCGCGAGGGTCGAGGCCTCCGGGGCGCTGGTCCTCCCGCAGATCCCCGACGTGCCGGTCGACGTCTACCGCCACGAGCTCTACGAGGCCCGCGAGCTCTTCGACACGCTGCGCTGGAGCGAGTCGGTCGACGGTCGGGCCTACGCGTGGTCCAAGCCCGGCGCGATCGACGACGCCGAGGTCTCCACCGAGGTGCCGCTGGCCCGCACCCTCCACGACCACGCCATCGACCTGGCGCTCGACCGCTGGCGCGAGGGCCGGCGCGTCGTCGGCGTGATGGGCGGGCACGCCGCCTCCCGGGGCACCTCGCTCTTCACCGACGCGGCCCGCCTGGGCCACCGCCTCGGCGGGGCCGGGCTGACGGTGGCCACCGGCGGCGGGCCCGGGGCGATGGAGGCGGCCAACCTCGGGGCACGGCTCTCCTCGCGCGACGACGCGGTGCTCGGCGAGGCCCTGCGGATGCTGGCCGCGGTGCCGTCGTACCGGCCCTCGGTCGACGCCTGGGTGCTCTCGGCGTTCGACACCCTCACCGCGCTCGACCCGCCCGAGGCCGACGGCGGACCGGTCGCCAACCTCGGCATCCCGACGTGGCACTACGGCCACGAGCCGCCCAACGTCTTCGCCACTGCGATCGCGAAGTACTTCCGCAACGCCACCCGCGAGGCGATCCTGCTCGAGGTCTGCGACGCCGGCATCGTCTTCCTGCCCGGCGCCGGCGGGACGGTGCAGGAGGTGTTCCAGGACGCCTGCGAGAACTACTACGCCGACGAGGCGTCGGTGGCGCCGATGGTGCTCGTCGGGCGTCGGCACTGGACCGAGGAGCTGCCGGCCTGGCCGCTGCTGCAGGCGCTGGCGTCGGGCCGGGCCATGGAGCCGCACGTGCACCTCGTCGACACCGTCGAGGAAGCGCTCGAGGTCGTGACCAGCTCCCGGTAGGTCTCGACCAACGCCTCGTCGAGCGCGCGCCACGAGCGGTGCCGCACGCTGCGCCGCGCCTCCAGCGCCGTACGCCGCAGCGCCAGGTCGTCGTGCACCAGCCGGGCCACGCAGGCCTCGAGGTCGGCGGCGTCACCGGGCTCGAAGAGCAGGCCCGCGGTGCCCTCGTCGACGAGGTCCTCGGCGACGCCGTTGCGGGGCGCCACCACCGGGACGCCCGAGGCCAGCGCCTCGAGACCCGCCCGGGTCAGCCGCCCGCAGGTCTCGCGGCGGGCGGTGTGCACCAGCAGGTCGAGCGAGGCGTACGCCGTCGCCAGGGCCTCGCCGCGCAGGTCGCCGAGGAAGTGCGCGTGCGGCAGCAACCGCCGCAGCCGCGTCTCGTCGGGGCCGCTGCCCACCAGCACCAGCCGGTAGCGGTCATCGGCGTCGAGGCCGGTCAGCAGGTCGACCTCCTCGTCCCGCTCCAGCGGCCCGACGTGGCCGAGCAGGCGTCGGCCGTCGGCCGCCAGCGCGGCGCGCCACGGCTCGCTGCGCCGGCTGGGGTGGAAGGCGGTCAGGTCGACCCCGCAGGGCCACAGCGACGACCGCTCGACCCCGTGGGCCTGCAGGTCGCGCAGCACCGCGGTCGATCCCGCCAGCACCCGGTCGGCCGCCTCGAGCACGCGCGGAGGAGGCGGGCCGCCCTCCCCCGTGGGCCCCACGTCGAGCACGACCGGCACGCCCAGCCGGGCTGCCACGAGGACCGCCCGCCGGCCCAGCCGCCCGGGCCCGGCCACGTGCAGCACGTCCGGGCCGAAGCGCCGCAGCGTGCTGCGCAGCCGCGAGCCCGCGGGCCAGGAGCCGACGCGGCGCACCGGGAAGCCGGCGTACGTCGCGGGGCCGTCGTGGGTGACCAGGCGGGCGTCGTGCCCCTCGGCCGCCAGGTGCGCCAGCAGCCGGGGCACCGTCGCGTCCCCCGCGCCCGGCTCGAAGGTCTCGCTGACCACCAGCACGCGCAACCGGTCGCGCATCGGCTCGGGCTGGCTCATGGGCCCACGGTGCGCCCCACGGGCCAGCGGCCGGCGAGCGCCCGGGGCGCGCCGGTGGACGATCCGGTGAACACCGCACCAACGACCCGGCCGCCCGACGCGAGGTCCGCGCCGGGTCGGTGCGAGATCTGCGCCGGGTCAGCGCGAGGTTCGCGCCGGGTCGGCGCGAGATCTGCGCCGGGTCAGCGCGGGTGGTCAGACGTCGGTGGCGGCCAGCTGGCCGCAGGCGCCGTCGATCTCCGAGCCGCGGGTGTCGCGCACGGTGGTGGGGATGCCCTTGGCCTCGAGCCGGCGCACGAACTCGCGCTCGTCGGCGGGGTCGGAGGCGGTCCACTTGCTGCCCGGGGTCGGGTTGAGCGGGATCAGGTTGACGTGCACCCAGCCCCAGTCGCCGTAGCCGCGCAGCACGTCGGCGAGCAGGTCGGCGCGCCAGGCCTGGTCGTTGATGCCACGCATCATGGCGTACTCGATGGAGACCCGGCGCTTGGTGACGCGGGCGTAGTCCCAGGCCGCCTCGACGGTCTCGGCGACCGAGGAGCGGGTGTTGATCGGCACCAGCTCGTTGCGCAGCTCGTCGTCGGGGGCGTGCAGGCTCAGCGCGAGCGTGACCGGGATGCCCTCCTCGGTGAGCTGGCGGATGCGCGGGACGAGCCCGACCGTGGAGACCGTGATGCCGCGCGCCGACATGCCGAGGCCGTCGGGGGCCGGGTCGGTGAGGCGGCGCACCGCGCCGATGACGGCCTTGTAGTTGGCCAGCGGCTCGCCCATGCCCATGAAGACGACGTTGTTGACGCGTCCGCGCCCGCCGGGCACCTCGTCGCGGTCCAGGGAGCGGGCGCCGGCGACGACCTGCTCGACGATCTCGGCGGTGCTCATGTTGCGCTGCAGGCCGCCCTGGCCGGTGGCGCAGAACGGGCAGGCCATGCCGCAGCCGGCCTGGCTCGAGACGCACATGGTGGTGCGGCCGGGGTAGCGCATCAGCACCGACTCGACCAGGGCGCCGTCGAAGAGCTTCCACAGCGTCTTGCGGGTGGTGCCCTTGTCGGCCTCGAGGGTGCGCAGCGGCGTCATCAGGTGCGGCAGCAGGGTGCTGACCAGCTCGGCGCGCTGACCGGCGGGCAGGTCGGTCATCTGCTCGGGGTCGTCGACCAGGCGGCTGAAGTAGTGCGTCGAGAGCTGCTTGGCCCGGAAGCCCGGCAGGCCGTTGTCGGCCAGCAGCTGCTTGCGCTCGGCCGGCGTCAGGTCGGCCAGGTGGCGTGGCGGCTTCTTGCGCCCGCGCGGCTCCTCGAAGACCAGCGGGAGCGCGGTCGTGCCCTCGGCGGGCTCGGGGGCGCGCGGCGGGACGGCGGCGGAGGCGGGCACGGGGGCAGCGGTGTCATCGGGCATAGCACGCCCAGTCTCCCACCCGGCTCCCCGCCCGGGCGAACTCCCGGGCGAGCTCCCGTGCGGGACCCGGCCCGCTCAGCTCAGCGGCACCACGTCGGGCGCCCCGAGGCGAGCCGCGTCGGCGGTCTCGTCGTCGGGCTGCTGCTGGCTCTCGCGCTCGGCCGCGACCCGGGCCCGGTAGTGCTCGATCTCGAGGTCGACCTGCTCCTTGCTCCAGCCCAGCGGGTCGCTGACCAGCGCGGCGACCTCCTCGACCACCCCCAGCCCGCGGTCGAAGGTCTCGATCGAGATCCGGGTGCGCCGCGTCAGCACGTCGTCGAGGTGGCGCGCGCCCTCGTGGGTCGCGGCGTAGACGACCTCGACGCGCAGGTAGTCGGAGGCACCGGCCAGCGGCTCGCCGAGCGAGGCGTCGTCGGCCACCATCGCGAGCAGCTCGTGCACCAGCGAGCCGTAGCGCTGGAGCAGGTGCTCGATGCGCACCACGTGCAGCCCCGAGCGCTCCGCGAGCTGGTGCCGGGTGTTCCACAGGGCCTGGTAGCCCTCGGCGCCCAGCAGCGGGACCTGCTCGGTCACCGACGCGGGGACCGCACGCTCCTCGTGGCGCAGCATCCCGAAGACCGCCTCGTCGATGACGTCCTTGGCCATCACCCGGTACGTCGTGTACTTGCCGCCGGCGATCACCACCAGGCCCGGCGCGGGGTGGCCCACCGCGTGCTCGCGGGAGAGCTTGGAGGTGGCCTCCGACTCCCCCTCCAGCAGCGGGCGCAGACCGGCGTAGACGCCCTCGACGTCGTCGCGGGTCAGCGGGGTCTCCAGCACGGCGTTCACGTGGTCGAGCAGGTAGTCGATGTCGGCCTCGCTGGCCGCGGGGTGCGCCTTGTCGAGCTCCCAGTCGGTGTCGGTGGTGCCGATGATCCAGTGCCGGCCCCACGGGATGACGAAGAGCACCGACTTCTCGGTGCGCAGGATCAACCCGGTCTCGGAGCGGATGCGGTCCTTGGGCACCACGAGGTGCACGCCCTTGCTCGCCCGCACCCGGAACGCGCCGCGCTGACCGCCCAGCGACTGGGTCTCGTCGGTCCACACGCCGGTGGCGTTGACGACCTGCTTGGCGCGCACCGTGACCTGCTCCCCGCTCTCGAGGTCGTGGACCACGGCACCGGTGACCCGCTCGCCCTCGCGCAGCAGCTCCACCACCCGCGCCCGGGAGGCCACCTTGGCGCCGTAGGCCGCCGCCGTGCGGGCCAGGAACATGGTGTGCCGCGCGTCGTCGACCTGGGCGTCGTAGTAGTGCAGCGCGCCGACCAGGGCGTCCTTGCGCAGCGCCGGCACCAGCTTGCGCGCGCCGCGGCGGGTCAGGTGCTTGTGCAGCGGCAGCCCCGAGCGGCCCGAGATCCGCGACAGGGCGTCGTACAGCGCGACGCCGGAGCCGGCGTAGAGACGCTCCCACCCGCGGTGCTGCAGCGGGTAGAGGAAGCCGACCGGGCGGATCAGGTGGGGCGCGAGGGTCTGCATCAGCAGACCGCGCTCCTTGAGCGCCTCGGCGACCAGGGCGAAGTCGAGCATCTCGAGGTAGCGCAGGCCGCCGTGGATGAGCTTGCTGGAGCGGCTCGAGGTGCCGGAGGCGAAGTCGCGCGCCTCCACGAGCCCGACCTTGAGGCCCCGGGTGGCCGCGTCGAGCGCGGCGCCGGTGCCGACCACCCCTCCCCCGACGACGAGCACGTCGAGCTGCTCGTCGGCCATCTCCTGCAGGGACGAGGCGCGGAACTGCGGCGACAGGGCGACGGGTCTCATGGTCCTACTCTCCCGGGCGGGGCAAGGGGGGCGGCAGCGGCATCAATCGACGTCGACCCAGTCGAGGGTGCGCTGCACCGCCTTGGTCCACTGCGCGTGGCCCTCGGCGCGCTGCTCGTCGCTCCACTGCGGCGACCACCGCCTGCCCTCGTTCCACTTCTTGCGCAGCTCCTCGGTGCCCGACCAGAAGCCGACCGCGAGCCCCGCGGCGTACGCCGCCCCCAGGCAGGTGGTCTCGGCCAGCACCGGCCGGCTCACCTCGACGCCGAGGGTGTCGGCCTGGATCTGCATGCACAGCTCGTTGGCGGTCACGCCGCCGTCGACCTTGAGCACCTCGAGCTTCACCCCGGAGTCCTGCTCCATGGCCGCGGCGACGTCGCAGCTCTGGTAGGCGATCGCCTCGAGGGTGGCCCGGGCGACGTGGGCGTTGGTGTTGTAGCGCGAGAGCCCGACGATCGCGCCGCGGGCGTCGGAGCGCCAGTGCGGGGCGAAGAGCCCCGAGAAGGCGGGCACGAAGTAGACGCCGCCGTTGTCGTCGACCTGGCGGGCCAGCGACTCGCTCTGCGAGGCGCCCGAGATGATGCCGAGCTGGTCGCGCAGCCACTGCACCGCCGAGCCGGTCACCGCGATCGAGCCCTCGAGGGCGTAGACCGGCTCCTCCTTGCCGAAGCGGTAGCACACGGTGGTCAGCAGCCCGTGCTGGGAGCGGATCAGCTCGGTGCCGGTGTTGAGGAGCATGAAGTTGCCGGTGCCGTAGGTGTTCTTGGCCTCCCCCGGCTCGAAGCAGACCTGTCCCACGGTGGCGGCCTGCTGGTCGCCGAGGATGCCGGTCAGCGGCACCTCGCCGCCGAAGGGGCCGTCCTTGCGGGTCGTGCCGTAGCCGTCGGGCTCGCTGGAGGAGCGGATCTCGGGGAGCATCGCGCGGGGGATGTCGAAGAGACCGATCAGCTCGTCGTCCCACTCGCAGGTCTCGAGGTCCATCAGCATGGTGCGGCTGGCGTTGGTGACGTCGGTGACGTGCACGCCGCCGTCGGTGCCGCCGGTGAGGTTCCAGATCAGCCAGGAGTCGGTGGTGCCGAAGATCGCCTCGCCCTGCTCGGCGGCCTCGCGCACCCCGTCGACGTTCTCGAGGATCCACTGGATCTTGCCGCCGGCGAAGTAGGTGGCCGGCGGCAGCCCGGCGCGGTGCCGGATCAGGTCGCCGTGGCCGTCGCGCTCGAGCTTGGAGGCGATCTTGTCGGTGCGGGTGTCCTGCCACACGATCGCGTTGTAGTAGGGCCGCCCGGTCGACCTGTTCCACACCACGGTGGTCTCGCGCTGGTTGGTGATCCCGACCGCGCAGAGGTCGGAGGCGTCGAGGCCGGCCTTGCCCATCGCCTTCTGGATCACCGACCGGGTGCGCTCCCAAATCTCGACGGGGTCGTGCTCGACCCAGCCGGCCTTCGGCATCACCTGCTCGTGCTCGAGCTGGTGGCGCGCGACCTCCTCGCCGTCGTGGTCGAAGATCATGAAGCGGGTGCTGGTGGTCCCCTGGTCGACGGCGCCGACGTAGCGGGCACTGGTCTCGGTCACGGGGTCTCTCCTCGGTGGATCGGTGGTGCGGCGGTCAGGGTGCGGCGGTCAGGATCGGGCGCTCAGGAGGCCGGGTCAGCGGGCGGCCGGCTCGGGGACGGGCTCGGGCAGCGGCTCGCCGACGGCGTCGGGGCCCTCGACGCTGCCGGTGGCCTCCTCGGCGACCTCCTCGTCGGGGTCGGTGAGGTGGTCCTCGACGAGGTACTTGAACAGCGCGCCGCCGACCAGCCCACCGAGCAGCGGCGCGACGATCGGCAGCCAGAAGTAGAGGTAGCCGTTCTGGTCGCGCAGCGCGCCGTCGTAGCCGGTCAGCAGCGAGGCGATGCGCGGGCCGAAGTCGCGCGCGGGGTTGATCGCGTAGCCGGCGTTGGCGCCCCAGGCCATGCCGATGGCGACCACCACCAGGCCGATCACGAACGGCCCCAGGTTCGCCATCGGCGGGTTGTTCCACGCCGAGGTCAGGGCGAAGATCAAGAACACCAGGATCGCGGTGCCGACGACCTGGTCGACGAAGGCGCTGGAGATGCTCACGTCGGCCACCCCGTTGCCGGGCAGCGTCGAGAAGATGCCCTGGGTCGCGATCGTGTGCTCGGGGTCGACGGCCGCGATCAGGTCGGCGTACGACGCCCGCACGATCAGCGCCGCCACGAAGGCACCGAGGGTCTGGGCCAGGGTGTAGGGCAGCACCTTGCGCCACGAGAAGCCCTTGAAGACGGCCAGCGCCAGGGTGACCGCCGGGTTGAGGTGGGCGCCGGAGAGCCGGGCGGCCACGTAGACGCCCAGCGTCACGCCGAGCCCCCACGCCCACGCGATCGAGTCGTGGTCACCGAGCGCCCCGTCCTGGCTGGTGGCGACCTGGGCGACGACGCCGACGCCGAAGAGGATGAGGATCATCGTGCCGGCGAACTCCGCGCACATCTCCCCGACGATGGCCGGTCTCCTGCTGCGTGACATCGGGACCTCCGAGTAGGGCGATGTGGTGGACGTGTGGTGGTCGTCACATCTCTCTACCCAGCACCACGCAGACCCACACCTGCGATCTCGCAGCGGGCCGCGGGGCCTCAGGCCCGGCTGACCAGCACCCAGACCACCAGCGCGGCGACCCCGAGCACCACCACCGCGGTGGAGACCACGCCGAAGAGCATGTAGCGCCCGAAGCGGCGCGTGTGGGGGGCCACGACCAGCCCCAGCGGCACCGCCAGCGCGACCAGCACGAAGGGGAACAGGTCGGTGGCGGTCTCGTCGTCGGTGACCGCGTTGAGCACCGCGGCGTACACCGAGGGCACCAGCAGCACGAACAGCAGGCCGCTGAAGAACCCGGACAGCGGCGTGAAGACCGGGTGGTCGCGGTGCCACCAGCTCGGGCGGCCCGCCGTCGCACCCGCCGCGGTGTCGGTGTCGGAGGCGGTGTCGGGGCCGGTGTCCTGCGGGGTGGTCGGCGCCACGGCGTCGTCGTCGGTGGTCACCATGGCCTCAGTCTCCCACCCGGTCGTCGTCGCCGCGCTCAGGCGCGTCGGGGACCACGACCACGTCGGGGAAGGCCAGCGCGCGCCAGCGCCGGAGGTCCGGCTCGGCACCGGCCAGCGCCGCTGCCGCGAGGGTCCAGGCCGTGCCGTGGCCGACCAGCACGACCTCCTCGCCGCGGTGCACGTCGACGATCCGGGCCACGGCCGCCGCCACCCGCTCCCGGCAGCGCGCCAGCGGCTCCCACCCCTCGTACGCCGCCAGCTCGGGCTCGGCGAAGGCGCGGGCGACGACGGTCTCGAAGTCCTCGACCCACGCCGCGCCGCGCTCGTGCTCGCGCAGGTCGTCGACGACCCCGACCTCCGCCTCGGTGAGGAGCTGCGCGGTGGCGACCGCCTTGGGCTCGGGCGAGCAGAACCACACGGCGCGCCGGGGCAGGCGGCCGGACTCGCGCAGCGCCCACACGTCGTCGAAGCCGGCCGGGTCGAGCTCCCAGCGCGCGGCGGGCACCCCCGGCTCGACCAGCGGACGACCGTGGCGGACCAGGTGCAGGCTCACGCCCGGAAGACCAGGTGGTGCAGCAGCAGCCAGACCGGGGCGATGGTGGCCAGCAGCGAGTCGAGGCGGTCCATCAGGCCGCCGTGGCCCGGGATCACCTGGCTCATGTCCTTGATGCCGAGGTCGCGCTTGACCACCGACTCGCACAGGTCGCCCAGGGTGGCCATCACCGCGACGATCAGGCCCAGGAAGACCCCGACCCACCAGCGGCCGTCGAGCAGCCAGACCATGGCCACGACACCGGCGGCGACGCTGAAGACGACCGACCCGACGAAGCCCTCCCACGACTTCTTCGGCGAGATCACCGGGGCCATCGGGTGCTTGCCGAAGAGCACGCCGAAGGTGTAGCCGCCGGTGTCGGAGAGCACCGTGACGGCGATGAAGACGATGATGCCGCGCACCCCGTCGTTCTCGAACCCGCCGCCGTAGAGCCCGCCCTCGCGCAGCAGCAGCGCGACGAAGGCCCCGAGGAACGGCACGTAGACCAGGGTGAACAGCGAGGCCGAGGCGTTCTGGACGTAGCCGTCGATGCCGCGGCGCAGCAGCCACAGCATGGTGACCAGCGCGGTCACCGCCGTGGCGGTGACCAGGGCGTCGGCGCCGAAGACGTAGGCGACCACGACCATCACCGCGCCGCCGAGCATCAGCGGCTCCTCGGGCAGGTCGATGCCCTTGGCGCTCAGCCCGCGGCCGAGCTCCCACACCGCCACCACGACCGCGGCCACCACGATCACCATGAACGCGGTCTTCCACAGCAGCAGCGAGGCCAGGATGGCCCCGATCAGCACGAAGGCCGAGGTGAAGGCGGCACGCAGGTCACGGCCGGCGCGACCGTGGTCCTTCGCAGGGGGCGCGCCGGCCGGGGTGCCCGGAGGCGTGGTGGGGTTCGTCATCGGCATCAGCAGCGAGGGAGGTCTCAGACCTCCAGCAGCTCGGCTTCCTTGTTCTTGAGCATCTCGTCGATGGCGTCGGTGTGCTTCTTGGTGGTCACGTCGAGCTTCTTCTCCGCGCCGGTGACGTCGTCCTTGCCGACCTCGCCGTCCTTCTCGAGCTTCTCGAGGCCCTGCTTGGCCGAGCGGCGCAGGTTGCGGACCGCGACCCGGCCGTCCTCGGCCTTGGTGCGCGCGACCTTGATGTACTCCTTGCGGCGCTCCTCGGTCAGCTCGGGGAAGTTGCAGCGGATGACCTTGCCGTCGTCGGCGGGGTTCACGCCGAGGTCGGAGTCGCGGATGGCCCGCTCGATGTCCTTCATGGCGCTCTGGTCGAAGGGCGCGATGAGGATGACGCGCGCCTCGGGGGCGGTGAAGGAGGCCAGCTGCTGCAGCGGCGTCGGGGAGCCGTAGTAGTCCACGACGATCTTGGAGAACATCGAGGGGTGGGCGCGCCCGGCGCGGATCGCCGCGAACTCCTCGCGGGTCGCCTCCACCGACTTGCTCATCTTGGTGTCGGCCTCGTTGAGGATGTCGTTGATCACGGCTGCTCCTGGGTTCGTCGCGTACGTCGGTCGGTGCGGGCTGGGTGCGGGCCCTGGGTGCGGGCTCTGGGTGCGTCGCGCGGTCAGTCGGCGCTGACCAGCGTGCCGATCTTCTCACCCTTGAGCACGCGCGGGATGTTGCCCTCGGGCTCCATGCCGAAGACCACCATCGGCAGCTTGTTCTCGGCGCACAGGGTGAAGGCGGTCTGGTCGACCACCTCGAGGTTGCGCTGGATGGCGTCGGCGTAGGTGATGGTGTCGAACTTGGTGGCGTTCGGGTCCTTGCGCGGGTCGGCGTCGTACACGCCGTCGACGCCGCTCTTGGCGAAGAACACCGCGTCGCAGCGGCTCTCCAGCGCCCGCTGGACCGCCACGGTGTCGGTGGAGAAGAACGGCATGCCCATGCCGGCGCCGAAGATGACCACGCGGCCCTTCTCCATGTGCCGGATGGCGCGGCGCGGCACGTAGGGCTCGGCGACCTGGCCCATGGTGATGGCGGTCTGCACGCGGGTCTCGACGCCCATCTTCTCGAGGAAGTCCTGCAGGGCCAGGCAGTTCATGACGATGCCGAGCATGCCCATGTAGTCGGCACGCACGCGGTCCATGCCGCGCTGTTGCAGCTCGGCGCCGCGGAAGAAGTTGCCGCCGCCGGTCACGACGGCGATCTGCACGCCTGAGCGGGCGACCTCGGCCACGTCGAGGGCGATCTTCTGCACCACGTCGGGGTCGACGCCGACCTTGCCGCCGCCGAAGACCTCCCCGGAGAGCTTGAGGAGGACACGCTGGTACTGCTGGGTCATCGGGTTTCCCTTCGTGGGGGTGTGGGCACAGCACGAAGGCCGGCCCGTTGATCCATCTGGTGGGGGATCAAGCGGACCGGCCTCCTTGGCGTCAGGTGCAACCTAGCGGATCAGCGCCTCTCAGGCACCGACCTCGAAGCGGGCGAAGCGCTTGAGGGTGGTGCCGGCCTCCTTGAGGACCGCCTCCACGCTCTTCTTCGACTCCGTCACCGACGGCTGCTCGAGGAGGACGACCTCCTTGAAGAAGCCGTTGACCCGGCCCTCGGTGATCTTGGCGATCGCCTGCTCGGGCTTGCCCTCCTCACGCGACTTCTGCTCGGCGATGGAGCGCTCCGACTCGACGACCTCGGCGGGGACCTCGTCGCGGCTCAGGTACTGCGGGCGCATCGCGGCGATCTGCATCGCGGCGCCGCGCGCGGCCTCGTCGGAGCCGTCGTACTCGACCAGGACGCCCACGGCGGGCGGCAGGTCGGCGGCACGCTTGTGCATGTAAGTCACGGTGGGGCCCTCGAAGTAGGCCACGCGACCGAGCTCGATCTTCTCGCCGATGGTGATGGCGAGCTGCTCGACGACCTCGCCGACGGTCTTGCCGTCGAGCTCGACGGCCTTGAGCGTCTCGGTGTCGCCGGCCTTGGCGGCGTCAGCGGCGGCGGCGATCTTCTCGGCGGCCGCGACGAAGTCGTCGTTCTTGGCCACGAAGTCGGTCTCGGAGCGCATCTCGACCAGCGCGCCACCGGAGGTGACGACCAGGCCCGAGGAGGCCTCGCGCTCGGCGCCGCGCTTCGCGGCCTTGGCCTCGCCCTTGACCCGCAGGATCTCGACGGCCTTGTCCAGGTCGCCGTCGGCCTCGGTCAGCGCCTTCTTGCAGTCCATCATGCCGGCGCCGGTCTGCTCGCGGAGCTTCTTGACGTCGGCCGCGGAGATGTTCGTCATTGACGTTCCGTCCCTCGAAGAGAAAGTGGTGGAGTAGCGGGAAGTTCCCCGGCGTGCCGCCGTCCGCGAGCCCCGGAGGGCTCGCGGACGGCGGTCAGCGCGGAGAGGTCAGGCCTTGGCCTCGTCCTTGGCGGCCTCGTCCGTGGCGGCCTCGTCCGAGGTGGCCTCGGGCGCGACGGGGGCCTCGGTCGCCTCGGCGGCGGCCTCGTCGGAGGCGGCAGCCTCGGTCGACGCGCCGGTGGCCTCGGAGGCCGCGGTGTCGTCGGCCTGGGTGGCGCTCTCGGCGGCCTTCTCGGCCTCGCCGGCCAGGAGCTCGCGCTCCCACTCGGCCAGGGGCTCGTCGGTGGTGCCGGAGCCGGCACCCTCGCTCTTGCCGCCACCGCGGGCGATGAGGCCCTCGGCGACCGCGTCGGCGATGACGCGGGTCAGCAGACCCACGGCGCGGATCGCGTCGTCGTTGCCCGGGATCGGGAAGTCGACCTCGTCGGGGTCGCAGTTGGTGTCCAGGATGCCGATGATCGGGATCCGGAGCTTGCGGGCCTCCTCGACGGCGAGGTGCTCCTTCTTGGTGTCGACGATCCACACGGCCGACGGGACGCGGCCCATCTCGCGGATGCCGCCCAGGGTGCGGTCGAGCTTGTCGCGCTCCCGCTTCATCTGCAGGAGCTCCTTCTTCGTGCGGCCCGAGCCGGCGACGTTGTCGAAGTCGACCTCGTCGAGCTCCTTGAGGCGGTTGATCCGCTGGTGCACGGTCTGGAAGTTGGTGAGCATGCCGCCCAGCCAGCGCTGGTTGACGTAGGGCATCCCGACGCGGGTCGCCTGCTCGGCGATCGCCTCCTGGGCCTGCTTCTTGGTGCCCACGAACATCACGGTGCCGCCCTTGGCGACGGTCTCCTTGATGAAGGCGTACGAGCGGTCGATGTAGCTCAGCGACTGCTGCAGGTCGATGATGTAGATGCCGTTGCGCTCGGTCATGATGAAGCGCTTCATCTTCGGGTTCCAGCGACGGGTCTGGTGTCCGAAGTGGACGCCGCTCTCGAGGAGCTGGCGCATGGTCACGACTGCCATGGTGGTGATCTCCTGTGCTGGAGCCGGCACCGCTGGTGGCGCCCTTCATGCCTTGCGGCCAGGACGCACCGGTGTCGTGCTCCGGTGGTGGTTTACGGTTCGTCGCGGCCGGCGGGTGCCGGTCGCCCTGACGTCTGCGCGCGACCCGACCCGGCTCTCCAGGCTCGCGCCTGTCGGTCCGGGACCGAGGATCGTCGCCCACGGGTGGCCACCCCTCCTCGCGGAGCGGTGTCGCGGTCTGCGGACGTGCGAAGTCAATCCCTGAGGATTGCGTCCGCCAGACTACGCCAGCGCGGGCCCCACCAGCGAATCCGTCGGGGACCACCACCGGTGCACAGCCCGGCCGCTCGTCGGCGTCGTCCCCAGCCCGGCGTCGCGGCCGCACCGCGGGCCCGCCGCGGCCCCAGTCTGGCAGGGTGCCCCTCTCCCCCGCCGCCGCCCTGCTCAGCGTCCTCGTCCTGGCCCTGGCGCCGGGCCCCGACCCGGTGGGCAGCTGGCCGCTGCGTCCCGAGCCCGAGGTGGTCGAGACCTTCGACGCGCCGGCCTCCCCCTACGCGGCCGGCCACCGCGGCGTCGACCTGCTCGGGCGCGCCGGCCAGCCGGTGCGCACCGCGCTCGACGGCGAGATCTCCTTCGCCGGGCGGGTCGCCGGCCGCGGCGTCGTGGTGGTCTCCCACGGCGCGACCCGCACGACGTACGAGCCGGTGGCGGCGAGCCTGGCCGTCGGCGAGGCAGTGGTCGCCGGCGACGTCGTGGGGCGCCTGCAGGTCGCGCCGTCCCACTGCGTGCCCCGCGCGTGCCTGCACTGGGGCTGGATCGAGTCCGGCGCGGCCGGCGAGCAGTACCTCGACCCGCTGCGCCTGGTCGGCCACGGCCCGGTCCGCCTGCTCCCCCTCTGGGCCGCCGCCCCGGTCACCGCGTCCGGTCCTGCCGCTCAGCTCGCACCGACCTTCGCAGCACCGTCGTACGACACCCCCTACCGAGCCGTCCTGACCAGCCTCGCTGCGCTCCTGTGACCCCGAGCCGGCGCCAGTTCCTCACCGAGTCGGCGCCAGTTCCGCGAACTGGCGCCGACTCGGTGGTGAAGTGGCGCCGGGTCGCGGTCAGGCGCGCGGGTGGGCCTGGCGGTACGCCGCTCGCAGCCGGTCGGTGGTCACGTGCGTGTAGAGCTGGGTCGTGGCCAGCGAGGCGTGGCCGAGCAGCTCCTGCACCGAGCGCAGGTCGGCGCCGCCCTCGAGCAGGTGGGTGGCGGCGGTGTGGCGCAGGCCGTGCGGACCGATGTCGGGGGCGCCGGGCACCTCGGCGATGCGCTTGTGCACCAGCGTGCGCACCGCCCGCTGGTCGATGCGCCCGCCCCGGGCCCCGAGGAAGAGCGCGGGCCCCGAGCCCTCGACGACCAGCCGCGGGCGGCCGTGGCGGGTCCAGAAGTCGAGCGCCCGCGCGGCCGGTCGCCCGAAGGGCACGCTGCGCTCCTTGCGGCCCTTGCCCAGCACCCGCACCACGTTGCGCTCGCGGTCGACGTCATCGACGTCGAGGCCGGCGAGCTCCCCGACCCGGATGCCGGTGGCGTAGAGCAGCTCCAGCATCGCCACGTCGCGCAGCCCCACCGGGCTGCCGTCGTCGGCCAGGTCGGTGGCGGCGCGGATCAGCTCGTCGGCCTCGTCGCGGCGTAGCACGGCCGGCAGCGTGCGGTGCGCCCGGGGGCTGGCCAGGCTCGACCCGACGTCCTGCTCGGCACGGCCGGTGCGAGCCAGCCAGGCCGTGAAGACTCGGGCGGCGGTGGCGCGCCGGGCGATGGTGGTGCGCGACCTGCCGAGGCTCTGCTGCTGGGCCAACCAGCTGCGCAGGGTGCGCAGGTCGAGGCGGCCGACGTCGCCGAGCCCGAGCCGTCGGGCGTGCTCGAGGAGACCGGCCACGTCGGTGACGTAGGCGCGCACCGAGTGCGGGGTCAGGTCGCGCTCGACGGCGAGGTGCTGCTCGTAGTCGCCGAGGACCCGGGCGAAGGCCTCGGGCAGCGCGTCTGCCTCCTGCTGCGCGTCGTCGGCCATGCCCGGAGTCTAGGAAGCCGGCGGGCGCTCACGGCAGAGCCAGCCCGGCGAGCCGCCACCCGTGGCCGTCGCTGCGCACCAGCCCGGCCTCCTGCAACCGCACCAGGACGGCGTCGGTGGTCCCCGGCCCGACGCCGGCGGTGCGGGCGATCGAGACGCTCGGGACGGCCCGCGAGACGGGCACCGCGTCGAGGACCTGGCGGTCGACCGGGTCGAGCCGGTCGCGGGTCGTCTCGGGCCCGCGCGGGACCTCCAGCAGGTGCTGCCCCGACTCGGCGACCATCTCGAGCACCTCGGGCCCGGTGGTCACCAGCCCCGCTGCCCCGACCCGCACCAGCTGGTGCACCCCCTGGGACTGCGCGGAGGTCACGGGACCGGGCACCCCCATCACCGGTCGGTTGAGCTGGTGGGCCCAGTTGGCGGTGTTGAGCGCCCCGCTGCGCAGTGCGGCCTCGACCACGACGGTGCCGCAGGTCAGCGCGGCAATCAGGCGGTTGCGGCTCAGGAAGCGCATCCGCATCGGCGACCAGCCGGGTGGCGCCTCGGAGACGACGGCGTGCCGGGTCGCGAGGTGCTCGATGAGGTCGCGGTGCGCCTCGGGGTAGATCCGGTCGGCACCACAGGCCAGCACCGCGACGGTCGACCCGTCGCTGCCGAGGGCTCCGCGGTGCGCGGCCTGGTCGATCCCGAACGCGGCCCCGGACACCACCGGGCGGCCCTCCCCGGCGACCTGGGCGGCAATGTCACCGGCGACCGAGGCGCCGTACCCGGTGGCGGTGCGGGCGCCGACGACCGCCACCGACCCGGCAAGGGTGTCGAGGCGCTGCGGTCCGCGCACCCACAGCCCCACCGGCACTCCCCCGCGTCCCTGCACCCGGGGCTGGTCGAGGTCGGCCAGCTGGTGGGGCCACTCGTCGTCGGCGGGGGTGACGAACCGGATGCCCTGGCGGGCGGCGATGGCCAGGATGCGCTCGGGCTCGAGGCCGCCGCTGCGGGCCTGCGTCTCGGCCTGCAGCTCGGCGAGGTCCGGGTGGCTGTCGGCGAGCTGCTGCAGCGTCTCGACGGGGCCGATGCTGCTGATGCTGGCCAGCAGCCGCGGGTCGCCGGGCTCGACGATGCGCGAGAGCGCGACGCGGGCGAGGCGGTCGTCCTGCCAGACCCGCATCAGGCACCCCGCTCGAGGACGCTCAGCATCAGGGGGTCACCGGACCGCAGCCGCAGCGCCGTGTCGACCTCGTCCTTGCCCGGTCGCCGCTCGGCGTCGACCTCGGGCAGCAGGTCGAGCACCGTCCACGCCAGCCGGTGCACCCGTACGGCGCCGCGGCTGGTCACCTCGGCGTTGTAGAGGGCCTTGTCGAGCATCGCCTGCCCGTCCTCGCGCAGCGGCCAGCGCTCGCGCAGCGCGGCCCCGGGGACCTGGGAGTTGAGCCGCCAGGTGCACCCGCGGTAGCGCTCGGCCTGGCACCGCCGGGCGCGGGCGACGCGTTCGCGCACGGTCGCGGACGTCTCGCGCACGGCGAGGGGGTCGCGCCGCTCGTGCGGTCGCACCGGGTCGACCTGGCGGGTGATGTCGATGCGGTCGGTGACCGGGCCGGTGACCTTGCGGCGGTAGTCGCGGCGCACGGTGTCGCGGCACGAACACCTGTTGGCGCCGGCATCGGCACGGAAGTCGCCGCAGGGGCACGGGTTGGCGGCCAGCACGACCATCCCCCGGGCCGGCAGGGTGACCAGCTCCTCGGCCCGGGCGACGGTGATCTCGCCGTTCTCGAGCGGTTCGCGCAGCGCCTCGATCACGTCGGCGCGGAAGAGGGGAAACTCGTCGAGGAGGAGGACGCCGCAGTGGGAGCGGCTGAGCTCGCCGGGGCGCACCTGACCGCTGCCACCGCCGACGATGCTGGCCTTGCTGGCGTCGTGGTGGGGCGCCGAGTACGGCGGGCGGGTGAGCATGCCCCGGCTCGGGTCGAGCACGCCGGCCAACGAGTGGATGGCGGTCAGCTCGAGGGACTCCTCCGGCTCGAGGTCGGGCAGGATCGTGGGGATGCGCTCGGCGAGCGTGGTCTTGCCCGACCCCTTGGGCCCCTGCAGCAGCAGGTGGTGACCGCCCGCGGCGGCGACCTCGGCGGCGTACCGCGCGTCGGCCATGCCGGTCAGGTCGGACATGTCCGCCTCGTCGCGGCGGTCAGAGCCGCGCCAGGAGAGCAGGCTGGCCCCTGACGACGAGGCGACGGGGGGTGCGTCGGGCACCTCCTGGCCGCACAGCTGGGCGACGACCTGGCGCAGCGAGCGCATCCCGAAGACGGTGGTGCCGGGCACCATCGCGGCCTCGGCGGCCTGCGGCTCGGGCACGAACACGGTGTGGATGCCGGCCTCGCGCGCGGCCAGCACCATCGGCAGCACGCCGGCCACCGGCCGCAGCCCGCCGTCGAGGGTGAGCTCGCCGACGAAGAGGCAGCCCTCGAGCGACCTCTCGGTCATCACCGCGTCCGCCGCCAGGACGGCCAGCGCCATGGCCAGGTCGAAGTGGGTGCCGCGCTTGCGCAGGTCCGCCGGGGAGAGCAGCACCGTGATGCGCTTGGTGGCCGGCCACCCGAGACCGGAGTTGATGATGGCCATCCGCACCCGGTCGCGGGCCTCGCTGATGGCGATGTCGGGCCGCCCGACCAGGGTGGTGCCGACCTGGCCCGGCGAGACGTCGGCCTGCACGTGGATGAGGTGCCCGACGGCGCCGTGCAGCGACACGGTGCGGGCGGTCGCAAACGGCATCAGACCAGCCCCCGCACGTGCTCGACCTCGGCGGCGCCCTTCGCGGCCAGCCGGACCGCGACCAGGTCGACCCGCACCTCCGGCAGACGCACGTCGCGCGCGACCTGCCACTCCTCGCCGAGGCGTTGCAGGCGCTCGAGCTTGGCCGGGGTCACCGCCTCGTGCGGCGACCCGCCCTCGTCACCCGCGCGGGTCTTCACCTCGCACACCACGAGGACCTCGCCCTCCTGGAGCACCAGGTCGACCTCGCCGACCGGGCACCGCCAGTTGCGCTCGAGCAGGGTCATCCCCTGCTCCACCAGGTGGCGCGCCGCCACCCTCTCGCCGTACGCCCCGAGGGCCTGCCGGCTCGCTGCTGTCGCTGTCATCTCCGACCTCCTGATCAGAGACTCCCTGTCCCTTCACGCACCCGCCCCACGAGCGCAGGCCCCTGTGGACAGAGGCGCCGCGGCGGTCCGGTGTGCGTTGTGACAGGCGCGGGTCACCCCGTGAGGAGTGGCTGCGCACAGGTGGGCGTCCGCACTCCAAACATGTCGGCGCCAGCGACTCGCAGGCCGAGAGCTGGGAAGACCTCGCCGACCAAGGCGTCCTCGAGTCGACGCAGGACA
Organism: Nocardioides sp. OK12; assembly: GCF_024341885.1. Taxonomy (NCBI): domain Bacteria; kingdom Bacillati; phylum Actinomycetota; class Actinomycetes; order Propionibacteriales; family Nocardioidaceae; genus Nocardioides; species Nocardioides sp. OK12. Next base: position 545,254 of record NZ_BNET01000001.1, on the reverse strand, counting down.
CCCTGGACCGTGTTCGTGAGCGGGTTCAGCGCGTTGCCCAGTACGTCACCGAGCAGCCCACCGAGATCGAGCCCCAGCACCGAGATGTCAGCCTTCTCGATGTCGGCCACGACCAGGGTGCCCGAGCCCGACTGCTTGCCGACGTCGTAGTTGGCGGGGAGCTCGAGGAGGTGTGCGCCCTGGCTGGCCGTGCCCCCCGACCCCTGTGTCCTGACCGTCGACCGCACGCCCGAGGCAAGGTAGACCTCCAGGACAGAGGTGACCTGGGCGAGGGCTGGCGTGCTCAGGTCCACCGCCATCGAGACCGCTCGACCATCCGTGCAGGTGATCTTCCGCAGTGTCGAGGCGGCGCTGGCGATCTTGACCTCGACGAACACCTCGGCGTCAGCCAGCTCCTTCGGCAACGTGGCGTTTAGGTTGCCTCCAACGCGAAGAGTGATCTGCGAGGTATTGGCGGTGGAACCGATGCCGCAGGCGATCTGCGGTTTCTGGATGACGTGGGCAGAGACGGTGACGGCCTTCAGGTTCCCGACCCCTACGCTGATGCCTGGTACGGCGATCGCATTGGTCCCGTTCGCGACCAGCAAGGCGCCCTGGACCAGGTCGAGGACATTCACCGTCGAGCTGAGAGCCGCCGACGGGGCGCCCGCGATCGTCACGAGGTCCCCGAGCTTGATGGGCTTCAGTTTCAGGGCCGCCGACATCCTGCCGAGGAACTGGGTGTTCAGCACGCCTGCTGCGGCAGTGTCCGGGCCGAGAACAGTCACGAGGTAATCGAGGAACGTCCCCACCTGCAGTGATGTGCCCAGGGCTTGCTCCGGGATACCAGCGGAGATCTGTGTGGCAAGGTCCTGGAGCGTCACCTGGGCGGTGGCGAGCCCCGCGTAGGACACGGCGCGCAGCTCCACGTTGGTCCCAGCGGCGTTCAGCACCGGCCCCAGGATGGAGCTCCCGGTCCGCAGGTCTGCGGCCCAGGAGCCGACCTTGTGACACCCCGAGGTCGTGGCCGCTGCATACGCAGTGCGGCTCGCGCCCCCCTCTCCAGGTGCGAAGGCGAACGCGACACTTCCGGAGGCCACGACCTTGACGGCCGTGGGTGGGTCGACCCCTGGCACCCATGTGGTGCCGTTCCAGGCACCCCAGGTCGCCGTCAGTCCAGTGACGTCCCCGAGGGCCGAGCCCTCGTTCGACTGCCGGCTGCGAGCGATGGCTCCGGGGAGAGCTGCGTTCAGGTCGGCGAGGGATCGTCCGTCCAGTTCTCGCGCGAGGTCGAGTGCGACCACGTCGGCCAGCGCCTGCATGTCGCTGCGGACGACACGTTGCATCCCGAGGTCCACAGCGAAGGCCGCCGACGTGATCATCAGAGTCAGCATTACCGCGACCAGTGGCGCCACGGCACCGCGGTCGCGCCCGCGTGGCAGGCGCGCCATCAACTGATCCTCACCTCGGAGGTGAACGCGAGCGAGTCGGGCATCACGACACCGAGCCCGGGGAACTCCGGCCCCACCGGCGCCTTGTCGTAGTTGTAGCTGACCGCCACGCGCACGGTCTTCCCGGTAGTACCGGGGTCGGGGATGGTGCAGGTCAGCACACCGTCACCACACGTGTGCGACCCGGGAATGGCGGCAGCGATCGCAGCCTCGGCCGCCCGCTTCCGGGTGGCGAAGTCGGTGCCCGGTGGCGCCACGGCCGCAGCCCGAGCCCCCTCCGCGGCTGCCTGGCTGATCGACTGCCGGAAGCTCAGCATCAACCCGAAGGCGATGATGCCCATCAAGATGGTGAGCAGCGGGACCGCGAGCAGCGCGAACTCGACCGCGGCCGCACCCCGCTCGCGCTCAAGCGCGCGCCGAACCCCTCCAGCCATGCTCCCCACCCTGTCCTAGACGCGGACTCCCGATCCGCCCTACCGAGCGTAGGGAGCCGCGGCGGGCCCCGGGAGGGTTCACAGGGTTAGATGGCCCAGAAGGACTAGTCATCGTGGACGCTCGGCCCCCTCCGGGGAGGCCGGCGCCGGTCGCGAGCGACCCGCTCAGGCCTCGGGCGGCTCGTCCTCGGAGGGCTGCAGCTCCTCGACGTTGACGTCCTTGAAGGTCAGCACCTTGACGTTCTTGGCGAAGCGCGCGGGGCGGTACATGTCCCACACCCACGCGTCGCTCATCGAGACCTCGAAGAACACGTCGCCCTGCTCGGTGCGTGCCTTCACGTCGACCTGGTTGCACAGGTAGAACCGGCGGTCGGTCTCGACGACGTACTTGAAGATCCCCACCACGTCGCGGTACTCGCGGTAGAGGGTCAGCTCCATCTCGGCCTCGTACTGCTCGAGCTCCTCGGCGCTCACACGTGCTCCTCACTCGACCGGCGGACCTGCTCGCCCACCCTCGCGGCGAGGTGGGCACTGGCATCGTAGACGTGTGCCAGCCACCTCGAGCGCGACTCCCCCGGGCCAGGGCCCGCCGCTGCCCGGTCGGGCGATCATGGACCAGTGGTGGCGCGACATCACGTTCCTGCACTGGCCCGTCGACCCCGCCGTGGTCGCGCCGATGATGCCCCGCGGGGTGCGCCCCGACCTGTACGACGGTGCCGCCTGGGTCGGCCTGATCCCGTTCCGGATGGTCGACGCGGGCGTCGGCGAGGGGCACCCGGCCCCGTGGCTGGGGACCTTCCTCGAGACCAACGTGCGCCTCTACTCCACCGACGACCGGGGCCGCCACGGCGTCGTCTTCCGCTCGCTCGACGCCGACCGCCTGGCCGTCGTCGCCGGGGCCAACGCCGGCTTCGGGGTGCCCTACAAGTGGGCCCGGATGTCGGCCGGACGGCGGGACGGCGGGTGGCGCTACGAGATGCGCCGTCGCACCGGCGGGCGCCCTCGCAGCGTCATCGACGTCGAGGTCGGCGAGCCGGTCGACCCCGACCCGCTGGAGCTGTTCCTCACCGCCCGCTTCGGCCTGCACACCTCCGTGCTCGGGCGCACCCTGTGGGTGCCCAACACGCACGGTCCCTGGCCGCTGCACCGCGCCCGGGTGCGCGAGCTGCACGACGGGCTGGTGACCGCCGCCGGCCTGCCCGGCGTCGCGACCACCCCTCCCGTCTCGGTGCTGCACTCGCCCGGTGTGCGCACCCGGTTCGGGACGCCCCAGCCGGTGCGGTGAACCCGGCTGTCGCGATGGACCGGGCGGACCGGGCCCCGGGTGGGCACACTGGGGCCATGGACGAGACGAACGTGGTGGCGATGCCGCAGCGGAGCCCGCGCCCGGCACGCCCCACGCGCGACAGCGACCCGGAGCGGATCCGCGCGGCCCGCGCCCTCGAGGCGGCCCGAGCCGGGGCCGAGTCGGACCTGGACGACGTGCGGGTCGAGGACATCGACGCCGCGCTGCGCGAGCAGCGGCGGCGCGGGCTGCGCAGCGTCTAGGTCACGCCGAGCGCCGCGACCGACGCCTGATCCCTTCCTCAGGAGGGCAGCCCGGCCGCCCGGCGCACGTTGACGAAGCGCATCCGGTGCACCGGCGAGGGACCGTGCTCCTCGAGCGCGCGAGTGTGGGTGTCGGTGATGTAGCCCTTGTGCGTCTTGAAGTCGTACGCCGGCCAGTCGCGGTCGAGGTCGCGCATCAGGCGGTCGCGGGTCACCTTCGCGAGCACCGACGCGGCCGAGATGCACGCCGCGACCCGGTCGCCCTTCCACACCGCGAGCCCCGGCACGCCGAGCCCGTCGACGGGGAAGCCGTCGGTGAGCACGTAGTCGGCGGGCACGTCGAGCAGGGCCACCGCCCGTCGCAGCGCCTCGATGTTGGCCACGTGCATGCCCAGGCGGTCGCACTCCTCGTGGGAGACCACCACGACCGACCAGGCGACGGCGCGCCGCACGACCTGGTCGTAGCAGCGCTCGCGGGCCTTCTCGGTGAGCAGCTTGGAGTCGGCGAGCCCCGGCACGATCCCGCTGCGCCCGGGCGGCAGGATGCAGGCGCCGGCGACCAGGGGCCCCGCGCAGGCCCCGCGACCGGCCTCGTCGACGCCGGCGACGGCCTCGAGCCCGTGGCGGCGCAGGGCGCGCTCGTAGCCGTAGAGCCCGGCGTCGCGCCGGACCGTGGACCCCTTCGGCAGCAGCGACATGCTCGGGCCCCTAGGAGGCGTCCGGCACGTCGTCGAACGCGTCGGTGGCCTCGAGACCCCCGAAGCGGTCGGTGGGCCACAGCAGCAGCCACACCTTGCCGACGACCAGGTCGGTGGAGACGTACTCGTCGCCGGGCACGCACTCGGTCTCGTCCTCGAGGCACATGTGCACCGTCGAGTCGGCCGAGCGGCCGCGGTTGTCACCCATCACGAAGACCGATCCCTCGGGCACCGGGCCGGCCTTCCAGGAGCAGTTGCCGGTCATCGGCCCCCGGCAGCCGCGCACCCGCTTGTCCTCCAGGACGTACTCGTCCTCGTCGAGGGCCACCCCGTTGACCACCAGGCGCTTCCGGTCGTCGCAGCACACGATGGTGTCGCCCTCGACGCCCACCACGCGCTTGACCAGGAACCCGGTGTCGGGCAGCAGCCCGATCGCGGCGAGCGCCCCGGAGACGGGGTTCGTCGGCTCGTCGACCTCGCCGCTGGTCAGCCAGCCGCCCGGGTCCTCGAAGACCACGACGTCGCCCCGCTCGACCTCGCCGCCGAACCAGCCCGACCACTTCTCGACCAGGATGCGGTCGTCCTCGACGAGACCGGGCTCCATGGACTCGGAGGGGATGTAGAAGGCCTGCACCACGAACGACTTCAGCAGCAGCGCGATGACCACCGCGAGGCCCAGCAGCAGCACCGACTCCAGCCACAGCGGCAGTTCACGGCGGCTCTGGTCACGCGCCGCGGCGACCCGCTCGGCCGGGGACGGCACGACCCCGCCGCCCTGGGTGGTCGGGCGTGCGGGGTCGTGGTCGTCGCTGCTCACGCGGCGAGTGTAGAGAAGGGGTCGCGGATCAGAACTCGCGACGCTCCTTGATCTTCGCAGCCTTGCCGCGCAGGTTGCGCAGGTAGTAGAGCTTCGCGCGACGCACGTCACCGCGGGTGACGACCTCGATGGTCTCGAAGATCGGGGAGTGCAGCGGGAAGGTGCGCTCGACGCCGACGCCGAAGGAGACCTTGCGGACGGTGAAGGTGCGGCCGACGCCGGAGCCCTGCACGCGGATCACGACGCCCTGGAAGATCTGCACGCGCGAGCGCGAGCCCTCGATGACCTTCACGTGCACCTTGACGGTGTCACCGGCGCGGAAGTGGGGGTTGTCGTCGCGCTTGATCTCGTTGCCGAGCTGGGCGACCAGGTTGTTGCTCATGGTGTCTCCTCGCGAGTGCCACAGATCAGCCGCGGAATCAGGTGGTGCTGGAACGGACGTGCCTGCCCTGAGCTCCGGTGGCGTGGGCCGCCCTCTGTGGCAGGCGTCCGACGCGGGCCCCCCGTGCGTTCCTCGGGGCTGCCCTCCGGTCCGGCAGGACCAGCGTCGAAGTCTGCCACAGGCGCGACCCCCGGCCGAAATCAGCCGCGGCCCGTGCGCCGCCGTGCCTTGGTCAGCACCGCGGGCCCCGACGGCCCGTCGAGGACCTCGCGCACCCGGTAGCCGGCCCGCTTGTAGCGCCGCAGGTTGGCCTCGCTGTCCTTGCCGGTCACCAGCCGGTACGTCGTCGCCGACGGCGCAGCGACCCGTTCGGCGTGCTCGAGCAGCACGCGGCCCAGCCCGCGGCCCTGGAGGTCGGGGGCGACCATCAGCCGCCCGATCTCCCAGGTGGTGCCGTCGAGGCGGCCCCGCACCGAGCCCACCAGCCGCCCGGCGACCCGCACGACGTAGGTGTCCCACTCGGCCAGGGACGCGGCGGTGTCGGCGGTGCTCTCGTGCAGCGGCGGGATGGTCAGGTCGTCGTTGAGCAGCGCCTCGCCCACCCAGCAGGCCAGGGTCAGCACGTGCAGCTCGGCGACGTCGCCGGGCGCGGCCGGGAGCACCTCCCACTCCCCCGCCACGTGGCTGGCGTGCAGCAGGTCGGGGCGGCGCTCGGCGGTGCGGGCCAGTGACTGCTCGTGGCGCCAGGCGGCGATGGCCGCGTGGTTGCCGCTGAGCAGCACCGGCGGGACGTCGTGGCCGCGCCACGACGAGGGCTTGGTGTAGACGGGGTACTCCAGCAGCCCCTGCTCGTGGGACTCCTCCTCGAGCGAGGCGGCGTTGCCCATGAAGCCGGGCAGCAGGCGCACCACGGCCTCGGTGACGGCCAGCGCGGCCACCTCGCCCCCGTTGAGGACGTAGTCGCCCAGGGAGACCTCGACGACCTCCTCGACGTCCTCGCGCTCGCGGGCGTGGTCGAGCACGCGCTGGTCGATGCCCTCGTAGCGGCCGCAGGCGAACAGCAGCCGCGGCCGGGTCGACAGCTCGCGGGCCAGCGCCTGGGTCAGCGGGCGTCCGGCGGGGCTGGGCACCACCACGGTGGCCGGGTGCGGGTCCTGGCCCAGCAGCTCGTCGAGCGCCTCGCCCCACGGCTCGGGCCGCATCACCATGCCGGCGCCGCCGCCGTACGGCGTGTCGTCGACGGTGCGGTGCCGGTCGCGGGTCCAACCGCGCAGGTCGTGCACGTGCACCTCGACCAGCCCGCGCGCGGCCGCCTTGCCCGGCAGGGAGAGCCCCAGGGGGGCCAGGTAGTCGGGGAAGATCGTGAGGTAGTCCAGGCGCACGGGCGTCAGTCGTCCTCGGGCAGCGGCGTGACCAGCCCGGGGCGGTCGGCCACGACCACGCGGCCCGCGGCCAGGTCGACCTCGGGCACCAGCGCGGCGACGAAGGGCACCAGCGTGTCGCGCCCGTCGAGGGCCTTGACGCCCAGGAGGTCCTGCGCCCCGCCGTGCACCACCGAGCTGACCGTGCCGAGCGCGGTGCCGTCGGTGTCGACCACGGCGAGCCCGACCAGCTGGTGGTCGTAGAACTCCTCCGGGTCCTCGGGGGTGGCGTCGGCGGGCAGCTGGGCGTGCAGCACGATCCCGCGGGCCGCCTCGGCGGCGTTGCGGTCGCCGATCTCCTCGAAGGTCGCCAGCAGCACGCCCTGGTGCCAGCGGGTGCGCGCGACCCGCAGGGTGCGCCAGGTCACCGCCGACCCGCGCGGCTTCTCGACCTCAAGGACGGCGCCGTCGGCGAAGCGCAGCGCCGGCTCGTCGGTGCGCACGTCGACGGTCACCTCGCCCTTCAGGCCGTGGGGCTTGCCGAGCCTGCCCACCACCACGTCGATGGTCTCCACCGCTGTCTCCTGTCGAAATGACGCCGACCCGCCCAGGTGTCCCGGGCGGGTCGACGTGAGTGTGCTCAGTGCTGGTGCTGGGCTCAGCGGCGGCGGTCGACGTCGACGAAGTCGACGCGTGCCCCGCCACGGCCGGCGAGCGCACCGATGACGGTGCGGAACGCCGAGGCGGTGCGACCGCCCCGCCCGATCACCTTGCCGAGGTCGTCGGGGTGGACCCGGACCTCGAGGACCGAGCCACGGCGCAGCTCCTTGTCACGCACGCTGACGTCGTCGGGGTTGTCGACGATGCCGCGCACGAGGTGCTCCAGCGCCTCGGCGAGCATGGCGCTCAGCCCTCCGCCTTGGTCGCGTCGTCGGCGGTGGTCTCCGCCTCGGCGGCCGCAGCCGGCTCCTCGGCCTTGGCCTCGGACTTGTCGTCAGCCTTCTCGTCGGCCTTGGCGTCGGCCTTCTCGTCAGCCTTGTCGTCGGCCTTGGCCTCGGACTTCTTGGCGGCCGACTTCTTGGTCGTCGCGGCGGCGCCGGACGAGCCGTGCGCCTCCTTGAGGGCCTCGTTGAAGATCTCGAGCTTGTCGCGCTTGGCGTCAGCGGTCTTCAGCGTGCCCTCGGCGCCCGGGAGGCCGTGGTACTTCTGGAAGTCACCGGTGATCTTGAGGATCGCGGCGACCGCGTCGCTGGGCTGGGCGCCGACGGAGAGCCAGTACTGGGCCCGGTCGGAGACGACGTCGATGTACGACGGGTCCTCCTTGGGGTGGTACTTGCCGATCTCCTCGATCACTCGACCGTCGCGCTTCTTGCGCGAGTCGACGACGACGATGCGGTACTGCGGCACCCGGACCTTGCCCAGGCGCTTCAAACGGATCTTGACGGCCACGGTTGTGGTGTCTCCTTGATGTCGTGTGTGGTGAGGGCCGGGGCTCCAGGTGGGGACCGGGACTCGACTCCTCGATGGGCTCCACGCGATCGGTTGAGAGGGGCCGAACGCGCAGGACTCAGCGTGGAATGATGCCAGACGTCACCGGGCGGGGACGAATCGCCTCCCGTGCGACGTGCGCTCAGGCGACCACGCGGCCCCGCAGCACCACGCGGGTGGGTTCCCACAGCACCGTCAGGTCCTGTGCCGGGTCGCGGTCGTAGACGACGAAGTCGGCCGAGGCGCCCTCGACGAGGCCCTCGAAGCCCAGCCACTCGCGTGCGCGCCACGACGCGGCGGCCAGCACCTCGGCGGCCGGCAGGCCCATCTGCGCCATCGCCAGCACCTCGCCGGCCAGGTGGCCGTGGCGCTGGGCTCCCCCGCCGTCGCTGCCGACGTAGAGCGCCACCCCGGCCTCGTGGGCCGACATCAGCACCTCGCGGCGCCGGGCGTGCAGCTCGTCCATGGTCGCGGCGTACGCCGGGAACTTCTCGCGGCCCTGGGCGGCGAACTCGGGGAACTTGTCGGTCTGCATCACCGTCGGCACCAGCGCCACCCCCGTGGCCGCCATCTGCTCGACCTGGTCGAGGGCGAGACCGGTGCCGTGCTCGATGCAGTCGATGCCGGCGTCGAGAAGACCCTGCAGGACCTCGTGGCCGAAGCAGTGCGCGGTCACCTTGGCACCGTGCTCGTGGGCCACCCCGATCGCCTCGGCGAGGCTCTCGGGCGGGAACGAGGGCGCCAGGTCGCCGGTCTCGCGCGAGATCCAGTCCCCCACCAGCTTGACCCAGCCGTCGCCGGCGTCGGCCTCCTGGGCGACGTACGCCGACAGCTGCTCGGGCTCGACCTCGTGGGCGTAGCTGCGGATGTAGCGCCGGGTGCGGGCGATGTGGCGCCCGGCGCGCACCAGCCGCGGCAGGTCGTCGCGCTCGTGCACCCACCGGGTGTCGGCCGGGGAGCCGCAGTCGCGCAGCAGCAGCGCGCCGGCGTCGCGGTCGGCCAGCGCCTGCCCCTCGATCTCGGACTCCTCGACCGCGCCGTGGTCCTCGAGGCCGAGGTGGTTGTGGGCGTCGACGAGGCCCGGCACGATCCAGCCGCGCGCCGCGGTCTCGGCGCCGGGCTGCGGCTCGAAGGTGATCCGGCCGTCGACGACGTAGAGGTCACGGCTCTCGCCGTCGGGCAGGACCGGACCGGAGAACTTCAGCGCGCTCATGCCCGCGAGGCTAGCGGCCCGTCGGCGACCGGGTGGGGGCTCAGCCGTGCTCGAGCGTGTCGAGCTGGTCGAGCAGCCAGGTCGGGCCGACGACGGTGGCACCGGTCGCGGTGACGTTGGCGGCCAGGGCCCGGTCGGCGGTGACCACGGTGACCGTGCAGCCGCGAGCGCTGGCGCGCTGGGCCTCGGCCAGGATGGTCACGTCGCCCTCCTTCGGGGCGTGCACGATGCGCACGTGGGCGTCCTTGCCGGGGCGCGCGCCGCCGCGGGCACCGCCCTCGAGGACCATCACGATCTCGTCGCCCGGCACGTCGGCGACCAGCAGCGCCTCGTGCAGGCGCCGGGTCGCCGCGGCGCGGTCCTTCCACCACCCGTCGGGCCGGCTGCCGACCACGTTGGCCGAGTCGACCACCACCACGGACCTCACTTGAGGAACTTCGAGAAGTCCTTGGGCAGGTTGAGGTCGGCCGCCGCCTGCTCGTAGTCGACCGTCTCACCGCCCGGGGTGCCGAAGGGGTTGGCCGGCGCCGCGGCCGCCTTCTCCTTGGCCGCCTGCGCCTCCTGGGCGGCCTTGGCCGGGTTGCCGGACCTCTTGGCGCCCTTGCCCTTCTTCTGCTGCGGCTTGGCCTTGCCGCGCTTGCCGCCGCCCATGCCGGGCATCCCCGGCATGCCGGGCATCCCGGGCATCCCGCCGCCGCGCGCCATCTGCATCATCATCTTGCGCGCCTCGAAGAAGCGGTCGACGAGCTGGTTGACGTCGGAGACCTGGCGGCCGCAGCCCTTGGCGATGCGGGCGCGGCGCGAGCCGTCGATCATCTTGGGGTTGGCCCGCTCGGCCGGCGTCATCGACTGGATGATCGCCTGCACGCGGTCGATCTCGCGCTCGTCGAAGTTCTCCAGCTGCTCGCGGAACTGGCCCATCCCGGGCAGCATCCCCATGATCTTCGACATCGAGCCGAGCTTGCGCACCTGCTGCATCTGCTCGAGGAAGTCGTCGAGCGTGAACTCCCCGCCCTGCCCGCTCAGCTTCTGCGCGGCCTTGAGGGCCTGCTCGGAGTCGAAGCTCTTCTCGGCCTGCTCGATCAGGGTCATCACGTCACCCATGTCGAGGATGCGCGAGGCCATGCGGTCGGGGTGGAAGAGGTCGAAGTCGGTCAGCTTCTCGCCGTTGGAGGCGAACATGACCGGCTTGCCGGTGATCGAGGCGATCGAGAGCGCGGCGCCGCCGCGGGCGTCGCCGTCGAGCTTGGTGAGCACGACGCCGTCGTAGCCCACGCCGTCGAGGAAGGACTGCGCCGTGACGACGGCGTCCTGGCCGATCATCGCGTCGACGACGAACAGCACCTCGTCGGGGGTGACGGCGTCGCGGATGTCGGAGGCCTGCTTCATCAGCTCGGCGTCGATGCCCAGGCGGCCGGCGGTGTCGACGATGACCACGTCGTGCAGCGTGCGCTTGGCCTCCTCGATCGAGCCGCGCGCCACGGCGACCGGGTCGCCGACGCCGTTGCCGGGCTCGGGCGCGAAGACGGTCACGCCGACGCGCTCACCGTTGACCTGCAGCTGCTTGACCGCGTTGGGGCGCTGGAGGTCGGCGGCCACGAGCATCGGGGACTTGCCCTGCTCCTTGAGCCACAGCGCGAGCTTGGCGGCCAGCGTCGTCTTGCCGGCGCCCTGGAGGCCGGCGAGCATGATGACGGTGGGGCCGTTCTTGGCGTAGCGCAGCCGGCGGGTCTCCCCGCCCAGGATCGTCACGAGCTCCTCGTTGACGATCTTGATGATCTGCTGGGCCGGGTTCAGCGCCCCGCTGACCTCCTCGCCGCGGGCCCGCTCCTTGACCGCGCCGACGAACTCCTTGACCACCGGCAGGGCGACGTCGGCCTCGAGCAGCGCGATGCGGATCTCGCGCGCGGTGGCGTCGATGTCGGCCTCGGACAGGCGACCCTTCCCCCGGAGGTTCTTGAAGGTGTCGGCGAGCCGGTCGGACAGTGTGGCGAACAAGGGCGTCCCTCGGTGTGTCGGCGGAGCGGGGTGGAGGCTCCAGACTAACGGGGCTCCACGGTGAGAGCCGCACGGACGGCGTGCGCGGCGTCGGCGGCGCGGGTCTCGGAGAGGACCCCGGCCGCCGCCTCCTGCAGGTAGAACACGTCGACGGCCTGCGGCCCGAGGGTCTCCACGTGCGCGGAGCGCACCGCCACGTCGAGCTGGGCCAGGGCCGCGCAGACGCGGTGCACGACGCCGGGCTGGTCCGCGGCACGCACCTCGAGCACGGTGGCCTGCCGCGAGGCGTCGGGCCGCACCTCGACGGTGGGCGCCAGCGCCTTCGGGTCGGGCCGCAGCCGGCTGGCGGGGTCGACGCGGCCCTCGGCGATCGCGGCGTACCGCTCGCGCAGGTAGGGCACGTCGAGGCCGGGCTCGGCGACCTCCCAGACCGAGACGCTGTAGACGTCCTGGGCCCAGGCCCGCGCCGCGCGCACCGGGATGCGCTGCAGGGCGAAGAGACCAGAGAAGTCGGCGAGGAGACCGACGCGGTCGGGGGCGACGGCGGTGACGCGGGTGCCGTCGGGGGTCGCCTCGACGGCGAAGTGGACCGCGCCGTTGCGCACCTCGCGCGGGATCTCGACCTCCTCGTCGGCGACCGGCGGCAGGCTCCGGCCCGTGTCGAGGGCGGTGTGGGTGCGCCGCGAGAGCTCCAGGACCAGGCCGGCGCGCCACGTCGACCACGCCTGGGGCGAGGCGGCCTTGGCGTCGGCCTCGGTCAGCGCGGTCAGCAGCGACAGCGCCTCGGTCGACCCGACCCGCGAAGCGACCCGCTCGACGGTGGCCGGGTCGTCGTGGTCGCGGGTGGTCGCGGTCTCGGCGAGCAGCAGGTGCCAGCGCACCAGCCCGGCGATCAGGTCGACGGAGGCCGGCTCGAAGCCCATCCGGGTGGCGATGTCGCGGGCGATGGGCTCGCCCGCCACGCTGTGCTCGGTCAGGCTGCCCTTGCCGATGTCGTGCAGCAGGGCGGCGACCATGAGCACGTCGGGCCGGTTGACCTGGCGGATCAGCGACGACGCCTCGATGCAGGTCTCCACCACGTGCCGGTCGACGGTGAAGCGGTGGATCGCCGAGGCGTGCGGGAGCAGCCGGATGCGCTCCCACTCGGGCAGCAGCCGGGGCAGCGCGCCGGTCTCCTCGAGGGTCTCCCAGACCGGCAGCAGCCCCCGGCCCGAGGCCAGCAGCCGCACCAGCTGGTGGCGCGCCTCGGCGGGCCACGGCACCGGCAGGTCGGCGACCTCCCGCGCCAGGCGGGCGGCGGTGGGCGGGGCGAGCACGGCGTCCATCTCCGCGGCCGCGGCGGCGGCGCGCAGCAGCAGCACCGGGTCCTCGGCGGGCTTGGCCTTGCGGTCCAGCACGATCTCGCGCCCGGCCAGCGCGACGCCCGGCGCGATCGGGAACAGCGTGGGGGTGCGCGCGGTGCGCACCGAGACCGGGCGGGCCAGGAAGTCGTCGACGCGGCGCCAGCTCAGCCGCGAGAGGTGGGTGATGCGCCGGCCCAGCGTGCGCACGTGCACCTGGGCGTCGCGGGCGTCGTCCATCCCCAGCCCGGTGGCCAGCTCGCTCCACATCTCGGGGTGGATCCGGTCGCTGGCGCGCCCGGCGGTGGCCTGCACCAGGTCGCGGACGTCGAGCAGCGCCTGGCGCCCCCGCTCGAGGTCGGTGTGGGGGACGTCGACGAGCCAGGTGGCCACCAGGGCCCGCAGCACCGTCGCGTCGCGCAGCCCGCCCTCGGCCTCCTTCACGTCGGGCACCGACATGTGGGCCAGCTCGCCGACCAGCTCGTGGCGCCCGCGCACCAGCTCGCGCAGGGCCGGCAGCCGCTCCCGGGCGTGGCGGCGCCACTGCGCCAGCACCGTGGCGCGCAGCCGCAGCGTCAGGTTGGCGTCCCCGGCCAGGTGGCGCACGTCGAGCAGGCCGAGCGCGACGCGGAGGTCGGCCTCGGCGGCGGCGAGCATCTGCGGGACCTCGCGCACGGAGTGGTCGATGGTGGTGCCGGAGTCCCACAGCGGGTACCACAGCTTCTCGGCGACCTCGCCGGCCTCGACCCCCTCGTCGAGCACCAGCACGACGTCGAGGTCGGAGTGCGGCGCCAGCTCGCGGCGGCCGTAGCCGCCCACCGCGACCAGCGCACTGCCCACGTCGGCGCCGCCCGCCTTCTCGTACGCCGCGGCGCACAGCGCGTCGGCCTCGGTCGTGCGCTCCTCCCGCTCGGTGGCCGTCACGTCGGTCTCCTCGGGTCGGGGCGGGGCTGGTGCGGGTGCTGGTGCGGGGGCTGGTGCGGGGGCTGGTGGTGGTCCCCGATCATGCCGGACGCGACGACGGCCCGGCCCACCGCAGGGGTGGACCGGGCCGTCGTGGCTGTCACGGGCGCGTCACGGGGTGCATCACAGCGCGGAGGCGTCCCGGTCGCCGGTGCGGACCCGCACCACGCTGTCCACCGGGCTCGTCCAGACCTTGCCGTCACCGATCCGGCCGGTCTGCGCGGCCTTCACGATGATCCCGGACACGTCCTCGGCATCGGCGTCGTCGACGACGATCTCGAGCCGAATCTTCGGGACGAGCGCGACGTCGTACTCCGCGCCGCGGTAGACCTCGGTGTGGCCCTTCTGGCGGCCGTAGCCGCTGACCTCGCTGACGGTCATGCCGGCGACGCCGAAGGTCTCGAGGGCCTCGCGGACGTCCTCCCACTTGTGCGGCTTGATCACCGCGGTCACGAGCTTCATGCGTGTGCCCCTTCCGTGCGGGTGGAGGGATCGGGCCTCGTCGCAGCGGCGAACGCGCCGCCGCTGCTGCTGGAGAGGCTGGTGTTGAGATCGTAGGCGGACTCGCCGTGCTGGTCGAAGTCGATGCCCTCGACCTCGTCCTCCTCGTCGATGCGCCAGCCCATCGTGAACTTGATGGCCAGGGCGATCAGCAGCGTGGCCACACCGGACCAGGCCACCGCCACCAGGACGCCGAGCAGCTGGTCGACCAGGGAGCCGATGCCGCCGCCGTAGAACAGGCCGTCGACCGCGCCGCCGGCGATGTTGTCGCCCTCGGAGGCGGTGACCGAGAACAGGCCGATCATCAGGGTGCCGACGATGCCGCCGACCAGGTGGACGCCGACCACGTCGAGCGAGTCGTCGTAGTTGAGCTTGAACTTCAGGCCCACGGCCCAGGCGCACAGGGCACCGGAGACCAGGCCGATGGCCAGGGCGCCGAGGATGTTGACCGCACCGGCGGCCGGGGTGATCGCGACCAGGCCGGCGACGATGCCCGAGGCGGCACCCAGCGTGGTGGCCTTGCCGTGCAGCACCTTCTCCACGACCAGCCAGCCGATGATGGCGGCCATCGTGGCCAGCGTGGTGTTGGCGAAGGTGAGCCCGGTCTCGGCCAGGAACTGGTCGCTGGTGTCGAGGTCGTCGCTGAAGACGAGCGAGCCGACGTTGAAGCCGTACCAGCCGACCCACAGCAGGGCGGCGCCGAGCATGGTCAGCGTCAGGTTGTGCGGACGCATGGGCTCACGGCCGAAGCCGATCCGCTTGCCGATCACCAGGGCCAGCACCAGGCCGGCGACACCGGCGTTGATGTGCACCGCGGTGCCTCCGGCGTAGTCCTGGGCACCGATCTGCGTGCAGATCAGGGCGCCGTCGGTGCAGCCGAAGACCATGTGGGCCAGCGGGAAGTAGGACAGGGTCGCCCAGATCGGCACGAAGACCAGCCAGGCCGAGAACTTCACCCGGTCGGCGATCGCACCGCTGATCAGAGCGGTGGTGATCACCGCGAAGGTCAGCTGGAACATCATGAACGTGTAGCCGTCGTAACCCACGCCGTCGAGGGCGAAGTTGGCGAACGGCGAGTTGAAGAACGCGTCGATGCCCCCCTCGCCGCTGAACACCATCGAGTAGCCCCACAGCACCCAGATGATGCCGACGATCGCCATGGCGGCGTACGACATCATCATCATGTTCAGGACCGACTTCGACCGCGTCATACCGCCGTAGAAGAGGGCCAAGGCCGGGGTGGTCATCATCAGCACCAGCAGCGTGGCCACCAGCATGAACGCGTTGTAGCCGTCCACAGAACCTCCAAGATCAACTGCGAAGGACGCTCCCCCGGGGCCCCGACGGCGGTGTCGGAGCGGGGTGCGTCCCCATCAGGGCAGAGCCTGTCGCTGCTGTGTTTCGAGGTCCGGCGGCTGGTGTTACGGGCGGGCAACGAGTGCCCGCCCCGTGTTACACGCTCGTGAACTCAGCCGCCGAGCAGGGCGTCGACGAAGGCGCCGGCGTCGAACGGGGCCAGGTCGTCGGCCCCCTCGCCCAGGCCCACGAGCTTGACCGGCACGCCCAGCTCGCGCTGCACGGCGACGACGATGCCGCCCTTGGCCGACCCGTCGAGCTTGGTCAGCACGATGCCGGTCACGTCGACGGCGTCGCTGAAGACGCGGGCCTGGATCATGCCGTTCTGGCCGGTGGTGGCGTCGAGCACGAGCAGCACCTCGGTGACCGGCGCCTGCTTCTCCACCACCCGCTTGACCTTGCCGAGCTCGTCCATCAGGCCCTGCTTGTTCTGCAGCCGCCCGGCGGTGTCGACGATGACGGTGTCGACCCCGGCCCGGCGGCCCTCCTCCACGGCGCGGAACGCGACCGAGGCCGGGTCCGCGCCCTCCTCGCCCTTGACCGTCTCCACGCCGACCCGCTCGCCCCAGGTGCCGAGCTGCTCGACGGCGGCGGCACGGAAGGTGTCGGCCGCGCCCAGCACGACGCTGCGGTCCTCGGCGACCAGGATGCGCGCGATCTTGCCGACGGTGGTGGTCTTGCCGGCGCCGTTGACGCCGACGACCAGCACGACGCCGGGCTCGTCGCCCTCGCCGCTGACCCGCAGGGCGCGGTCCATGGTCGGGTCGACCAGCGCGAGCAGCTCCTCGCGCAGCACCGCGCGCGGGTCGGCCGAGCCCTCGACCCGCAGCCGGGTCCGCAGCCGCTCGACCAGCTCCTGGGTGGGGGCGACGCCGATGTCGGCGGTCAGCAGGGTGTCCTCGATGTCCTCCCAGGTGTCCTCGTCGAGCCGCTCGCGCGAGAGCAGGGCGAGCAGCCCCCGACCCAGGGTGCCCTGGGAGCCGGCGAGGCGCTGGCGCAGGCGCACCAGGCGCGAGGCCGTGCCCTCGGGGCGCTCGATCTCCGGCGCGGCCGGCTCGGCGGGGGCCTCGGGCTCGATCGTCGCCGGCGGGGCGCTCAGCTCGACCGGCGGGGCGTCGGGGTCGGCAGGGGGTGCGCCGAGGACGTCGGTGTGGGTGTCGGGCAGCGGTCCCGGCTTGCGCCGCCGGGTGACGACCAGGCCGGCGACGGCGCCCACGAGGGCGACGCCGACGACGGCGATGACGAGGATCACGAGGGCGAGGGCGTCCATGTCCCTCATCCAACCACCCGGTGCGGGGCGGTCGGCAGGCGGTCAGCGCCTGGTGGCGGACCCTCCGTCGTCGTCCTCGTCGTGCTCGCCCAGGGTGCGCACCGACCCGCGGGCGCGCTGCATGGCCCGGTCGAGCCAGCCCCCCGAGCCGGCGCCGTCACCGCGGTGCGGGACCGCGACGTAGTAGAGGACCAGGGCGGCGAGGGCGAGGATGACGACCATCGCGACGACGATCGGGATCACGGGCGTCTCCGGGGGGTGAGGACGAGCGGGGCGGACCACCCCACGGTGGCACACCCCGGGCTCAGCTGCCCCCGGGCACGCGCAGCAGCGGCTCGACTGCGGCGCGGATCACGTCGGGCATCGGCGTGACGCCGCGCGCCGGGTCGGTGTTGTCGACGTACACGTGCACGAAGCGGCCCTCGGCGGCCGCCTCGTCGCCCTCGCCCTGGAAGAGGCCGATGCGGTAGACCACCGAGGAGGTGCCGACCTTGTCGACCACCAGGCCGGTCTCGACGGGGGCCGGGAAGCCGATCTCGCGGAAGTAGCGGCACGAGGTCTCGGCCACCACCCCGATCTGCGGCAGGGCCCGCACGTCGACGCCGGTGGCCTCGTAGAGGTGCGCGTTGACCGCGGTGTCGAACATCTCGTAGTAGGTGGCGTTGTTGAGGTGGCCGTAGGCGTCGTCGTCGCGCCAGCGCGTGGTCACGGTGCGCCAGGCCACGTAGTCGTCCCTGGTGGGGCGGGCGGCACGGTCGGGGCTGGGGCTCACACGGGCTCCGTCTCTCGCAGGCGCTGGCTGATGACGGCCGAGACGCCGTCGCCGCGCATGGTCACGCCGTAGAGGGCGTCGCCGACCTCCATGGTGCGCTTCTGGTGGGTGATGACGAGCAGCTGGGAGTTCTCGCGCAGCTCCTCGTAGATCTCGAGCAGGCGACCGAGGTTGGTGTCGTCGAGCGCCGCCTCGACCTCGTCGAGGATGTAGAACGGTGAGGGCCTGGCCTTGAACAACGCGACCAGGAAGGCCACCGCGACCAGCGAGCGCTCACCGCCCGAGAGCAGCGAGAGCCGCTTGACCTTCTTGCCCGGCGGACGGGCCTCGACCTCGACGCCGGTGCTGAGCATGTCGCCCGGGTCGGTGAGCACCAGCCTGCCCTCTCCCCCGGGGAAGAGCCGGGCGAAGGTGGCGTCGAAGGCCTTCTCGACGTCGGCGTAGGCCTCGCGGAAGACCTGCTCGACCCGGTCGTCGACGTCCTTGACGATGTCGAGCAGGTCCTTGCGGGTGCGGCGCAGGTCCTCGAGCTGCTCGGTGAGGAACTTGTGGCGCTCCTCCATGGCCGAGAACTCCTCGAGGGCCAGGGGGTTGACCTTGCCGAGCATGGCCAGGGCCCGCTCGGCCGACTTCAGCCGCTTGCGCTGCTCCTCGCGCACGAACGGCACCGTCGCCGGCGTGCCCTCGGGCGCGTCGTCGGCGACCTCCTGCGGCACCGGCTGGTGGGGGCCGTAGTCGGCGACCAGCCCGTCGGGCTCGATGCCGAGCTCGTCGAGCGCGCGCTCCTCGAGCTGCTCGATGCGCATCCGCTGCTGGGCCCGGGCCAGTTCGTCGCGGTGCACCGAGCTGACGAGCTCCTCGTGCTCGCGGGCCAGGTCGCGCAGCCGGGCCCGGACCTCGCGCAGCTGCTCCTCGCGCTCGCGGCGGGCCTCCTCCACCTCCGCGCGGGCATCGGCCGCCTGCTGCACCGAGGCCTCGAGCCGGGTCAGGGCCCAGGTCACCGCGGCCCCGACGGCCTCGGCCGCGCGGCCCTCGCGCAGCAGCCGGTCGCGGCGCTCGGCGGCGCGCGCCCGCTGCTCGCGCTCCTTGGCGGCGGCCCGCACCAGCGAGTCGGCCCGGCCGTGGATGGCACGCGCCCGCTCCTCGGCGGTGCGCAGCGCCAGACGGGCGTCCATCTCGCCCTGCCGGGCCTCGCGGGAGGCCTCGACGAGCCGCTCGCGCTCGGAGGTGTCGGGCTCCTCCTCGGGCGCCTGCTCGGCGCGCGCCAGCCGCGCCTCGAGGTCGGCGAGCCCGGCCACGGCGTCGGCGCGGGCCTGCTCGGCCCGGGTGATCGCCTGCTCGACCCGCTCGGCCTCCGCGCGCGCCGAGCGCGCCTGCGAGCCGTGCTGGCCCAGCTCCTCGGCGACGGCGGCCAGGGTCGCGTCGGACTCGTGCAGGCGCGCGAGCGCCACGTCGACGCGCTGCTGGGCGTCGTGGCGGCGCGCCTCGAGCCGTGAGGTCTCGAAGCCGGCCCGCTCGCTGGCCGCGACCGCCTCGGCCAGCGCGGCGGCGGCCTCGTCGACGGCGGCCTGCACCTCGAGGAGGCTGGGTTGCGCGCTGGAGCCGCCGGCGACCAGGTGGGCGCTGACGACGTCGCCCTCGCGGGTGACCGCCCCCAGGCTCGGGTCCTCGGCCACCAGGGACCGGGCCGAGGCCAGGTCCTCGACGACGACGACCCGGTCGAGCAGCCGGACCAGCGCCGGGCGCAGGCCGGGCGGGCACTCCACCGCGTCGACGGCGTACGTCGCCCCCGGGGGCAGGGTGGGCCAGCCGGCGGGGCCGGGCAGCCCGGGCCCGTCGGCGAGCAGCAGGCCCGCGCGCCCCAGGTCGTCGGCCTTGAGGTGCGCGACCGCGGCGAGCGCGGCATCGGTGCCCTCGACGGCCACCGCGTCGGCGTGCGGGCCGAGGGCGGCCGCGACCGCCGCCCCATAGCCGGGGCGCACCGTGACCAGGGCGGCGACCGAGCCCAGCAGACCGGTGAGCCCGGAGTCGTCGCCCGCGCCGAGCAGGGCGCCGGCGCCGTCCTTGCGGTTCAGGCCCATCTCGAGGGCGTCCTTGCGGGCGGCGAGGGTGTGGCGGTCGCGGTCGGCGGCCTGCGCCTGCTCGCGCACCGCGGCCAGCAGCCCCTCCACCTCGTCGAGCTCGTCGACGGCCTGCTCGTGCTCGGCGTCGAGGCCCTCCTCCCCCGCGTCGAGACCCGCGACCTTCGTCTCCAGGGCGGTGAAGGCCTTCTGGGCGCGCTCGGCGCGCTCGAGCGCCTCCTGGCGGCTGTGGCGCAGCCGGCCGACCTCCTCGTCGGCCGCGGCGGCGCGCGACTTCAGCGCGTTGACCTGGCCGTGCAGGCGGGCCAGCCCCTCGCGCCGGTCGGCGGCGGCGCGCTGCAGCGCGGCGATGCGTCGCTCCTCCTCGGCGGCGGCGTCCTCGGCGCCCTTGCGCGCGGTGACGGCCTGCTCGAGCCCGGCGCGCCGCGCGTCGACCTCGGCGGCGGTGCGCTGCTCCTGCTCGCGCACCCGCGCGGCCTCGGCCTCGAGGTCCTCGGGGTCGCGCCCGCTGGCGGTCTCGACCTCGGTGCTGGCCGCGGCGTTGCGCACCCGCTCCGCGGCCAGCGACTGGGTGCCGCGCAGCCGCTCGCGCAGGCCCGACAGGGCGTACCAGGTGTCCTGGGCGGCGGCGAGCACCGGCAGGTCCTCGCGCAGGGCCGCCTCGAGGACGCCCTCGCGCTCACGGGCCGTGGCGGTGGCGCGCTCGACCTCCTCGCGCCGCTGCTTGAGCACCGACTCGTCGGCCATCTCCTGCTCCAGCGCGGTGCGGGCGGTGACCAGGTCGTCGGCCAGCAGCCGCGCCCGGGCGTCGCGCACGTCGGCCTGCACGGTGGCCGCCCGGCGGGCCACCTCGGCCTGGCGGCCCAGCGGCTTGAGCTGGCGGCGGATCTCGCTGAGCAGGTCGTTCAACCGGTGCAGGTTGCCCTCGGTCGAGTCGAGCTTGCGCAGCGCCTTCTCCTTGCGCTTGCGGTGCTTGAGGACCCCGGCCGCCTCCTCGATGAAGCCCCGCCGGTCCTCGGGGGTGGCGTGCAGGATCTGGTCGAGCTGGCCCTGGCCGACGATGACGTGCATCTCGCGCCCGATGCCCGAGTCGCTGAGCAGCTCCTGGACGTCGAGCAACCGGCAGGTCTGGCCGTTGATGGCGTACTCCGAGCCGCCGGAGCGGAACATCGTGCGGCTGATCGTGACCTCGGCGTACTCGATCGGCAGCGCGCCGTCGGTGTTGTCGATGCTCAGCTGCACCTCGGCACGCCCGAGCGGCGGGCGGCCCGAGGTGCCGGCGAAGATGACGTCGTCCATCTTGCCGCCGCGCAGGCTCTTGGCGCTCGCCTCGCCCATCACCCACGCCAGCGCGTCGACGACGTTGGACTTGCCCGACCCGTTGGGCCCCACGATGCAGGTGATGCCGGGCTCGAGCTGCAGGGTCGTCGACGAGGCGAAGGACTTGAACCCTTTGAGGGTCAGGCTCTTCAGGTACAACGCAGGGGCCCTTCCGCCGAGGTGGGCCTCAGGCTACCCCTGGGCGCGCCGGCGCCGCAGGAGCAGCGCGCCGGCCATCGCGACGCCCACGAGCCCCAGCGGCAGCGCGTTGGCGGCCGCGCGGTCCGAGACCGACACCGGCGCGGTCGCGCCGACGGGCGGCTCGGCGCCCCGCCCGTCGCCCGGCACGTCGACGGCGAACACGTCGAGGCCCCGCACCAGGTCGATGCTGTAGACGAGGTTGGTGCGCTTGGCCGTGCGCCGGTCGCGGGCGTCGTAGACCGGCACCCACATGGCGTCCCAGACCTCCGAGAGGCCCCACACGGCGTGGGCGTGGGTGCGGATGCGGCGCGGGTTGCTGACGTCGAGGACCTGGGTGCCGCCGCCGTAGAAGCCGGCCGCGACCAGGCCGCCGGCGCGGTAGTCGAACCAGTGCGAGGAGCAGAAGGCGCCGCGCGGCAGCGGGAAGGTGCCGAGGTCGGAGAGCTCGACCTTGTCGAGCGGGACGATCTTGCCGGGCTTGCCGTTGAGCTTCTTGACCCACCAGGTCTGGAACGAACCGGCCTGGGCGCAGTCGGTCTCCTCGTAGTCCTCCTCGGTCACCAGCAGCACGTTGCCGCGGCGCAGCGAGGGCTTGCGGCCGGGCTTGAACCGCTCGGCGTGCGGGCGGAAGGCGTTGTGCAGGATGAAGTCGTTCCAGCCCTCGTGGTCAGGGTCGTCGCCGGCCCCGGCGGCGCCGGTGGTGGTGAGCACCCGCGGGCGGCGCGGCTTCGAGACGTCCCACATCGAGGCACCCTCGTAGCCGGTGTGGGTGCCGATGCCGGCGGCGTCGAAGTTCCACTTGTGCCCGCCGGTCGGGCTGGCGAAGGGCTGCACGCCGGGCGTGGAGCGGTCGGAGTCGACCTCGACGGGGTTCTCGATGTCGCGCAGGTCGAAGATCGAGAAGCCCGAGCGGCCGCCGGCCGAGTAGGCGTAGCGGCAGTTGGTGTCGTCGATGCAGGCCACGGTGTGCGTGGAGGTGGTGCCGGGGGCCCGCGAGAGCACCGCGGGGGCGCTCGGGTCGGTCACGTCGACCACCACCAGCTCGCCGCCGCCGACGTTGACGTGCTCGATGTCGTCGGGCGAGGCCTGGTAGAGGTCGACCCCGATCAGCGCGAAGCGTCGGGTGCCCTGCTTGGTGCGGCGCTCACCGCAGTTCATCGCCTCGTTCTCGAACATCAGGCTGGGCAGCACCCCGACCCGCTCCGGGCTCGCCGGCTCGGAGACGTCGAAGACCTGCAGCGAGTCGAGCCCGCTGGTGACGAAGAGCGGCGCGGTGGCGGTGAAGCAGCCGGAGATGCCGACCTGGCCGGGGTTCGTCGAGACCTGGGCCATGTTGTCGCTGGCGACCAGCGACGCGGTCGTGCCGGGCTGCTGGGCGGCCCGCTCGAGCATCTGGCTGCGCACGTCGTCGGGGTCGGCACCCTGGGCGGGTGCGGACACCGCCATCGAGGTCAGGGCGAGGGCAGCGGCGGCCAGGACACCGGGCAGGGCGCGGGGGCGACGGGTCATGCCAGGCCCAACGACGCGTGGCCCCGGTGGTCACGGCCGAGGGGGCCGAGGGCTCAGACGGGCTGCATCTCCTGCAGGTCCTGCAGCTCCTCGCGCAGACCGTGCTCGGCGACCTCGGCGGTGAGCCGGTCGTTCTCGGCGCACAGCCTCAGCACGAGCGCCTCGAGCTCGCGCACGCGCGCGCGCAGCCGCGCGTTGTCGGCGGCTTGGCGGGGGTCGAGCAGGTCGCTGCTGCGGTAGCCGATCAGCGCCTTGGCCATGAGGGACTCTCCAGTGCGGTGGGACGATGGGGGTGGCGACGGACGAGCATCCGGACCGTCTATAAGAGTCCCACCACGCGGGCCTCCCGGTCAATCGCGGGGGGCGGCGGTGCCGTGGCGACCGGACCCGCAGCAGGAACGGTTGCTGACGCACCGCCCGACCATGCCGCGGGTCGTGGTCCGGGTCGTGGTCCGGGTCAGTCGGGCGCAGCGGCACCGGGGGTGACCACGCGCCGGCGGCGGGGCGCCGGCTGGCAGCGCGGGCAGAAGTACGACGACCGGTTCATGAACGCGACCCGGCGGATCGGGGTGCCGCAGCGGTCGCACGGCTCGTCGGCGCGGCCGTAGGCGTGCAGCGAGCGGTCGAAGTAGCCCGACTCGCCGTTGACGTTGACGTAGAGCGCGTCGAAGGAGGTGCCGCCCTGGGCGAGCGCCTCGGCCATGACGTCGCGCGCGTGGTCGAGCAGCGCCAGCACCTGGGCGCGGCTCAGCCGCTCCCCCGGGCGCTCGCCGTGGACGCCCGCGCGCCACAGCGCCTCGTCGGCGTAGATGTTGCCGACGCCCGAGACGAGGTTCTGGTCGAGCAGCTGGCGCTTGATGCCCGAGGCCCGTCGGCGCACGCGCGCGGCGAACTCGTCGTCGTCGAACTCCGGGTCGAGCGGGTCACGGGCGATGTGGGCGATCTCGGGCGGCAGGTCGGCACCGCCGGCCGAGATCGACAGTCCGCCGAACATGCGCTGGTCCACGAAGTGGAGGTGCCGGCCGTCGGCGGCACCGTCGAGGCGCACCCGCACCCGCAGGTGCTTCTCGGGGGCCGCGTCGGCGGGCTGGACCAGCATCTGCCCGCTCATGCCCAGGTGGGCCAGCAGGGCGTCGCCGTCGTCGAGGGGCAGCCAGAGGTACTTGCCCCGGCGCCGGGCGCCGGTGAGGGTGCGCCCGGTGAGGGCGGCGGCGAAGCCCTCGGGGCCGCGCTCGTCGCGGCGCACCGGCCGCGGGTGCAGCACGTCGACGCCGACCACCCGGGCGCCGACGACGTGGCGCTCGAGCCCGGCGCGCACCACCTCGACCTCGGGGAGCTCGGGCACCGGTCGCCTAGGAGCCGTCGGTGTCGGCGGGGCCGGTGGCCGTGCCGGCGGCGGGGCCGGTGCCGGACTTGCCGGCCGCGGCGTTGCCGGCCGCGACCTCGGCCGCGGTCTCGGCAGGGTCGGTGACACCGAGCTGCGCGGCGATCTCGCCGTACGCGGTCTCGGCGGCGGCCTGCTCGGCCTCCTTCTTCGACCGGCCGGTGCCGTTGCCGTAGAGGCGCTCGCCCACGCGCACCTGGGCGGTGAAGGTCTTCTGGTGGTCCGGGCCGCTGTCCTCGATGACGTACTCGGGCACACCCAGGCCGTGCTCGGCCGACAGCTCCTGCAGGGAGGTCTTCCAGTCGAGACCGGCCCCGAGGGCCGAGGCCGCCTCGATGAGCGGGTCGAAGAGGCGGTGCACCACCGCGGCGGAGGTCTCGATGCCTCCGCCGGAGAGGTGCACGGCCCCGATGACCGCCTCGACGGTGTCGGAGAGGATGGAGGCCTTGTTGCGGCCCCCGGTGCTCTCCTCGCCGCGACCGAGCTTGACGTGCTCGCCGAGCCGGATGCCGCGCCCGACACCGGCCAGCGCCCGGGCGTTGACCACCGCGGCGCGCAGCTTGGCCAACCGGCCCTCGGAGAGGTCCGGGTGGGTGCGGTACAGCGTCTCGGTCACGACGACGCCGAGCACCGAGTCGCCCAGGAACTCCAGGCGCTCGTTGGTCGGCAGGCCGCCGTTCTCGTAGGCGTAGGACCGGTGCGTGAGCGCGCGATCCAGCAGCTCGGGGTCCAGCTCAGGATCCCCGAGCGCTGCTCGCAGCTCGGCGTAGTCGTTCAGGGAACTGATCGGTCTCAGAGGACCTGACGACGGTCGGCCTTGGCGCCGTACTGGCCGCACTCGCCGCACGCGCGGTGCGGGAGGTGCTTGGCACCGCACGCGGCGTTCGCGCAGGTCACCAGGGTCGGCGCCGTGGCCTTCCAGGCCGAGCGACGGTGACGGGTGTTGCTGCGCGACATCTTCCGCTTCGGGACAGCCACTGTTTTCTCCTCGTTGCGAGGCCGGGATCGCTCCTCGGCCTGGTGGTGGTCTTGCTGGTGGGTCTGCTACTTCTCGTCCGGCTCGTCCTGCGCCAGGGCGGCCAGGCCGGCCCAGCGCGGGTCGATCGGTTCGTCGTGACCGTGGTCGGGGTCCTCGGCCAGTCGTGCCCCGCAGTCGGGGCACAGACCGGGACAGTCCTCGGTGCACAGGGGCTGGAACGGCAGCTTGAGCACCACTGCGTCCCTCAGCTGGGGCTCGAGGTCGAGCAGGTCGTCCTCGAGCCGGCTGACCTCGTCGTCCTCGTCGTGGGAGGTCTGGTGCTCGGCGTAGACGTACAGCTCCTGGAAGGTCACCTCGACGTCGTCGTGGATCTCCTCCAGGCACCGTGCGCACTCGCCGTCGAGCCCGGCTCGCGCCGTGCCCGTGACCAGGACTCCCTCCATGACCGCCTCGAGCCGCAGGTCGATGTCGACCGGCGAGCCCTCGGGGACAGTGAGGACGTCGATGCCCAGATCTGCCGGTGCCGGCACCGAGAGCGTCACCTCACGCTGGGACCCCGGGCGGCGGCCGAGCTCGCGGGTGTCGAGCACGAGCGGCGCTCTCGGGTCCAGGCTGGTCAGGGGATCACTTCCGGGTCCGGGCACGAACAGATCAGCGGGAAGCGTATCCCTCGGGTGAACGGCGGGGCAAAACGCGCCTGCCGGGTCATCCGCGCTGCTCGGCGATGCGCTCGGTCAGGCGGGCGTGCACGAAGTCGGGCACCAGCGTGGAGACGTCGCCGCCGAAGGTCGCGACCTCCTTGACCAGGCTCGAGGCGAGGAAGGAGTACTCGGGGCTGGTGGGCACGAAGACGGTCTCCACGTCGGTGAGCGAGGAGTTCATCTGCGCCATCTGCAGCTCGTAGTCGAAGTCGCTGACCGCGCGCAGGCCCTTCACGATCGCGTGGATGCCGTGCTCGGCGCAGTAGTCGGTCAGCAGGCCCTTGAAGCCGTCGACGCGCACGTTGTCGAAGTCGGCGCACGCCTCGGTGAGCATCGCCATCCGCTCCTCGGGGGTGAACATCCGGTTCTTGGACTTGTTCACCCCGACCGCGACGACGACCTCGTCGAAGAGGGAGGCGGCCCTCGCGACGATGTCGATGTGCCCGTTGGTGACGGGGTCGAAGGACCCCGGGCAGACGGCTCGACGCACTACTGCTCCCCCGCTCGTGGTTGCTCTGCTGGCTCCCCCGGCTCGTCCACGGGCGCGTGGGCCGACCACAGGGTCGTCTCACCGTACTTGCGCGAGCGGACCTCGACGAACCCGGTGGGGAACGCCGGCTGCGGGCTGCGCCGCGAGCGCTCGACGACGACCAGCGCGTCGGGCACCAGCCAGCCCTGCTCGACGA
The DNA here is from genome assembly GCF_024341885.1 of Nocardioides sp. OK12. Taxonomy (NCBI): domain Bacteria; kingdom Bacillati; phylum Actinomycetota; class Actinomycetes; order Propionibacteriales; family Nocardioidaceae; genus Nocardioides; species Nocardioides sp. OK12. Next base: position 518,822 of record NZ_BNET01000001.1, on the reverse strand, counting down.
GCGCCAGCAGGTCGGCGCCCAGCTCCTCCTCGGTCAACGGGTAGGGCGGGTCCATGAAGACGACGTCGTAGGGCGCCACCGGCGCCCGGCCCAGGGTCGCGGCGACCGGTGCCGCGAGCACCTCGGCCCGCGGGAAGCCGAGCGTGCGGGCGTTGGTGGCGATCAGCCCCGCCGTGCGCCGGTCCGCCTCCACCAGCGTCGCCACGCCCGCGCCGCGCGAGAGGGCCTCGAGCCCGACGGCGCCCGAGCCGGCGTACAGGTCGAGGAAGCGCAGGCCCTCGAGCGAGCCCGTGGCGGCCTCGATCGAGGAGAACAGCGCCTCGCGGACCCGGTCGGCGGTGGGACGGGTGGCGGTGCCGGGCGGGGTGCTCAGCCGGCGTCCGCCGGCGCTGCCGCCGATGATGCGGGTCATGGGAAGCGATCCTACGAGCGGTCGACGAAGTCGGCGGCGACCGACCTCTCGAGGGCCTCGACGGCGGCGGCCAGCGCGGGGGCGCCCCGCAGGTCGGGGTCCGACTCGAGCAGGTCGACGCCTGCGGCGCGGGCGGCGAGGATGGTCTCCTCGTCGCGGAGCACCCGCAGGGTGTGCAGGCTGGACTGGTAGCCGGACTGGTGGGCGCCGAGCACGTCGCCCTCGCGGCGCTGCTCGAGGTCGACCCGGCTCAGCTCGAAGCCGTCGGAGGTGGCGGCGACCGCCTCGAGACGCCCACGGGCCGGGGTGCCGACCTCGGCGTGGGTGACCAGCAGGCACAGGCCGGGGTGGCCGCCGCGGCCGACCCTCCCGCGGAGCTGGTGCAGCTGGGAGACCCCGAACCGGTCGGCGTCCAGCAGCACCATCGCCGTGGCGTTCGCCACGTCGACCCCGACCTCGATGACCGTGGTGGAGACCAGCACGTCGACCTCGCCGTCGGCGAACGAGCGCATCGTCGCGTCCTTGACGTCGGGGGTCAGGCGCCCGTGCATGGCGGCCAGCCGCAGCCCCGCCAGCGGACCCGCGCGCAGCTCCTCCACGACCTCCTCGACCGCGCTGAGCGGACGCTCGGTGCGTTCCTCGCCGGTGTCGCCCGGCTCCCCGGCCTCGGCCTGGCCGGCCTCCCGCTCGTCGCCGGAGATGCGGGGGCACACGACGTAGACCTGGTGGCCGGCCGCGACCTCCTCGCGCACCCGCTGCCAGACGCGGTCGACCCAGTGCGGGGCGTCGGCGACGGGCACGACCGTGGTCTGAACCGGCGCCCGGCCGGCCGGCAGCTCGGTCAGGGTGGAGATCTCGAGGTCGCCGAAGACGGTCATCGCCACCGTGCGCGGGATCGGGGTGGCGGTCATCACCAGCACGTGGGGCGGGGTGCCGGCCTTGTCGGTCAGGGCGGCGCGCTGCTCGACGCCGAAGCGGTGCTGCTCGTCGACCACGACCAGCCCGAGGTCGGCGAAACCGACCTTGTCCTCGAGCAGGGCGTGGGTGCCGATCACGATGCCGGCCTCGCCCGAGGCCAGCCGCGACATCGGCCCGGTGCGCTGGGTCCTGGTCATCGAGCCGGTGAGCAGCTCGACCGCGGTGGCCTCCTCCGCCCCGCCCAGCAGGCCGGCCGAGGCGAGGTCGCCGAGCATCGCGGTGATGGAGCGGTGGTGCTGCTGGGCGAGCACCTCGGTCGGCGCGAGCAGGGCGGCCTGGGCCCCGGAGTCGACGACGCGCAGCATCGCGCGCAGCGCCACCAGCGTCTTGCCCGAGCCGACCTCGCCCTGCAGCAGCCGGTTCATCGGCCGCTCGCGCGCCAGGTCCTCGTCGATCTCGGCGCCCACCTCGCGCTGGCCGCCGGTCAGCTCGAAGGGCAGCCGCGCGTCGAAGGCGTCGAGCAGGCCCCCGCTGCGCCCGGCCCGGGGCCGTGCACCCAGCCGGGCGAGCGCACGGCGCCGGCGGGCCAGCACCAGCTGGGTCACGATCGCCTCGTCGAAGCGCAGCCGCTGCAGCGCCCGCGTGACCTGGGCGTAGTCCTTCGGGTGGTGCACCCACTCCAGCGCGGTGCCGGCGTCGACCAGCCCGGCCTGCTCGCGCACCGACTCGGGCAGCAGCTCGGGCACCTCGTCGAGGACGGCGAGGGCGAAGGTGATAGCGCGCTGGAGGTCCCAGGTGTCGACACCCTTGGTGAGCGGGTAGATCGGGTAGAGGTCGCCGAGGGTCTCCAGCGAGAGCTGCGCGGCGTCCTCGCCCTCGGTGCCCATCAGGACCATCTGCGGGTTGGTGAGCTGCCAGTCGCCGTTGAAGCGGCCCACCTTGCCCTGGAAGATGCCCCGGCGCCCCTCGGGCAGCCGGCGCTCGTGCCAGTCGGTCATGTGCGGCTTCTTGGCGAAGAACGACATCCGCAGGCTCGGGCCGTCGGTGTGCAGCACCGTGTCGACCCGGTACGCCGTGCGGCCGGTGCGGCGGTCGACGTACTCGCGCCGGCGGGTCTGGCCGATCTGGCCGACCACCGTCAGCAGCTCGCCCTCCTGCAGCGAATCGACCGTGGTCAGCTCGGCGGTGCGCACGTAGCGCCGCGGCAGGTGGTGCACGAGCTGGCCGACGGTGCGCAGCCCCAGGCCCTTGGTGATCTTGGCGGCCTTGGTGCCGGTGTCGCCCAGCAAGGTCTCTATCGGCGAGTCCATCGAGATCACCGCCGCACCTCCTCCCCCGGGCTCAACGCTCGGTTCACTCCACGGCCAGCAGGAGCGGGTAGCGCTCCTGCCCACCGTCGTACACCACGGCATCGACAAAGGGGTGGCGCTCGGCGAGCCAACCGGTGCAGTGCTCGGCCAGGGCGCCGTCGGGGTCGTCGGCCCCCGAGACGATGGTGACGAGCTCGCCACCGCCGGCGACGAGGCGCTCGAGCACCTCGGTGGCGACGTCGGCGAGCGCCGACCCGACGACCGCGAAGTCGCCGGCCACCACGCCCAGGGCGTCGCCGGGCTCGCAGGGCCCGGCCATCGTCATCGCCTGGCGCGCCGCGACGGTGACCGCGCCGTGGCGGGCGTGGCGCGCGGTGGCGGTCATCTCGAGCACGTCGGCGTCGAAGCCGCGACCGGGTTCGTGGACGGCCAGCGCGGCCAGGCCCTGCACCTGCGCCTGGGTCGGGATGACCGCGACCCGGACCCCCGCGTCCTGGGTCGCCGTCGAGGCGGCCACCTGGGCGGCGCGCACCGAGTCGCCGTCGTTGGGCAGCACCACGACCTCCTGGGCGCCGCAGCCGGTGATGGCCTGAAGCAGGTCGCCGGTCGAGGGCCGGCGCCCGGGCCCGCCCTCGACGACCACGGCGCCGGCCTCGGCGAAGAGCGAGGAGAGCCCGGGGCCGGCCGAGACCACGACCACGCAGCGGCCCTCGCGCGGCCTGCCGGCCGCCTCGCGCTCCGCCCGGGCGGCCTGCTGCGTGACCTGGTCGTGGAAGTGGGTGACCCGGATGCGGTGCGGGCGCCCGGCCTCGATGCCGGCCTCGATCGCGGCACCGACGTCGTCGACGTGCACGTGCACGTTCCAGAGCCGCTCGTCGCCGACGACGACCAGCGAGTCGCCCAGGGCGGCGAGGCGCTCGCGCAGCGCCGGCACCTGCTCGGCGTCGGTGTCGAGCAGGTACATCACCTCGTACGCCGGCCCGCCCGGGGTCAGGTCGCCACCGGGCTGCTGCGCGGTCGTGGCCTGGGCGATGGGGATGGCGTGCTGGCCGATGCGCGGCAGCACCGGCTCGGGCCGGCGCCCGGTCAGCGCGGTCTCGGCGGCGTCGAGCACGACGCTCAGCCCCCGGCCGCCGGCGTCGACCACGCCGGCGTCGGCCAGCGCCTGCAGCTGGGTGGGGGTGCGTGCCAGGGCGGCACGGGCCGCCTCGGCCGCCCCGGTGAAGACGTCGCGGGTGCGGGCGGAGGGGTCCTCGCGCACCGCCTCGGCCGCCTCGGCCGCGGCCCGGGCCACCGACAGGATGGTGCCCTCCACGGGCGTGCCCACCGCGGCGTACGCCGCCTCGGCGGCCAGGCGCAGCGCCTCGGCGAGGACCTCGGCGTTGCGCTCCTCGGCGGTCGCGCGCGCCAGGCGGCGAGCGATGGCGCGCATCATCTCGCTGAGGATGACCCCCGAGTTGCCGCGGGCCCCCAGCAGCGCCCCCCGGCTGAACGCCGCCAGCGCGTCGCCCAGCTCGGCGCCTGAGTCGCCGCCGGTGGCCTCGCGCACGGCGTCCCTGGCCGCGGAGACCGTGAGGTACATGTTGGTGCCGGTGTCGCCGTCGGGGACCGGGTAGACGTTGAGCGCGTCGATCTCCTCGCGCGCCGCCCCCAGGGCGTCGACGGCGATGTCGACGAAGAGCAGCACGACCTCGAGGCTCACCCCGCGTCCGGTCGGTCCCACTGGCTCCACGGGGCGACACGTTAGTGTGCGGGTGGCGGCGATGCGTGGCGTGACGCGCCCCGCAGCCACCTCCGGCCCCCGATCGTCCCGCGATTGGCCGAGCACCGCACGCCTCGGATACTCTGGCGCGGTTGCCCGGAGCACCGGGCCCTCGACTCGTTCGGCTGTGCACGAACAGTTGTGCACATCTTTTCGTCCCAACCTCGATCCTTCAGGAGTTCACGGTGGCTGCCGTCTGCGACATCTGCGCCAAGAAGCCTGGCTTCGGCAACAACCGGCCGTGGTCGCGCAAGATCACGAAGCGCCGCTTCGACCCCAACATCCAGCGCGTGCGTGCCAAGGTCAACGGCACCCCCAAGCGCCTCAACGTCTGCACCGGCTGCCTGAAGGCGGGCAAGGTCTCCCGCTGACCTCCCGCTGACCACCTCGGTCCGCCGTCGGACGGCCGTCACCCCACCGGGGTGGCGGCCGTTCGTGCGTCCGGGGCCGATCAGAAGTGCGTCCACCCGGTGTCGCCGGTCCAGGGGGCGCCGTCGACCGTGACGCCCTCGCCCTCGCGCACCTCGCCGATCACGCTCCACCCCTCGGGCAGGACGGTCCCGGCCGGGAAGGTCGCCAGCAGGGCGTGGTCGTCGCCGCCGGAGAGCATGAAGGCCACCGGGTCGACCCCGCCCAGCGCGGCGGCCACCGCGTGCAGCGGCTCGGGCACCTCCAGCGCGTCGGTGCGCACGTCGACGGCCACGCCGGAGGCGGTGGCCAGGTGGCCGGCCTCGGACAGCAGGCCGTCGGAGACGTCGATCATCGCGGTCGCGCCGGCGTCGGCGGCGGCCGGCCCGGCGTCGTACGGCGGCTGGGGGCGGCGGTAGGCCTCGACCAGCACCCGCGGGGAGCGGAAGCCGCGCCCAAGCACCGCCAGGCCGCCGGCGGCCCAGCCCTGGCGCCCGGCGAGGGCCAGCACGTCACCGGGGGCGGCACCCGAGCGCACGACCGGGGCCACGGTGCAGGCGCCCATCACGGTCACGGCCACGACCACCTGGTCGCCGCGCGTCAGGTCACCGCCCACGACGCTGGCCCCGACCAGCGCGCACTCGTCGGCGAAGCCCTGGGCGAAGTCGAGCGCCCACTGCGCCTCGAGATCGGCGGGGGCGGCGAGGCCGATGGTCAGCGAGGTGGCCCGGCCGCCCATCGCGTTGATGTCGGAGATGTTCTGCGCCGCGGCCCGGTGGCCCACGTCGGAGGCGGAGGCCCAGTCACGACGGAAGTGCCGGCCCTCGACCATCAGGTCCGTCGAGACCACCACGTGGCCGGTGCGCACCCGCAGCACCGCGGCGTCGTCGCCGGGCCCGATGAGCACCTGCTCGCCCTGCTCGAAACGGCTGGTGATGGCCGAGATCAGGCCGAACTCGCCGACGTCGGCGAGGCTCGCCCCCGGCTCGAAGGACTGCTCGGGGGACGACGGGGAGGTCATGGCCCCATCCCACCAGACCCGGCGGCGTCCACCCGCCCAGGGCCCCAGTGACCCTGCGTCCACCAGCAGGTAGGTTGTCGCCGACACATCCGGGTGACGTGTCCGCGGCAACGGAGCCGTGACGACAACCCTTGAGGAGCAACACGATGGTCGTGCAGGCCTACATCCTGATCCAGACCGACGTCGGCAAGGCTGCGGAGGTCGCGGCCGCGATCGCCCAGGTCAAGGGCGTGACCCTCGCCGAGGACGTCACCGGCCCCTACGACGTGATCGTGCGCGCCGAGGCCCGCAACGTCGACGAGCTCGGCAAGCTGGTCGTCTCGAAGGTGCAGAACCTCGACGGCATCACCCGCACCCTGACCTGCCCGGTCGTCCACATCTGAGCCGGACCGACCCGACCTCCGTGGTCATCACCCGGCGCGCAGCGTCCCGACGCCCCGGCCCCGCGAGGGGTCGGGGCGTCGTCGCTGCGGGTGCGCTGGCGCTGCTGCTGGGTGCCTGCGGCGGCCCCGTCGAGGTCGCCGCACCGGCCCTCGACGCGGAGTCCGCCGCCGCCTGCGACGAGCTCCTGGGCGCCCTGCCCGACGACCTGGCCGGGCTCGAGCCCCGCGAGGTCTCCCCCGCCGACGCCCCGGCCCGCGCCTGGGGCGAGGGCCTGGTGCTGACCTGCGGCGTCGAGGAGCCCCCGCTCTTCCGCGAGCTGATCGCCCCCTCCTGCGACGAGATCGTCGGCGTGGGCTGGTTCTTCCCGCCCGCCGAGCTGGAGGACGAGGACGGCCCGGTCACCGGCACCACGATCGGCTACCGGCCCCGCGTCGAGGTGCTGGTGCCCGACGAGTACCGCGGTGGTGTCTCCTTCACCGCCCTCTCCGAGCTCGCCGCACCCATCACCGAGCACCTCGAGCTCGTCCAGCGCTGCCGGTGAGTGACGGCCGGTCGGCGCGATGTGGGACGCTCGTGCCATGAGCGAGGAGCAGCTGCCCGGTCCCGTCGCCGTCATCGCCGGCGGCCTGAGCCACGAGCGCGACGTGTCGCTGGCCAGCGGCCGCAACCTGGTGCGCGAGCTGCGCGCGGTCGGCGTCGAGGCCGAGGCCTACGACTTCGACCGCAACCTGCTGCACACCCTCGAGCAGCACAAGGTCGTGGCCGCGGTGCCCGCGCTGCACGGCCACTTCGGCGAGGACGGCGAGATCCAGACGCTCCTCGAGCTCATCGACCTGCCCTACGTCGGCACCCGCAGCCGCGCCTGCCGGGTGGCCCACGACAAGGGCACCGCCCGCGAGCTCCTGCGCCGCGCCGGCATCGCGGTGCCCGAGAGCGTCGGGCTCTCCTCCCAGACCTTCCGCGACATCGGCGCCGCCGCGCTGATGGAGCACGTCATGCACCGGCTCGGGGAGCGTGTCGTGGCCAAGCCGACGCGCTGCGGCAGCGCCCTGGGGGTGACCGGCGTCGACGGCCTCGCCGCCCTGCCCTCCGCGCTCGTGACCGCCTACGCCTACGGCGACGACGCCCTCATCGAGCGCTTCTACGACGGCACCGACGTCAGCGTCGTGTGCATCGAGACCGACGAGGGCGTGCAGGCTCTGACCCCGGTGGCGGTGGAGTACGAGAAGGGCCACGAGTTCGACTTCGACGCCCGCTACACCGCCGAGTTCGTCTCCTTCTCCCGCCCCGACCTGCCCGACGAGCTGATCGCGGCCCTCGAGCGGACCGCCTGCGAGGCCCACCGGGTGCTCGGCCTGCGCCACCTCTCGCGCTCCGACTTCATCGTCTCGGGCGACGGCTCCTACGTGCTCCTGGAGACCGCGATCACCCCCGGCACCACCGAGACCTCGGTCATGCCCTTCGCCTGCACCCTCTCCGGCACCAGCCTCGGCCAGGTCGTCCTCGACCTGGTCCGCCGCGCCCTGGCCTGACCACCCCCACCGACCCGGCCCATATCTCGCGCTGACCCGGCGCATATGTCTCGTCGACCCGGCGCACATCTCGCGTCGACCCGGCGCACACCTGCCTGTGCCGGTTCCGGCCGGGTCAGCGCGAGATTTCCGCCGGGTCAGTGGGAGATTTGGGCCGGGTCAGTGGGAGATTTGGGCCGGGTCGGCGGGAGATTCGAGCCTGGTCAGCGCAGACCGGTGGGGCGCTCGAGGGCGAGCTGGATGAGCTCGTCGACCAGCTCGGTGTAGGACATGCCGCTGGCCTCCCACATCTTCGAGTACATCGAGATGGGGGTGAAGCCCGGCATCGTGTTGATCTCGTTGAGCAGGACCTCGCCGTCGGGCGTCACGAAGACGTCGACGCGCGAGAGGCCCTCGCCGCTGATCGCCTCGAACGCCTGCACCGCGACCTCGCGCACCCGCTGGGCGACGTCGTCGGGCAGGTCGGCCGGGGCCTCGGTGCGGGCCTGGGAGTCGGAGAGGTACTTGGCCTCGAAGTCGTAGAACGTCGCGGCGCCGTGGTCGACCACGATCTCGCCCGGCACCGACGCCCGCGGCGCGGCGCCGCCACGACCGCCGAGCACCGCGCACTCGATCTCGCGTCCCTCGACACCCTGCTCGACCAGCACCTTCGGGTCGTGGGCGCGGGCCTCCTCGATCGCGTCGGCCAGCCCCGTGAGGTCGTCGACGCGGGTGACGCCCAGCGACGAGCCGGCCCGGGCGGGCTTGACGAAGACCGGGAACTCCAGCGCCTCCTGCACCCGCGCCACCACGGCCTCGGGGCGCTGCTCCCACTCGCCCGGCTTCACCACGACGTACGGCGCCACCGGCAGCCCGTGGCCGGCGAAGACCAGCTTCATGTAGTGCTTGTCCATGCCGACCGCCGAGGCCAGGACGCCGGCGCCGACGTAGCGCACGCCGGCCAGCTCGAGCAGCCCCTGGATGGTGCCGTCCTCGCCGTACGGGCCGTGCAGCAGCGGGAAGACCACGTCGACCGGACCGGCCTCACCGAGGCTGGCCAGGGCCGGGCCCGACCCGGTCGTGACCTCGGGGAGCCGCCCGGCGGCGAGCTCCCAGCGCGACGCGTCGCCCGCGGCCAGGACCCAGTCGCCGTCGCGCGTGATGCCGATGGGCAGCACCTCGTACTTGTCGCTGTCGATCGCCTTCATCACCCCGGCGGCCGTGGCCGCCGAGATGGCGTGCTCGCCCGAGCGTCCACCGAAGACGAGGGCCACTCGGGTCTTGCGTGCAGCGGTCTCGGGGCGAGGCGTCTCGGTCATGGTCCGCGACCCTACTGAAGGCCCGCGGCGACCTCGTCCAGGCGCGCCCCGCGGGAGGCCTTGAAGAGAACCGCGTCACCCTCGGCGAGGTGCTCGGCGAGCCAGGCGCCGGCGGCGGCGTTGTCGGCGAGCAGCAGGCTCCGCTCCCCCGCGCCCTCGTGGATGCCGCGGGCGGCCTCGCCCACGACCACCACCACGTCGACGCCCCGGTCGACGGCGTAGGCACCGACGCCGCGGTGCTCCTCCGGGCTGGTCTCGCCCAGCTCGCGCATCTCGCCCAGCACCGCGACGGTGCGGCGTACGCCGGGGTCGGCGCCGATCGAGGCGAGCGCGTCGATGGCGGCGCGCATCGAGTCGGGGTTGGCGTTGTAGGAGTCGTTGAGCACGGTCACGCCGTTCGGGAGCTCGCTGAGCTCCATGCGCCACTGCGAGAGCGTCGAGACCCCGCCCAGCGCGGCGGCGACCTGCTCGACCTCCAGGCCGGCGGCGATCGCGGCCGCGGCCGCGGCGGCGGCGTTGAGCGCCTGGTGGGCGCCCACCAGCCGGAGCCTGACCGGCACCCGGGCCCCGTCGGCGACCAGCACGAACGACGGCCTGCCCAGGCGGTCGAGCTCGAGCTCCTCGACGCGTACGTCGGCGGGCTGCTGGGCCCCGAAGGAGACCACGCGCGCGCCGGTGCGTGACGCCATCGCCGCGACGCGCTCGTCGTCGGCGTTGAGGACGGCGGTGCCGTCGTCGTCGAGCGCCTCCACCAGCTCGCCCTTGGCCTGCGCGATCGCCTCGCGCGAGCCGAACTCGCCCAGGTGGGCCTGGCCGACGTTGAGCACCAGCGACACGTCGGGGCGCACGAGGGCGGTCAGCTCGGCGATGTGGCCCAGGCCCCGGGCGCCGAGCTCGAGCACCAGGTAGCGGGTGCCGGTCTCGACGCGCAGGGCGGTCAGCGGCATGCCGAGCTCGTTGTTGAAGGAGCCGCGGGTGGCCACGGTCGGCGCGGCCTCGGACAGCACGGCGCCGAGCAGGTCCTTGGTCGAGGTCTTGCCCTGCGAGCCCGTGATCCCCACGACCGTCAGGCCGCCGTCGCGGCGCACCCGCTCCACGACGTGGGCCGCGAGCCGCTGCAGCGCCAGCCTCGGGTCGTCGACCACCACCGTCGGCAGCTCGGTGGGGCGGCTGCCCAGGACGGCCACGGCCCCCTGCCGGCCGGCCTGCGCGGCGTGCTCGTGGCCGTCGCTGTGCTCGCCGACGAAGGCGGCGAACAGGCTGCCGGGGCCGGCCTCGCGGCCGTCGATCACGACCGGGCCGTCGACCACGACGTCCTCGGGGGCCACAGCGGACCCGCGGGGCCCACCGGTGACCTCACCGCCCACCACGGCGGCGACCTGCGCCAGGCTGAGGGCGATCACGAGGCTCGTCCTGGGGTGGGCGCGGAGCACGACTGGTTGGCCGACGTCATGGGGCGTCACCCTAGTGTGTGCCCATGAGCGAGACCCCCCAACCCGCCACCGTCGCCGTCCACGCCGGACGTCCCCCGCACGAGGCCGACCAGCCGCTCAACGAGCCGCTGACGATGGCCTCGACGTACGTCGCCCTCGGGGACCGCGAGTACGGCCGCTACGGCAACCCGACCTGGCAGGCCTTCGAGGACGCGCTCGGGCGTCTCGAGGGCGGCACCGCGCTCGCGTTCTCCTCCGGTCTGGCCGCGGTCGCGACCGTGCTCGACCTGGTCGGCCAGGACGCGCTGGTCGTGGCCCCCGACAGCGCCTACAGCGGCAGCCTCGCCCAGCTCGCCGACCTCGAGATGCGCGGACGCGTGCGCAGCCGCCTGGTCGACATCGCCGACACCGACGCCGTGGTCGCCGCCTGCGAGGACGCCGCGCTGGTGTGGGTGGAGACCCCGACCAACCCCAACCTCGACATCGCCGACCTGGCCCGCATCGTCGAGGCCGCCCACGCCGCCGGCGCCTACGTCGTCGTCGACAACACCTTCGCCACGCCCCTGGTGCAGACCCCGCTGGCCGACGGCGCCGACATCGTCGTGCACTCGGCCACCAAGTACCTCGGCGGGCACAGCGACCTGCTGCTCGGCGCCCTGGTGACCAGGGACGAGGAGCTCGCCGGGGTGCTCAAGGGACGCCGCGACCTCTACGGCGCCGTGCCGGGCACCATGGAGGCGTGGCTGGCGCTGCGCGGCCTGCGCACCCTGCACCTGCGCGTCGAGCGCGCCACCGCCAACGCCACCGAGCTCGCCCGGCGCCTGGCCGAGCACGCGGCCGTCGAGCGGGTGCGCTACCCCGGCTTCGGGGCGATCGTCTCCGTCGAGCTCGCCGGCGGCGCGATGGCCGCCGACCTGCTGACCCGCAAGACCCACCTGTGGGTGCACACCACCAGCCTCGGCGGCGTCGAGTCGACCCTCGAGCGCCGGCGCCGCTGGAAGCTGGAGCCCACCACCGTCTCCGAGGCGCTGGTGCGGCTCTCCGTCGGCATCGAGGACGTCGACGACCTGTGGGCCGACCTGTCCCGCGCGCTCGACGACCTCACCGTCTGAGCCCCGCCGAATCTCAGTCGGTCTCGGCCTTCGTGTCGCGGGCCAGGACGGCGTCCATCATCTCCTGGGCGGTCATGTGGCCGGCGACGACCTCGTCGACGTACCGGGCCACGGGGGCGTCGCAGCCGCTCTGCTCGGCGAGGGCGCGCAGGGAGGAGCAGGACTTCGCGCCCTCGGCGACCTGGCGGGTGCTGGCGTAGATCTCCTCGGTGGTCATCCCCTGGCCCAGCTTCTCGCCGAACGACCGGTTGCGCGAGAGCGGCGAGGAGCAGGTGGCGACCAGGTCGCCGAGGCCGGCGAGACCCATCAGGGTCAGCGGGTTGGCGCCCAGCTTCATCGCCAGCCGCGCGGTCTCGGCGAGCCCGCGGGTGATGATCGAGGCGGTGGTGTTGTCGCCGAAGCCCAGGCCCACCGCCATGCCCACGGCGAGGCCCACGACGTTCTTGTAGGCACCGCCGAGCTCGCAGCCGAGCACGTCGACGGAGGTGTAGGGGCGGAAGGCCGGCGAGTGGCAGCGCTGCTGCAGCCGCTTGGCGACCTCCTCGTCCTCGCAGGCCACCACGGAGGCGGCCGGCTCGCGACGGGCGATCTCCTTCGCCAGGTTGGGGCCGCTGACGACCGCGATCCGCTCCGGCCCCGCGCCGGTGACCTGGTGGATCACCTCGCTCATCCGGTTCAGGCTGCCGAGCTCGACCCCCTTCATCAGCGACACGAGGACGGCGTCGTCCTCGATGTGGGGCGCCCAGGCGGTGAGGTTCTCGCGCAGCGACTGCGACGGCGTCGCGAGCACGACCATGTCGGCGCCGTGCAGCACCTTCTCGACGTCGGTGGTGGCGTCGACGCTGGGCGGCAGCTCGATGCCAGGCAGGTAGTCGGCGTTCTCACGCCGCTCGTTGATGCTCTCGGCGACCTCGGGCCGGCGCGCCCACAGGGTCACGTCGTTGCCGGCGTCGGCGAGCACGACCGAGAAGGCCGTGCCCCACGACCCGGCGCTGAAGACGGCGACCTTGCCCTTGGTCGAGACGCTCATGCGGTGTCCTTCCGGTCCTGGGACTCATCATCGGCTCGCGCGCCCTGCCGGCGCATGTCGAAACGTACGGCGGGTGCCCGCTCGCCGCGCACCTGCTCGACCAGGGCGGTGATGGCGGCCATGATCCGGTCGGTCGCACGCTGCGCCGCGGCCGCCTCGGCGCCCCCGCCGGAGCCGGCGGCCAGGTCGGAGAGGTCGACGGGCTCGCCGACGTGCATCGAGATCTTCTTGGGCGGGAACAGCCGGGGCTTCTTCGTGTACGGCGCCAGCAGGTCCTGGGCGCCCCACTGCCCGACCGGGATGACCGGGCAGCCGGTGGCCAGCGCGATCCGGGCGGCCCCGGTCTTGCCGCGCATCGGCCACAGGTCGGGGTCGCGGCTGATGGTGCCCTCGGGGTAGACGACCACGCACTCGCCCCGGCGCACGGCCTCGACCGCGGCGTCGTAGGCCCCGATGGCCGAGCTGGTCGCCCGGTGCACGGGGATCTGCCCGGCACCGCGCAGGAAGAACGCGAGGAACCTGTTCCTGAAGAGCCCCGACTTGGCCAGGTAGCGCGGCAGGCGACCGTGGTCGTAGAGCAGGTGCGCGGCCAGCAGCGGGTCGACGTGGGAGACGTGGTTGAGCACCAGCACGAAGCCGCCGGTGGCCGGGATGTTCTCCCCGCCGCGCCAGTCGCGCCGGGTCGTCGCGAGCAGCAGCGGCTTGACGATCGGCACGGCGAAGCTGAACGCCCAACCGCGTGGTTGCTGCAGCTTGCGAACGGTCACGCGTCTCCCTCGGCAACGGTGCCGGAGCAGGTCGGCTCCGACGTCGACCTGCAGGCTACTCGCAGCCGGCCCGGCAGGCGTGCAGCGACGCCTGCGAGGATGGCCGACCATGAGCACGACCTCCGAGCCCGCCGCCCACCCCTCGTCCGACCCCTCGGGCTGGGTCGTGCTGGTGCCGGTCAAGCCGCCCGCGCGGGGCAAGTCGCGCCTGGTCGGTCTCGACGACGGCGCTCGCCGCGAGCTCGCCTCGGCCTTCGCCCTCGACACCGTCGCGGCCTGCCTGGCGGCGCCGGGGGTGGCGCAGGTCCTGGTGGCCACCGACGACGCCGGCTTCGCGGCGTCGCTGCTCGCGCTCGGCGCCGACTGCATCCCCGACGGCGACTCGGGGGACCTCAACGCCACGCTGCGCCAGACGGCCGCCGAGGCCGGACGCCGGTGGCCGGCGCTGCGCCCGGTCGCCCTCTGCGCCGACCTGCCCACGCTGCGGCCCGAGGACCTCGCCACCGGCCTCGCCTCGGCCGGCCGGGCGCTCGGGGGCGCGGCGGCGGCCTTCGTCCCCGACGCCGCCGGGGTCGGCACCACCCTCTACGCGGCGGCGTACGACGCCTTCGACCCCCGGTACGGCGGCGCCTCGCGGCAGGCGCACCTCGACGCCGGCTGCACCGAGGTCGAGCATGCCCCCGCGACGCTGCGGCGCGACGTCGACGACCTGGTCGACCTGCAGGCAGCCGTGGCGCTGGGACTGGGCCCCCGCACCGCCGAGGTCGTCGCAGGCCTGCGGCTGTTCTGAGCCTGCCCCGGACCTGCCTGGCCCGGGCATGTCCTGGCTCGGCGCCGAGGCAGCGCTGACCTGGGGCACGCCGATGGCGGGCCACCCGAGGGCGACCCGCCGTGCGACGAGGTGGATCAGGAGGAGGACGTCGAGGAGCCACCGCTGCCCGAGCTGCTGCCCGAGCTGCTGCTCGACGTGCTGCCGCTCGAGGTGCCGCCCGCGCTCGCCGTCTTCTTGGCCGGGCTCTTCTTGGCGCTGCTCTTCTTGGCCGCGGTCGACTTCGAGGCGGTCGACTTCGAGGCGGTCGACTTCTTGGCAGGCGCCTTCGTGGCAGCGGTGCCGGTGGACTTCTTGGCCGGCCCCTTCGTGCCGGCCGACGACGAGGTCGCGCTCGTCTTCGCCGGGGTCTTCTTCGCCGTCGACTTCTTGGCGGGCGTCTTCTTCGCCGTCGTCTTCGCGGCCGTCGTCTTGGTGGTCGTCGTCTTCTTGGCCGGGGCCTTGGCGGCGGTCTTCTTGGCGGCGGTCTTCTTGGCCGGGGCCTTGGCAGCCGTCGCCTTCGTCGCCGGGGCAGCCTTCTTGGCGGGCGCCTTCGTCGCCGGCGCCGACTTCGCGGTCGACGCCTTCGCGGTCGACGACTTCTTGCCCGTCGCCTTCTTGACCGTGTCGACGGCCATCGCCGCAGGCGCCGTCGCGGCGGCGACGGTCAGCTTGGGCAGCTTCTTGGCGCCGGAGACGACGTTCTTGAGGTCGGCGCCGGGGGTGAACTTCGGCACGGCGGTCTTCTTGGCCTTGATCCGCTCACCGGTGCGCGGGTTGCGCACCCACCGGGCGTCGCGGATCCGCTTCTCGAACGACCCGAACCCGGTGATGGCGACCTTCTCGCCCTTCGAGACCTCGCGCGTGATCGTGTCGAGGACCGACTCGAGCGCGTGCGCGGCCGCCTTCCTGTTCCCCTCGTAGCGCGCTGCGAGCGCGTCGATGAGCTGAGACTTGTTCACTCCGCTTCCCCTTCAGCCGACCTCGGCAGCACGGCGCGCTGCCCGATGTTGCTAGCACGCTAGGGACTTGTGGCCCGGGCCACAACGACCCGGGCCGGGAAGGGACCCCGGGAGTGTCGAGGTCAGGAGTGGATGGTCAGCGGCTTCCAGCTCGGTCGCCCGGCCTCGAAGCGGCCGATCTCCTCGTCGTGACCCAGCGTGATGCCGATGTCGTCGAGGCCCTCGAGCAGGCGCCAGCGGGTGTAGTCGTCGATGTCGAAGGAGTCCTCGATCGCGTCGTCGCCCTCACCGGCGCGCACGGTGCGCGACTCGAGGTCGACGGTGATCGCGGCGCCCGGGTCGGCCTCGAGCAGGTCCCACAGCCGCTGCACGACCTTCTCGTCGACCTGGGCGGCGAGCAGGCCCGCCTTGCCGGAGTTGCCGCGGAAGATGTCGGCGAAGCGCGAGGAGATGACGACCTTGAAGCCGTAGTTCTGCAGCGCCCAGACCGCGTGCTCGCGCGAGGAGCCGGTGCCGAAGTCGGGGCCCGCCACCAGCACCGAGCCCTGCGAGTAGACCGGGTGGTTGAGCACGAACTCGGGGTCGTTGCGCCAGGCCGCGAACAGCCCGTCCTCGAAGCCGGTGCGCGTGACCCGCTTGAGGTAGACGGCCGGGATGATCTGGTCGGTGTCGACGTTGCTGCGGCGCAGCGGGACACCGATGCCGGTGTGGGTGGTGACCTTCTCCATGGTCTTTCTCCGTCTCAGGCGAGGTCGGCGGGCGAGGACAGGGTGCCGCGCACCGCGGTGGCGGCGGCGACGGGGATCGAGACCAGGTGGGTGCGTCCACCCTTGCCCTGACGGCCCTCGAAGTTGCGGTTGGAGGTCGAGGCGCTGCGCTCGCCGGGGGCGAGGGTGTCGGGGTTCATGCCCAGGCACATCGAGCAGCCGGCCCCGCGCCACTCGGCGCCGGCCTCCTTGAAGACGACGTCGAGGCCCTCCTCCTCGGCCTGCAGGCGCACCCGCACCGAGCCGGGCACGACCAGCAGCCGGGTGTCGGGGGCGACGGTGCGACCCTTGATGATCTCGGCGGCCAGGCGCAGGTCCTCGATGCGGCCGTTGGTGCACGAGCCGACGAAGACGGTGTCGACCGAGACCTCGCGCATCGGCGTGCCGGCCACCAGGTCCATGTAGGCCAGCGCCTTCTCGGCCGCGACGCGGTCGGAGGGCTCCTCGAAGTCGTCGGGGTGCGGCACCGAGGCGCCCAGGGGCACGCCCTGGCCGGGGTTGGTGCCCCAGGTGACGAACGGCGTCATCGTCGAGGCGTCGAGGACGATCTCGGCGTCGTACGTCGCGTCGTCGTCGGTGCGCAGGCTCGTCCAGTGCTCGACGGCGGCGTCCCAGTCGGCGCCGGTGGGGGCCTCGGGGCGTCCCTCGATGTAGTCGAAGGTGGTCTGGTCGGGGGCGATCATCCCGGCCTTGGCGCCCCACTCGATACTCATGTTGCACACCGTCATCCGCGACTCCATCGAGAGCTCCTCGATGGCCTGGCCGCGGTACTCGACGATGTAGCCCTGGCCGCCTCCGGTGCCGGTGTGCGCGATCAGGTTGAGCACCATGTCCTTGGCGGTCACGCCGTCGGGCAGGCTGCCGTTGATGGTCACGGCCATCGTCTTGGGGCGTGCCTGCATCAGCGTCTGCGTGGCCAGCACGTGCTCGACCTCGGAGGTGCCGATGCCGAAGGCGATCGCGCCGAAGGCACCGTGGGTGCTGGTGTGGCTGTCGCCGCACACGATCGTCATGCCCGGCTGGGTCAGGCCCAGCTGGGGGCCGACCACGTGCACGATGCCCTGGTCGAGGTCGCCGAGGGGGTGCAGGCGCACCCCGAACTCCTCGGCGTTGCGGCGCAGCGTCTCGACCTGGGTGCGCGAGACCGGGTCGGCGATCGGCTTGTCCCAGTCCAGCGTGGGGACGTTGTGGTCCTCGGTCGCCAGGGTCAGGTCGGGGCGGCGCACCGGGCGTCCGGCCAGCCGCAGCCCGTCGAAGGCCTGCGGCGAGGTCACCTCGTGGATGAGGTGGAGGTCGATGTAGAGCAGGTCCGGCTCTCCCGCGGTCGAGCGGACGACGTGCTCGTCCCAGACCTTCTCCGACAGGGTCCTGCCCATGACGCGCTCCTTGATGACTGGTGGGTGACGGTGGAACAGCACCCGAGCCTACGTCCTCGATCCCAGGAAGTGAGACGCGGGTCCCGTCATTCGAGACGGCGATGCTGAGCCCGCTCCTTACCGAGCGGGGGTGAGACCCCGGTCACAGGACTTGCATCCCATGATCTGAGACGCAAGTATTGGCATATGGACAGCAGTGGAGTGGGAGTGCTCGACAAGGCCGCGATCGTGCTGACCGCGCTCGAGGCCGGCCCGGCGACCCTGGCCGGGCTCGTGACCGCGACCGGCCTGGCCCGCCCGACGGCCCACCGGCTCGCGGTGGCGCTCGAGCACCACCGGCTGGTGGCGCGCGACATGCAGGGCCGCTTCGTGCTCGGTCCGCGCCTCTCCGAGCTCTCCGCCGCCGCCGGCGAGGACCGCCTGCTGGCCACCGCCGGCCCGGTGCTGGCCCGGCTGCGCGACATCACCGGCGAGTCCGCCCAGCTGTGGCGCCGCCAGGGCGACCACCGCGTCTGCGTCGCGGCCGCCGAGCGTCCCTCGGGCCTGCGCGACACCATCCCGATCGGCTCCCAGCTGACCATGCGCGCCGGGTCGGCCGCCCAGGTGCTGCTGGCCTGGGACGACCCCGAGCGGATGCAGCGGGGCCTGCAGAACGCCGCCTTCTCGGCGGCCGCCCTCTCCGGCATCCGCCGCCGCGGCTGGGCCCAGTCGGTCGGCGAGCGCGAGCAGGGCGTCGCCTCGGTC
The DNA here is from genome assembly GCF_024341885.1 of Nocardioides sp. OK12. Classification (NCBI taxonomy): domain Bacteria; kingdom Bacillati; phylum Actinomycetota; class Actinomycetes; order Propionibacteriales; family Nocardioidaceae; genus Nocardioides; species Nocardioides sp. OK12. The sequence continues at coordinate 500,778 of NZ_BNET01000001.1, read as the reverse complement.
TCCGCGCCGGTGCGCTCCCCCAGCGGCAAGATCATCGCCGCCGTCTCGGTCTCCGGCCCGCTCGAGCGGCTCTCGCGCCAACCCGGCCGCATGCACGCCCCCGCCGTGCTCGCCGCCGCCGAGCGGCTCTCGGAGTCGCTGCGCCGCGCCGCGGCCGAGAGCGCCTGAGGCGCACGCACCTCCCCGGGGCTAGAACAACCCGTCCTGCTCGAGGCCGAGCAGCACCTGCTTGCGCTCCAGTCCACCGGCGTAGCCGGTGAGGGTGCCGTTGGCGCCGATGACGCGGTGGCACGGGATCACGACCGGGATCGGGTTGCGGCCGTTGGCCAGCCCGACCGCGCGCGAGGCGGCGTTGGTCATGCCCAGCGCGCGCGCCACCTCGCCGTACGACGCGGTCTCGCCGTAGCCGATCGTGCGCAGCTGGGCCCACACCCGCTGCTGGAAGTCGCTGCCGCGCGGCGCGAGGGGCAGGTCGAAGTCGCGCAGCCCGCCGTCGAAGTACGCCGCCAGCTGGCGCACCGTCTCGACCAGCACCGGCTGCGTGTCGTCGCGCTCGCCCGGGTCTTGGGCCCCCGGCTCGGGGTAGGGCGCGAACTCCACGGCCGCCAGCGCACCGTCGCGCTCGACGAGGCGCAGCGGCCCGATCGGGCTGTCGGTCTCGGTCCACATCTCAGTCGTCCTCCGGTCGGGGCGGGTCGGGCATCAGGGTCTGCCACAGGTGCATCAGGGCGTAGGAGCGCCACGGGCTCCACAGCGGTGCTCGGGCGATCTCGGCGGCCGGCTCGAGCCCCAGGCGCTTGAAGGCGGTCCGCACGCCCAGGTCGGTCGACAAGAAGACGTCGGGGTGGCCCAGGGCGCGCATCGCGACGTAGTCGGCGGTCCAGGGGCCGATCCCGGGCAGGGCCAGCATCGCCGCGCGCACGGCGTCGCGCTCCGGACCGCGGTCGAGCGCCAGCTCGCCGGCGGCCAGCGCCGCGCTCAGCCCGACCAGGGCCCGGCCCCGGGCTCGCGGCATCGGCAGCGTCTCCGGGTCGACCTCCGCGAGGGTCGCCGCGTCGGGGAACAGGTGGGTCAGCCCCGGCTCACCGGTCTCGACCGGTCGGCCGTGGGCGGCCACGACGCGCCCGCCGACCGTGCGGGCGCCGGTCACCGAGACCTGCTGGCCGATCACCGTGCGCACGGCCGTCTCGTCGCCGTCGACCTGGCCGGGCAGCCGCAGCCCCGGGGTGCGGCGCACCAGCGCCCCGAGGACCGGGTCGGTCCCGAGGTGCTCGGCGACCGGCAGCGGGTCGCAGTCGGCGTCGACCAGGCGGCGTACGCGCTCGACGGCCGCGGTGGTGTCGCGCAGGTCGGTGAGCCGGAAGTGGGCCCCGACCATCGCCACTCCCCCGGCCGGCACCTCGTCGAGCGCCGGGTCGAGGTCGACGCGCACCGTGCCGGGTCCGTGGGGCAGGTCGAGGGTGCGGGCGTACCAGCCCGGTCCGGCGGTCTCGACGCCCGGGACCAGGTGGTAGGCCAGGAACCCCAGCAGCGCCTGGCCGGCGAAGGGGGTGCGCACCGCCAGCCGCAGCGAGATGCCGCCGGCGCTCGCCGTCGCCGCGCCCCGGCGTCCGCGCAGCTGGCTGGGGCTCAGCGCGTAGACCTCGCGGATCGTGTCGTTGAACTGCCGCACGCTGGCGAAGCCCGCCGCGAAGGCCACGTCGGCGAGCGGCAGGTCGGTGGTCTCGACGAGCACGCGGGCGGTCTGGGCGCGGCGGGCCCGGGCCAGCGCGAGCGGACCGGCGCCCAGCTCGGCGGTGAGCAGCCGGGTCAGGTGGCGCGGGCTGTAGCCGAGCCGGCGCGCCAGCCCGTCGACGCCCTCGCGGTCGACGACCCCGTCGGCGACCAGGCGCATGGCCCGCCCGGCGGCGCCGGCGGCGACGTCCCACTCGGGGCTGCCGGGCGTCGCGTCGGGCAGGCACCGCTTGCAGGCCCGGAAGCCGGCCCCCTGGGCCGCGGCGGCGCTGGGGTGGAAGATCACGTTGCCGGCGGCCGGGGTGCGGGCCGGGCACGAGGGGCGGCAGTAGATGCCGGTCGTGCGCACCGCCGTCCAGAAGACCCCGTCGAAGCGACGGTCGCGGGCCTTCACCGCGGCGTAGCAGGACGCCGCGTCGAGTCCCTCCAGGCCGGTCATGGCCTCATCCTCCCCCACCGCCCCAGCCGTGACTGGCGGGAATCGGACGTCGCCCGCGGGGACCCCCGACCGGGGTGTCGCGCAGATCACCACGCGTCAGGGAGAATCATGAGGTGGACGACGACCAGAGCCCCAGCACCGAGCGGCCGGCACCGCGTCCCGGACGCCGTCGGCGGATCAGCCCGGAGCGGCGCTCCCGCCGCACCGTGTGGCGCGTCGTCCTGATCACCCAGCTGTGCCTGGCGCTGCTGACCGCAGGCACCGTCGCGGTGGCCTACGACCGCCTCGACTCCGGTCTCGACGTGCAGGACATCGAGGACCAGCTGATGGACCGGCCCGAGAAGAGGGAGGTCGAGGGGCCGCAGGAGCCGCTCAACATCCTGGTCCTCGGCACCGACGACCGCAGCTGCGAGGGTTGCGGCATCGACGGCGAGGCCGGTGGCGGCGGCTCCGACACGACCCTGCTGATCCACGTCTCGGCCGACCGCAAGGAGGCGTACGGCGTCTCCCTGCCGCGCGACGCCCTGGTCACCCGTCCCGACTGCATGGCCGAGGACGGCAGCACGATCCCCGGCGCCGAGCTGGCGATGTTCAACACCGCCTTCGCCGAGGGCGGGGCCGCCTGCACCGTGCAGACCCTCGAGCAGCTGACCGGGGTGCTCATCGACCACTACGTCACCGTCGACTTCAACGGCTTCGTCGACATGGTCGACGCCGTCGGCGGCGTGGAGGTCTGCCTGCCCAAGGAGGTCGCCGACCCCAAGACCAAGATCTACCTCGACGCCGGCACCCAGGTCCTCGACGGCGAGGACGCGCTCAAGTACGTGCGTGAGCGGTCGGTGCTCTCGGCCAACTCCGACATCGGCCGGATGAAGCGGCAGCAGGCCTTCATCGCCTCGATGGTCAACAAGGTCGTCTCCGCCGGCACCCTGACCCGACCCGACCGGGTCTACAGCTTCCTCAAGGCCGCCACCGGGTCGCTGACCCTCGACGCCGAGCTCGACAGCCTGGGCAGCCTGGCCGACCTGGCGCTGCAGTTCCGCCAGACCGGCCTCAGCGACATCAAGTTCATCAGCGTGCCCTTCGAGGCCTACGAGCCCGACCCCAACCGGCTGGTGTGGACCGACGAGGCCGACAAGCTCTGGACCCGCATCAAGCGCGACAAGCCGCTCAGCTCCACGCTCAAGGAGGGCTCGATCAACGCCGCGGACCCGGTGGGTGGGACAGCGACGCCGTCGGCCTCGCCGTCGGAGGCACCCGACGAGCCGAGCACCGGCGCTACGACGGAGCCGCAGGCCCCCACCGAGGAGGAGCAGGCCGAGGCGCTGGCCAACGGCCTGTGCGCCTGAGCCGGGCCAGCACGGCGCCGGCGCCCGCCCCCGCCGCCGCGGTGAGCCAGCCGGCCACGACGTCGACGACGTAGTGCTCGCCGGTGTAGACGAGGGTCAGCCCCATCGCCAGCACGTAGCCCAGCGCCAGGGTGCGCCCGGCGGCGCCGAGCACCGGCCACAGGACCAGGGCCACGAGCATCGCGCTGCCCGCGTGCAGCGACGGCATCGCCGCGACCGGGTTGCTGCCCGACTGGCCCGAGACCGTCAGCACGCTGATCCAGTCGAGGTGCAGGTGCTCCCAGCCCAGGTGCGAGACCCGCTCGACCGGCCCGATCTCCCCGCGCTGCGAGGCCAGCCACGGAGGGGCGGCGGGTGAGACGACGTAGCCCGTCATCCCCACCACGGTGAAGACCAGCAACGACGCGAGCAGGGGCACGAACCGGTCCCGCAGCGCGAACCAGACGTACGCGGTCAGCAACGGGATGGCCACGAAGTGGGTGCTGTAGACCAGCGCCGCAGCGGCGTCGTACCAGTGCGTCGTCCCGTCGACGAGGTGCTGCTGCAGCCACACCGTGGGCACGCCGCCGAGCAGCGTCCGGTCGACCTGCGCCGGCCACGTCAGGGCCACCTCGAACCCGAGCCGGTTGGTCGCGTCGACGTCGGCGCCGAGCGGCGCGCTGACCCACCCCGCGACCGCGTAGGCGACCAGGATCAGGCTCAGCGGCGACCAGGCGATGAGCAGCTGGGCGACCGGCCCGTGCCGCGAGGCTCCCGCTGCCATCAGCGGCGCCGCCGCTCGATGACCGCCTGGGTCCGGAAGCGGTTGTAGCGCTGGATCAGGATGAAGGGCAGGTTGACGACCACGCCGTACGCCACGAGGAGGACGGCGGCCACGGGCGGGTTCCACAGCACGAACAGCGGCCCGCAGGCCATCGCCCACCAGTGGGCGAGCTCGGCGCGCCGGGTCTCCTGGACGAAGAGCTGCAGCCCCGCGACGTCGTACGACGGCAGCTGGCGCTTGCTGACCCCGCCCCGGAACAGGTCCCCGGCCTCGGGCACCCGGTCCTTCCACCGGTGGATCCGCAGCCGTCGGCGGTACCACGTGCCGCGGGCCTCGAAGCGTCGCGCCCGCAGCAGCCACCCGTCCTCGGCCAGCCGCTCGGCGCCGAGGCGGTGGGCCGCGTAGCCCGTGGCCGCGTGCAGCGCCCCCCAGGCCAGCACGTCGACGACGACGGTCACGGCCTCCGGCATCACCAGTCGCAGCATCAGCCCACCTCGCGGACGCGGTCGCGCCCCCTGGTCCGCACCGGGCGCCCCCGCCAGGTCACCGAGCCGCGCACCAGCGTGGCCCCGACCGAGCGCGCGAAGACCGCGTCGAAGGCCAGCAGCGGCAGCGGGAACAGCGCCCAGGTCCACCAGCGGAAGGAGCCCAGGCGGGTCAGGAGCAGCCGCAGGTGCAGCGCGGTCACCACGTAGCCCACGACCCAGACCAGCGGGTGCCCGTGCGCGAGCGGCCCGACCGGGCTGCCCGACACGTCCAGCAGCGCCAGGAGCAGCCCCACGGCCACGGCGTGGTGGACGCACAGCCACAGCACCGCGGCCAGGGTCGGCCCCGGGGCGGCGGCCGACGCACCGGACGCCATGTTCTTGGTCCAGCCCGGGACCAGCTGCCGCCACCCCCCGGGGTAGCTGCGCATCCGGACCTCCTCGCCCCCGGCGGCGCAGTGCACGGGCAGGCCGCAGCGGTGGTAGGCGCGGGCCAGCTCCACGTCGTCGAGGACCTCGCCGCGCACCGCGGCGTGCCCCCCGGCCCGCGCGTAGTCCTCGCGCGAGGTCAGCAGGCAGGGCCCGAAGGCCATCGGGCGGCTGCTCGCACCACGGCCGAACGCCCCGCTGGCCATCATCGACACCACGTTGAAGTAGGAGGAGAGCTGCTCGTGGCCACCTCCGACGGCGTGGAAGGGCTGCACGGAGACCAGTCCCCCGTGCCGTCCGTGCAGCTCCAGCAGGCCGGTGAGCGCCCCGGCGGCCAGCTCGGTGTCGGCGTCGAGGAGGAGCAGCAGGTCGCCCGACGTCGCGCCGACGCCCTGGTGGCAGGCCCAGGCCTTGCCGGTCCACCCGGGAGGAGGGGGCGAGGCGCTGACGAGGGTGGCGCCGCCCGTGGTGGCCACGGCCGCGGTCCGGTCGACGGACCCGTCGTCGACGACGACCACCTCGCCGACCGCGACGTCGAGCCGGGCCAGCGAGGCCAGCAGCGCGGGCAGGCTCGCCTCCTCGTCACGAGCCGGCACCACGACCGACACGCGGGAGGCCTCCGCGCCCCAGCCCGCACCGGGGCGCAGCACGCGCAGGTCGCGCAGCTGCCACCCGCCGGCCACCGTGCCGACCAGCAGCGCCAGGGCCAGGGCGAGGTCGCTCATCGCTCGCTCCCCACACCGGTGACCAGCAGCGGCATGCCCCCCTGGGGGTGCACGGCGACCTGGGCCTGCGCCACCGGTCGCGACCAGCCGGCAGGGACCTCGAGCCGGTGCTCGCGCAGCAGCCGGCTCAGGACCAGCACCATCTCCCCGAGCGCGAACTCGCGGCCGATGCACAGCCGCGGCCCCTGCCCGAAGGGCAGGTAGGCGGAGCGGGCGGCCGCGGGGTCGAGGAAGCGCTCGGGTCGGAAGGACAGCGGCGCCGGCCAGGACTCCCCCCGCCGGTGCAGGAGCCACGGGCTGATGATGGCCAGCGTCCCGGCCGGGACCTCGCGACCACCGACGACGTCGGGGCCCAGCGAGCGTCGCGACAGGGCCCAGGCGGGCGGGAAGAGCCGCAGCGACTCGTCGACGACCGCGCGGGTCCACGGCAGCCTCTCGCGGTGGCCCAGCAGGGACACGGGGCCCGGGTGTGCGTCCAGCTCGGCGCGCAGGCGGTCCTGGGCGTCCTGGTGCTCGGCGAGCAGCATCAGCGTCCAGGACAGCGCCCCGGCCACCGTCTCGTGGCCGGCGATGACCATGGTGACCAGCTCGTCGCGCACGGCGGTGTCGTCGAGCCCGCTGTCGAGCAGGAGCCCCAGGAGGTCGTCGCCGTGGTCGCCGCGCGGCGAGCGACGCCCTCGTCGCTCGGCGATGATCTCGCCGGTGATCGAGTCGAGGCGGCGCCGGGTGGCGCGCAGGCGGACGTTGGTCCGGGTGGGCAGCCACGGGGCCGTCGGCAGGATCGACCGACCCAGCCGCACCACCAGCTCGGCCGCCCTGCTCGTCGCGTCGAGGAGGTGCTGCGCGTGGCCGGACAGGTCGGTGGAGAACAGGGCCCGCCCGACCGCGTCCAGGCCGATGCGGTGCGTCAGGGCGGCGACGTCCACGACCTCGGTGCCGGTCCCCCGCCCCAGCCGGGCGGTGACCGCCGCGTCGACGGCGGCCGCCACCTGCTCGCCCACCGCGAGCAGCCGCTCGTGGTGGAAGGCCGGTGCGGCGAGGCGTCGGTGCTCGATCCAGCTCGGCTCGGAGGACGCCAGCAGGCCGGGCCCGGTGACCCTGGCCAGCGCGGCGTACTGCACGGTCTGCTTGCCCCAGCCGCGCGCGGCGGTCTGCAGGACGTGGCGCGCGTCGGCGGGGTCGTTGAGCAGCAGCGCCGGTGGCCCGGGCACGGGGAAGGAGACCAGGTCGCCGTAGCGGTCGGCGACGTCGACCAGGAAGGACAGCGGGTCGGCGCGCACCGAGCGGAACGCCCGGGCCATGTCGAGGGACGTCGGGCCGGGCACCCCGATGTCGGTCGGCTGGAGCGCCTGGAGGCGCTCGGAGACGCTCATGGCTGCCCCGTCCCGTCGCGGTGCCGCCCGAACCAGGTCCACGCCACGCAGGAGGTCAGGACCAGGGCGAAGCCGAAGGCGAGGTCCTCGGCGGGGGCGAAGAACAGCCGGCCGTCGCCGAGGACGGTGATCTGCTCGGAGCCGATGATGCTCTCGCCGTCGTAGCGGACGATGCCGCGCCCGGTCAGCCACCCGTTGGTGAGCAGCTGGAAGAAGACGATGATGGCGTAGGCCGTCCACCAGACGGAGGTGCTGGTCAACCGGGTGCCCACGACCCAGCGGTCCACCACCAGGGCTGCCACGACGCCCAGCACTGCCAGTGCGGTGTAGGTCACCGGGCCTCCTCGCGTCGACGTGTGAGCACCCGGGGCCGCGCCGCACGCACCCCCTCGAGCGTCAGGACCGAGACGAGCGGGATGACCACGAAGAAGGCGATCTCCTCGAGGGGCAGGCCAGCGACGCGCCAGGGCAGGGTCTGCTCGTCGTCGAAGTGCCAGTGCCCCGCCGCCGTGGCACCGAGGTCCCAGAGGAGGAACGGCGTCCCGGCCGCCAGCACGGTCAGGGCCAGCCGCCGGGGCTGGCGCAGCACGTCGAGCCGGAAGGCCGGCACGAGCCACAGGGTGCCGACGAGGCAGAAGACGAGCATGGCGACGTACGACAGCTGCAGCAGGCTCATGGCGCCACCGGTCCCGCCGACCGGTCCCCGGACAGCCGCTTGAGCACCAGCTCGGCGCTGATCAGGCACATCGGCAGCCCCACCCCCGGCACGGTGCTCGCCCCGGCGTAGAACAGGCCCTCCACCTTGGAGGACACGTTGCCGGGGCGGAAGAAGGCGCTCTGGCGCAGGGTGTGCTCGAGCCCGAGGGCCCCGCCGCGCCAGGAGTTGTAGCGCTGCTCGAAGTCGGCGGGCCCGACGGTGTGCCGCACCCGGATCCGTCGGCGCAGGTCGGGGACCTTCGCCCAGCCGGCCACCTGGTCGATGGCGGCGTCCACCGCACGCTCGACGGTCTTGGAGCCCGCGCCGTCGTCACCGCCCGCACCGATGCTGGTGTCGGCCGGCACCGGCACCAGGACGAAGAGGTTCTCGCACCCCTCCGGGGCCACCGTGGGGTCGGTCGCCGAGGGCTTGCAGACGTACGTCGAGGCCGGGTCCGGGACGCGGGCCTGCGCGCCGAAGATGTCGCCGAAGTTCTGCTCCCAGTCGGAGGTGAAGAACAGGGAGTGGTGCGACAGCTCGGGCAGCGCGCCCTCGACGCCGAGCATCGCCAGCACCGCACCGGGCCCCGGGGAGCGTCGGCGCCACGCGGTCTCGGGGTGGGACTGCAGCGCGGCCGGCAGCAGCTGCGTCTCGAGGTGGTGCAGGTCCGCGGCACCGACGACCACGTCGGCCTCGATCGTGCCCGTCCCACCGGTGGGGCTCGCGTGCTCCACCCCGCGCACCGACGCCCGGGCACCGCGGGAGGCGGGGCCCGTCAGGATCCTGGTGACGCTCGTGGCGGTGTGCAGCCGGGCCCCGTGGCGCCGGGCCAGGTCGGCGACCACCTCGACGAGCCGGGTGAACCCGCCCTGCGGGTAGAGGACCCGGTCGCCGAGGTCCAGGCTGCTCATCAGGTGGTACATGCTCGGGGCCCGGCTCGGCGAGGAGCCCAGGAACACCGCCGGGTAGCCGAGCACCTGGCGCAGGCGGTCGTCCTGGAACCGGCTGGCGACGTGGCTGCCCAGCGAGCGGGTGAGCAGCTGGCCCAGCCGCGGTGTCCGGCGCAGCACGTCGGAGCGCAGGAACGAGGCGGAGGAGTCGAAGTTGCTGTAGAGGAACCGCCGCAGCGCGATGTCGTAGGTCTCCTGCGCGGAGGAGAGGTAGTCGTCGAAGCGCTGGCCGGCCCCCGGCTCGACCTCCTCGAAGACGGCCCGGTTGTGCGCCCGGTCGGGGCGGATGTCGAGGGGGCGCTCGTGGCCCTCGAAGAAGACCCGGTAGCTGGGGTCGAGCACGGTCAGGTCGAGCTCGGCCGCGGCCGAGGTGCCGAGCAGGGCGAAGAAGTGCTCGAAGACCTCGGGCATCAGGTACCAGGACGCACCGGTGTCGAAGCGGAAGCCGTCCCTCTCGATGCTGCCGACCCGGCCGCCCAGCTCCTCGTTCTTCTCCAGCAGGTCGACGCTGTGTCCGTGCGCGGCGAGCAGCGCCGCGGTCGCGAGGCCGGCGATGCCACCGCCCACCACCACGACGCGGCGCGAGCCGGACGCGGCACGCGGGCCGCGGCGCTGGGGCAGCAGGGAGGTCATGCGTCGCTCCTCAGCAGGACACCGGCCAGCAGCCGCAGCTTGACCGGGTCGGGGACCCGGACCCGGGTCCGGCGGATGTCGGGCGCGGGGGTCTCCCGCAGGCGGGCGCCGAGCTCGGCGAAGGTCGCGTGCGCGGCCGCCACGGCGCGGCGGCTGCTGCTCGGCAGGGCCGGGATGACCGCGGCCGCGGCGACCAGGTCGGCGTCGATGTCGTCGAGGATCCGGTCGCGGTCGCCGTCGCAGAAGCGCTCGACGTCCAGACCGGGGAAGTAGGCGCGCCCGAGCTGGTCGTGGTCCTCGGCGAGGTCGCGCAGGAAGTTGAGCTTCTGGAACGCCGCACCCAGCCGTCGGGCGCCGGGCGCGAGGCGGTCGTACTCACGCTCGCGGGCCGCGCCGTCGCCGGCCAGGAAGACCCGCAGGCACATCAGGCCGATCACCTCCGCCGAGCCGTAGACGTAGCGCTCGAAGCTGGCAGGGGTGTGCTCGGTGGTCTCCAGGTCCGTCCCCATCGAGGCGAAGAACGGGTCGACCAGGTCCGCGCCGATGCCGCAGCCCCGCGCGGTGCGCGCGAAGGCGTGCACGACGAGGTTGGCGCTGTAGCCGTGCTCCAGGGCGTGCCGCACGTCGTCGTGCAGCCAGCCGAGCATGGTCCGTCGGGGGCCCACCTCGAGACCGGGATCGGTGTTGTCGACGATCTCGTCGGCGACCCGCACCAGGGCGTAGACGTTGCGCACCTGCGTGCGCACCGGCTCCCCCAGCAGGCGCGAGGACAGCCCGAACGAGCTCGAGAAGGCCCGGATCACCCCGGCCGCGCTGTCCTCCGAGAGGGAGTCGTAGAGGGTGGTCGCCTCACGGCTGGGGCCGTGGGGGCCGTGGGGGCTGCGGGTCCTCACGCGGCGGCCTCGTCGAGGCCGAACGAGGTGAGGAGCGGGCCCAGCACGTCGACGGGCAGGTCCAGCTCCTCGACGGTGCGCACGGCCGAGGCGTGGTGCCGGGCCGCGAGAGCCTCGACGAAGGCCCGCGACCCGGAGGCGGTGAGCAGCGCCCGGGCCTCGGCGAGGTCGGCGGCGGCGAGGTCGCGACCGACGTAGGGCTCGAGGCGGGCCCACTGCGACGTGGAGCGGGCGTGGACCAGGAGGGGTGTCTGCTTGGCGTCGCGCAGGTCGCTGGTGGTGCTCTTGCCCGTGCGGGCCGGGTCCCCGAAGACGCCGAGCAGGTCGTCGACCAGCTGGAACCCGATGCCGAGCACCCGGCCGGCCTCCCCCAGCCGCTCGACCGTGTGCTCGTCGGCGTCCGCCAGCACGGCGCCGGCCTGGAGGGGCAGCGCGAAGGAGTAGGCGCTCGTCTTGCGCTCGGCCGCGTCCAGGCTCTCCGCCATCGACGCCGCCCCCAGGCCCAGGGAGAGGGTCACGTCGGCGAGCTCGCCGGCGGCCGTGGTGTGCAGGGCCGCGTCGAGGAGGTCCAGGAGCCGTTCGGTGACGTCGCGGGGGGCCCCGCACGTGGCCACGGCGCGGACGGCGGTGGCCAGCGCCAGGTCGCCGGCCAGGATGCCGGCGGCGAGCGCGAGCGCGTCGGCTCCCCCCGCGTCCGCACCGGCCTCCCGCGCCCCGGCGCGGAACGTGCCGCTCACGTTGGGCCGGCCGCGTCGTACGTCGTCCCCGTCGATCACGTCGTCGTGGACCACCAGCGCGGTGTGGAGCAGCTCGATCGCGGCGCCGGTCGCGGCCGCGGCCTCCTGGCGGGTCCCGCCGAGGGCGTCGTGGGCGGCGACGACCAGCGCAGGTCGGAACCGCTTGCCGCCCTCGGTACTGCGGGCCAGGGCGTCCCAGAGCCGCACCTGGTCGGGGCCGAGCCTCCTCGCTCGGGCGCGGCCCTCGTCGAGCAGGTGGCGCACGGCCTGGTCGGTGGTCGTTGCCATCACTTGCCCTCCGGTGTGCCTGACACGTGTCAGGGAGACCGTACGGAAGGAGGGGGCTTAGCAGGTCACCCCTGGGGGCATCCGCGGACGACGTCGCCCTGGAGACGCAGCAGGCCCCAGCCGGAGGGCTGGGGCCTGCTGTCGGGTCCTGCTCTGGTACCCCCGACCGGATTCGAACCGGCGCTACCGCCTTGAGAGGGCGGCGTGCTAGGCCGCTACACAACGGGGGCGTGGCAGTCGGATCGGCCTTGCGGCTTCTCCGGAGCAACCTGCGGAACTCTAGCCGGGGCTGGCTTTCCGCACAAAATCGCGGGGCTCCGAGCTTCTCGGGGCACCGCGACAGAGTCGCTGCTCGCTGGGATACTAGGACTCGAACCTAGAATAACTGGACCAGAACCAGTCGTGTTGCCAATTACACCATATCCCACTGGGGGGTTCTTCAGGTCGCCTTGCGGCTTCCCTCAGGACCGGTGGAAACCTTACACGGGGGCCGGCCGAGGCGACAAAACGGCCACCTCGCCCGCCCCCGCGGAGGTCGCGATCCCGCGCCAGCGCGCCCATCCGACGACCACCCCGAGGTAGACCAGGCTCTGGGTCAGGGTCACCGGGAGGCTCCACCAGCTGCCGCCTGTCGGGTTGAGCGCGGTGGTCATGTCGCTGAAGGCCAGGGCGAGGCCGAAGGCCAGGAGGTTGTTGAGGACGTGCATCGCGATGCCCGCCTCCAAGCCGCCGGTGAGCACGACCAGCGTGCCGGCCACCAGCCCGAAGGCCAGCCGGTCGACGAAGATCGGCGGGTCCTGCACCCCGTGGAAGAGGGCGAAGACGACGGCCGGCACGACCACGGCCGTCACCACCGAGACCCGTGGCCAGCGGGAGAGCACGGCACCGAACGACTGGGTCAGGTAGCCGCGGAACGCGTACTCCTCCCCCGCGGCCTGCAACGGGGTCAGCAGCAGCACCACGAGCAGGAAGTCACGGGTGGTGCGGGTGAAGTCGTTGAGCCCGCCGTCCAGCGCGACGCTCTCCTGGGCGGGCACCAGCGCCGAGACGACCAGGGTCGCGAGCAGGGCGATGAACGAGAGCCCGAAGCAGGTCAGCATCCAGCCCCAGCGCAGGCGTCGGGCCACCGACGACAGCCAGCCCGGTGAGACCCCGTGCACCACCCACACGATGCCCAGGGCCACCGGGATGGTCACCGCCCAGCCGAGGTTGACCAGCGCCAGGAACGACGGCATCACCCCGCCCTCGCCGCTGACCCGGTCGAAGGCCGTGCCGACGTCGAGCCCCCCGAGGGCCAGCCAGAGCGTCAGGACGAGCGCGATCAGCAGCTGCAGGACGATGAACAGCACGCCCAGCACCGCCACCCCGAAGAGCATCCACCACCCCCGCCGCGGGGCAGCACTCAGCAGGCGGTGGTAGGGCAGGCGCTCCTCGGGGTGCATGGCGGGTCAGGCGAGCGCGCCGCGCAGCCGCGAGAGCGACCGCTCGCGGCCCAGCAGCTCCATCGACTCGAAGAGCGGCGGGCTGACCCGACGTCCGGAGATCGCGACCCGCACCGGCCCGAAGGCGTTGCGGGGCTTGAGCCCCATCTCGTCGACCAGGCGGGCCTGCAGGGCGTCCTGGATGGCAGCCGTCGACCACTGCTCGAGCCCCTCGACGGCCTCGAGCGCCGCGCGTACGACGCCCAGGCCGTCGTCGGTCAGCAGCTTGGCGGCGTCGTCGGGGTCGATCGTGAAGTCGGCCTCGTCGACGAAGAGGAAGCCGAGCATGGCAGGCGCCTCGGTGAGCTTGTTGATGCGCTCGGCGACCAGCGGCATCGCCAGCTCGAGCATCTGGGCGTCGGCGTCGGAGACCGGGTCGGAGACGACGCCGGCGTCCTTGAGGAACGGCAGCACCCGGTGGGTGATCTCCTCCACCGGGAGACGGCGCATCTGCGAGGTGTTGATCGCGTCGGCCTTCTTGAGGTCGAAGCGGGCCGGGTTGGGGTTGACGTCCTTGATGTCGAACGCCTCGACCATCTCCTCGAGGCTGAAGACGTCGCGGTCGGCCGCGATCGCCCAGCCCAGCAGGGCCAGGTAGTTCATCAGGCCCTCGGGGATGAAGCCCTGGTCGCGGTAGGCCAGCGCGTGCGCCTGCGGGTCGCGCTTGGAGAGCTTCTTGTTGCCCTCGCCCATCACGTAGGGCAGGTGGCCGTAGGCGGGGGTCACCTCGGCCACGCCGATCGCCTTCAGCGCCTCGAACAGCGCGATCTGGCGCGGGGTCGAGGAGAGCAGGTCCTCGCCGCGCAGCACGTGGCTGATGTGCATGGTGGCGTCGTCGACCGGCGCGGTGAGGGTGTAGAGCGGGTCGCCGTTGGCGCGGCACAGCGCGAAGTCGGGCACGTGGGTGGTGTCGAAGGTGACCTCGCCGCGCACCAGGTCGTCCCAGGTGATCGAGCCCTCGGGCATCCGGAACCGCACGAGCGGGGCCCGCCCCTCGGCCACGAACGCGGCGCGCTGCTCCTCGGAGAGGTCGCGGCAGAAGCCGTCGTAGCCCATCACCTTCGAGCCCGAGGCCTTGCGGCGCGCGTCGACCTCCTCGTTGGTGCAGAAGCACTCGTAGGTGTGCGACGAGGAGGCCAGCTTCGCGAGCACGTCGCGGTAGAGGTCGCCGCGCTCGGACTGGCGGTAGGGGCCGTAGGGGCCGCCCTTCTCGACGCCCTCGTCCCAGTCGAGGCCGATCCAGCGGAACAGGTCGAGGATCGCCTGGTAGGACTCCTCGGTCGAGCGCTCCTTGTCGGTGTCCTCGATGCGCAGGACGAACGTGGCGTCCTGGCCCTGGAGCGCGGCGTGGCGCGCGAAGGCGAAGTTGAACAGCGCCGTGCGGACCAGGCCCACGTGGGGCGAGCCGGTCGGGGACGGGGCCATGCGGACGCGGACGGGAGCGGGGGTGCTCATCGGGTTGCCACCTTGTTCGTGAGGGTGCCGAGGCCGTCGATCGAGATCTCGACCTCGTCACCGACCTCCATCGGGCCGACACCCTCGGGGGTGCCGGTGAGGATGACGTCGCCGGGGAGCAGCGTCATGATGCTGGAGACGTGCGCGACCAGCGCGGGGATGTCGACGACCATGTCGGCCGTCGAGCCGTCCTGCACGACCTCGCCGTTGAGGAAGGTCTGGATGCGCACCCCGTCCTTGAAGGTCTGGGGGTCGATGTCGGTCTCGATCCAGGGGCCGAGCGGGCAGAAGGAGTCGAAGCCCTTCGCCACGGTGAAGTGGCCCTGCCGGCTCTGGATGTCGCGGGCGGTCACGTCGTTGGCGATCGTGTAGCCGTGGATCACGTCGGTGGCCCTCTCGACCGGCACGTCGCGGCAGATCCGCCCGATCACGACCGCCAGCTCGCCCTCGTAGCTCAGCTCCTGGGTCTGCGGCGGGTAGAAGACCGGGTCCCCGGGGCCGACCACGCTGGTGTTCGGCTTGAGGAACATCATCGGCTCGGCCGGCACCTCGTTGCCGAGCTCGGCGGCGTGGGCCGCGTAGTTGCGGGCGATGCCGACGACCTTGCTGCGGGGCAGCACCGGCGCCAGCAGCCGGACGTCGGGCAGCCGGAACTCCTGGTCGAGCAGCTTGACGCCGACGTACAACGGGTCGCCGGCCAGGGCCACGACCACGCTGTCCTCGCTCGGTTGCCCGAGCTCGTCGAGCTCGCCCGTGACCACGCCGTAGAGGGGGTCCTCGCCATTGGTGAATCTCGCGATGCGCACGCCCCGACCCTAGCGACCTACGGTTGGTGCCCGTGGAGGTGCTCGAGCGCGAGGAGTGGCAGGCGCGGGCCGCGTCACACGCGGCGCGCGTCGATGCCTGGGTGACCCCGCACCTGGAGCGTCGCGGGGCCCGGGTCAAGCACCCGGTGCACGACTTCCTGTTCACCTACTACTCCCAGCGCCCGGCCCAGCTGCGCCGCTGGCACCCCGGGCACGGCACCGGGCTCGCCGACGCACCCGAGTACGACGGCCTCAAGGGCTACGGCAGCGTCGACGGCGGGGCAGGGGTCCTCGGCGTGACCACCGAGCACGTCGCGCGGCAGCGCCCCCTGCTGGAGGCCACCCGGCGGCTGCTGCGCGCCACCGCCTCGCGCCCGGCGCAGCTCGGCTGCTTCGGGCTGCACGAGTGGGCGATGGTCTACCGCCTGGCCGACGACGAGACCCGGCACTCCGACTGGCCGCTGCGCCTGGGCCCGGAGGGCACCGACACGGTGGTGGAGTCGCACCGCATCGCCTGCAGCCACTTCGACGCGTTCCGGTTCTTCACCGAGCCCGCCCGCCCCCTCAACACCCTCTCCCCCGCCGTCGACGACCGGGCCGACTTCGAGCAGCCGGGCTGCCTGCACGCCGGGATGGACCTCTACAAGCACGCCTTCCGGCTCAGCCCGATGGTCTCCTCCGACCTGGTCGCCGACTGCTTCGAGCTGGCCCGCGAGATCCGGGTGCTCGACATGAGGGCTGCGCCGTACGACCTCAGCGGCCTCGAGGTCGACGGGCGGCCCTTCACCCCGGTGCGCATCGAGACCGCGGAGGGCAAGCGCGAGTACGCCGCTGCGCAAGACGACTTCGCCGAGCGCGCGGCCCCGCTGCGCGCGCGCCTGCTGGCCGCGTGCGAATACCTGGTACGGACCGCTGCGGACACCGGTGCGCACGGCTAGGCTCGCCCCATGAGTGCCTTGACTCGACACCACGTGTCGGTGACCGGGCGCCACGACGCGCCTCCCCTGGTGCTGGTGCACGGCTTCGGCTGCGACCAGCACATGTGGCGCTACGTGGCGCCGGCCTTCGAGGACTCCCACCGCGTCGTGCTGATGGACCTCATCGGCGCCGGGGGCGGCGACCTGTCCGGCTACGACAGCGAGCGGTACTCCGAGCTGGAGGGCTACGCCGCCGACATCACCGCGGTGGTGCGCGAGCTCGACCTGCACGGCGCGGTGCTCGTGGGCCACTCGGTCTCGGCGATGCTGGTGGCGATGACCCAGCTCGAGGAGCCCGAGCGCGTGGCGGGCCTGGTGATGGTGGCCCCCTCGCCCCGCTACATCGACGAGCCCGGCTACACCGGCGGGTTCGGGGAGGAGGACGTCGACGAGCTGCTCGACTCGCTGGCCGGCAACTACCTCGGCTGGTCCTCGGCGATGGCCCCGGCGATCATGGGCAACTCCGAGCGGCCCGAGCTGGGCGAGGAGCTCACCGAGAGCTTCTGCCGGATGGACCCCGCCGTGGCCCGCCGCTTCGCGACCGCCACCTTCCGCTCCGACAGCCGCGACCTGCTGCCGCGCATCGGCGTCCCGACGCTGGTGCTGCAGTGCACCGACGACGTCATCGCGCCCGTCGCGGTGGGCGAGTACGTCGCCGAGCAGGTGCCCGACGGACGGCTCGTGATGCTCGAGGCGACCGGCCACTGCCCCAACCTCAGCGCCCCGGAGGCCACGACCCGGGCGATCGCCTCGTTCCTCGACGACCTCGACGTCGTGCCGGCGTGAGCGACGACCATGCCCCCCGCTCGTCGTGGCCGCCGGCCCACGACGTGGCGGACACCTCGTTCGAGCAGGCCCCCTGCGGCTACCTGACCACCACGCCCGACGGGCGGATCGTGCACGCCAACTCGACCCTGGCCGAGTGGCTGGGCATCAGCACCGACGCGCTGGTCTCGATGTCGCTGGTCGACCTGCTCACGCCGGGCGGCCGGCTCTACCACGAGACCCACCTCTCCCCGCTCCTGCACATGCACGACGAGGTCAACGAGATCGCCGTCGACCTGCGCCGCCACGACGGCACCCGGATGCCGGTGCTGCTCAACGCCCGGATGACCCGCTACCCCGACGGGACGCCGAGCACCACCCGGATCGCGGTGCTGGTCGCCACCGAGCGGCGCCGCTACGAGCGTGAGCTGCTCAGCGCCAAGGAACGGGCCGAGACCTCCGAGGCGCGGGCGCGCACCCTGGCCCGCACCCTGCAGGAGACGCTGATCCCGCCCACGCCGCCGGCCGTGCCGGACCTCGACGTCGCGGCGGCGTACCGACCGGCCGGCGACGGCACCGAGGTCGGCGGCGACTTCTACGACGTCTTCAGCCTGGGCCAGGACGACTGGATGGTGGTGCTCGGCGACGTGCGCGGCAAGGGCCCCGAGGCCGCGGTGGTGACCGCCCTGGTGCGCTACACCGTGCGCGCGCTCGCCGTCGCGACCCGCCGGCCGTGCCTGCTGCTCGAGCAGGTCAACGAGACCCTGCTCCAACACAGCAGCGACCGCTTCTGCACCGCGGTGCTGGTGCGGCTGCGGCGCCGCGAGGGCGGGTGGCGCGCGGAGATCGGCGTGGCCGGGCACCCCGCTCCCCTGCTGCTGCGCGCCGACGACCGCGCCCGCCAGATCGACCTGCTCGGCCCGCTCCTCGGGGTGATCGACGACGCCGTCTACACCGACCGCGAGATCTTCCTGGGCCCCGGCGACACGATGCTGCTCTACACCGACGGCGTGACCGAGGCCTCCGGCCCGTCGGGCTTCTTCGGTGACGAGCGGCTGCTGGACATGGTCGACTCCGGGCCGACGGGCTCGAGCGCGGAGGTGGTCGACAACGTGCTGAGCCAGGTGCTGGCCTTCCAGAACGGTGTGGCCCGCGACGACATCGCCCTGCTCGCCCTCGGGGTCCCGACGCACTAGGGTCCTCGCATGGGGACCTTCGGCATCGTGGTGGTCGTCGTCGTCGCCGTGCTCGCGCTGGCGGTGCTGGGCGTGGACCTGCTGCTCTCGCGCCGTCAGCAGCGCGGGCTGGGCAGCCCCGAGCGGCCCGGCACCGACTCCGACCTCCTCGGCCACGGCTCCGCGAGCCGGGGCGCGGCCTACGGGTTCTCCCGCGGGCACGGCCTGCTGAACAAGCGGGAGCGTCGGTCGCGCTGAGCAGCGACCTCGCCGGGCGCATCGAGGACGGCCGCACATTCACCGGCGCGGACTGGTACGCCGCCGACCTCGCCGACGCGCGCTTCACCGACTGCACCTTCCGCGACGTCGACCTCACCGAGGCCACCAGCCGGGGCGCGGTCTTCACCGGCTGCACCTTCGAGTCCTGCCGCTTCAACGCCTCGACGCACACCGAGAGCGCCTTCGTGGCCTGCACCCTGCGCGGCTGCTCGTTCTTCTCGGCGACCCTCGAGGGGTGCAAGCTGACCGGGTCGGTGCTGGAGCGGTGCACGGTGCGCCCGATGAGCGTGCTGGGCGGGCAGTGGCGCGGCGTGGGCCTCGCGGGCGCCCGGCTGGTCGGGCTCGACCTGACCGGTCTCGACCTGCGCGAGGCCGACCTGGCCGGGGCCGACCTGGCCGGCGCCGTGCTGCGCGACTGCGACCTGCGGGGCGCGACGCTGCGCGCCGCCTCGCTGCTCGAGGCCGACCTGCGCGGCGCCCGGCTCGAGGGCGCCGACCTCGCCGGGGCGGCGCTGCGCGGGGCACGGCTCGACGTGGCGGGCGCGGTGGTGCTGGCCGAGCAGTCAGGCGCGCTGGTCGAGCCGGTCTGAGGTGCCCGTGGCGGCACGCAGCCGGATGCCGTCGACGACCAGCCCCAGCCCGGCCGCGAAGTCCGAGCGTGGGCGCGGTCCGTCGCCGATCGCCCCGGCGCTGCCGGCCTGGAGGTGGGTCTGCTCGTCGAGGGTGTGCCCGAGCACGAGGTGCAGGAGGGTGCGGGCGGCCGTCGCGGCCAGGTCCTCGCCCAGGCGCGCCGGGGCCAGCGCGGCGACCAGGTCGTCGTACGGCTGGGAGGCGCCCAGCCCGAAGGCGATGACCGTGGAGACCAGCTCGGCGCCGTCGCGGTAGGCCAGCAGCGCGTCGCGCAGCCCTGAGCAGATCTCGACGACCTGCTCGTCCCACGCGGTCGCGCTCACCGGCCGGGCGCCGCGCCGCAGCACCTCGTCGGCCACGGCGGCCAGCAGCGACTGCTTGTCGCGGAAGTGGTGGTAGAGCGCGCTCGGGCGGACGTCGAGGTCGCCGGCGAGCCGTCGCATGGTCAGGTCGGCGAGCCCGTAGGTGTCGAGCACGCCGAGCGCGTGGCGCACGACGTCGTCGCGGTGGTGGCGCACATCACTCCTGCGGGGTCGGGGCGCGGCATTGACCGCGATCTCGCAGCCAGCCTAACCTGAACGCCGTTCAGGAGGCCACGTCCTCCACCCCCGCACCCGAAGGCCCACCATGGCGATGACCGACCGCACCCAGCAGGCCCCCACCGAGGACCGCCGCCGGCGGATGACCCCGACCGACCTGGCGCTCGTCGCCTCGTTCGCGGCCCTCATCTCCGCCTTCGCCTACATCGGCGGGATCCCGGTCGGCGGCGCCGGTGTGCCGATCACCCTGCAGACCGCCGGCGTGATGCTGGCGGGCGTGCTGCTCGGGCCCACCCGCGGCTTCCTGGCCGTCGCGCTCTACCTGGCCCTGGGTGCGGTGGGCCTGCCGGTCTTCGCCCAGCACGCCTCGGGCCTGGGCGCGATGACCGGCGCCAGCGCCGGCTACCTGTGGTCCTTCCCGGTCGCCGCGCTGGTCGGCGGCCTGCTGGTCAAGTACGCCGCCGGCGAGCGCGGCAAGTCCCGCGCGGCGATCGTCTTCGTCTGCTCGCTGGCCGCCTCGGTGCTCGTGATCCACCCCGCCGGCATCGCCGGGCTGGCCTTCTACCTCGACATCTCGCTGGTCGAGGCACTCAAGATCGACGTCCTCTACTGGGCCGGCGACCTGCTCAAGACCACCCTGGTGGCGCTCGTCGCCGCCGAGGTGCACCGCGCCTTCCCCCAGCTGCTGCGCGCGCGTCGCTGAGCGCGTGCCACTGATCGAGCTCGACGCCGCCGGGGTCGCCGTCGCGACCCCGGACGGCGACCGGGTGCTGCTCGAGCCCACCACGCTCACCCTCACCGAGCGGCGCGTCGCCGTCGTCGGGGCCAACGGGTCGGGCAAGTCGACGCTGGCCCGGATGCTCAACGGCCTCGTCGCCCCCACCACCGGCGCGGTGCGCGTCGACGGGCTCGACGTGCGCAGGCAGGGCGCCGCCGTGCGCCGCAAGGTCGCCTTCAGCTTCACCGACCCCTCGGCACAGCTGGTGATGCCGACCTGCGTGGAGGACGTCGAGCTCTCGCTGCGCCGGCACGAGCGCAGCGCCGGACGGCGGCGCGACCTCGCGCTCGCGGTGCTGGAGCGCTACGGGCTGGCCGAGAAGGCCGACGTCTCGGTGCACAGCCTCTCCGGGGGCCAGCGGCAGCTGCTGGCGCTGGCCGGGGTGCTGGCCACCGACCCCGACGTGCTGGTCGCCGACGAGCCGACCACCCTGCTCGACCTGGCCAACACCCGTCGGGTGGGCGACCTCCTGCTGGGCCTGGACCAGCAGCTGGTGCTGGTCACCCACGACCTCGCCCTGGCCCGGCGCTGCGACCGGGTGCTGGTGGTCGAGGACGCCCGGGTCGTGCACGACGGCGAGCCCGAGGCCGCCGTGGCGGCGTACGAGGCGAGCGTGCTGGGATGAGCCCCCGATGAGCCCCCGATGAGCAGCGCCGTGACGGTCGCGGCGTACCGGCCCGGCGACACGCTGGTGCACCGGCTGCCGGTCGGCGCGAAGCTGGGCGCGCTGGCGCTCTTCAGCCTCTCGGTGGTGCTGGTGCGCTCGATGCCGGCCTCGTGGGTGTGGCTGGGCCTGGCGCTGCTCGCCGCACTGGTGGCCCGCACCGACCTGGCCACCCTGCTGCGTGCGGCCCGGCTGGTCCTGGTGCTGGCGGTGGTCGTCTCGGCGTTCCAGTGGTGGATCGACGGGCCGGCGAAGGCGGTGGAGACGCTGGTCGACCTGCTGGCGCTGGCGCTGGGCGCGATCGTGGTCAGCGCGACCACGTCGGTCAACGCCATGCTCGACGCGATCGTGCGGTGGGTCGGCCCACTTCGACGGGTTGGGGTCGACCCCGAGCGGGTGGCCCTGACCTTCTCGATGGCCATCGGGGCGCTGCCGGGCACGGTCGGCCTCGCGCTCGAGACCCGCGACGCGGCGCGGGCCCGCGGACTGGGTGGGCACCCCCGCGCCTACGTCACCCCGTTCGTGGTGCGGGTCGTGGCCCGGGCCCACGAGACCGGCGACGCCCTGCACGCCCGCGGCCTCGGCGACGACTGAGCCCGCGTCCCCACGCCCACTCGTGGTCCGGGTCGTGGTCCGGGTCGTGGTCCGGGTCGCGTGCCTGAGGACGCGCCATGCCGCGGCCACGGGCCACGACCCGAGCCACGACCCAGGCCACGACTCAAACCACGACCCGGGCCACGACCCCGAGGGCCTCACCAGCCCGGCGGCCTCCGGTGGTGCCAGGGCGCGGCCTGCTCGACCTGGGCGGCCAGGGCCAGCAGCCCGGCCTCGCCGGCGGGCCGGCCGGCGAGCATGACACCGACGGGCAGACCGTCGGGGGTCCAGTGCAGGGGCAGGCTGATGGCGGGCATGCCGGTGACGTTCCAGGCCGAGGTCCAGGGGGTGAAGCGCTTCTGGGCCTCGAAGTCGGCAGCGGGGTCGGCGTCGTCGCGCAGCGCCCCGACCGGCAGCGGCGGCGCGGCCAGGGTCGGCGTCAGCACGGCGTCGTACGCCGCCAGCGCGCGCACCGCCTCGGCCGCGTGGCGGCGCATCGCCCCGATGGCCAGGCCGAGCTCGGGGCCGCTCACGGCGCGGCCACGCTCGCTGAGCCACCGGGTGAGCGGTCGCAGCAGGTGCTCACGCCCCTCGGGCGCGCTCGACATGGCCGTGAGCACCGCCCAGCAGGTGTGGAAGACGGGCACGGCGTCGCGGCTCATCGGCACCGGCACGTCGACCACCTCGTGGCCCAGCCGCTCCAGCAGCCGGGAGGCGTCGTCCCAGGCGGTCAGGCACTCGGGGTCCACGTCGACGTCGGCGATCACGGGCTCGGCGAACCGGGCGATCCGCAGCCGGCCGGGCTCGCGGTCGCAGGCGTCGAGGAAGGACGTGCCGGGCTCCGGGGCCCAGCTCGGGTCACCGGTGCGGGGGCCGGCCAGCACGTCGAGGAGGGCGGCGGCGTCACGCACGGTGCGTGCGATCGGGCCGGCAGTGGCCAGCCCCATCGGGTCGCCGTACATGGGGAAGCCGCTGATGCGTCCGCGTGCGGGCTTGAGGCCGACGAGACCGCAGCAGGAGGCGGGGATCCGGATCGAGCCGCCCCCGTCGGAGCCCTGGGCCAGCGGCACCAGCCCGGCGGCCACGGCGGCCGCGGCGCCCCCGGAGGAGCCGCCGGCCATCCGGGTGCGGTCCCAGGGCGTCACCGCCGGCGGGTGCCCCTCGGGCTCGGTGTAGCAGGGCGAGCCGAACTCGGGGGTCGCGGTCTTGCCGAGGCTGACCAGCCCGGCCTCCTCGAGGGAGAGCACGACGCCGTCGGAGACCTCGGGCACGAAGTCGTCGTAGGCCGCGGAGCCGAAGGCGGTGCGGACCCCGGCGGTCAGGTTGAGGTCCTTGACGGCCGTGGGCACCCCCCACAGCGGTCCGGCACCCTCGGGGGGCACGGCGCCGAGGGCGGCAGCCCGCTCGCGAGCCTGCTCGGCGGTGCGGTGCACGAAGGCGCCGACGTCGTCGAGGCGCTCGACGCGGTCGAGGTAGTGCTCGGCCAGCCCGAGCGGGGACGTCTCGCCGGTGCGGACGAGCGCCCCCAGCTCGAGCGCGGTCAGGTCGTGGAGGTCACTCACACCACGACCCTAGGCTCAGGCCGCGACGGCCGGGGTGAAGTCGACCAGCGTGCGCACGGCGGCGGCCAGCTTCTCCTGCACCTCGGGGTCGGTCAGCGGGTCGACCTCGAGGGCCGACTGCGAGACGGTGACGTCCTCGACGACGGTGGCCCCGGCGACGCCGGCCGAGCGGACGACGTCGGCGTGCGCCCACTTGCCGCCGTACGGTGTCGGGGTGGCGCCGATGACACCGACGGGCTTGCCGACCAGGGCGCCCGCACCGTAGGGACGCGAGAGCCAGTCGATGGCGTTGTTGAGGACCGCGGGCATGGTGCCGTTGTACTCGGGGGTGACGACCAGGACGCGGTCGGCGGCGGCGACGGTCTCCCGCAGGCGCACGGCACCGGCGGGCGGGGTGTCCCCGTCGACGTCCTCGTTGTAGAAGGGCAGCTCGTCGAGCCCGGTGACGATCTCGAGCTCGACGCGGTCGGCGGCGTTGGCCACGAGGCCCTCGGCGATGCGACGGTTGAGGGAGTCGGCACGGAGGCTGCCGACGAGCACGGCGACACGAGTAGAAGTCATACAACCTTCAACCTCCTAGGCGTGCTGGGCATTCCCGCACCCCTCCCCGTCGGCAGTGACCTGCCTCACCCCGGCCGCCGAGCGGTCACTTATGAACCGTCCAGCCGTCAGTTGCGAACCGTCGAGCGGCCGAAAGTGACCGGTCGATGGTTCACAAGTGACTGCCGGCCGTCCTCAGCGGTGGTGGCGGCGCAGGCCGAAGGTGACGGCGTCGAGCAGGGCCTCCCAGGAGGCCTGCACGACGTTGTGGCCCACCCCGACGGTGACCCACGAGCCCTCGCCGTCGGCGGTCTCGATGAGCACGCGGGTGATCGCGTCGGTGCCGTGGCCCTGGTCGAGGATGCGCACCTTGTAGTCGACCAGCTCGAGCCTGGCGACCTCCGGGTAGGCCTGGCCGATCGCGGAGCGCAGGGCGTGGTCGAGCGCGTTGACCGGGCCGTTGCCCTCGCCGGCCACGACGTAGCGCACCCCCTGGGCGCGCAGCTTGACCGTGGCCTCCGAGAGCGCCTCCTCGCCGGGGCCGGGCTGGGTCTCGGTGATGACGCGCCACGACTCCACGTCGACGTACGACGGTCGCTCGCCCTCGACCTCCTCGACCAGCAGCAGCTCGAAGGAGGCGTCGGCGGCCTCGAAGGTGTAGCCGCGTCCCTCGAGCACCTTGACCCGCTCGGTGATGCGGGTCAGCAGCGCCTTGGCCTCGGGGGTGTCGCCCGACAGGTCGAAGCCCAGCTCGCGGCCCTTGAGCTCGATGGAGGCGCGCCCGGCCATGTCGGAGACCAGCAGCCTCATGTCGTTGCCGACGCCGAGGGGGTCCATGTGCTGGTAGAGGTCGGGGTCGACCTTGATCGCGCTGGCGTGCAGCCCGGCCTTGTGGGCGAAGGCGGAGGTGCCGACGTAGGGCTGGCGCGCCGACGGCGCGATGTTGGTGACCTCGGCGACGGCGTGGGCGATGCGCGTGGCCTCGCGCAGCAGCCCCGGCGGCAGCACCGGGCGCTCCAGCTTGAGCTCGAGGTTGGCCACCACCGTGACGAGGTCGGCGTTGCCGGTGCGCTCGCCGTAGCCGTTGACGGTGCCCTGCACGTGGGTGGCCCCGGCGTCGACGGCGGCCAGCGAGTTGGCCACCGCGCAGCCGGTGTCGTTGTGGCAGTGGATGCCGATGCGCCCGCCGGTGGTCTCGACGACGTCGTGGACCACCTCGGAGACCCGCGGCGGCAGCATCCCGCCGTTGGTGTCGCACAGCGCCGCGACCTCGGCGCCGGCCTCGAAGGCGGTGCGCAGCACCTCGAGGGCGTAGTCGCGGTTGGCGCGGTAGCCGTCGAAGAAGTGCTCGGCGTCGAGGAAGACCTGTTGGCCCTCGGCCCGCAGGTGGGCGACGGTGTCGCGCACCATCGCGAGGTTCTCCTCCAGGGTGGTGCGCAGCGCGAGCTCGACGTGGCGGTCGTGCGACTTGGCCACCAGCGTCACCACGCCGGCGCCGCTGTCGCGCAGCGCCGCCACCTGCGGGTCGTCGGCGGCCCGGGCGCCGGCGCGACGCGTCGCCCCGAAGGCCGCGAGCCGGGCGTGGGTGAGGTCGAGCTCGGTGGCGGCGCGGCGGAAGAACTCGGTGTCCTTGGGGTTCGCACCCGGCCAGCCGCCCTCGATGTAGCCCACGCCGAGACCGTCGAGCTGGCGCGCGATGGCCAGCTTGTCGGCGACGCTGAGGTTGAGCCCCTCCTGCTGGGCGCCGTCGCGCAGGGTCGTGTCGTAGACGTGGAAGGCGCCGTGGAGGTCCATCGCTGCTGCTCCGCTGCTCGGGTGCTGGTCGGGGTGCTGGTCGGGGTGCTGCTCCAACAAAAAAACCTCCCGCGGACGAGAGGTTGGCGCGTCGGGGTGGTCCCGGCGCGCTAGCGAATGATGGAGGCGTGGTGCTGCACGTGCTCGAGTGTGCCACCGACCACGCCGGTCGGCGCGGCGTCTCGCGATCCGATCGGCTGGTCCTGCGCCGGCACCCACCAGGGCCCCCGCGTCTCCAGCGTGTACGCCGCCGCCCCGGCGCCCGCCGCGACCAGCAGCAGCGCCGCGACCCAGCGCCCGGGGGCGGCCGAGAGCGGCCGCACCACGCGACCCAGCGGCGAGCGCACCCGCGAGCCGCCCGGGCCCCACCACAGCCCCAGCACCAGCGTGCCCGCCCCGGCCAGCAGCGTCGTGGTGGGGCCGGCGGCGACCGCGTAGCACAGCAGCCCGGCCGCCGCGGCGAGGCCGAGGGCCCACAGCTGGAGCACGAGCGTGGAGGGGATGGAGCGCAGCAGGTCCCACGGCGCGCGCACCAGCACGACCGGGGCGTCGTACCAGCGCCGGCCGCGCAGGGCCCGGCGCTCGCCGACGCGGCTGCCGGCCAGGGACCCGCTGCGCAGCAGCCAGACGACCACCAGCACCGTCGCGAGCCCGGCGTAGGGCACGGCCGCGACGCCCACCGCGACCGCGGCGCCGACCCCCAGGGTGAGCAGGCCGCGCCGCAGCCGCTCCCCCGCCGGCACCCGCGGGGCCGGGGGCTGGTCGTCCCAGGGCAGGAGCATGGTGTGCGGGCCCTCGTCGGGCCAGTCCTCGTCGGGCCAGTCCTCCGCGGGCCGGTCCTCGACCCAGGTGTCGTCGGGATCCGGCTCGCGCTCGACGCGCGTGGCCTCCTCGGGCCACGCGGCGGCGCGCATCGGCGCGGTCTCGACGGCCTCGGGCAGCGGCCCGGGCACCGGGCGCCGGTGCACCTGGGTCGACTGCGGGCGCAGCCAGTCGAGGATCTCCCCCAGGCTCGGCCGGCGCTGCGGGTCGGGGTCGAGGGCGGCCTCGACGACGTCGTGCAGGTCGCCGCGCAGCCCGTCGAGGTCGTGCTCGCCGCGGCGCACCCGGTCCATCACCG
Organism: Nocardioides sp. OK12; assembly: GCF_024341885.1. Lineage (NCBI taxonomy): Bacteria > Bacillati > Actinomycetota > Actinomycetes > Propionibacteriales > Nocardioidaceae > Nocardioides > Nocardioides sp. OK12. The sequence goes on along the minus strand of NZ_BNET01000001.1, from coordinate 474,124 downwards.
CCATCGACGGCCCCCGCCCGAAGGGGGCCCGGCCGGTGCCGGCGTAGGCGACCGTGGCCGCCCACGAGTGCACGTCGGAGGCGGTGCTGGCGTCGTCGCCGTAGAGGATCTCGGGGGCCAGGTAGCCCGGGGTGCCGATGAGCCACCCGGTGTGGGTGAGGCGGGGGTCGTCGGCGACCCGGGCCAGGCCGAAGTCGATGAGGATCGGGGTGCGCCCCTCCATCAGCACGTTGGAGGGCTTGACGTCGCGGTGCAGCACCCCGACCTCGTGGACCGAGGCCAGCCCCTCGGCCAGGCACCCGGCGAACCAGACGAGGTCGCGGCCCGTGAGCGGGCCCTCCTCGACGACGTGGTCGTGCAGCGAGAGCCCGGGCACGTAGCGGGTGGCGACGTACGGCACGTCGCCCCACGGGTCGGCGTCGAGCACCTCGGCGACCCACCGGCTGCGCACCCGCGACAGCGAGGCGACCTCGCGCTCGAGGCGCAGGCGGGCCTCGTCGCCGCCGACGACCTGGGGCCGCAGCACCTTGAGGGCCACCCGGTCGCCGCCGGGGCGGCGGGCCAGGTGCACCACGCCCATGCCGCCCTCGCCGATCTTGGTCAGCAGCGTGTAGCCGCCGACGGTGGCGAGGGCGTCACTGCCCGGCGAGGTGCTCACCTCACGAGGCTACCGACCCCGGACCCTCAGTCGGTGGAGACGGCACCGGCCAGGGCGTCGACGAACGTGTCGAGGCTGTAGGTCAGCGACAGCGCGGTCGGCGGCGAGACGGAGGAGACGACGGCCTCGCCCGCGACGGTGGCCACGTGGCCCTCCTGGAACTGCTCCATGGTCTGGTACGTCGGGTCCTCGGCGATCTCGTCGGCCCGCTCCTGCGTGGCGGCGTAGGACAGCAGCACGTCGGACTCGAGCCGGTCGACGTTCTCGGTGCTGAGCGTGTAGTAGAAGGTGCTCTCGCCCGTGTCGAGCTCGTCGACGCTCGGCGCGACGGTGAAGCCGAGGTCCTCGAGGAACTGCACGCGCGGGTCGGCGTCGCTGTAGACGTAGAAGGCGCCCGGGTCGATGGCGACCGCAGCGATGCTGGTGCCCTCGAACTCGGGGTGCGCCTCAGCCGCGGCGGCCACGTCGGCGTCGATGTCGGCGAGCACCTGCTCGGCCTCGTCGTCCTGGCCCAGCACGTCGCCGACGGTGGTGATGACCTCGCGCCACGGCGTCGACCACGGCTGGTCGGGGTAGGCCACGGTCGGGGCGATCTGGGTGAGCTTGTCGTAGTCGGCCTCGGTGATGCCGGAGTAGCTGGCCAGGATCACGTCGGGGGCCGCGGCGGCGATCTCCTCGAACGGCGGCGCCTCGCCGGGCGTCAGCGCGGTGGGCTGCCCGGCGTCGAGCTCCTCGAAGGCCTCCTCCTGCCAGGGCATGAACCCCTCCTCGGAGGCGCCGTAGCTGAGCTTCTCCATGGCCACGGGCACCACGCCCAGGGCCAGCACGGCGTCGGGAGTGCCCCAGCCCCAGGTGACGACGCGCTCGGGGCGCTCGGTGACCTCGGTGGCACCGAAGGCGTGCTCGACGATGACCGGCTCGAAGTCCTCGGCACCGGCGGCGTCGTCGGACCGGGTCTCCTCAGCAGCGTCGTCGCTGCCGCAGGCGGCCAGGGGCAGGACCAGCAGTCCCGCCACGAGCGGAAGGGCGAGACCGGACAGGCGGGACCGGGTGGTCCGTCGGGGAAGGGACGACACGTCCACTCCTCACGTGCGGGACCGGCCGAGCCGGTCGATGGTTAGGTGAGGCTAACCTTACTGCATGCCAGACCTCGCCGCTCCCGCGCCCCCGCCGGGACCACCATCGGGCAGCCGGTCACCGGGTCGGCGACCACGCGGGCCACGAGGCCGAACGCCTCGCGCACGCAGTCCTCGTCGAGCACCTCGGCCGGCGGCCCCTCGCGCACAACCCGGCCGGCCGCCATCACCACCAGGTGGTCGGCGTAGCGCGCGGCCAGGTTCAGGTCGTGCAGCACCATCACCACGGTGGTGCCGCGCTCCTCGTTGAGGTCGGCGAGCAGGTCCAGGACGTCGACCTGGTGGGCGATGTCGAGGTACGTCGTGGGCTCGTCGAGCAGCAGGACGTGCGGGTCCTGGGCGAGCATCATCGCGACCCACACCCGCTGGCGCTGCCCTCCGGAGAGCTCCTCGACCCGGCGGGCGGCCAGGTCGTGGGTGTCGGTCAGGGCCAGCGCCCGCGCCACCGCGTCGGCGTCGTCGGCGCTCCAGCGCCCGAAGGCGCCCTGGTGGGGGTGCCGCCCCCGCCCGACCAGGTCGCCGACGCTGATGCCCTCGGGGGCGACCGGCTGCTGGGGCAGCAGCCCCAGCACCGAGGCGACCTCGCGGGCGCGCATCCGGTGCAGGTCGTGCCCGTCGAGCTCGACGACGCCCTCCACCGGGCGCAGGATCCGGCCCAGGCCGCGCAGCAGGGTCGACTTGCCGCAACCGTTGGCGCCGACGATCACCGTGACCCGCCCGGTCGGGACCGCGAGGTCGACGCCGTGCACCACCCGGCGCTGGTCGTAGGCCAGGTGCACGCCGCGCGCCACCAGCCGGGGCGGCGCTGCCGCTGCCTCCATCCGCTGCTCCTCACTCACGTCGGGTTCCTCCGGTCGCCATCAGCCAGATCAGGTAGGGCCCGCCGACCGCGCCGGTGACGACCCCGACGGGCACGGACAGGTCGCCGGGCAGCAGGTGCTGGGCGACCAGGTCGGCGCCCACCACCAGGACCACGCCGACCAGCGCCGACTCCACCAGCGCCAGGCTGCCGTCGCGCAGCAGCCGGCGGGCGACCGGTGCGGCCACGAAGGCCACGAACGCCACCGGCCCGGCCGCCGCGGTCGCCGCGCAAGCCAGCGCGACGCCGAGCGCGATGACGCAGGCGCGCACCGCCTCGGGCCGCAGGCCCAGGCTCCCGGCCTGGTCGTCGCCGAGCAGCAGCAGGTCGAGGCGCCGCGCGACCAGGGCCACCATCGGCACCAGCACCGCCAGCGCCCCGGCCAGCACCTGCACCAGCGACCACTCGGCCTGGGCCAGGCTGCCGGCCATCCAGCGCAGCGCCACCTGGGCCTGGTTCACCTCGCTGCGCGTCAGCAGGTAGCCGACCACCGCCGCGCAGACGTAGGCCACACCGATGCCCGAGAGCACGAAGCGGTGACCGGTCATGCCGCCCCGCCACGCGACGGCGTACAGCAGCACACCGACCAGCGCACCACCGGCCAGCGCCGACGCCGAGACCGCGGCCCCGCCCAGCCCGCCGAGCAGCAGCGCCGCGACGGCGCCCGCGCTGGCGCCCTGCGAGATGCCGATGATGTCGGGGCTGGCCAGCGGGTTGCGCAGCACCGACTGGAACAGCGCCCCGGCCAGGCCGAAGGCGAGGCCCACGAGGAGGCCCAGCAGCAGCCGCGGCAGGCGCAGCTCGACGACGATGAAGCGCGCCGAGGGGTCCTCGGCGCCCACCAGCGCACCCAGGACCTGCCCGACCGAGAGCGGGAAGTCGCCCAGCACCAGCGCCGCCACCGACGACGCCAGCACCAGGGCCGCCAGCACCACCAGCACGCCCGCGCGCCGCGCGCGGCGACGGCGCCGTACGGCGCGCAGCCCGGCGGTGGCGACCTCGGTGCGCTCGGCGACGGCGGCGCTCATGCGGCCACCGCCCGCGAGCGACGCACGATCAGCAGCAGGACCGGCGCGCCCACCAGCGCCACGACCAGCCCGGCCTCGAGCTCACCGGGGCGCACCACGAGCCGGCCCACGACGTCGGCGGCGATCAGCAGCACCGGGCCCAGCAGGGCCGAGAGCACCACGATCCAGCGGTGGTCGGGGCCGACCAGCGCGCGGGCCAGGTGCGGCACGGCCAAGCCCACGAACGCGATGGGCCCCACCATGGAGACGGCCGACCCGCACAGCAGCACCACCGCCAGCACCACCAGCAGCCGGCCGCGGGCGACGTCCTGGCCCAGGCCGCGCGCGACGTCGTCGCCGAGCGCGAGGGCGTTGAGCACCCGGCCCGCGGCGAGCGCGAGCGCGAGGCCGACCAGGACGAAGGGCAGCACGGTGAGCAGCACGTCGAGGGGCCGGTTGGCCAGCGACCCGACCTGCCAGAAGCGGTAGTCGTCGAGGGCCTGGGTGTCGGCGAGCAGCAGCACGGTGATCAGCGAGGTCGACGTCGCGGTGAACGCCGCGCCGACCAGGGCCAGCTTGACCGGCGTGACCCCCTCGAAGCCCAGGGAGGCCGCGCCGTAGACCACGACGGCGGCCAGCGCGGCTCCGGCGAAGGCGAACCACAGGTAGCCCGAGGCCGAGGTGACGCCGAGGCCCGAGATGGCCACCAGCACCGCCAGCGAGGCCCCCGAGTTGAGCCCGAGGAGCCCGGGGTCGGCGATGGGGTTGCGGGTCACGCCCTGCATCAGGGCGCCGGCGACGCCGAGCGCGGCGCCGCCCACCAGCCCGACGAGGGTGCGCGGCACCCGCAGGTCGCGCACCACCAGGTGGTCGTTGTCGCCGGCCACCGGGTCGACCAGCGCGGCCCAGACCTGGGCCGGCGAGACGTCGCGCGCACCCAGCGCGAGGCTGGCGGCCAGCGCGACCACCAGGAGCACGAGCAGCCCCAGCACCGTCACGAGGTGCCGCGAGGCAGGGCGCGACGGCGCGTCCAGGGTCGAGATCACCCAGTTAGGGTAGCCTCACCTCACACGATGCGGTGCATCCACCCGAAGGAGTCCTCGGCGCGGCCGAACTGGATGTCGACGAGCGCCTGGCGGATGCGCTGGGTCAGCTCGCCCCCGGCGGGACCGGTGTCCGCGGGCGCGGCCACCTCTCCTCCGGCGTGCTTGAGCGTGCCGACCGGCGTGACCACGGCGGCGGTGCCGCAGGCGAAGATCTCGCGGATCCGGCCCGACTCCACGCCCTCGCGCCACTCCTCGACCGAGAACCGGCGCTCCTCGACGCGGTGGCCGAGCTTGGCGGCCAGCTCGATGATCGAGGCGCGGGTGATGCCCTCGAGGATCGTGCCGGTCGCGGGGGTCACGATGGTGCCGTCGTCGTGCAGGAAGTACATGTTCATGCCGCCGAGCTCCTCGACGTAGCGCATCTCCTGCGCGTCGAGGAAGACCACCTGGTCGCAGCCGTGCGCGGTGGCCTCCTGCTGGGCGACCAGCGACGAGGCGTAGTTGCCGCCCGTCTTGGCCGCGCCCATGCCGCCGCGACCGGCGCGGGTGTACTCCTCGGTGAGCCACAGACTCACCGGCTTCAGCCCGCCCTTGAAGTAGGCACCCGCCGGGCTCGCGATGACCATGAAGGTCACGTGCTGGGCCGGGCGCACGCCGAGGAACTTCTCCGAGGCGAACATGAAGGGGCGCAGGTAGAGGCTCTTCTCGCCGCCCTGGTCGGGCACCCAGCGCTCGTCGACCTCGACCAGCGCGCGCACCGCGGCCAGGAAGTCCTCGGTCTCCAGCACCGGCAGCGCCAGGCGGTGGCTCGAGCGCGCCATCCGCTCGGCGTTCTGCTCGGGCCGGAACGCCCACACCGAGCCGTCCTCGTGGCGGTAGGCCTTCATCCCCTCGAAGGTCTCCTGCGCGTAGTGCAGCACCGCGGTGGCCGGGTCGAGGGTCAGCGGCCCGTACGGCGTGATCCGCGCGTCGTGCCAGCCCTTCTCGGGGGTCCACTCCACCGTGAACATGTGGTCGGTGAAGTGGGTCCCGAACCCGGGGTTGGCCAGGATCTCGGCCAGCCGGTCGTCGGGGACGGGCGCGGGGTTGCGGGTGACGCTGATCTCCATGGGCATCAAACTACCGCCCTCTCTCGACGTGGTGCTCAGCCCGCCACGCGCTTGGCGACGGCGTCGCCCACCTCGGGCGTACGACGCCGGGCCGTGCCGCGCTCGGCGAGGTCGGCCAGCACGGCGTCCTCGATGCGGGCCGCGGCCTCGGGGTGGCCGAGGTGGTCCAGCAGCAGCGCGGTGGAGAGGATCGCGGCGGTGGGGTCGGCGACCTGCTGGCCGGCGATGTCGGGCGCCGAGCCGTGCACCGGCTCGAACATCGACGGCGCGGTGCGGTCGGGGTTGATGTTGCCCGAGGCCGCGAGCCCGATGCCGCCGCTGATGGCGCCGGCCAGGTCGGTGATGATGTCGCCGAAGAGGTTGTCGGTGACGATCACGTCGAAGCGCTGCGGGTTGGTGGTCATGTGGATCATCGCCGCGTCGATGTGCATGTAGTCGACGGTGACGTCGGGGTGCTCGGCGGCGACCTGCTGGGTCAGCCGCCACCACACCGCGCCGGCGTGCACGAGCACGTTGGTCTTGTGGACCAGGGTCAGCTTCTTGCGGGGGCGCTTCTCGGCGCGGGCGAAGGCGTCGCGCACGACCCGCTCCACGCCGTACGCCGTGTTGACCGAGACCTCGGTGGCGACCTCGGCCGGGGTGCCGACGCGCAGCGCGCCGCCGTTGCCGGTGTAGGGGCCCTCGGTGCCCTCGCGCACCACGACGAAGTCGACCTCGTCGTCGCCGAGCACGTCGCGGCTCAGCGGCGAGGTGACGCCGGGGAAGATCCGCGAGGGGCGCAGGTTGACGTAGTGGTCGAGCTCGAAGCGCAGCCGCAGCAGCAGCCCGCGCTCGAGGATGCCCGGGGGCAGGTTCGGGTCGTTCGGCTTGCCGCCGACCGCGCCGAGCAGGATGGCGTCGTGCTCGCGGATCTCGCCGAGCACGGTGTCGGGCAGCACCTCGCCGGTCGCGAGGTAGCGCTCCGCGCCGAGGTCGTAGCGGGTCTGCTCGAAGGTGACTCCCGCCGGTGAGGCGACCTCGAGGACCTTGAGGGCCTCGGCGGTCACCTCCTGCCCGATGCCGTCGCCGGGGATGACGGCGAGCGTGACGGGACCGGTGGCGGCAGGAGTGGAGGTCATGGGCCGAACGCTAGTTGTCGTCGGGGCGCTGGCCGCCGTTGTCCCGCAGGTCGAGCGAGACCTGGACGGCCTCGCGGCTGCGGGGGTTCTCGGGGTTGTGCGCTGCCGGGCCCCACTCGGGGTACATGTCGTACATGGTGCGTCTCCTTCTCGGGTGGTCGATGGGTGTCGTGCGGTCCTGCGGTGGTGCTCCGGGGATGGCTCACGCCACGGCCGGAGATGACCCCGCGGTGGGGACGGACGACCCATGGATCGCATGGGAGGTGGAGACCTCGAGAGGAGCGGATCACGCGTGCTAGCGAAGGTGGACCCGCCGCGGAGACATCTTCAGATGTGCCGTGAGACCGAGAGCAACGCCGAACACCGCGGCGAGGTGGCCTCACTGGCAGCTATCGCTGCTGGGCCTCGCCGCGGCACTCGATAAGTACGAAAATGCTCCGCATGATGGACACATCGTAGGCACGCAGTGCGGACACCGGCTACCGCTTTCCGGAATGTGTCCATCATCCGGGACGGGCGTCTCGAGATGACAGACTCCACGCCATGAGTGCCCCACCCGAGCTGCCCGACGTCGTACGCCGGGCCTTCGAGGTCTCGCGCCGCGCCGGCTACGTGTCGTTCTGCCGCAACGAGACCGGTCGGCTGCTGGCGACGCTGGCCGCCACGCGCGAGGGCACGATGGCCGAGTTCGGCACCGGCTGCGGGGTCGGCACGGCCTGGCTGCGCAGCGGGGTGCGCGGGCAGGACGCCCGCATCGTCACCGCCGAGCTCGACCCGCGCCTGGCCCGGGCGGCCGGCGAGATCTTCGAGGACGACCCGCTGGTGGAGGTGCTGGCCGCCGACTGGTCGACCCTGCTCGACAAGGGCCCCTTCTCGCTGCTGTTCCTCGACTCGGGCCAGCCCGGCGAGGTCGGGGTCGACGCGATCGCCGACCTGGTCGCCGACGGCGGCGTCGTGGTGCTCGACGACTTCACGCCCTGCGAGCAGTGGCCGCCGGTGACCTACGGCCGCGTCGACGTGCTGCGCGAGCAGTGGCTCACCGACCCGCGCTTCACCGCTGTCGAGGTGATGGTCGCCTCCGACGCCTCCACGATCATCGCGACGAAGCGGTAGTCGTCACCGGGTCGACCTCGGGCGGGTCCACCGGGGCCGGCAGCCGCACGGTCAGCGCGGGCAGCAGGGCCTGGGTGACCGGGCCGATGCTCAGGGCGTAGAGCACGGTGCCGATGCCGGCGACCCCGCCGAGCAGCAGGCCGATCGCGACCACGGTGACCTCGAGCCCGGTGCGCACCACGCGCAGGGAGACGCCGGTGCGCCGGTGCAGCCCGGTCATCAGCCCGTCGCGCGGCCCGCGGCCGAGCTGGGCGCCGATGTAGAAGGCGGTCGCGGCGCCGTTGCCGAGCACCCCCACGACCATGAGCACGATCCGCAGCCACATCTCGTCGGGCCGCTCCAGCACCGCGAGCGTCGCGTCGGCGGCGATGCCGATGACCAGCGCGTTGGAGATCGTGCCCAGGCCCGGCACCTCGCGCAGCGGGATCCACAGCAGCAGCACCAGCAGGCTGACCACGATCAGCACCTCGCCCAGGCTCAGCGGCACGTAGCGGGCGATGCCGAGGTGCAGCACGTCCCACGGGGCGGCGCCGAGGTCGGCGCGCACCATCATGGCCAGCGAGACGCCGTACAGCCACAGGCCGACGTAGAGCTGGGGCAGGCGGCGACCCAGGCGGCCAGCGCGGAGCTGGGCGATGGGTCCGAGGTCGGCGAGGAGCATGGGTCCAGGGTGGCGCGCGATTGGCCTGTCGCGAAATAGCCAATCGTGCGACAGTGGTCTGCATGGTCACCTCCGTGTCGGCCGCGCGGGTCGCCGGTCTCGTCGGCCCCTTCGACCGCTCCCCCGCCTACGTCGGGCTCGCCGACGCGCTGACCCTGCTGGTGGGCGACGGCCGCATCGGCTACGACGTGCGGCTGCCCAGCGAGCGCGAGCTCACCGAGGCCCTGGGGGTCTCCCGCACGACGGTGACCCGGGCCTACGCGCTGCTGCGCGAGAGCGGGTACGCCGTGTCGCGGCAGGGGTCGGGGACCTTCACGCGGGTGCCCGGCGGCCGCGCCCGCTCGCACGACCGCGCACTGCTGCCCGGTCTCGACGACCGCGACGCGATCGACCTCAACTGCGCTGCGGCGGCCGCGCCCGCGGGGCTGATGCAGGCCTACACCGAGGCGATCGGCGACCTGCCGGCCCACCTCGGCGGCCACGGCTACTTCCCGGCCGGGCTGCCCCGGCTCCAGCAGCGCATCGCAGCGTCGTACGACGCCCGGGGGCTGCCCACCGACCCCGACCAGGTGCTGGTCACGCCGGGGGCCCTGGCCGCGGCCGCGGTGGTGGCGCAGGCCTTCGCCGGGCGGGGCGACCGGGTGCTCGTCGAGTCGCCGGTCTACCCCAACGCCACCCAGGCGCTGCGCAACGCCGGTGCCCGGCTGGTCCCCTCCGCGGTCGACCCGGAGGGGTGGGACCTCGACGCGGTCGGCGCCACGCTGCGCGACGCCCGGCCACGACTGGCCTACCTGGTACCCGACTTCCAGAACCCGACCGGCCACGTGATGGGCGAGGAGCAGCGCGCGGCGTACGCCGCCCACCTGCGCGCCGCCGGCACTCGCGCGGTGGTCGACGAGGCGCACCAGGCACTGGCGCTCGACGGGCAGCAGATGCCGGCACCGTTCGCCGCCCACTCCCCCGCCACCATCACCATCGGCAGCGCCAGCAAGAGCTTCTGGGGTGGGCTGCGGCTGGGGTGGATCCGCGCCCCGCACGACTGCGTCGAGACGCTGCAGGAGGCGCGTCTGGCGCTCGACCTGGGCGCGCCGGTGCTCGAGCAGCTGACCCTCGCACGGCTCCTGGAGCACGGCTCGGTGCTGCCGGGCCACCGCGAGCAGCTGCGCGAGCAGCGCGACCGGCTGGTCGCCAACCTCGCCCAGCACCTGCCCGAGTGGCGCTTCCACGTGCCGGGCGGCGGGCTGGCGCTGTGGGTCGAGCTGCCCTCGGCCCGCGGCAGCGCCCTCGCCGCCGCCGCCGAGCAGCACGGCGTCATCGTCGCCCCCGGCCCGGTCTTCGCCGCCGAGGGCGGCCTCGACCGCTTCGTCCGCATCCCCTGGACCCGCCGCCCCGACGAGCTCACCCTCGCCGTCGAGCGGCTCGCCCTCGCCTGGGCCGAGGTCCGCGACGCCCCCGTCAGGCGGGTCCGCCGCGGGACCCGGGTCATGGTCGCCTGACCCACCCTCCGTCGGTCGAGCAGCGACGAGCGCCAGCGAGGAGCGTCGCCGAGACCCCACCCTCCGTTGGTCGAGCAGCGACGAGCGCCAGCGAGGAGCGTCGCCGAGACCCCGCGAGCACCGCACCCCCGCAACCCCACCCTCCGTTGGTCGAGCAGCGACGAGCGCCAGCGAGGAGCGTCGCCGAGACCCCGCGAGCACCGCACCCGCCGCAACCCCACCCTCCGCTGGTCGAGCAGCGACGAGCGCCAGCGAGGAGCGTCGCCGAGACCCCGCGAGCACCGCGCCCGCCGTACGCCGTACGTCGCACGCTGGGTACACGGTCTCGACAGGCGCTCGAGCCCCGGCCTTCGCTGGTCGACCAAGAATGAGGGGCACCAGCGTGAGGAGCCGAGAAGCCGGCCGTCCGACCACCCGACACCCGTTCCGATCCTCGAGGAGCACCCATGAGCGACCACCCCCGGCTGCTGCACACCGCGATCGACGCCACGGACGCCCGCGGACTGGCCGAGTTCTACCGCCGATTGCTCGGCCTGACCTACCGCCCCGGTGACGAGCCTCCGCCCGACGGGGACGAGGACGAGGCGGACTGGCTCGTGCTGGTCGACGACCAGGGCGGACGGGTGCTCGCGGTCCAGGAGGTCGAGGAGCTCGCCGCGACGACCTGGCCGGTCCCTCGCGTACCCATGCAGATGCACCTCGACTTCGGCGTCGCCGACCGCGTGACCCTCGAACTTCACCGCCGGCGCGCCGAGGCCCTGGGCGCCCGGCTGCTCCTCGACCGGACCCACGACGACACCGAACCGCTCTACGTGCTGGCCGATTCGGCCGGTCACCCGTTCTGCCTGCTCGTCGCCACAGAGGACTGACCGGTTCGGGCCGCACACGGGCTCCGGAGCAACGCGTCGCACTCCGGCTCCTGACCGGGGAGCCGACCGCTCTGCGGTGCTCACCGGGGCTCCAGGGCACTGACGCAGGTGTGGACGAACCATTGCCTTCGAACGCACGTTCGAGTAAAATCGGGTCATGAACCAGCCCAGCCACGAGCAGCTTCCCGAGGTCGACGACCTCGACGCTGACCGGCTGCTCGAGGTGGCCCGCGAGGCCGAGGTCGAGGTACGTCGCGCCGAGCGCCGCCGGTTGCGGCTGGTGCTGCGCTGGTGCGACCTGCACCCCGCCATCGACGACTCCCAGCGGCTCTCGTGGGGCGAGCAGGACCGGGTCTGGGACTGCGATGCCTGGATCGGTGGCGAGGGGGTCCCGGCGGTGGCGGAGTTCACCGCCGAGCCGTTGGCGGCGGTGATGCGGATGTCACCGGCCGCGACCACCTCGCTGATGGGCGAGGCGCTCGAGCTGCGGCACCGCCTGCCCAGGATCCACGCCCGGGTGGAGTCCCTCGACGTCGCGCTGTGGCGCGCGCGTCGGGTCGCGAAGGCCACCCAGGGCCTCTCGGTCGAGGCCGCCGCGCACGTCGATGCGGTCCTGGCACCCCTCGTGGACTCCGTGGGCCCCACCCGCATCGACCGCGCGGTCGCCGAGGCGGCCGCCCTGTACGACCCCGAGACCCTCACCGACGCCGAGGAGCACGCCCGGGTCCACGAGTGGGGCATCACGCTGCGCCACCACCGCGCCGGTGAGGGCCGCCAGTGGGCTGGCACGTCCTGGCTCGCGATCACCGGTGACACCCCCACCCTGCAGCGCCTGCACGACCTGATCACCGACACCACCGCCCCACCCCCAAACCCCGACGGCAACCTCCACAGCGACCGCGACCTCGGCGTACGCCAGATCCAGGCCCTGGCCGAGGTCCTCGACGGCCTCGGCGCACCCCGCCCCCGGGTACGACTGGCCATCGACCTCACCACCGACGACCTCACCGGCCACAGCGCCCAGGTCGGACGGGTGCTCGGGCTGGGCCCCGCCACCCTCGCCACGATCCGCGACTGGCTCACCGGGGCCTCGGTCACCGTGCTGCCGGTCCTCGACATGGCCCGCACCGACGCCATCGACGCCCACGACCCGCCCCGGTGGATGCGCGACCTGGTCACCCGCCGCGACACCCACTGCGTGCACCCCTTCTGCGACACCCCCGCCACCCGCTGCGACCTCGACCACATCACCGCCTACATCCCCATGGACGAAGGCGGACCACCCGGCCAGACCCACCCAGCCAACCTGGCACCCCTGTGCAGGCACCACCACCGCAACAAGACCCACGGCCACTGGACCTACCACCGCACCCACCACGGCGACTACCTCTGGCACGACCAGCACGGACACACCTACGCCGTCACCCGCCAAGGCACCCTCGAGCTCGATCCAGGCTCGCCAGCCACGCCTCCGCGCTGACCCATCGGGTCGCGCTCGAATGGTGGAGGAACACGCTCTGGTGGCGGACCGGGCCGACCACCGCCACGTGCTCGGACAGGACGGCAAGGACGGCATCTGCGGCGAGCACCGCGTCGAGGTCGGCGGTCGCGACCGCGACCGCCACGACACCCACGCGCCGACCCGGCTCGTTCGAACCAGCCGGGTCGCGGCTAAACCAGGTGCGCGGCGCCACGCGCCCGTCCTAGCCTGGCGAGGTCCCAGCCCCGCACCCCAGGCAAGGTCACGTTGCTCCTCTGAGGCCCGTCCCAGCGTCCGACGCGACGCACCCGACCCCTCACCTGGAGCACCCATGCCCTCGACCCGACCCCTCTGCGTCGTCTCCGACCTCGACGTCACCTGGCCCGACGGGAGCCATGCCCTGCGCGGCCTGGACCTCACCCTCGGCCAGGGACGCGCCGGTCTCGTCGGCGCCAACGGCAGCGGCAAGTCCACCCTGCTGCGGGTGCTCGCCGGCGAGCTGGCGCCGACCCGGGGGCACGTGCAGGTGCGCGGCGAGGTCGCCCACCTGCCGCAGGACCTGACGCTCGACGTCGCCCAACCCGTCGCCACCTTCCTCGGCGTGGCCCCGACCCTCGAGGCCCTGCGCGCCATCGAGTCCGGCAGCACCGAGCAGCACCACTTCGACGCGGTGGGCGACGACTGGGACGTCGAGGAGCGCGCCACCGCCGAGCTCGACCGGCTCGGGCTCCCCACGCACACCCTGCACCGTCGCCTCGGGGAGCTCTCTGGTGGCGAGGTGACCCGGCTCGGCCTGGCGCGCCTGCTGCTGCGGCGCCCCGACCTGCTGCTGCTCGACGAGCCGACCAACAACCTCGACCGGGAGGGCCGCGAGCGGGTGCACGAGCTCGTCGCGACCTGGCCGCGCGCCCTGCTGGTCGTCAGCCACGACCGCGAACTGCTCGAACGGGTCGACCGCATCGCCGACCTGCGCGACGGCGCGGTGCGCTGGTACGGCGGCGGCTGGTCGTCGTACGCCGCCCAGGTCGCGGCCGAGCAGGAGGCGGCCCGGCAGGCGGTGACGACCGCCCGCAACGAGGTGCGCCGTCAGCGCCGCGACGTCGTGCAGGCCGAGAGGGCGCTGGCCCAGCGCCGCCGCGTGGCCGCGAAGGCCGAGGCCACGACCGGCATCGGCAAGGCGGCGCGCGACTACATGGTGGGGCGCGCCGAGCGCTCGGCCGCGTCCTACCGCCAGGTGCACGCCGACCGGCTCGGCTCGGCCCGCAGCGACCTCGACCGCGCGCAGGAGGCGCTGCGCGACGACGTGGCGATCCGCGTCGACCTCCCCGCGACCGAGGTGCACCGCGGCGCGCGGGTGCTCAGCAGCCGCGACCTGGTGCTGCGCACCGGCGCCGCCGTCGACGTCGAGGTGGTCGGCCCCGAGCGCATCGCCCTCGTCGGACCCAACGGCAGCGGGAAGACCACCCTGCTGCACACCTGGTCGGGGCGGCTGGCCCCGCTCTCGGGCGAGGTCCGCGCCCACGTCCCGGTCGCCCTGCTCCCCCAGCGCCTCGACGTCCTCGACGACGCCCTGCCGCTGGCCAGCGAGGTCGCTCGCCGCAACCCCGGCGCCACGACGGAGCAGGTGCGCGCCCGGTTGGCCCGCTTCGGCTTCCGCGGCGGCGCCGGCGACCGCCTCGTGGGCGACCTCTCCGGCGGCGAGCGGCTGCGCGCCACCCTCGCCGCCCTGCTGCTGGCCGACCCGGCCCCGCGCCTGCTGCTCCTCGACGAGCCGACCAACAACCTCGACCTCGCGTCGTACGACGCCCTGGTCGCCGCGCTCGCCGGCTACCGGGGCGCGCTGGTGGTCGCCAGCCACGACCGGGCCTTCCTCGACGACCTGGACCTCGGGCGCACCGTCGACCTCGGCGCTCCGCCGGTGGGAGGCTGAGCCGGTGACCACCACCGACAGTGCTGCCGCGGCCATCGCCTGCGAGAGGCGTGTCGCACTCACGGCGGATGCCTCCACCGATGGGACCGCTGCACCGCCGGCGTGGGTGGTGCTGACCACCGACGGACGCCTCGGCCTGTGGACCGCCCCGCCCACCTCTGCACGGGTGCGGGTGGTGCCCTGTGACCGCCGTGGTCGTCCCACGGGGACCGGCGCGCCCGTCGCCGGCCAGGCCGAGGTGGTCCGCTCCGGCGCCGTCTTCGACGAGGTGCGCGGGCGCGTGCGCGAGAAGTACGGGTGGCGCAGCCGGTTCGGCGCGCGACACGTCGACACCGTCGTGCTGGTCACGCCCGACCGGCCCACGGCACCCGGAGGTCCCAGCTAGTCGTCGATCACGTCCAGACCCTGCTCGCGCAGCCGGGCGAGGCCGGCCAGCATCTCCTCGACCGCCTCCGGCGGGTGGCGCGGCCAGTCGACCACCTCCGCGACGACGCGCAACGGGTGCCTGCTGCGGTAGGAGCGGGTGGGGTTGCCGGGGAACTTCTTGTCGGTGACGTTGGGGTCGTCCTCGAACGGACCGAGCGGGACCACCTCGTAGACGCGGCCCGAGTCGTCGTCGCCGTGCAGCGCGCTCGCCAGCTGGGCACCCCAGGCCGCGGTCGTGATCAGCGAGGTGAAGTAGACGTTGTTGGACGTCCGTCCTCGCTGGAAGTTCGATCCGTGGCCCGCCACCAGCTCCTCGCCGGGTGACAGCGCCACCCTGGTCCCGTGGAAGAACGGGCCCGCTCCGTGGTTCTCCTCCATGCCGTCATCCTCCACGATGCGGGCGCGACCGTCCTCAGGCGAAGAGTGCCTGGGCGACGAACTCGCCCTCGCCCACCCCGGGCGGCAC
Source organism: Nocardioides sp. OK12 (assembly GCF_024341885.1). NCBI lineage: Bacteria > Bacillati > Actinomycetota > Actinomycetes > Propionibacteriales > Nocardioidaceae > Nocardioides > Nocardioides sp. OK12. Next base: position 458,750 of record NZ_BNET01000001.1, on the reverse strand, counting down.
GGCGAACAGCGCGGAGCCGGTGAAGCGCAGGTACTCCATCAGCGCGTCGTTCTTGGCCATCGCGTTCTGCACCGGGATGAAGCCGGTCGCGGGGTCGCGCACGAAGGCGATGAAGAACAGCCCGGCGTCGAGGCCGCCGAGGTCGTCGCTGCCGTCGACGAAGTTGTAGCCCCGGCGCAGCATCCGAGCTCCCCCGTGGGCGTCGGGGTGCACGACGCGGACGTGGGCGTCGGGAGCGATCACGGTGGTGCCGTTGCTGCCGGGCATCTCGAAGTCGGGCTCGGTGTGCTCCGAGCCTCCCGAGAGCGGCGCCCCGGTGCCCTTGGTGCGACCGATGAACGCCTCCTGCTCCCCCAGCGGCTGACGGTCCCAGACCTCGATCGTCATGTTGGTGCGCCGGGCCGCGAGGTAGGTGCCGCCCGCCAGCCACCCCGCGGCCGGGTCGTCGTCAGGGCCCACCCACACGTGCTCGGCGAGCGCCTCGGGCTCCTCGGCCTTCACGTTCGCGGTGCCGTCCTTGAACCCGAAGAGGTTGCGCGGGGTGGCCTGGCTGGTCGAGGTCGAGGAGGTGCGTCCGAAGCCCAGCTGCGACCAGCGCACCGAGACCCGGCCGAAGCCGATCCGCACCAGGTTGCGCACCGCGTGCACCGCCACCTGCGGGTCCTGCGCGCACGCCTGGATGCACAGGTCCCCGCCCGAGCGGCGCGGGTCGAGCACGTCCCCGGGGAAGTGCGGCAGGTCGCGCAGCGCCTCGGGCTGCCGGTCCGCCAGCCCGAACCGGTCGCGCCCCTCGGCGTCGCGGAACAGCCCGGGCCCCAGCCCGAAGGTGATGGTCAGTCCGCCCGGGGGCAGGCCGATCGCCTCGCCCGTGTCGTCGGGCGGCAGCAGGTAGCTGCCGCCGACGGCGCCCTCCGGCCCCGCGTCCTCGCCGCGGGTCATCCGCTCGGCGGCCTCGGTCCACTCCTGCAGCAGCGCCACCAGCTCCTCGCGAGAGTCGGTGGTGACGTCGAGCGCCGCGAAGTGCAGGCGGTCCTGGGCCGGGGTGACGATGCCGGCCTGGTGCTCGCCGCGGAAGGCGTACGACGCCGCCTCCACCACCGTCTCCGCGTCACCGCTCGTGACCGCGCGGCCGCCGGCGAACCCTCCGGCCACGCCCACGGCCGCTGCTCCGCCGCCGCCGAGCAGGCCGCGGCGCGAGACCCGCGCGGGGCTCACGCCAGGACGGCCGCGGTCAGTCGCGACAGCGGCTCGGAGAGCGCGTTGACGGCGTCGGCGAGCGCCTTGACCTCCTCGGTCCCGAGCTCGTCGTAGGCCACGAAACCGTCGCCGCTGCGGTGCTCGTCGAGCAGGTCCTGCAGCGCCTCGAAGCGGTCCTCGAGCGTCTCGGCGAGCTCGGGGTCCTTCTCGGCCACGATCGGCTGGACCCCCTCGAAGCCGACCCGGGCGCCGTCGACGTTGGCCTGGAAGTCGTAGAGGTCGGTGCGCGACCAGTACTCCTCCTCGCCGGTCACCTTGCCGGTGGCGACCTCCTCCAGCAGCCCGCGCGAGCCGTTGGCGATCTGGTCGACGGTGAAGTCGAGGCCCTGGATCTGCGCGTCGAGCGTCTCGGTGTTGGCCAGCAGGTCCTGGGCGTACGTCGAGCGCTGCCGCGGCGTGAGCGCGGTGTAGTCCTCGGCGCGGGCGGGCCACAGGTCCTTCTCGATGCGGTGCCAGCCGGTCCACTCCTGGCCCGGCTCGAGGTCGGCCTCGCGCAGGTCCATGCGGGGGTCGAGGTCGCCGAAGGACTCGGCCACGGTCTCGATGCGCTCCCAGTGGGTGCGCGCGACCGGGTAGAGCGCCCGGGCCTCGTCGTCCTCGCCCGCCTCGTAGAGCGCCACGAACCGCGCCGTCTTCTCCAGCAGCTGGGCCGACTGGTCCTCGACGTAGGCCTGGTAGCCGGCCAGGGCCGCGTCGACGAGCTCCTGCTCGTCGGCGGAGACGTCGCGCTCCTCCCCGGAGTCGGTCACGGTGAAGGCGGCGCGGATGCCCTCGCCGCTCATGCCCGGCTTGCAGGCGGTGCGGTAGGAGCCGGCGGGCACGCTCGTCACGAGCTGGCGGGTGGCCTGGGGTCCGATGTTCTCGATCTCGGCCACGATCCGCAGCCCGTCGTCGGCCAGCAGGTAGAACTCGGTGACCCGCGAGCCGGCGTTGGTGACGTCGAAGCGCAGCGTGCCCGACGGCGCCTCGACGTCGGAGACCTCGCAGGCCTCCTCGCTCGAGGTGACCGTCACCGTGCGGGAGTCCGCACCGGTCGCGGAGGACTCGGTGCTCTCGGTGCAGGCGGCCAGGGCCGGGAGGGCGACCACCAGGGCGGCGGCCAGGGGACGGGAGATCACGGTGTGCACGAGCAGGTTCCTCATCGGGTCAGTGGCCGGCGGCCGGGACGGGGCGACGGACCCGGGCCAGGAAGAGCGCCAGGACGGGCACGACGTACGCCACCCAGACCACCGCCTCCACCCAGGTCGTCTGCGGGGAGAAGTTGAAGACGCCCTTGAGCAGGGTGCCGAGCCAGCCACCGGCGCTGACGAGGCCGGAGACGTCGAAGGCGTAGGAGTGCAGGCCGGGCAGCACGCCGGCCTCCTGCAGGTCGTGGAAGCCGTAGGCCAGCACCCCGGCCGCCACCACGACGAGCAGCGCGCCGGTCCAGGTGAAGAAGCGGGTCAGGTCGATGCTGATCGCGCCGCGGTAGAGCAGCCACCCGAGCAGCACGGCGACGCCGATGCCGAGCAGGGCGGCGAGGATCGGGGTGGCGGTCTGCTCGCCGACCGCGTCGCCGGTCGCCTGCCGGGTGTTGCTCCACAGGATGAGCGAGGTCTCGAGGCCCTCGCGCCCCACCGCCAGCACGGCCACGAGGACCAGGCCCCAGGCCGGGCCGTCGGCGGTGGCGTCGACGCGACCGCGCAGCTGACCGCCCATCGAGCGGGCGGCGGTCGCCATCCAGAAGACCATCCAGGTCACGAAGCCGGCGGCGACGATCGACAGGGCGCCGCCGACCAGCTCCTGGGTCTGGAAGGTGAGCTGGCGGGCCTGCAGGCCCAGCACCACGGTGAGGGCCGCGCAGGACCCGAGGGCGAGCGCAACACCGGCCCAGACCCGCGGCAGCAGGTGCCGGCGACCCGAGGTGACGAGGTAGGCGACGAGGATGCTCACCACGAGGGAGGCCTCAAGACCCTCGCGCAGGCCGATCAGGAAGTTACCGAGCACCCGCCGGACACTAGACCAAACACTTAGGTTTGCCTAACCAAAGTGAGGTTCCCCTCAGCTGCAGCCGTCGGGTCCGCACACCGCGCCGTCGGCCCCGGCCCGGTCACCGACCGGCGCACCGACCATCTCGACGGCCGGGTGGGCGTCGTCCCAGGCCCGCTGCAGCACGTCGGCGAAGACGTCCGCGGGCTGGGCGCCGGCGATGCCGTAGCGCCCGTCGACGACGAAGAACGGCACACCGGTGGCCCCGTAGGCCCCGGCCTGGCGGATGTCGGCCTCGACCTCGTCGGCGTACTCGGTGGAGGCCAGCACCTCACGCACCCGCGCCTCGTCGAGCCCCGCGGAGACCGCGATCTCGGTCAGCACGTCGTGGTCGGCGACGTTGCGCGCCTCGATCATGTACGCCTTCAGCAGCGCCTCCTTGAGGTCGCCGCGCTGGGCGTGGTCGGCGGCCGCGTGCAGCACGCGGTGCACGTCGGCGGTGCCGACCCGGTGGGCCTGGCCCAACCGGTAGAGCAGCCCCTCCTCGGCCGCCACGGCCTCCATCTGGTCGATCATCTGCTGGCCGGCCCGGGGCCCGCCGCCGTACTTGCGGCCCAGGTGCTCGGCGATCGTCTCGTCGGCGACGGAGGGCGCGCCGGGGTCGAGCTGGAAGGAGCGCCACACGACCTCCACCTCGTCGCGGTGCTCGAAGTCGGCCAGGGCGGTCTCGAGGCGCCGCTTGCCGATGTAGCACCACGGGCAGACGACGTCGGACCAGATCTCGATACGCATGTGGGGCCCAACCCCGAGAGACCCCTGGTTCTTCCCGGGTGGCTCTCCGGGTCGCGACCCGCGTCATCCCCGATGCGCCGAGACCCCCGCGGGCGCGAGGCTCCGAGCATGATCACCATCGAGAACCTCACCCGACGCTACGGCGCCCACACGGCCGTCGACGACGTCACCTTCACCGCACGACCCGGGCGCGTCACCGGCTTCCTGGGTCCCAACGGCGCCGGCAAGTCGACGTGCATGCGCGTGCTCGTCGGGCTCACCCCGCCGACGTCGGGCAGCGCGACCGTGCTGGGCCGCCGCTTCGTCGACCTGCCCGACCCCGGTCGCGAGGTGGGGGTCCTGCTCGACGCCTCCGCCCAGCACGCCGGCCGCACCGGCCGCGAGACCCTGATCCTGGCCCAGCGCACGATGGGCCTGCCCCGGGCCCGGGTGCAGGAGATGCTCGACCGGGTCAGCCTCACCGACGAGGAGGCCGGGCGGCGGGTGCGGCACTACTCGCTGGGCATGCGCCAGCGGCTCGGCATCGCCCACGCCCTGCTCGGCGACCCGGAGGTGCTCGTGCTCGACGAGCCCGCCAACGGCCTCGACCCCGCCGGCATCCGCTGGATGCGCGACCTGCTGCGCGAGTACGCCGACCACGGCGGCACCGTGCTGCTCTCCAGCCACCTGCTGCACGAGATCGAGGTGGTCGCCGACGACCTCGTCGTCATCGGCCGCGGGCGGATCGTGGCCAGCGGCACCAAGGCCGAGCTGCTCGCCTCGGCCGGCACCGTGGTCCGCTCCCCCGACCCCGAAGCCCTGGCGCGGGCGCTGGCCGGGGCCGGGCACGGCGCCGAGGCGAACCGTGACGGCGCGCTGACCACCGACGCCCCGCCCGACCTCGTCGGCCGGCTGGCCTTGGAGGCGGGCCTGGCCCTCTCCGAGCTGCGCGCCGCCGACGGCGCGGGCCTGGAGCAGATGTTCCTCGACCTCACCGCCGACACCCAGCGCGAGACCCAGAGCGAGACCACCACGACCCCTCCAGGAGCAGCAGCATGAGCACCCCGACCCTGACCACCCCCGGCACCGTGCCCGGCCCCCGCACCCCAGCGGCGTACGCCGCCCGCCCGGCGCCGCCCCCGATCCCCTTCGCCCGGCTCCTCGAGGTCGAGCTGCGCAAGATGTTCGACACCCGCTCGGGAGCCTGGCTGATGATCGGCGTGGGCGTCCTGTCGGTGCTGGCCAGCGGCGCGGTGGTGCTGTGGGCGCCCGACGAGGCCATCACCTACGCGGCGTTCGCCCAGGCGGTCGGCTTCCCGATGGCGGTGCTGCTGCCGGTCATCGCGATCCTCTCGGTCACCAGCGAGTGGAGCCAGCGCAGCGGGCTGACCACCTTCACCCTCGTGCCCCACCGGGGACGGGTCATCGCCGCGAAGGCCGTGGACTCCGTCGTGGTCGCGGTCGGCGGGATGCTCGTCGCCGCCGGCGTCGGGGTCCTGGGCAACCTCCTCGGCTCGGCCCTGGCCGGCACGCCGACGGTGTGGGACGTCACCCTGGCTGACTTCGCCGCCATCGTGCTGGCCAACGTCCTCGGCGTGCTGATCGGCTTCATGCTCGGGGTGGTGCTGCGCAGCTCGTCGGCCGCGCTGGTCGGCTACCTGGTCTACGTCTACGTGTTCACGGGGCTGACCTTCGCCCTCGCCCAGGCCCAGCAGTGGTTCGCCGACCTGCAGCCGTGGGTCGACTTCAACTACACGCAGGGCTCCCTCTTCGAGGGCTTCCCCGCGACCGCGCAGGCCTGGGCCCAGCTCGGCGCCACCAGCCTGCTGTGGCTGGTGCTGCCGCTCGCGGTGGGCCTGTGGCGGGTCGCCCGGGTCGAGGTGAAGTGACGCCGACGCCGACCCGGCGCGTTCGAACGCGCCGGGTCGGCGTCGGCGGTCGGGCTCAGCGGGCGGAGGAGCCCTCGACGTAGTCGGAGTCGTGGCTCTTGACCCACGCCATCAGCTTGCGCAGCTCGCGGCCGGTCTTCTCGATCGGGTGCGACTCGCCCTGCTCGCGGAACTTGGTGAACTCCGGCTGGCCGTTCTCCATGTCGGTCATGAAGCGCTCGGCGAACGAGCCGTTCTTGATGTCCTCGAGGACACCGACCATGTTCTGCTTCACGCGCTCGTCGATGACCCGCGGGCCGGAGACGTAGTCGCCGAACTCGGCGGTGTCGGAGACCGACCAGCGCTGCTTGGCGATGCCACCCTCGTACATGAGGTCGACGATCAGCTTGAGCTCGTGCAGGCACTCGAAGTAGGCGACCTCGGGCTGGTAGCCGGCCTCGGTGAGGACCTCGAAGCCGTACATGACCAGCTGCGAGGCGCCGCCGCAGAGCACGGCCTGCTCGCCGAACAGGTCGGTCTCGGTCTCCTCGGTGAAGGTGGTCTTGATGCCGCCGGCGCGCAGGCCGCCGATGCCCTTGGCGTAGGACAGCGCGAGCTCCCAGGCCGAGCCGGAGGCGTCCTTCTCGACCGCGACGAGCACGGGCACGCCGCGCCCGTCGACGTACTCGCGGCGCACCAGGTGGCCGGGGCCCTTGGGGGCGACCATGAAGACGTCGACGCCCTCGGGGGGCTCGATGAAGCCGAAGCGGATGTTGAAGCCGTGGCCGAAGACCAGGGTGTCGCCCTCGGCGAGCTGCGGGGCGATCTCCTCGGCGAAGAGCTTCTTCTGGTGCTGGTCGGGGGCGAGGATGACGATGACGTCGGCCTCCTCCGCGGCCTCGGCCGGGGTCAGCACGCGCAGGCCCTCGGCCTCGGCCTTGGCGCGGCTCTTGGAGCCGGGCTGCAGGCCGATGCGCACGTCGACGCCCGAGTCGCGCAGCGACAGCGCGTGGGCGTGGCCCTGGCTGCCGTAGCCGATGACGGCCACGTTCTTGCCCTGGATCAGGGACAGGTCGGCGTCGTCGTCGTAGAACATCTCAGCCACGGGGGCTTCTCCTTCTGGTGGTGGACCGGGTGGACCTGGTGGTGGGTTTCAGACTGCTGCGGGAGGGGCGGGCACGGCCACCGGGCGCTGGCTGCGCTCGGAGATCGAGCGCGGGCCGCGCCCGATCGCGACCATGCCCGACTGCACGAGCTCACGGATGCCGAAGGGCTCGAGCATCTTGAGGAAGTCGGCGATCTTGCCCTGGTTGCCGGTGATCTGCATGGTGATGGCGTCGGGCGCCACGTCGATCACCTTGGCACGGAACAGCTGCACGGTGTCGAGCACCTGCCCGCGGGTCTCGGCGTTGGCGCTGACCTTGACCAGCACCAGCTCGCGGTTGACCGAGGCGTCGGGGTCGAGCTCGACGATCTTGATGACCTCGATGAGCTTGTTGAGCTGCTTGGTGACCTGCTCGAGCGGCGACTCGTCGACGTTGACCACGATGGTCATCCGGGAGACCTCGGGGTGCTCGGTCGGTCCGACGGCGAGGCTGTGGATGTTGAAGCCGCGGCGGCTGAAGAGCCCGGCGATGCGGGTCAGGACGCCGGGCTTGTCCTCGACCAGGACGGACAGGGTGTGCTGGGTCATCGAGAGGTCCTCACAGGTCGTCCTGGTCGAAGTCGGGCGCCAGGTCGCGGGCGTACTTGATGTCGTCGTTGCTGGTGCCGGCGGCGACCATCGGCCAGACCATCGCGTCGCGGTGCACGCGGAAGTCGACGACCACCGGCACGTCGTCGATCTCCATGGCCTTCTCGATGGTGGCGTCGACGTCGTCGGGGCCGTCGCACGCCAGGCCCACGCAGCCGTAGGCCTCGGCCAGCTTGACGAAGTCGGGGATCCGCACCGGGCCGCCGTGGCGCTGCAGGTTCGTGTTGGAGTAGCGCTCGTTGTAGAAGAGCGTCTGCCACTGGCGCACCATGCCCAGCGACTCGTTGTTGATGACCGCCACCTTGATCGGGATGTTCTCGATCGCGCAGGTCGCGAGCTCCTGGTTGGTCATCTGGAAGCAGCCGTCGCCGTCGATGGACCACACGGTGGCCTCGGGGCGACCGACCTTGGCGCCCATCGCGGCCGGCACCGAGTAGCCCATGGTGCCCAGGCCGCCGGAGTTCAGCCAGGTGCGCGGGTGCTCGTACTGCACGAAGTGGGCGGCCCACATCTGGTGCTGGCCCACCCCGGAGGTGTAGATCGCCTCGGGCCCGGCGATGGCGCTGAGCCGCTCGATGACGTGCTGGGGGGCCAGGGTGCCGGCGGGCGACTGCTCGTAGCCGAGCGGGTACTTCTTCTTGACCCCCGCCAGGAACGACACCCAGCCCTCGTAGTCGCCGGTGTGGCCGGCGTCGGCCTCGGCCTGCAGGGCCACCACGAGGTCGGAGATGACCTCGCGGCAGTCGCCCACGATCGGGACGTCGGTGTAGCGGTTCTTGCCGATCTCGGCCGGGTCGATGTCGGCGTGGATCACCTTGGCGCCGGGCGCGAAGGAGTCGAGGTTGCCGGTGACGCGGTCGTCGAAGCGCGCGCCGAGGCTGATGATCAGGTCGCTCTTCTGCAGCCCGGCCACGGCCGCGACGGTGCCGTGCATGCCGGGCATGCCCAGGTGCTGGGGGTGGCTGTCGGGGAAGGCGCCCAGCGCCATCAGCGTGGTCACCACCGGCATGCCGGTCATCTCGGCGAGCACCCTCAGCTCGCGCGAGGCGTTGGCGCGGACCGTGCCGCCGCCGACGTACAGCACCGGGCGGCGGGCCTCGAGGATCAGCCGGGCGGCCTCGCGGATCTGCTTGCTGTGCGGCTTGGTCACCGGGCGGTAGCCCGGCAGGTGCAGCTCGGTGGGCCAGCGGAAGGTCGTCATCGACTGCAGCGCCGACTTCGCGACGTCGACCAGCACCGGGCCGGGGCGGCCGGTGGAGGCGATGTGGAAGGCCTCGGCGATCCGCTGCGGGATCTCGTCGGGGTCGGTGACCAGGAAGTTGTGCTTGGTGATCGGCATCGTGATGCCGCGGATGTCGGCCTCCTGGAAGGCGTCGGTGCCGATCAGCGAGGCACCCACCTGCCCGGTCACCGCGACCATCGGCACCGAGTCCATGTGCGCGTCGGCCAGCGCGGTGACCAGGTTGGTCGCACCGGGCCCCGAGGTGGCCATGCAGACGCCCACCCGGCCGGTCGCGGCGGCGTACCCCTGGGCGGCGTGGCCGGCGCCCTGCTCGTGGCGCACCAGGATGTGGCGGATGGAGGAGTCCATCAACGGGTCGTAGGCGGGCAGGATCGCGCCGCCGGGGATGCCGAAGATGTCGGTCGCGCCGGCAGCCTCGAGCGAGGTGACCAGGCTCTGCGCGCCCGTGATCTGTGTGCCTGAGGCTTCAGTGCTCATCCCTTGCCGCTTTCCTTGCTCGTGCGTGGTCCGCTCATGAAAAAACCCCTCGGCCCGGTGGGCAACGAGGGGCGACGCGCTGGCTGGTGCCGGGTCCGACTCAGCTCACGCGTCGCGTGGGTACGAGAAGGTCCTGGCGCATGGCTGCACGGTATCCCGGTGCCGCTCACCTCGTCACGCCAGTCTGTCACGCGTCCCAGCATCCGAGACGTCGGTCCCACATGCTGGCGGCACGGGCGTTCAGGGCAGGACCTCCTGGCCGACCGGTCCCGGGTTCCAGGCGACCTCCCAGCGGTAGCCCGCCGGGTCGGCGAAGTAGCCCGTGTAGCCGCCCCAGGCGCGGTCCTGGGGCGCCAGCACCGCCCGGGCGCCGGCGACCCGGGCCTGCTCGAGCACCTCGTCGACCTCCTCGCGGGTCGCGACGTTGTGCGAGATCGTCAGCGGCGCCGCGCCCGAGCCGAGCGGGCCGATCTCGGCCTCCATCGCCGAGCGGTCCCACAGCGAGAGCACCAGGTGCTCGCCGACCCGCAGCATCAGCACCTCCTCGTCGTCGTGGCTGGCCTGCCAGCCCAGGCCGTCGAGGAAGAAGGTCCTCGAGGCGTGCAGGTCACGCACGCCCAGGGTGATGAAGCTGATCCGCTGATCCACGCCCCCATGGTCCCAGATGCCCTACGGTCATGGCCCATGACGTCGAGGCACCGGTCCTTCCACGCCCTGGTCGCCGTCCTGGCGACCGCGGCCCTGCTGCTGCAGCTGGTGCTGGTCCTCCAGGGCGGGCGGGTGCTCGACGAGCAGTCCGTGCCACCGCTGGAGGTGCGCCTGGGCCGGCTGGTCTCCTACTTCACGATCCAGAGCAACCTGCTGGTCGCCCTGGCCGCCGTCCACCTGGCCCGCAGCGCCCGACCGGGGCGCCCGGTGCTGCGCCTCGACGCCCTGGTCGGCATCACCATCACCGGGCTGGTGCACTTCGTGCTGCTGCGCCCGCTGCTCGACCTCGAGGGCCTCGACGCGCTCGCCGACGCGATGCTGCACCTCGTGGTGCCCATCGCGGCGCTCGTCGGCTTCGTCGCCGTCGGACCCCGCCCGCGCGTCACCCGTCGTACGGCGGGCCTGGCGCTGGCCTGGCCGCTCGGCTGGCTGGCCTGGACCCTGGTGGTGGGGCTGGTGACCGGCTGGTTCCCCTACCCCTTCCTCGACCACCGCGAGGAGGGCTGGGCGGCGGTCGTCGTCACGTGCGCCGCGATCACCGCGCTCTTCGTGCTGCTGCTCGGCGCCCTGGCGCTCCTGGACCGCTCCCGCACCCGCGGTCCCGAGAAGCAGCCGGTCCGATGACCCGCAGCGTGCGCACCTTCTGCCGCATCTGCGAGGTGCACTGCGGCCTGGTCGTCGACGTCGAGGGCACCCCCGGCGCCGGCGGGGGCGAGCGGGTCGTCAAGGTCCGGCCCGACCGGGAGCACCCCGTCTCCCGGGGCTACTGCTGCGTCAAGGGACTCGGCCTCGGCGCGCTGCACCACGACGAGGACCGCCTCGAGACGCCGCTCAAGCGGGTCGACGGCGAGCTGGTCCCGATCAGCTGGGAGCAGGCCAACCGCGAGATCGGCGCCCGGGTGCGTGCGCTGGTCGACAAGCACGGGCCGCGCGCGGTCGGGATGTACCAGGGCAACCCCACCTTCTTCTCCCTGGCCGGCACCCTGATGTCGGCCGGGTACGTCGAGGCGCTCGGCTCCCCCAACGTCTTCGCGTCGCACTCCATCGACGTCAACACCAAGTTCCACGTCTCCACCGAGATGTACGGGCTCTCGCTGGTGCAGCCGGTGCCGGACCTCGCGCACGTCGAGATGTTCGTGTGCCTGGGCTCCAACCCGCTGGTCAGCCAGATGTCGGTGGTGCAGGTCGCGGACGCGGCCGGGGTGCTGCGCGCGGTCGAGGAGCGCGGCGGCCGGGTCGTGGTCGTCGACCCGCGGCGCACCGAGACCGCGCGCCGCGTCGGCGAGCACGTCGCGATCCGTCCCGGCACCGACGCCTACCTGCTGGCCGCGATGCTGCACGTGGTGACCCGCGAGGTCGGCGTCGACCTGGGCCCGGCCCGCGCGGTCGCCCGGGGCGTCGACGCCTTCGTGGCCGCCGGCGCACCCTGGACCCCCGAGCGCGCCGAGGCCGTGACCGGGGTGCCGGCCGCGACCGTCCGCGAGCTCGCGACGGCGTACGCCGCCGCCGACGGGGCCGCGCTCTACTGCTCGACCGGGGTCAACATGGGGCCCTTCGGCTCGATCTGCGCCTGGCTGGTGCAGGGGCTCAACCTGCTCACGGGCAACCTCGACCGGCGCGGCGGGCTGCTGGTGCCGCGCGGCGCCTTCGACACCCTGCGCCTGGCCGACCTGGCGGGCCTGGGCCGCTTCGACGAGCACCGCACCACCGACGGGCGCTGGCACCGGGTCGCCGGCGCGTTCCCCGTCGCGGCGCTGGCCGACGAGATCACCACCGAGCACCCCGACCGCATCCGGGCGCTGTTCGTGACCTCCGGCAACCCGGTGCACTCGGTGCCCGGCGGCCGGCTGGCCGCGGCGCTGGAGCGGCTCGACCTGGTCGTCAGCGTCGACCTCTACCGCAACGAGACCGCCGCGCACGCCGACTACGTGCTGCCGGCCACCGACATGCTCGAGCGCAGCGACTTCCCGGCCTCCCACCAGTCGCTGCAGGTGGTGCCGCACGCGCAGTGGACCCCGCCGGTGGTCGCCCCGCTGGGCGAGCGGCGTACGGAGTGGCGGATCTTCTCCGACCTGGCCCTGGCCTCGGGGGTGCGCCCGTGGGGCACCACCCCGGCCCACCTGCTCCCCCGGCTCAACCGGCTGCTGGCCCGGCTGCCCGGCTCACCGCAGGTCGGCTTCGAGCAGCTGCTCGCGGTGCTGCTGCGCTGGGGCCGGCGCACGACGCTCGGCGAGCTGCGGCGCCGACCCGAGGGCGTGCTGCTGCCCCCGACCGAGCCGGGCACCTTCCTGGGCCGCCGGGTCGCGACGCCCGACGGGCTGGTCGACCTGGCCCCCGCCGACCTGGTCACCGACCTCGAGCGGCTGGCCGCCATGGAGGCGGACCTCGCGCGCCCGGGCGTGCTGCGGCTGGTGGGGCGCCGCGACCGGCGCTCGCACAACAGCTGGATGCACAACAACCCCTACATCGAGCAGCCCGACGGCAACACCGCGCTGCTGCACCCCCTCGACGCCGAGGAACGCGCGATCGCCGACGGCGACGAGGTCGAGGTGCGCGGCGAGGCCGGTGCGGTGCGGCTGCCGGCGCGGCTGACCACCGACGTCGCTCGCGGGGTCGTGGTGGTGCCGCACGGCTGGGGCCACCGCGCCAGCGGCGCCTCGCGGGCCCGCGCCCGCGCCGGGGTCAACGTCAACGAGGTGGTGCCCGGCGGGGCGCCGCACATGGAGCCGGTCAGCGGTCAGGCGGTGATGCTGGCCCACGTCGTCGAGGTGGTGCCGGTCGCCGCGCTCAGCCCCACGTCTGGGTGATCTCGCTGCGGCGGTGGTCGACGACCACCCGGCAGGAGGCGCCGTTGACAAGCGGCAGGTTCGGCGGCACGTGGCCGACGTCGACCCCCAGCACCAGGGGCACCTCCAGCGGGCCGAGCGCGTCGACGACGGCCTGGCGCTGGGTGAGGCCGGGGCTGTCGGGCGCCGACGTGCGGCCCACCAGCACCGCCTCGGCCTCGTCGAACCAGCCGGCCATCCGCATGCCGTGCAGCGCGCGGCAGACGTCGAAGGCGGCGTGCTCGGCCGCCTCCACGTAGACCACCAGGCCCTCGTCGACCTGGCTGCGGCCCCAGCCCGCGACGTCGGCGCACGGCGTGCCGACCAGCGGGCCGAGCACCTCGATGCAGCCGCCGACCAGGCGCCCGGTCAGGTCGAGACCGCCGCCGCCGACGACCTCCCAGGCGCCGGTCGCCTCGAGGCGCTGCTCGGTGATCGCCGGCGTCGCCTCCCAGTCGTCGAAGCCGCCGGTGCGGTGGCGCCCCGGCGAGGACTGCACGACCGGGTCGCCCGGGTCGGTCTCGAGCACGTCGACCCAGTGCGCGAGCCCGTCGGGCTGGCGGTAGGGGGTGTCCATCAGGTTGCCGCCGTGCAGCGAGGCCCAGCCCAGCCGGGTCAGCAGCGGCACCATGAGCGTGGTCAGGTCGCTCCAGCCGACCAGCCAGGTCGGCTCGGCGGCCGCCAGCGCGTCCCAGTCGAGGTGGTCGAGGACCTGGATGGCCAGCTCGCCGCCCCACGGCGGCACGACCGCGCGCACGTCGGGGTCGCAGAGCATCGCGGTCAGCTCGGCCGCGCGCTGGGCGGCCGGGGCCGCCACTCCCCCGTCGGGCGTCTCCAGCACGGCCCCGCGGCGCACCTCGTAGCCGCGCTGGCGCAGGTGGTCGCAGGCCACGTCGAGGCGTGCCGCCAGCGGGGTCTGCACCCCCGAGGAGGGCGCGGTGACCCCGATGGTGTCGCCGGGGCGGAGCGGGCGCGGGAAGCGGACCTCGGGCGTGGGGTCGGGGCTCATGCGCCCGAGGCTCCCAGGTCGAGCAGCTCGTCGCGAACCCGTGCGAGCCCGCGCGCCACCTCGTCGTACGACGTCGAGAGCGGCGAGAGCCCCAGGCGCAGGCCGCCGGGGTCGCGGTAGTCGGGGATCACGTCGGCCTCCCACAGCCGCGCGGTCACCTCGCGCATCGCCGGGTGGGTGAGCGTGACGTGGCCACCGCGGCGCCGCGCCTCGCGGGGCGTGGCGAGGCCGACGCCGAGCGGGGCGAGCAGGTCGTCGGTCAGCGCGAGGGCGTGCTCGGTGAGACCGACCGACTTGGCGCGCACCGCCACCATGCCGACCTCCTCGACCAGGGCGAGCATGTCCTGCAGCGCGAGCATGCCGACGACCGGCGGGGTGCCGGAGATCATCCGGCGGATGCCCGGCGCGGGGGTCCACCCGGGGCCCATGGCGAACGGGTCGGCGTGGCCCATCCAGCCCGGGATCGGCTGGCGCAGCCCGTCGAGCAGCCGCTCGGCGACGTAGACGAAGGCCGGCGAGCCGGGCCCGCCGTTGAGGTACTTGTAGGTGCAGCCGACCGCCAGGTCGACGCCCCAGGTGTCGAGCTCGAGCGGCACCGAGCCGACCGAGTGGCTCAGGTCCCACAGCACCAGCGCGCCCGCGTCGTGCACCGCGGCCGTGATCGCCGGTGCGTCGGCCAGCCACGCCGAGCGGTAGGCGACGTGGCTGAGCAGCACCACCGCGGTCTGCTCGCCGACCACCTCCTGCACCTGCTCGAGGGTGGCCCCGGCGCTGGTGTCGACGTCGATCCAGCGCAGCGTGAGCCCGAGCTCGTCGGCGACCCCGGCTGCGACGTAGCGGTCGGTCGGGAAGTTGTCGCGGTCGAGCACGACCTCGGTGCGACCGGGGCGGGCCGCGACCCCGGCGCGCAGCGCCTTGTAGAGCAGCACCGTGGTCGAGTCGCCCACGACCACCTGGCCGGGGGCCGCGCCCAGGCACGCCGAGCCGATCCGGTCGCCGACGACGGTCGGCAGGTCCATCCAGGCCTCGTCCCAGCCGCGGATCAGCCGGCCGCCCCACTCCTGGTCGACGAAGCTGCGCAGCCGCTCCCCCGTGGTGCGCAGCGGGCGGCCCAGCGAGTTGCCGTCGAGGTAGACCAGCGGCGTCTCGGAGCCGACGAAGCGGTCGCGGTACGACGCCAGCGGGTCCTCGGCGTCCAGGCGTGCGGCGGTCTCGTGGGTGGTGGAGGTCACGGCGCATGTCTACCCCACCGGGCCCGCTCCTAGACTCCCCGCCATGTCCCCCCTCGCTTCGAGTCCTGGGTCGATCCGACCCGAGCTGCTGGAGGTGCTCGCGCGGCGGGCCCTGACCGAGGACGCCGCCCGCCCCGAGGCGGTCGAGGCGCTGCACGCGCGCGGTGGCCGCACCGCCCGCGAGCAGGTCGCGGCGCTCGTCGACCCCGGCAGCTTCGTCGAGTACGGCCGCTTCGTCACCGCCGCCCAGGAGGACAAGCGGTCGATGGACGACCTGCTCGACCGCACCGTCGCCGACGGCATCGTCGGCGGGCTGGCCACCATCGACGGCCGCCCGGTCGCGGTGCTGTCCTACGACTACCTGGTGATGGCCGGCACCCAGGGCATGCGCGGGCACCGCAAGACCGACCGGCTGCTCGACGTCGTCGAGCGCCTCGCCCTGCCCTGCGTCTTCTTCGCCACCGGCGGCGGGGGCCGCCCCGGCGACACCGACATCCCGCTGGTCTCCGCGCTCGACGTGACCACCTTCGCCGCCTGGGCCCGGCTGTCGGGGAAGGTGCCGCGCATCGCCGTCGTCGAGGGCCCCTGCTTCGCCGGCAACGCGGTCGTCGCCGGCTGCTCCGACCTGGTCGTCGCCACGCCCCGCGCCTCGCTGGGCATGGGTGGCCCGGCGATGATCGCCGGCGGCGGGCTCGGTGACGTCCGGGCCGCCGACGTCGGCCCCCTCGACGTGATGACCGCCAACGGCGTGGTCGACGTCGCCGTCGACGAGGACGACGCGGTCGACGCCGCCCGCGCGCTCATCGGCTACTTCCTGGGCGACGAGGAGACCTGGGAGGTCCCCGACCAGACGCCGCTGCGCGAGGCCGTGCCCGACGGCGAGCGGACGTCGTACGAGCTGGGGCCGGTGGTGGAGACGATCTGCGACGCAGGCACGGTCACCGAGGTGCGCCCCGACTTCGCGCCCGAGCTGCTGACCGCGCTGGGGCGCATCGAGGGCCGCACCGTCGGCCTGCTCGGCAACGACACCCGGCACCTGGCCGGCGCGATCACCGCCGACGCCGGCGACAAGGCCGCCCGGTTCCTCCAGCTGTGCGACGCCCACGGCTTCCCCGTCGTGTCGCTGGTCGACACCCCCGGGATGATGGTCGGCCCCGACGCCGAGCGCACCGGCCTGGTGCGCCACACCTCACGGCTGCTGGTCGCCGGCGCCCAGCTGCAGGTGCCGCTGGTCGGGGTGGTGCTGCGGCGCGGCTACGGCCTCGGCGCCCAGGCGATGCTCGGCGGCAGCACCCACCAGCCGCTGATGACGCTGGCCTGGCCCGGCGCGCACCTCGGCGCGATGGGTCTCGAGGGCGCGGTGCGCCTGTCGATGCGCCGCGAGCTCGAGGCGATCGAGGACGAGGCCGAGCGGGAGCAGCAGGTGCGCGAGCTCACGGCGTACGCCCAGGCGCACTCGACGGCCCTCAACGTGGCCCGGCACTTCGAGATCGACGACGTCATCGACCCCGCCGAGACCCGTCAGGTGCTCGCCGCCGTGATCGGCGCCGCGGCCCGTGACGGCCGCCTCGTCGGCTCCGGCCGCACCGTCGACACCTGGTAGCAAGCCGAGCAGTCACTTCTGAACCACCGAGCAGTCACTTTCGCACCCGCCGCGGGTTCAGAAGTGACCGGTGGAAGGTTCGAAAGTGACCGGTCGGCCGTCAGCCGGTGACCGCCCCGTGGGCCGCCGAGGAGACGGTCTTGGCGTACTTGCCCAGCACGCCGCGGGTGTACTTCGGGGGGTTGGGCTCCCAGCCCTCCTTGCGCGACTCCCAGTCGTCGCCCTGCTCGACCTCGAGGGTGCGGTTGAGGACGTCGAGGGTGATCTTGTCGCCGTCGCGCACGAACGCGATCGGGCCGCCGTCGACGGCCTCGGGCGCGACGTGGCCCACGCACAGGCCGGTGGTGCCGCCGGAGAACCGGCCGTCGGTGAGCAGCAGCACGTCCTTGCCCAGGCCCGCGCCCTTGATGGCGCCGGTGATGGCGAGCATCTCGCGCATGCCGGGGCCGCCCTTGGGGCCCTCGTAGCGGATGACGACCACGTCGCGGGCCTTGATCTCGCCGGCCGAGAGGGCGTCCATCGCGGCGCGCTCGCCGTCGAAGACCCGGGCGGTGCCCTCGAAGACGGTCTCGTCGAAGCCGGCCGACTTCACGACCGCGCCCTCGGGGGCCAGCGAGCCCTTGAGGATGGTCAGGCCGCCGGTGGCGTGGATCGGGCGCTGCAGGCTGCGGATCACGTCGTCGTCGAGGGCCGGCGGCGCCAGCGCCTCGAGGTTCTCGGCCATGGTGCGGCCGGTGACGGTCAGGACGTCGCCGTGCATCAGGCCCGCGTCGAGCAGCGCCTTCATCACCACGGGGATGCCGCCGATCTTGTCGACGTCGTTCATGACGTACTTGCCGAACGGCTTGAGGTCGCCCAGGTGCGGCACCTTGTCGCCGATGCGGTTGAAGTCGTCGATCGTCAGCGGCACCTCCGCCTCGCGGGCGATCGCGAGCAGGTGCAGCACGGCGTTGGTGGAGCCGCCGAGCGCCATCACGACGGTGATCGCGTTCTCGAAGGCCTCCATCGTCATGATCTGGCGCGCGGTGATGCCCTCGCGCAGCATCCCGACCACGGCCTCGCCGGAGCGGTGCGCGAAGCCGTCGCGGCGACGGTCGACGGCCGGCGGCGCGGCCGAGCCCGGCAGCGACATGCCCAGGGCCTCGCCGACGGCAGCCATCGTGTTCGCGGTGTACATGCCGCCGCAGGCGCCCTCGCCGGGGCAGATCGCCCGCTCGATGCGGTCGACCTCCTCGCGGGTGATCTTGCCGGCCAGGCACGCGCCGACCGCCTCGAAGGCGTCGATGATCGTGACGTCCTCGCCGTCGACCTGGCCGGGCATGATCGAGCCGGCGTACATGAAGACGGAGGCCAGGTCGAGGCGCGCGGCGGCCATCAGCATCCCGGGCAGCGACTTGTCGCAGCCGGCGAGCAGCACCGAGCCGTCGAGGCGCTCGGCGCTCATCACGACCTCGACGGAGTCGGCGATGACCTCGCGGGAGACCAGCGAGAAGTGCATGCCCTCGTGGCCCATCGAGATGCCGTCGGAGACCGAGATGGTGCCGAACTCCAGCGGGTAGCCGCCCGCGGCGTGCACGCCGTTCTTGACCGCCTTGGCCAGGCGGTCCAGCGACAGGTTGCAGGGGGTGATCTCGTTCCAGCTCGACGCGACGCCGATCTGGGGCTTCTCCCAGTCGTCGTCGCCCATCCCCACCGCTCGCAGCATGCCGCGCGAGGCGGCACGCTCGAGGCCGTCGGTGACGTCGCGGGAACGGGGCTTGAGGTCGGGGCGCTCGGACGGTCCGGTCATGGGGCCAGGCTATCCGTGACGGTCGTCGCACCATCGCCCCGTCTCAGTACGTCGATCTGCGCGCGCACCGGTCGGGGCCCTAGCCTCGGAGGGTGAGGACTGTGACCTGGAGAGACCACGACGCCGTGCTGCTCGACCTCGACGGCGTGATCACGCCGACCGCCGAGGTGCACATGCGCGCCTGGGCGGAGATGTTCAACGCCTTCCTGGAGTCCCACGAGGGCACCGACGGCGACCGCTCGGCGTACACCGACGCCGACTACTTCGCCCACGTCGACGGCAAGCCCCGCTACGACGGGGTGCGCGACTTCGTGGCCTCGCGCGGCATCGAGCTGACCGAGGAGCAGGTGCGCGAGCTGGGCGACCGCAAGAACGAGGCGTTCAACGCGGTGCTGGCCCGGGACGGCGTCGAGGCCTACCCCGGCTCGGTCGCGCTGCTCGACGAGCTGCGCGCGCTCGGCATGCCCCTGGCCGTCGTGTCGTCCTCGGCCAACGCTCCGGCCGTGCTCGAGGCGGCCGGCCTGGCCGAGCGCTTCGGCACCGTCGTCAGCGGCGCCGTCGCCACCGAGCTCGGCCTGCCCGGCAAGCCGGCGCCCGACACGTTCGTGCACGCCGCCCGCGAGCTCGGCGCCGAGGTCGAGCGCTGCGTGGTCTTCGAGGACGCCGTCTCGGGCGTGCGCGCCGGCGCGGCCGGCGGCTTCGGGCTGGTCATCGGCGTCGACCGCGGCGTCGGCGCCGAGGTGCTGCGCGAGGCCGGGGCCCACCTGGTGGTCGGCGACCTCGCCGAGCTGGTCTCGGGGGCCGACGCGTGACCCGCCGCTTCGTCACCGACGACCCGATCGACCGCGGGCGGTTCCCGGTGCACCCGTGGCGCCTGGTCGAGCGCTCGCACCGCGCCGACGACCTCGGGGTCACCGAGACCCTCTTCAGCGTCGCCAACGGCTACCTCGGCATGCGCGGCAACCCCGAGGAGGGGCGCGACGCCCACGCCCACGGCACCTTCGTCAACGGCTTCCACGAGACCTGGCCGATCCGGCACGCCGAGGCCGCCGTCGGCTTCGCCCAGACCGGCCAGACGATCGTCAACGTGCCCGACGCCAAGCTGATGAAGGTCTACGTCGACGACGAGCCGCTCATCCTGGGCACCGCCGACCTCGAGCGCTACGAGCGCTCCCTCGACTTCCGCGACGGCGTGCTGCGCCGCTCCCTGCTGTGGCGCACCCCGTCGGGCAAGCGGGTCAAGGTCGAGTCGACGCGGATGGTCTCGATGACCCAGCGCCACCTCGCCCTGCTCGGGCTAACGGTGACGATGGTCGAGGGCGACGCGCCGATCACCATCTCCTCGCAGCTGATGAACCGCCAGGACGGCACCGACGAGTACCACGACCCGCACGCGGCCATGGGCGAGGGCATCGACCCGCGCAAGGCGGCCGCCTTCGAGGACCGGGTGCTCGTGCCGCGCCTGCACTCGGCGCAGCAGCAGCGCATGGAGCTGGGCTACACCTGCGCGAACTCGCGGATGACCATCGCGGTGGCCGCCGACCACGTGCTCACCACCGACGACCCCACCGAGGTCGTGCGGCGTGCCGACGAGGACCTCACCAAGATGGTCTTCCGGGTCGAGGCCACCGAGGGCAACCCGGTGCGCCTGCAGAAGACGGTGGCCTACCACACCTCGCGAGGCGTGCCCGTGCGCGAGCTGGCCGACCGCTGCGAGCGCACCCTCGACCGGGCGCGTCACCACGGCCTGGACCACTACCTCGAGGAGCAGCGCGACTGGTACGCCGACTTCTGGGCGGCCGCCGACGTCGAGGTCACCGAGGAGGACGCGCCCGACGAGCAGATCGCGATCCAGCAGGCGATCCGCTTCAACCTCTTCTCGCTGGCCCAGGCCAGCGCCCGCGCCGACCAGCAGGGGGTGCCCGCCAAGGGCGTCACCGGGTCGGGCTACGAGGGCCACTACTTCTGGGACAGCGAGATCTACGTCGCGCCGTTCCTGACCTACACCCAGCCGCACCTGGCGCGGAACCTGCTGCACTTCCGCAGCCGGATGCTGCCCGCCGCCCGGCACCGGGCCCGCGAGATGGCCCAGAGCGGGGCCCTCTACCCCTGGCGCACCATCAACGGCGAGGAGGCCTCGGCCTACTACGCCGCCGGCACCGCGCAGGTGCACATCGACGCCGACGTGGCCCACGCCCTGATACAGTACGTCGCCGCCTCGGGCGACGTGGGCTTCCTGGTGCGCGACGGCATCGACATGCTCGTCGAGACCTCCCGGATGTGGGTCGACCTCGGCTTCTGGCGCTCCAACGGCACGCCGTCGTTCCACATCCACGGCGTCACGGGGCCCGACGAGTACACGACGGTCGTGAACAACAACCTGTTCACCAACGTGATGGCCCGCTACAACCTCGAGCAGGCCGTGGCCGCGGTCGAGACGGTGCGCCGCGACCACCCCGAGGACTTCGAGCAGGTGCGCGCCCGTCTCGAGCTCGACGACGACGAGGTCGCCGAGTGGGCGCGCTGCGCCAAGGGCATGCACATCCCCTTCGACGAGGGCCTGGGCATCCACCCGCAGGACGACGCCTTCCTCGACCGCGAGGTCTGGGACCTCTCCGAGACCCCCGACTCGCTGCGCCCCCTGCTGCTGCACTACCACCCGCTGGTCATCTACCGGTTCCAGGTGCTCAAGCAGGCCGACGTCGTGCTGGCGCTGTTCCTGCAGGGCGACCGCTTCACCGCCGAGGAGAAGCTCGCCGACTTCGAGTACTACGACCCGATCACCACCGGCGACTCCACGCTCTCGGCGGTGGTGCAGTCGGTGGTCGCCGCCGAGGTCGGGTACGCCGACGCGGCCTGGGGCTACTTCCGCCAGGCGCTGCACGTCGACCTGGCCAACCTGCACGGCAACACCGACGACGGCCTCCACATCGCCTCGGCCGGCGGGGTGTGGGCGGCGCTGGTCAACGGCTTCGCCGGCATGCGCGACCACGGCGGCCGGCTCACCTTCGACCCGCGCCTGCCCGACGCCTTCCCGGTGCTGCGCTGCCAGCTCGCCTGGCAGGGCCACCGCCTGGCGCTCGAGGTGCGTCCCGACCGCCTGTGCGTCGCGGTCGTCGACGGGCCCGGCCCGGTGCGGCTGAGCGTGCGCGGCACCGAGCACGAGGTCGGCCCCGACCGGCCGCTGGTCGTCGAGCTCGACGCCCACGGCACCCGCCTGCCGCACCCGCTCGACGACCGCCCCCAGCTGGGCGGCACCCGGGCCGACGGCAGCCGGATCACCGCAGGGGTCCCCGCCGCCACCCTGTGACCCCGGCGGTCGAGCAGCCCGCCGTACGCCGGCGGCGGGTCAGTAGGAGGCGGCGCGCACGCAGACCACGTCGGGCAGGTCGCTGACGACGCAGCGCCAGGTCTCGCCGGAGTCGGCGGAGGCCCAGACGCTGCCGTTGCGCGCGCCGACGTAGAGCCCGGCCGAGGGGTGGTCGTCGCTGCACATCGCGTCGCGCATCACCCCGACGAAGAAGCTGTCGGGCAGGCCCTCTCCCAGCTCCTGCCAGCTCTCCCCCGCGTCGCGCGAGCGCCACACCCGGGCGCGGCCCCCGGGCGGGTAGCGGCCGTCGGCGCCGGCGAGGGGGAAGACGTAGGCCGTGTCGGGCTCGTGCGGGTGCACCACCACCGGGAAGCCGAAGTCGGCCGGCAGACCGTCGGCGATCGAGGTCCAGCTGCCGCCCTCGTCGTCGGAGCGGTAGACCCCGCCGTGGTTCTGGGCGAAGAGCCGCTCGGGACGGGCGGGGTGGCGCGCGACCTTGTGCACGCACTGGCCGAACTCGGGGTACTGCTCGCCCTCGGGCAGGAACTCGGCCCGGATGCCCTGGTTGCGCGGGTGCCACGACGCGCCGTCGTCGGTGGTGCGGTAGACGCCGCCGGTCGAGAGCGCCGCCACCGCCGAACCCGGGTCGGTGGGGTGCGGCAGCACCGTGTGGAAGGCCTGGCCGCCGAACCCCTCGGCCCACTGCGGACGGTGCGGGTGGTCCCACAGGGCGCGCTCGAGCTGCCAGGTGCGGCCGTCGTCGCGGGAGCGGAACACCGCCCCCGGCTCGGTGCCGGCCCACAGCACCCCCGGCTCGCTGCCGGCCACCAGCTGCCACACCCGCTCGACCGAGGCGTCGACGTCGTCGGGGAAGGCCGGCGGCTGCTCCGCCTCGTGCCAGGCGCCGCCGAGGTCGTCGGAGACCTGCACCTGCGGGCCGAACCACGTCGAGGCGGCACCGGCCAGCAACCGGGGCCGGCCGTGCTCGTCGCGCACCCGGGTGTCGACCAGGCAGGAGTAGACCTCCTGCATGTCGTGGTGGGGGCCGGTGAAGGACCACTCCTGGCGCCGGTCGTCGGACTCCCCCACCCACAGTCCCTTGCGGGTGCCGACCATCAGCACCGTCCTGCCCTGCTGCGTCATGTCGCTGTCCTCTCCTCGACGTCCCACCCGTACATTGACCGCGTGGTCGGCCCGAACTCATCGTCGCCCCTGCCGCAGGCCGTGTCACCCGTGTGGCTGGTCCTCATCGGGATCGCCTCGGTGCAGCTCGGCGCCAGCGTCGCGAAGTCGATCTTCGACGAGATCGGCCCGACCACGATGGTGTGGCTGCGCCTGGCCTCGAGCGTGCTGGTGCTCGCCCTGGTCGTGCGCCCGCGCCTGCGCGGACGCACCCGGCGCGACTGGGCGGTGGTGGTGGCGTTCGGGCTCAGCCTGGGCCTGATGAACTGGTCGATCTACCAGTCCTTCGCCCGCATCCCGCTGGGGGTGGCGGTGACCATCGAGTTCATCGGCCCGCTCACGCTGGCGGTGCTGGGCTCGCGCCGGGCCCGCGACCTCGTCTGGGTGGTGCTGGCGGGGGTGGGGGTCGCGCTGCTCGGCTTCGACGGCGACGACCTGACCTGGGCCGGCGTCGGCTTCGCGCTGCTGGCCGGCGCCGCGTGGGCGGCCTACATCCTGCTCAGCGCCGAGACCGGCAGGCACTGGGAGGGCGTCGACGGCCTGGTGCTGGCCAGCGCGGTCGCCGCGCTGGTGCTGCTGCCCTTCGCCGTCGGCACCGGCGGCAGCGACCTGCTCGACCCGCGGGTGCTGCTCATCGGCGCCGCGGTCGGCCTGCTGTCGTCGGTGATCCCCTACAGCTGCGAGCTGGTCGCGCTGCGCAGCCTGCGCCCGGCCGTCTTCGGCATCCTGATGAGCCTCGAGCCGGCCGCCGCAGCCCTCGCCGGCATCGTCGTGCTCGGCGAGCTGCTCGGGGCGGTGCAGTACGTCGCCGTGGCCTGCGTGGTGCTGGCCAGCATCGGCGCCACCCGCTCCCAGCGCGCCCGGGTGCCGGTCCTCGACTGAGTCGCTGACCTGGCTGTTCACGCGGGCTTGACGCCACGGTCTCCCCAGCGTCGGTCACGCGTCCTAGTGTCGGGGTCTCGCCGACCCCCTGGGGAGCCCCTCGATGTCTCTCGCCCGCCACCTCGTCCTGCCTGTCCTGGGTCTCGCCGACGCCGCCCGCCGCTGGCCCGTCGCCTCCCAGGAGCGCGCCCAGCACAACGCCATGGTGGCCAGCACCGACGCCGCCCGTCGCCGGGTGGAGCGCCACGAGGTGGAGACCTACCTCGAGCGCCTCGAGCTCGCGCGCCACCACCGCCAGCAGCAGCACCACGACCCCCACCACCCACCGCGCGCGCAGCACTTCTGAGCACCCGCGGGCCGCCGCCCGCGCGGTGCGGCACAATCGGCGCATGCCGACCTCCCAGGCCCGCACCTCGACACCGTCCCTCGCGTTCTCCGAGGTCATCTCCGACGACGGGACCCGGCTGCGAGCCTGGACCAACGACCCCGAGGGCACCATCGAGGGCCCCACGGTCGTGCTGTGCAACGGGCTCGGCACCAGCGCCTACGCCTGGCCGGCCCTGCTCGACCCCGGCTGCGGGGTGCGGGTGGTGTCGTGGCACCACCGCGGGGTGGGCGGCTCCGAGCGCCCCCGCGACAGGTCCCACTGCGGGATCGAGGACATCGTCGACGACGGGCTCTCGGTGATGGACCACTTCGGCATCGACCGGGCGGTGCTGATGGGCTGGTCGATGGGCGTGAACACCATGTTCGAGCTCGCGCTGCGCCACCCCGAGCGCGTCAGCGGCCTCTTCGCGGTGGCCGGGGTGCCCGGCGACACCTTCGCCACGATGCTCGCCCCGCTGCGGCTGCCGCGGCCGGTGGCCCGGCTGCTGACCGTCAACGCCGCCCGTGTGGCCAAGCACGCCGGCTGCGCGCTCACCCCGATCTCGACGCGGCTGCCGATCGGTCCGCGCACGATCACGGCCCTGAGCCACACCGGCTTCATGCTGCCGGTGCGCGACCCCGACATCGCGGCGATGGCGGTGCGCGAGTTCCTGACCACCCCCCTCGACTGGTACTTCCACCTCGCGCTGCGCACCTCCGAGCACGCCCGGGTCTCGCTGCGCCACCTGCGGGTGCCGGTCACCTTCGTGGCCGGCACCTGGGACGTGCTGGCCGGGGCGCGCGACATGGCCCGGGCGGCCGCCCGGGTGCCGGGGGCGGCGTACCACGAGCTGCCCGGCAGCCACTTCCTGCCGCTGGAGCACCCCGACGAGGTGCACCGGCTGCTGCTCGAGCTGCTCGAGCGGTGCGGGTGAGGCGCCGGCCGGCCCTGCTCGCCGGCACCCTGCTGGGTGCGGTGCTGCTCGGCGGTTGCCTGGAGGAGGGCAACAGCACCGACGTGCGGATCATCGAGACGACGCCGGACACCACACCGCTGCCGGCCACCCCGACCGGGTCGGGGTCCGACTCCCCCTCCCCCTCCGCCACGGCGTCGACCTCCACGGCCCCGGCCCGGGCGCCGCGGCTGCTCGAGACCGTCGCGACGGGGCTCGAGGTGCCCTGGGGGCTGGACTTCCTGCCCGACGGCGACGCGGTCGTCACCGAGCGGGACAGCGGCCGGGTGCTGCTGCTGCGCGGCGAGCAGCACCGGGTGGTCGTGGCCGGCACCGTCGAGGAACGGGTCGCGCAGGGCGAGGCCGGCCTCCTGGGAGTCGCGGTCTCGCCGGACTTCGAGGACGACCGGATGCTCTACCTCTACGTCAGCACCGCCGAGGACAACCGGGTGGTGCGGGCCCGGCTGCGCGGGATGCGGCTGGGCGAGACCGAACCGGTGCTGACCGGCATCCCCAACGGCTTCATCCACGACGGCGGCCGGCTCCTCTTCGGCCCCGACGGCCACCTCTACGTCTCGACCGGTGACGCCGGCGAGCCCTCCCGGGCCCCCGACCCCGACAGCCTCGGCGGCAAGATCCTGCGGATCACCACCGACGGCGAGCCGGCCCCGGGCAACCCCCGCCCCGACAGCCCGGTCTTCTCCTCGGGCCACCGCAACGTGCAGGGCCTGGCCTTCGTCGGCGACCGGCTGTGGGCCTCGGAGTTCGGCGACAGCACCGCCGACGAGCTCAACCGCATCGACGGCGGCGAGGACCACGGGTGGCCGGCCGTCGAGGGGGTCGGCGGGCAGGACGCGTACGTCGACCCGCAGGTCACCTGGCCCACCGGGGAGGCCTCGCCCTCGGGGCTGGCGCTGGCGGGTGGCCACCTGTGGCTGGGCGCGCTGCAGGGCGAGCGGCTCTGGCGCGTCGAGGTCGACGACCAGGGTCGCCGGGCCGGCGAGTCGACGGCGTACCTGGTGGGCGAGCACGGCCGCCTGCGCACCGTCGCTGAGGCGCCCGACGGGTCGCTGTGGGTGACCACCAGCAACCGCGACGGCCGGGGCAGCCCGGGCGCCGAGGACGACAAGATCCTCAGGATCCGTCCCTGACCCCCGCCACGCTGCCGGTCACGCTGCCCGTCACGCTGCCGGTCACGGTGGCCCGGCGGGCCGCCCGGCGCAGGACGGCCAGGATCGAGGGCCCCAGGAGCACGATCGCCACCGTGTTGGTGACCGCCCGCAGGGTGTCCCAGCCGCCGGTCGAGGTCAGCAGGGTGTAGATCGCGAACCGGTGCAGGTTCTCGAGCACCGGCGCGCCGGCGACGTAGCTGAGGTCGCCCTCGTGGCCGGGCACCGCGACCCCCAGGATGAACGGCCAGCCCGACAGGTTCATCAGGGCGCCGAAGACGTAGGCCGCCACGATCCCGTAGACGACCAGCATCGCGATCTCGCTGCGCCCGCGGGGGCGGCGCGGCAGCAGGCCGGCGCCCATGCCGACCCAGGCCGCGACCAGCATCTGGTAGGGCAGCCACGGCCCGACCCCGGCGGTGACCAGGGCCGAGGCGAAGAGGCTGGTGCAGCCCAGCACGAACCCGAACCCGGGCCCGAAGACCCGGCCGCCGAGCACCAGCAGGAAGAAGACCAGCTCGACCCCGGCGATGCCCGGGGAGATGGCCCGGGCCAGGGCGTTGACGGCGCTGAGCACCCCCAGCACCGCCAGCACCCGGGCGTCGAGGCCGCCCTCGCTGACCTCGGCCAGCACCACCGCGACCACGACGGGCAGCAGCGCCAGGAAGAGGAACGGCGGGTCGACCCGGGTGCCCTCGGGCACCTGCAGCAGCAGCGGCCAGACCAGCATCATCAGCCCGGCCACCGAGGCCAGGGCGAGCACGAGCGCCGAGCGCCGGCCCAGCGGCACGGCTGCGACGCGGGTCAGCACCGGGGTGCTCACGCCGGCTCCAGGGCGGTGACGACCTCGTCGACGCGCAGCCACGGCGCGCCCAGCACCTTGGTGACCTGGGGCGCGAAGGCGGGCGACTCGACGACCACGCGGCGGGCCGGCCCCGAGGAGACGACCTCGCCCTCGGCCATCACCACGGCGTCGTCGGCGGCCTGGGCCACGAACTCGACGTCGTGGGTGGCGACCAGGACGGCGTGCCCCTCGGCGGCCAGGGCCCGCAGCACCCGGGCCAGCTCGGCCTTGGCCGAGTAGTCGAGCCCGCGGGTGGGCTCGTCGAGCAGCACCGCCCCGGGGCGGGCCGCCACCACCAGGGCCAGGGCCAGCGCCAGGCGCTGGCCCTCGGAGAGGTCGCGGGGGTGGGCGTCGCCGTCGATGCCGGGCACCAGCCGGTCGAGCAGGGCCCGACAGGCGCCAGGGGCGCCGGCGGGGTCGCCGGCGGCCAGCTCCTCGTCGACGGTCTCGAGGTAGAGCAGGTCGGCGGCGTTCTGGGGCAGCAGGCCCACCAGCGCCCTCCGCTCGGCGGGCTGGACCGAGGCCGGGTCGGTGCCCGCCGCGGTGACGGCTCCGGCGAAGCGGCGACCGGTGCCCTGCAGCGCCCACAGCAGCGACGACTTGCCGGCGCCGTTGCGGCCCATCAGCGCGGTCACCCGGCCCGGCGGCAGGCTCAGGTCGACCTCGCGCACCGCGACGGTCGCGCCGTGGCTGACGGTCAGGCCGCGGGCCACGAGGCCCGTGCGGGGGTCGTGGCTCACCGTGGCGCGCTCCTCCGGCGGGTCGACCAGCCGGGGGCGCAGCGACCTGGCGGCGCGGCGCGCCTCGCGCACGCTCAGCGGCAGCGGCGACCAGCCGGCGGCGCGGCCCAGCTCGACGATCGGCGGGGCGACCGGCGAGGTGCGCAGCAGCTCGGCGGGCGGGCCCACCAGCAGCCGCCCGTCGCCGGGCAGCAGGCACATGGTGTCGGCGAACGGCACCACGCGCTCGAGGCGGTGCTCGGCCAGGAGCACCGAGACACCCAGGTCGTGCACCAGGCGGGTCAGCGTGGCCAGCACCTCCTCGGCGGCGGTGGGGTCGAGCGCCGAGGTCGGCTCGTCGAGCACCAGCAGGCGGGGGTGCATGGTCAGCACCGAGCCGATGGCCACCCGCTGCTGCTGGCCGCCCGAGAGCGTGCGCAGGTCGCGGGAGCGCAGGTCGGCGATGCCGAGCAGGTCGAGGGTCTCCTCGACACGGCGGCGCATCGTCTCGCCGGGCAGGCCGAGCTGCTCCATCCCGTAGGCCAGTTCCTCCTCCACGGTGTCGGTCACGAAGCCGCGGGCCGGGTCCTGCCCGACGTACCCGATCGCGTGGGCCCGCTCGCGCGGCGGCCGGTGCACGATGCTCTCGCCGTCGAGCAGCACGTCGCCCTCGAGGACGCCGCCGGAGAAGCGCGGCACCAGCCCGGTGACGACCCCGAGCAGGGTCGACTTGCCGACGCCGGTGGGGCCGGAGACCACCACCAGCTCGCCCTCCTCGACGACCAGGTCGACGCCGTCGAGGATGCGGTGCTCGTCGTCGGGCCCGGTGGCGTAGCCGAAGCGGATGCCGCGCAGCTCGATCACGACGCTCCCCCGCCCCGGACGGCGGCGTCGGGCGCCGCGAGCCCACCGGCCAGAGCCAGGCCCGTGGCCAGCAGCACCGCGGCGCTCACGGTCGGTACGCCGTCGAGCGGCGGGTGGGCGATGGCGAGCTGCTCGCGGGCGACCCACAGGCCGAGCGCCCCGGCGCCGACGCCGCTCAGCGCCACGACCAGGTCGGGCCAGCGCCAGCGGTCGGGCCGGTAGCGGGTGCGCTCGACGCGCTGGCCGGCCGTGGCCAGCCCCGCCACCGCCAGGACGACGCCGAGGCCCAGCATCGGCAGCGCCAGCACCCGCGGCGCGGTCGTGTCGAGCAGGGCGTAGACGCCCACGCAGACCCCGACCAGCCCGGCCACCATCAGCGACCCGGTCAGCAGCCGGGCGCCACGCCCCTGCTCGGGGCTGCGGCCGTAGCCGCGCGCGTCCATGCCGGCCGCCATCGCCAGCGAGCGGTCGAGCGCGTCCTCGAGGACCGGCACCAGCGAGCGCCGCACCAGGCCGGTGCGGCCACCGGCGCCGGCCCGCAGGCCCTGCGCGGCGCGCACCCGGCGTACCGAGTCGGCCAGCTGCGGCAGCACCGTCACCGCCACCACGAGGGCGGTGCCGATCTCGTAGAGCGCCGGGGGCACCGAGCGCAGCAGCCGCTTGGGGTTGGCCAGGGAGTTGGCGGCGCCGATGCACACCACGATGGTGGCCAGCCGCATCCCGTCGTACAGACCGGCGAGCAGGGCCTGCGAGGTCAGCGGGCCGAGCAGCGCGATGCCGGCGGCGGCGTCGGGCAGCGGGATCTCGGGCAGGTCGAGCAGCACGGGCCCGCCGGCGTACCCACCGCCGAGCAGGATGCGGAAGAGCACCCGGACCACCACGATCGCCAGCCCCAGCCACAGGTAGAGGCGGAAGGAGCCCGCCCAGGGCTGGTCGGAGCGGCGGGCCGAGACCACGAGGGCGGCGACGCCGACCAGCAGCAGCAGGCTCAACGGGTTGGTGGTGCCCGAGGCGGCCGCGGCCAGGCCGATCGCCCAGACCCACCAGGCCACCGGGTGCAGGTCGCGCGGCAACCGGGCGTTGCCGCCGACGGGGGCCCCGGGGGTCGTCGCCGGGCTCGCGGTGCTGGTCACGACCCGGCCTCGCAGCGCCCGGGCTCGAGGTGCTCCAGGGCGGGGGCCGCCTGGGCGGTGGCGCGGCGCCACTGGTCACGCTCGGGGGTGGTGATGCGACCGGTGCCCGGCAGCGCGTCGTACGCCGCCTCCTCGTAGGCGACCGCGCCGGCCTCGCGCTCACCCGCCGGCACCTGCAGGTCGCTGAGCCACTGCGCGGCGCGGGCGGCCTCGGCGCAGGAGCCGAGCCGCCCCAGCACCCAGCCGGCGAGGCCGGTGGAGTTGGCGCTGGCGACCGTGGAGCCGCTGGCCGGCTCGCCGGTGAGGCTGCCGTCGGCGGCCTGCTGCTCGACGAGCCAGGCCGCTGCTCGGTCGACGGCCGCCACGACCTGCGGCGAGGGGTCCTCGAGCTCGAGCAGCGAGAGGACCACGAGCGCCGTCGCGTCGGTGTCGGGGACGCTGCGGT
The DNA here is from genome assembly GCF_024341885.1 of Nocardioides sp. OK12. Classification (NCBI taxonomy): domain Bacteria; kingdom Bacillati; phylum Actinomycetota; class Actinomycetes; order Propionibacteriales; family Nocardioidaceae; genus Nocardioides; species Nocardioides sp. OK12. Next base: position 428,380 of record NZ_BNET01000001.1, on the reverse strand, counting down.
CGTCGGTGCGCGCGGCCGCACCACCGTCGCAGGACTGGTCGCCGGCCTTCGCGTCCTCGGTGAGCAGCAGCCGGAACCAGCCGTCGGCGCACTGCTGCTCGAGCAGGTAGTCCGTGACCGGCGCGGCGGCCGCCGAGCCGGCCGTGGTGAGCGCGTGGGCGGCGAAGGCCTGGCCGATGGTGTTGGCGACGTCGGCGCCGGGGGCGGTGTCCTGGAGGCGGCCGGTCGAGGCAGGCCGGCTGCTGACCAGGCCCTCGAGGCGCTCGACGAGGTCGGCGCCGCCGACGTCGGTCGGGTCCCCCCCCGCGAGCGTCATGAACGAGGCCAGCTTGGCGACCGCGCCGGAGTAGAGGCCGTCGGTGCCACCGCTGGTGTAGGCCTCGACCGCACCGTCCAGCGCGTCGGCGACCCGCGCGACGGTGGCCTCGTGGCCGCCGAGGGCGCGCAGCGCGAGGGCCACGTCGATGCTCAGGCCGTGGTCGTCGAAGTCGTACTGCTCGTTGCGCACGACCCCGTCGGTGAGCTGCTCGGACAACCAGCCGCCGGCCAGCGCGGCCTCGGGCGGCTGCTCGGCCCGGGGGGCCGCCTCGGGGGCCGTCGACTCCTCCGCGCCGCACGCGGTCGCGCCCAGCAGGGCGAAGGCCACGGCTGCGGCGAGCGGGGCTCGACGGCTCTGGCTCCTCACGGGGCTCCCCTCCGCTGCACGCGGCGGCGACCCGGTGGTGCAGGGGCGACACCGCTGCGGTCCTCGACAGCGTGTGATCGGTGCGCGTCACGCGGGTGCTCCGGCTCGCCACCCTGGGGCGGCCTACGGTTGCGGGTCAGCGCCGGACTTCGACCGGCTTCCCCCGACGTGCGCGGGTGTGGTTGGTGGGTGCAGCATACCGCCGTCGGCCCCGACGGCGGCATGCCAGCCTCACAGCCGACGACGGCGGCGTACCACCGCGACGCCGGCCAGGCCCAGCCCCAGCAGGGCGAGCACCGCAGGGGCGACCCAGGTCGGCAGCCCGTCGGAGTCGGTCGCGGGCACCGCGACCGGCTCGGTGTCGTCGAGGTCGACCACGGTGTCCTGGTCGTCGGCACCGGCGCTCTCCCCGGACTGCTCGGGCTCCTCGTCGCGCCCGTCCTTCGACCGCTCCGTCGCGCCCTTGTCCTTCTTCGTCCTCTTGCGGCCCTGCTCGGCCCCGGTGGTGGCCTCGTCCTCGACGGCGGCGCCGGCACTGGCGCTGCCCCCGGACGGCGCAGGTGTCGCCGGGGTCGTCGAGCCCGTGCCGCCCGAACCACCCGAGCCACCCGATCCACCCGAGGTCGAGCCCGTGCTGCCCGAGCCACCGGAGCCCCCCGAGCCGCCCGAGCTGCTGGGCGAGGGCGCGGCGGCCGGCTTGGTCGGCGGGGCGGTGCCGGGCTGCACCTGGCCCGACTGGTCGTCCCAGGCGAACCCGACCGAGCCGCCCTCGGGGATCTCGAGCTGGTCGACGCCCAGGCTGGAGTAGCTCCACGAGCCCGACGAGCCGTCGGACCACCACAGCGACCAGTAGGCATCGGCGGGCGAGGCGTTGACGCACGGGTCGTCGGCGGGCACGTCCTGCACCCGGCACACGAAGCCCTGCTGCCTGCGGGCCCGGGTCAGCGACACCCCGGCCGCGGAGAAGATCGCCGCGGCGCTGCTGCCGCCCTCACCGGTGACGCAGCCCGTCTGCTGCCCGCCACCGAGGCCCTTGAAGTCGACGACCACGGAGACGCCGCCGGCGTTGCTGCAGGTGGCGGCGCTCGCCGTCGGCGGGGCCGCCACCAGCCCCGCCGTCGCCGCGCCGAGCGCGACGACGGCGGACAGCAGGACCGAGCCGGTGCGGGAGCGGGAGCGGCGCAGGCTCACGCCTTGCACTCCACCTTGCGCAGGTTCTCCAGCGCCGGGGCGGCCTGGGCGGTCGCCCGGTGCCACTGGTCGGCGGTCAGCGTGGTGATGCCCTCCTTCTTGCCGCTCAGGAAGGCGGCGCGGTCGTAGGCGATCGCGCCCTTCTCCTGGGCCAGGGCCTTGTCCCGGCCACCGGCCTGCTGCTTCTTGACCCACTGCGCGGCGCCCTGCGCCTTGCCGCAGACGCCGGCCTCGCCGAGGGCCCAGCCGGCCAGGCCGGTGCTGTTGGAGTTCACCCCGGCGTCGGGGCCGCCGTCGAAGGCGCCGCCGTCGCTCTGCTGGCTGACCAGCCACGCGGTGGCGTCGTCGACCGCGGTGCGCACCTCGGCCGAGGGGGCCTCGATCTCGAGCAGGTTCAGCACCACCAGTGCGGTCACGTCGGCGCCCTGCTCGGGGTCGCCGGGGTCGGCGTCGCAGCCCTGCTCGGGGGCGTCGGCGGCGGCGAACGAGAGCCGGAAGTAGCCGGCCTCGCACTGCTGCTGCAGCAGGTACGACGTCACCGGCGCGGCCTGCTCGGCGCCCACGGACTGCAGCGCCTGGGCGGCGAAGGCCTGACCGATGGTGTTGGCGTAGTCGCCGTAGGAGGAGGAGTCCTGCAGGCGACCGGCGACCGGGGCCTCGGTGGCCACCAGGCCCTCGAGGCGCTCGACGAGGTCGACGCCGCCGAAGGCGGCCGGGTCCCCGCCGGTGCGGACCACGAAGGAGGCCAGCTTCGCCGTGGCGCCGGCGTACACGTCGTCGGAGCCGAAGTCGGCCCCGGTGGTGTAGCTGTCGACGGCGCCGGCGAGCGCGTCGCTGATCTTCGCGATCTTGCGGGCCTTGAGGCCCTGGGCGCGCAGCGCCAGACCGGTGTCGATGCTCAGGCCGTAGTCGTTGAACTCGTACTGCTCGTTGACGGCGACGCCGCCGTCGAGCTCGCCGGCCAGCCAGTCGGCGGCGGCCTGCTGCTTGTCAGCCGTGCCGGCCACGGCGGGCGTGGCGGCGGCCACGACGGCCAGGGCCGTGGCGGTGCCGGCGACGAGCGCCGCACCACGGGTGAGGGGGTGCTTCACGGGGTTCCTCTCCGCTGCGAGCAGCGGCGACGACCCCACGCGCGGCGAGGGCGACACCGCTGCGGTCCTCGACAGCGTGTGATCGGTACGCCGCACGAGGGTGCTCCGGCTCGCCGTCCTGGGACGGCCCACGGTTGCGGGTCAGCGCCGGAGTTCGACCGGCTTCCCCCTGCGAGGGCGTGCATGTGGAGTTGGTGAGCGGAGCGTACCGCCGCCGGGGCCCGGCGGCGGTACGCGCCCGTCAGGCGAGCTTCTCGAGCACCAGCTCGCGCACCCGGGCGGCGTCGGCCTGGCCGCGCATCTGCTTCATCACCGCGCCGATGAGCGCACCGGCCGCGGCGTGCTTGCCGTCGCGGATCTTGTCGGCGACGTCGGGGTTGGCGGCGATCGCCTCGTCGACGGCGGCGTTGAGCGCACCCTCGTCGGAGACGATGGCCAGGCCGCGGGCCGCGACGATCTCGTCGGGGGTGCCCTCGCCGGCCAGGAGCCCGTCGAAGACCTGGCGCGCCAGCTTGTCGTTGAGCGACCCCTCGTCGACCAGGGCCTGGACCCGGGCCACGTCGAGCGGGGTGACCCCGAGGTCGGCGATGTCGGCGCCCGAGTCGTTGGCGCGTCGCGCCATCTCGCCCAGCCACCACTTGCGGGCGGCCTGCGGCGCGCAGCCGGCGGCCACGGTGGCCTCGACCAGCCCGAACGCCCCGGCACCCACGGTGTCGCGCATCTCGAGGTCGGTGAAGCCCCAGTCGGCCTGCAGCCGCGCCCGCTTCTGCGTCGGGTTCTCGGGCAGGGTGCCTCGCAGCTGCTCGACCCACTCGCGCGAGGGCGCCACCGGGACGAGGTCGGGCTCGGGGAAGTAGCGGTAGTCGTCGGCGTCGGACTTCTCGCGACCGCTGGTGGTCACGCCGGTGTCCTCGTGCCAGTGCCGGGTCTCCTGCAGGATCGAGCCGCCGGAGCCCAGGATGCCGGCGTGGCGCTGCATCTCGAAGCGCACCGCGCGCTCCACCGAGCGGAAGGAGTTCACGTTCTTGGTCTCGGTGCGGGTGCCGAGCGTCGTGGAGCCCTTGGGGGCCAGCGACAGGTTCACGTCGGCGCGCAGGTTGCCCTGGTCCATCCGCGCCTCGGAGACCCCGAGCGCGACGATCAGGTCGCGCAGCTGCTGCACGTAGGCGCGGGCCACCGCGGGGGCCTTCTCCCCCATGCCGGTGATCGGCTTGGTGACGATCTCGATCAGGGGGATGCCGGCGCGGTTGTAGTCGACCAGCGAGTAGTCGGCGCCGTGGATGCGGCCGGTGGAGCCGCCGACGTGCAGCGACTTGCCGGTGTCCTCCTCCATGTGGGCGCGCTCGATCTCGACCCGGTAGGTCTCCCCGTCGACGTCGACGTCCATCCAGCCCTCGAACGCGATCGGCTCGTCGTACTGGCTGGTCTGGAAGTTCTTCGGCATGTCGGGGTAGAAGTAGTTCTTGCGCGCGAAGCGGCACCACTCGGCGATCTCGCAGTTCAGCGCGAGGCCGATCCGGATCGCCGACTCGACCGCGACCCGGTTGACCGCCGGCATCGCGCCCGGCAGGCCCAGGCAGGTCGGGCAGACCTGCGTGTTGGGCTCGGCGCCGAAGGCCGTCGGGCAGCCGCAGAACATCTTCGTGTTGGTGTTGAGCTCGACATGGACCTCGAGGCCCAGGGCGGGGTCGTAGGCGGCCAGCACGTCGTCGAACGGCACGAGGGTCTCGGCGGCGCTCATCGGGCCGCTCCTTCCAGGGTGGGAGCCTTGTCGAGCAGCGGGCCGCCCCACTGCGCCTCCAGCGCGGCCTCCAGGGCCGCGCCGACGCGGTAGAGCCGGTCGTCGGCCAGGGCGGGGGCCAGCACCTGGAACCCGGTGGGCAGCCCGTCCTCCTCGGCGAGACCGCTGGGCACCGAGATGCCCGGCACGCCGGCGAGGTTCGCGGGGATGGTCGCGAGGTCGTTGAGGTACATCGCGAGGGGGTCGTCGAGCTTCTCGCCGAGCTTGAAGGCGGTGGTCGGCGACGTCGGGCTGACCAGCACGTCGACCTTCTCGAAGGCGGCCGCGAAGTCCTGGGAGATCAGGGTGCGCACCCGCTGCGCGGTGCCGTAGTAGGCGTCGTAGTAGCCGCTGGAGAGCGCGTAGGTGCCCAGGATGATGCGGCGCTTGACCTCGTCGCCGAAGCCGGCGTCGCGGGTGGCCCGCATGACCTCCTCGGCCGACGGCGACTCCACGCCCTCGGGCAGCACCCGCAGGCCGTAGCGCATCGCGTCGAACTTGGCGAGGTTGGAGGACGCCTCGCAGGGCATCACCAGGTAGTAGGTCGCCAGCGCGTGCACGAAGTTCGGGCACGACACCTCCACGACCTCGGCCCCGGCCTGCACCAGCAGCTCGACGGACTCGTGGAAGCGGGCCAGCACGCCGGCCTGGTAGCCCTCGCCGGACAGCTCGGTGATGACCCCGACCTTGAGCCCCGACAGGTCGCCGGCCGCGCCCTGGCGGGCCGCCTCGACCAGCGGGGGCAGCGGCTGGTCGACCGAGGTGGAGTCGAGCGGGTCGTGGCCGCCGATGATCTCGTGCAGCAGCGCCGCGTCCAGGACGGTGCGGGTGACCGGGCCGACCTGGTCGAGGGAGTTGGCCATCGCCACCAGCCCGTAGCGCGAGACCCCGCCGTACGTCGGCTTGACGCCCACGGTGCCGGTGACGGCGCCGGGCTGGCGGATCGAGCCGCCGGTGTCGGTGCCCAGGGCCAGCGGCGCGGTGAAGGAGGCGACGGCCGCGGCCGAGCCGCCGCCGGAGCCGCCGGGGATGCGCTCGAGGTCCCAGGGGTTGTGGGTCGGGCCGTAGGCGGAGTGCTCGGTGGAGGAGCCCATGGCGAACTCGTCCATGTTGGTCTTGCCCAGGATCGGCAGGCCCGCGGCCTTGAGCCGGGCCACGACCGTGGCGTCGTACGGCGGCAGCCAGCCCTCGAGGATCTTCGAGCCGCAGGTGGTGGGCAGGCCGGTGGTGGCCAGCACGTCCTTGACCGCGACGGGCACGCCGTCGAGGGCCGAGGCGGGGGTGCCGGCGGCGCGGCGGGCGTCGGAGGCGGCGGCCTGCGCGAGCGCACCCTCGGCGTCGACGTGGAGGTAGGCGTGCACGGCGCCGTCGACGGCGGCGATCGCGTCGAGCGCCGCCTGCGTGAGCTCGACCGAGGTCGTCTCGCCGGCGGCCAGGGCGCGCGCCATCGCGTCGGCGCTGGCGCGGGTCAGGTCGATGCTCACTGCTCGTCCCCCAGGATCCGCGGCACCATGAAGCGCTGCTCCTCGGAGGCCGGGGCGCCCGCGAGGGCCTCCTCGGCGCTCAGGCCGGGCCTGACGACGTCCTCGCGGAAGACGTTGGTCAGCGGCAGCGGGTGCGAGGTCGGCGGCACGTCGGCGCCGGCCACCTCGCTGATCGAGGCGACCGACTCGAGGATGACCGACAGCTGGGGTGCCAGGTGGTCGAGCTCGTCGTCGGACAGGTCGATCCGGGCCAGGGTCGCCAGGTGGGCGACCTCGTCTCGGGTGATCTCGGGCATGGGCGCCATCCTAGGAGGCCGGCGCCCGACCACCCGACCGGGTGGGTCGGGGCCCGGGAACGGGCACTTCACCCACGAGTTCCTTACTGTGGTCGCAGGCAACGGCAGCATGGAGGCTCGATGACGGCGACGACGCGGGAACGTCCTGCGCGTCTGCTCGCCGACTCACGATCCGCCGAGCCGCGCGCACGGCTGGCCCAGGCCGTCAGCCGCGCCGAGTTCCTGCTGCGCCTCTCGCGCAGCGTCTCGGCCGTCCAGAACCCCGACCGCGGCCTCGAGGCCCTGGTCGAGCTGCTGCTCGACGAGGTCGTCGACGTCGCCCAGGTGGTCGTCCGCTCCGGTCCCCACCACCTGGTCAGCAGCGGCACCCACGTCGACGAGCCGACCACGGTGCGCAGGCCCCTGGCCGACCCGCTCCCCCGCGACGCCGCGGCCACCATGGAGACGGGTCTGGCCACCGAGGTGGTCCTGCCCCGCCACGGGTCGGCGCGGCGCGAGGCGCTCCGCTCGGTGGTCGTGGACCCCGACCTCGCCGCCCGGCTCGAGCTGAGCGAGGTGGAGCTGCTGGTGGTGCTGCCGCTGACCGCGCGGGGCCGCACCCTGGGCTCGCTGGTCGTCGGCCGCGACCGCGGGGGTGACTTCTCGGGCTCGCACGCCTTCCTGGGCGACCTGACCGACCGCATCGGCGTCGGCCTCGACGCGACCCTGCTGGTCGCCGAGAGCCGCTACGTCGCCGACGTGCTGCGCCGCTCGCTGGCCCCCGGCCGGGTGCCGGAGGTGCCGGGCCTGCAGATCGCCACCCACGTGCGCGTGGCCCACGAGTCCCAGGCGGTCGGCGGCGACTTCTTCGACGTGCTCAGCGACCCCGCCCACCCCGACGACCTGATGCTGCTGTGCGGCGACGTGACCGGCAAGGGCGTCGAGGCGGCCGTGCACGCCAAGCGCATCCGCAACGCGGTGCGCACCTCCTCGCTGGTGCACCGCGAGCCGGGCGCGGTGCTCGCGCTGACCAACCGGGTGCTGGTGCTCGAGGCCGACCAGGACGACGAGTTCAGCGAGCGCCTGGCCACGGCCGTGTGCGGACGCCTGACCCGCGACGGCGACCGGCTCGAGGTCACCCTGGCCGGCGCCGGCCACCCCGACGCCCTGGTCGTCCGGGCCGACGGGTCCGTCGAGGCCCAGGAGGGCCAGGGCGTGGCGCTGGGGCTGCTGGACGGCGCTGACTTCCCGGAGACCACCGCCTGCCTCGACCCCGGCGACACGCTGGTGCTCTACACCGACGGGGTGACCGAGGCCCGCGGCGTGCACGACCTCTTCGGCCAGGAGCGGCTCGAGGCGACGCTGGCCGCGGTGGCCGGCATGCCGGCGGCCGCCGTCGCCGAGGCCGTCGCCGTCGCCGTCTCCGACCACCTGGGCGAGCGCGCGCACGACGACATCGCGCTCGTGGTCCTGCACCGCGAGGTCGGGGCGGGCGCATGAGCACGCTGACCGACGAGGTCGGCGCGGCCCACCGCGAGGACTACTGGGCCGCGGTCTCCGCGGCCGACACCGACGCGGCGCACGCCGTCGCCGCCCGCGCGCTCGAGGCCGGTCTCGGGGTCGAGGACTTCCTCGAGCAGGTCGTCGTCGAGGCCCAGCGCCGCGTCGGCGAGCGCTGGGCGGCCAACAACTGGAGCGTCGCGCAGGAGCACGCGGCCACGGCCGTCTCCGAGGCCGTGGTCCGACGCCTCGCCGACACCCTGCACGTGGGCCCCGGCCCGCTGCTGCTCGTCGCCTGCGCCGAGCGCGAGTGGCACGCGATGCCGGCGCTGGTGCTCACCACCGTCCTGCGCGCGCGGGGGCTCGACGCGGTGCACACCGGCGCCTCCACCTCGCGCGACGAGCTGGTCTCCACGATCCTCGACCGGGGCCCGCGGGCCGTGCTGCTCAGCGCGTCGCTCTCCTCGTCGCTGCCCCGCCTGCGCCGCCAGGTCGAGGCCGTGCGTGGCACCGGCACCCCCGTGGTGGTCGGCGGGCGGGCCTTCACCGACGCGCGACGCTGGCGCACGCTCGGCGCCACGGCGTACGCCGAGTCGCCGGCGCGCGCCCTCGAGGTGCTGGCCGAGCTGCCCCGCCACGTCGGCGCCGCCCCCGCGCTGCACCACCCGGGCGCGGCCGAGGCGCGGGCCGTGCAGGCCGGGGCCGACCGGATCGTCGGCGACGTGCTGGCCGCGCTCGACCTCGGCAACCTGGCGCTGCCGCCCGACGACTGGCGCGTCGTCCTGGCCACCCACACCTCCCACGTCGTCGACTCCGTGGCCAGCGCCCTGCTCTGCGACGACCCCACGGTGCTCTCGGAGGCCCGTGCCTGGCTGCGCGACGTCGTGGCGGGCCGCGGCGGCGACCCTGCGGCCGTGGACCGGCTGTGGGACGCGCTGGCCCACGAGCTGCGCGACTTCCCGGTCGCGCTGACCATGCTCGCGGGCTGAGCGGTCTCACGCGCTCTGGACGCGGTCGATCGCAGCCTGGGCGCCCCCGGAGGCAACCGAACCGGCGCTCGCGGCATCTCCTGGGTGTGACCTCCCGGGAGACCCCATGACTCGACCACCCACCGACGCCGAGTTCAGCGAGATGGTGCGCGCCAGCTGGCCGTCGCTCTACCGCACGGCGTACCTGCTCCTCGGCGACGCCGCCGAGGCCGAGGACCTCGTGCAGAGCGCCCTCACCAAGACCTACGCCTCGTGGTCGAAGGTGCGCTGCGTCGACGCGGGCCCCGGCTACGCGCGCACCGTCATGCTCAACACCGCGACGTCGTGGTTCCGCAGGAGGTCGTGGCGCAACGAGCGGCCCACCGAGGTGCTGCCGGAGGCGGCGACGTGCAGCGACGAGGCCCTGCGCCCGACGCTGCTCGACGCGCTCTCCCGGCTCGCCCCGCGCCAGCGGGCGGTCGTGGTGCTGCGCTTCTACGAGGACATGAGCGTGGCCGAGACCGCCGCCGCGCTCGCCGTCCACGAGGGCACCGTCAAGAGCCAGACGTCGCAAGCCCTGAGGCGCCTGCGCGCCCTCCTGGCCGACGACGTCGTCACCGTCGCCAGCACCGGAGGACCCCATGACTGACAGACTCGCGCTCCAGCTGCAGGACGAGGCCGCCGGCCTCGACGTGCCACCGGCCCCGGCGGCCTCGATCCTCGCCGCCGGGCGTCGAGCCCGGCGTCGCCGACGGGCGGGCACGGCTGCCGGATCGGCCCTCTTCGCCCTGGTCGTGATCGGGGGCGCCTCGCTCGGCCTCACCGTCCTCGGCGGTGAGGACCGGGCGGACCGGCACCGGGGCGTCGACCCCGCCACCGCGGCGTACCTCGACCACGGCGTCTTCGCCACCGGCTCGACGGTCCACCTGGGCGACGGCTCCACGGCGGAGGTGGACGAGGAGGTGAAGGTGCTCTACTACACCTCCGCAGGCCCGCTGGTGCGCACCGGTCGCGTGAGCTCCACCGACGACGACGGCCCGTCCCGCTACACGCTGGTGCGACCCGACGCGAGCCAGGCGACCCTCGACCTCGACCTCGGCGACCGCGTGCCGGGCACCGACCCTGAGCAGCCGCTGCTCGCCTACGCGGAGTCGACCGGCGGACCGCGCCGCTGGGAGGTCGTCGTGCTCGACGTCACCACCGGGGAGGAACGGGCCCGGGTACGCGTCGAGGGCGCCATGTCGGGCGGGTGGGAGGCACCACCGGTCGCGCTCGACGGCGACCTGGTCTACGTCAGCTTCGACGGCGGGGCCACGACGGCCGTCGACTGGCGCAGCCGCGAGGTCGTGCCGTACACCGGCGCCGGCCCCGCCGTCGGCGGACGAGTGGTGGAGAGCGACGGCGAGGAGCTGCGGGTCGTGGACCTGGTCCGCGACGAGGTCCTCTACCGGGTGAGCAGCGAGCGCTACCCCTACGTCGACCTGTCGCCCGACGGGACCCTGGCCAAGGTCGTCTTCCAGGACGAGCAGGAGGAGGACGGCTTCCTCGTCGTCGACCTCGACAGCGGCCGCACCACGACCATCGCCGAGGCACCGTGGGACTTCGGGTGGACAGCCGGTGGGCACCTGTTCTCCGTCGACACCCAGGCTCGGACCACGACCACCTGCGCGCCCGCGACCGGCGTCTGCGAGACGCAGCCCGTCACCGGCCCGGCGCAGGGGGCGCTGAGGCTCGCAGGCCTGTCCTACGAGTCCTGACCCACCCCCGGGGGTGGGCGGCCCGGGACGGCGCACCACCTACCGTCGAAGTTGAAGTATCAACCTTCCTTCGACCTCCCGGGAGCGTCCGCATGACCAAGATCGCGATCGTCTACTACTCCTCCTACGGCACCGTGCACGCGCTGGCCGAGCGCGCGGCGCAGACCGCCGAGAAGGCCGGGGCCGAGGTGCGGCTGCGCCACGTCGCCGAGACCGCGCCCGAGGAGGTCTGGTCGTCGGTGGAGGGCTGGGCAGCGCACCGGGCCGAGGTGGCCGACCGCCCGGTCGCGGAGCCCGAGGACCTGGCCTGGGCCGACGTGGTCCTCCTCGGCTCCGGCACCCGCTACGGCAGCGTCACCAGCCAGCTGCAGTCCTTCATCGACACCCTGGGCCCGCTGTGGCAGCAGGGCGCCCTGGCCGACAAGGTCTACGCCGGCTTCACCGCCAGCCAGACCGCGCACGGCGGCCAGGAGACCACCCTGCTGTCGATGCTCACGACCTTCGTCCACCTCGGCGGCGTGATCGTGCCCCCGGGCTACACCGACCCGATCAAGTTCACCGACGGCAACCCCTACGGGGTCGGCAAGGTCACAGGCGCCTCGTCCGAGCTCGACAAGGACGACCTCGCCGCCATGGACCACCTCGTCGAGCGGGCCCTGCGCATCGGCGCCAAGCTCGCCGCCTGAGCCGACCGCTCCCTCCGGGCTCCCCGGCGGCCGCTCAGGCCTCCGGGGGGCCCTGCTCGAGCAGCGACTTGAAGCCGTCCTCGTCGAGGACCGGCACCCCCAGCTGCTCGGCCTTCTCGGCCTTCGAGCCCGCGTTGTCGCCGACCACGACGAAGTCGGTCTTCTTCGACACCGAGCCCGCGGCCTTGCCGCCCCGCGACAGGATCGCCTCCTTGGCGGAGTCACGGCTGAAGTCGACCAGCGAGCCGGTGACCACGACCGTGAGGCCCTCGAGGGTGCGCGGCACCGACTCGTCGCGCTCGTCGGCCATCGTGACCCCGGCCGCCTCCCAGGCGTCGACGATGCGGCAGCGCCACTCGACGGCGAACCACTCGATGACCGCGGTCGCGATCGTGGGGCCGACCCCCTCGGCGGCGGCGAGGTCCTCCTCGCTGGCCTCGCGGATGCGCTGCATCGACCCGAACTCCTGGGCCAGCGCCCGCGCGGCGGTCGGTCCGACGTGGCGGATCGAGAGCCCGACCAGCACCCGCCACAGCGGCACCTGCTTGGCGCGGTCGAGGTGGTCGAGGAGCCGCTGCCCGTTGGCCGAGAGCACCCGGCCGTCGGTGGCGTCATCGACCTCGGTGCGCTTGGCGGCCCGGGTGAAGAGCTCGGTGCGCAGCAGGTCCTGCGCGGTCAGCGCGAAGACGTCGCCCTCGTTGGTGATCACGCCGGCCTCGAGCAGCGCCGAGGCGGCCTCGTAGCCCAGGCCCTCGATGTCGAAGGCGCCGCGCCCGGCCACGTGGAAGACCCGCTCGCGCACCTGGGCGGGGCACTGCTCGTGGTTGGGGCAGCGCAGGTCCTTGTCGCCCTCCTTCTGCTCGGCCAGCGCCGTGCCGCAGGCCGGGCAGTGCGTCGGCATCACCCACGGCTCGAGGCCCTCGGGCCGCAGCGCCAGCACCGGGCCCAGGATCTCGGGGATGACGTCGCCGGCCTTGCGCAGGATCACCGTGTCCCCCGGGCGCACGTCCTTGCGGCGCACCTCGTGGGCGTTGTGCAGCGTGGCGTTCTCGACCGTCGAGCCGGCCACCCGGGTCGGCACCATGACGCCGTACGGCGTCACGCGGCCGGTGCGCCCGACGTTGACGCGGATGTCGAGCAGCTCGGCGTTGACCTCCTCGGGCGGGTACTTGAAGGCGATCGCCCAGCGCGGGGCGCGGCTGGTCGAGCCCAGGCGCCGCTGGTCGCTGACCGCGTCGACCTTGACCACGACGCCGTCGATCTCGTGCTCGACGTCGTGGCGGTGCTCGCCGTGGTGGGCGATCAGCGCCTCGACCTCGGCGAGCGTGGCCAGCACCGTGGCCCGCTCGCTGGTGGGCAGGCCCCAGGCCCGCAGGGCACCGTACGCCTCGGACTGCGAGACGGGCTCGAAGCCCCGGCGCGCGCCGACGCCGTGGCAGACCATCCCCAGCGCCCGGGTCGCGGTGACCCGGGGGTCCTTCTGGCGCAGCGAGCCGGCGGCGGCGTTGCGCGGGTTGGCGAAGACTGGCTTGCCCGCCTCGGTCATCGCCTCGTTGAGGCGCTCGAACGCCGCCACCGGCAGGAACACCTCGCCGCGCACCTCGACCAGCTCGGGCACCGGGAACTCGTCGGTGCCGGTGAGGCGGTGCGGGATGGTGTCGATGGTCTTGACGTTGGGCGTGACGTCCTCCCCCGTGCGGCCGTCGCCGCGGGTCAGCGCCCGCACCAGACGACCCTCCTCGTAGAGCAGGTTGATCGCCAGGCCGTCGACCTTCAGCTCGCACAGCAGCGGCGGGTCGTCGACGCCGTCGCGGCGCAGCCGCTCGTGCCAGGCCTGGAGCTCCTCGTAGGAGAACGCGTTGTCGAGGCTCTGCATCGGCTCGAGGTGGTCGACGGCGGTGAAGAGCGTCGAGACCGCTCCCCCGACCTGCTGGGTCGGCGAGTCGGGGGTGCGCAGCTCCGGGAACGCGTCCTCGAGCTCCTCGAGGCGCCGCATCCGGGCGTCGAAGTCGGCGTCGTCGATCGTCGGGTCGTCGAGCACGTAGTAGCGCCAGCGCGCGTCGCCGATCTCCTCGGCCAGCCGGCGGTGCTCCTCGCGCGCCTCGTCTCCGGCGGGGGTGGGGTCGCTCATGAGGGACATCCTGCCCGGTGCCGGGGACACCCCTGGCGTCTCCCCCGCCGTTGGTCGAGCAGCGAGGGCCGAAGGCTCGAGCGCCCGTCGAAACCCCGTGAGCACACGGCGTACGGCGAGCGGTCACCGTCGACGCCCCACTCACCGGGTCTCGACGACGTTCCTCGCTGGCGCTCGTCACTGCTCGACCAACGGACTGCCACCACCCGACGTGCGGCGAGCGGTCACCGTCGACGCCCAGCTCACCCGGTCTAGACGACGTTCCTCGCTGGCGCTCGTCACTGCTCGACCAGCGCGGGCGCGTGCGGGAGCTGCCGGCACGGACGACCCCGGAGGGTCGCTCGCCTAGGACCTACCCCAGGTTCGTCAGGTTGTCGGCGACGGCCCGGCTGAGGGCCAGCGCCCGCCGCGACCAGTCGTACGACGCCCCGGCGAGGCCGCAGGCCGGCGAGACGCCGAGGCGGCCCGAGGCGGGGTCGAGGCCGAGCATGTCGAGCCAGCGCACGACGCGCTGGGTGAGCGCGGTGTCGGTGACCGAGCCGTTCGGGCCGTCGGGGTCGGTGCTCGGCACCACCCCCAGCACCACGGCGTCCCCGGCCTCCAGCGCCTCGGCGAGCACGTCGTGGTCAGCGGCGCCGAGCCGGTCGGCGTCGACGAGCAGGCCGCGGGCCCCGGCGCCGCGCAGCAGCGCCAGCGGGGTGCCGGCGGCGCACGAGTGCACCCACGGCTCGGCGCCCTCGGCCACGACCGCCCCGATGACGGTCTCGAGCAGGGCCGAGGCCTCGGGCGGGTGCACGGTGCGGTGGCGGCCGAAGCCCGACGCGGTCGGCACCGCGCCGGCGAGCACCGAGGCCAGGGCGGGCTCGTCGAGCTGGACCACCAGCGCGGCCGCGCTCGGCATCCGTCGGCGCACGTCGCGCACGTGGGCGCCGAGCCCGTCGGCCAGCGCCTCTGCGAGGTCGCGCCGCGCACCGTGGTCGCCGAGCACGACGTCGCCGCGCGGGCGCTCGACGGTCGCCGCCAGCGTCCACGGGCCGGCGAGCTGGAGCTTGACGGTGCCGGTGTAGCCCTGGCCGAGCTCCTCGACGGCGTCGAGGTCCTGGGCCAGCAGGCTTCGGGTGCGGCGGTGGTCGAGCCCGGGGCTGCCCGAGGAACCGGTGAGGCGCCACCCGGCGGGCTGCAGGTCGACGTCGAGGCCCTCGACGACGGCCAGGGTGCGCCCGGTCATCGTGGCGGCCGGTCCGCGCCCGGGCAGCTCGGGCACGCACGCCAGGTCGGGCAGCGAGTCGAGGACGACCTTGACCGCCTCGCGGTAGGCGGCCCCGCCGCTGTCCTCGCCGGGCATCGAGCCGATCGCGGTGGCCAGGACGCTCACGTGTCTCCTCGGGTGCTGCTGGGGGTGCTGCTGGGGGTGCTGCTGGTGGTCTCGGTGATGGTGGCCGAGCCGACGACCCGGCTGCCGTCGTAGACGACGACCGCCTGCCCGGGCGCGATGCCGTACGCCGGCTCGCCGAGCTCGACGACGACCTCGGGCTCCTCGCCGTCGTCGACCACGACCCGGGCCGGCAGCTCGGCGCCGTGGGCGCGCAGCTGCACGCTCACCGCCGGGCCCTCGAGCCGGGTGGGCGGGGTGCCGCACCAGCGCGGGCGGATGCCGCGCAGCCGGTGCACCGCGAGCCGCTCGCGCGGCCCGACCCGCACGGTGCCGCTGACGGGCTCGATGTCGAGCACGAAACGGGGCTTGCCGTCGGGGGCCGGGCGACCGATCCGCAGGCCCTTGCGCTGGCCGATGGTGAACCCGTAGGTGCCGTCGTGGCGCCCGAGCTCCTCGCCGGTGGCGTCGTCGACGACCACGCCGCCGTGGTTGGGGGCCCGGTCGCCCAGCTTCTCGCGCAGCCAGCCGGCGTTGTCGCCGTCGGCGACGAAGCAGATGTCGTGGCTGTCGGGCTTGTCGGCGACCAGCAGCCCGCGCTCGGCGGCCTCGGCGCGCACGTCGGTCTTGGTGGAGCCGCCGAGGGGGAAGAGCGAGTGGCGCAGCTGGCGCTGGTCGAGCACCCCGAGCACGTAGGACTGGTCCTTGCCGTGGTCGAGCGCGCGGTGCATCTCCACCAGCCCGTCGTCGCCGGTGCGCAGCTGGGCGTAGTGCCCGGTCACGACCGCGTCGAAGCCCAGCGCGAGCGCCTTGTCGAGGACCGCGGCGAACTTGATCTTCTCGTTGCAGCGCAGGCACGGGTTGGGGGTGCGCCCGGCGGCGTACTCGTCCATGAAGTCCTCCACGACGTCCTCGTGGAAGCGCTCGGACATGTCCCAGACGTAGAAGGGGATGCCGATCACGTCGGCGGCCCGGCGCGCGTCGTTGCTGTCCTCGATGGTGCAGCAGCCCCGCGCCCCCGAGCGGTACGACGCCGGGTTGCGCGAGAGGGCCAGGTGGATGCCGGTGACGTCGTGGCCGGCCTCGACGGCGCGGGCCGCGGCGACCGCGGAGTCCACGCCGCCCGACATGGCGGCGAGGACGCGCATCAGAGCCGGACCCCCCGGGCCCGCTCGACGCAGGCACCGATCGCGCCGACCAGGGCCTCGACGTCGGCCTCGGTGGAGGTGTGGCCCAGCGAGAACCGCAGCGAGCTGCGGGCGGCGGCGTCGCTGCGGCCCATCGCCAGCAGCACGTGGGAGGCCTGCGGCACCCCGGCCGAGCAGGCCGAGCCGGTCGAGCACTCGATGCCGCGGGCGTCGAGCAGCATCAGCAGCGAGTCGCCCTCGCAGCCGGGGAAGGACAGGTGCACGTTGCCGGGCAGCCGCTCGGCGTCCCAGGTGTCGGGGCCCGGACCGTTGAGCACCGCGTCGGGCACGACCTGCAGGACCCCGTCGACCAGCCGCTTGCGCAGCCCCGCCATCCGCGCCGCGTGCTCGCCCTGGCGGGCCACGGCCAGCTCGACGGCGGCGGCGAACCCGGCGATCGCGGGCGCGTCGAGGGTGCCGCTGCGGATGTCGCGCTCCTGCCCGCCGCCGTGGACCAGCGGGACCACCCCGACCTCGCGTCGTACGACGAGGGCGCCGGCGCCGTGCGGTCCGCCGACCTTGTGCCCGCTCACCGTCATCGCGTCGACGCCGGAGCGGGCGAAGTCGACGGGCAGCACGCCCAGGGCCTGCACGGCGTCGGTGTGCACCGGGATGCGGTGCTCGGCGGCGACCGCGACCACGTCGGTGACGGGCTGGCGGGTGCCGACCTCGTTGTTGGCCCACATCACCGAGACCAGCGCCACGCTGGCGGGGTCGCGCTCGATGCTGGCGCGCAGGGTCCCGGGGTCGAGGCGTCCGTCGGCGTCGACGGGCAGCAGCTCGACCTCGGCGCCGTCCTGCTCGGCGAGCCAGTCGAGGGGGTCGAGCACGGCGTGGTGCTCGACCGCGGTGGTGAGGATGCGCACCCGGCGGGGGTCCTCGGCGCGGCGCGCCCAGTAGATGCCCTTCACCGCGAGGTTGTCGGCCTCGGTGCCGCCGGAGGTGAGCACCACCTCGCCGGGCCGGCAGCCCAGCGACCGCGCGAGGGTCTCGCGCGACTCCTCGACCACCCGGCGCGCGCGCCGGCCCGAGGCGTGCAGCGAGGAGGGGTTGGCGGCGTGGGCCAGCTGCCCGGTCATCGCCTCGAACGCGACCGGCACCATCGGCGTCGTCGCTGCGTGGTCGAGGTAGACGGGCGTGCTCATGACCGGCCCAGCCTACGTGCCGCCACCAGCACCTCGACCAGCAGCGCACGGTGGTCGGTGCCGTCGATGCGCACGGTGCGCGCCGAGTCGGCGACCAGGCCCGGGCCGGTCAGCACGTGGTCGATCTGCACCAGCAGCACCGGCAGGCCGGCGAAGAGGCCGTTGGCCGGCCAGGTCGGCTGCCAGCCGCCGTTGCTCTGCTCGACCGCGTCGCGGTAGCCGTCGTCAACCAGCCGGCGCACCGGGGCGTGGTCGAGGGTGGCGTTGAAGTCGCCGACGACCAGGTCGGCGCCGCTCTCGCGGGCCGCCTCGCGCAGCAGGTCGTGGTCGCGCACCCAGCCCTCGGGGTCGGTGGGCGCCGAGGGGTGCACGGCCAGCAGCACCAGCCCGTCGACCTCGACCTCCCACGACTGCAGCACCGTGCCGAGCGGGCGCGGCTCGCCGAGCGGCTGCCGGGCGAAGACCATGGTGCCGACGGTGTCGGCGAAGGGCCGCTCCCCCGTCACCGGGAAGCCGATGCGGTGCGGCAGCAGCTCGTCGAGCCCGGCCGCCTCCAGCCCGGCCAGCGACCGGCGGGTCACCTCCTGCAGCACCAGGACGTCGACGTCGCCCTCGACCGCGGTGCGCACCACCTGGGCGGCGTCGGCGCGCCCCATCAGCAGGTTGCTGCTCATCACGACCACCCGCTCGTCGCCCGCCGCCTCCCCCGCGGTCGCCGAGGCCGGGGAGCCCACGACCAGCGGCGCCAGCCACGAGCCGTGCAGCACCAGCGCCGCCACCACGCCGAGGGCGGCCAGGCGCGCCCCGCGGGTGCGGCGGGCCACGCCGAGCAGCAGCACCAGCGCGACGGCGTAGGCCACGACGGCGTACGGCGTGAAGGAGACCAGGCGGATCGCCGGCCCCGCCTCCCACGCCCCCAGGCGCAGCACGGTCAGGGCCGCGGCCGGCAGGAGGCTCGCCAGGAGCAGCACCCACCACAGGACGCGTCGGCTGCTCATCTCAGAGCAGCACCAGGTCGTCGCGGTGCACGACCTCGCGCTCGTAGGCGGCGCCGAGGTCGCGCTTGAGGTCGTGGCTGGAGCGGCCCAGCAGCAGCGGCACCTCGTCGGCGTCGAAGTTGACCAGCCCGCGCGCCACGGCGGCGCCGTCGGGGCCGGCCAGGTCGACGGGGTCGCCGGCCACGAAGCTGCCGGAGGCACCGGTGACCCCGGCGGCCAGCAGCGAGGCCCGGCGCTCCACGACGGCCCGCACGGCCCCGTCGTCGAGGTGCAGGGTGCCCAGCGGCTCGGTGGCGTGCGCCAGCCAGAGCAGCCGCTTGGGGCGGCGCTTGCCGGTGGGGTGGAACAGGGTCCCGACCGGGGCGCCGGTCAGCGCCTCGGCGGCCCGGTCGGCGGCGGTCAGCACGACCGGGATGCCGGCGCCCGTGGCGATGCGGGCGGCCTGCACCTTGGTCTCCATGCCGCCGGTGCCCAGGCCCGCGGCCCCGGTGCGCCCGATCCGCACCCCGTCGAGGTCGTCGAGGCCGTGCACGTCGCCCAGCAGCCGGCTGCCGGGCGTGCGCGGGTCGGCGTCGTAGAGCCCGTCGACGTCGGAGAGCAGCACCAGCAGGTCGGCGTGGACCAGGTGCGCCACGAGCGCGGCGAGCCGGTCGTTGTCGCCGAAGCGGATCTCCCCGGTGGCCACGGTGTCGTTCTCGTTGACGATGGGCAGCACGCCCAGCTCGAGCAGCTGGGTGAAGGTCTGCGCGGCGTTGCGGTAGTGGGCGCGGCGGGTGACGTCGTCGACGGTCAGCAGCACCTGCCCCGCGATCAGGCCGTGGCGGCGCAGCTCCTCGGTGTAGCGGTGCACCAGCAGGCCCTGGCCGACCGAGGCGGCGGCCTGCTGGGCGGCCAGGCCCGAGGGACGCCGCCGCAGGCCCAGGGGGGCCAGGCCGGCCGCGATCGCGCCCGAGGAGACCAGCACGACCTCGGCGCCGCGCTCGCGGGCGGCGGCGACCACGTCGACCAGCGAGCGCACCCGGTCGGGGTCGATGCCACCGGAGGCGGTGGTCAGCGACGACGAGCCCACCTTGACCACGACACGTCGGGCCCCGGTGACCTCCGGGCGCAGGCTCATCGCCGGCTCACTCCTGGTCCGTGCCCGCGCCGGGGTCCGACTCTTCCCAGTCGGGGTCGGCGGGCGTGCCGATCTCGTACGACGTCGGGCCGCTCGCGCCGCCACGCTTCTGCTTGGCGGTGCTGGTGGTGTCGAGGCGGCGTGCCACGTCGGCGCGGGTCTCGTTCTCCTCGCGGCCCTCCATGGCCTCGTCGATCTCGCGACGGCGGCGTGCGGCCGGGCGGGAGTCGTCGAAGCGCTGGTCCTCGCCGCGGCGCCCCAGCATCTCGGCGCCGGCCTCGATGCCGGGCTGGAAGTCGAAGACCACGGCGTTGTCGGGGTGGCCGATGAGCACGGTGTCGCCCTCGACCGCGCCCATCTTGACCAGCCGCTCCTCGATGCCCAGGCGGTTGAACCGGTCGGCGAGGAAGCCGACCGCCTCGTCGTTGCTGAAGTCGGTCTGGCGCACCCAGCGCTCGGGCTTGGTGCCGCGCACCCGCCAGCCGTCGCCGGTCTCGGTGATGGTGAAGTCGTCGCCGCCGTCGGCGCTGGGCGGTCGCAGCACGATGCGCTGGGCCTCGACGACCTCCTTCTCGGCGCGCGAGGCGGCGACGATCTCGCCCATCGCGAAGGTCAGCTGGCGCAGCCCCTCGCCGGAGGCGGCCGAGATCGGGAAGACCTTGAGCCCCCGCTCGCGCAGCTCGTCGATGGTGATGTCGGAGAGGTCGCGGCCGTCGGGCACGTCGACCTTGTTCAGCGCCACCAGGCGGGGGCGGTCCTCGAGCCCGCCGTAGCGCGCGAGCTCGTTCTCGATGACGTCGAGGTCGTCGACGGGGTTGCGGCCCGGCTCGATGGAGGCGGTGTCGATGACGTGCACGATCGCCGCGCAGCGCTCGATGTGGCGCAGGAAGTCGTGGCCCAGGCCGCGGCCCTCGCTCGCACCCTCGATGAGGCCGGGCACGTCGGCGACGGTGAAGGTCAGGTCACCGGCGGTCACGACGCCCAGGTTGGGCACCAGGGTGGTGAAGGGGTAGTTGGCGATCTTGGGCCGGGCCCGCGAGATCGCAGCGATCAGGCTGGACTTGCCGGCGCTGGGGAAGCCCACCAGGCCGATGTCGGCGACCACCTTGAGCTCGAGGACGATCTCGAGCTCGTCGCCGGGCTCGCCGAGCAGGGCGAAGCCGGGGGCCTTGCGCTTGGAGGAGGCCAGCGCGGCGTTGCCGAGACCTCCGCGACCGCCCTGGGCGATGACCAGCTCGGTGCCCGGCCCGACCATGTCGGCCAGCACGTTGCCGCGGGCGTCGCTGACCACGGTCCCGTCGGGCACCGGCAGCACCAGGTCGGAGCCGTGCCCGCCGTTGCGGTGGTCACCGGCCCCGTGGCCGCCGTGCTCGGCACGACGCTTGGGGCTGTGGTGGTAGTCGAGCAGCGTGGTGACGTCGGTGTCGACGCGCAGGATCACCGAGCCGCCGGGCCCGCCGTTGCCGCCGTCGGGGCCGCCGAGCGGCTTGAACTTCTCGCGGTGCACCGAGGCGACACCGTTGCCGCCGCGTCCGGCGCTGACGTGCAGCGTGACGCGGTCCACGAAGGTGGGGACGGCCATGGTGGTGCTCCTCGGGGCTGGTGCAGCTCAGGTGGTGCTCAGGATGGTGCGGAAATGCCGAAGGGCGCCCCGGGTGGGGGCGCCCTCCTGGACAGCTGCCGGTCAGGACCGGCGCAGACGTGGTCGCCTCAGGTCACTCGCCCGGGACGATGTTGACGACCTTGCGACCCCGACGGGTGCCGAACTCCACGGCACCGGCCTCGAGGGCGAACAGGGTGTCGTCGCCGCCGCGGCCGACGTTGGAACCCGGGTGGAAGTGGGTACCACGCTGGCGCACGATGATCTCACCGGCGTTGACGAGCTGGCCGCCGAAGCGCTTGACGCCGAGGCGCTGGGAGTTGGAGTCGCGGCCGTTCTTGGTGGACGCCGCACCCTTCTTGTGTGCCATGTCGTGTTCCTTAGTCCTGGATTCGTTCGGGGAGGGCCTGCAGCAGGCTCGAGCCGGAGGCTCAGAGCGAGATGTCGGTGACCTTGACCTGGGTGTACTTCTGGCGGTGACCCTGGCGCTTCTTGTAGCCGGTCTTGTTCTTGTACTTCTGGATGATGATCTTGGGGCCCTTGGTGGCGCCGAGGACCTCGACGGTCACCGCGGCCTTGTCGAGGCCGTTGGCCGTGACCTTCTCACCGTCGACAGCCATGAGGACGGGGAGCGTCAGGGTCTCGCCGACGGCCGTCGTGACCTTGTCGATCTCGATGACGTCGCCCACGGCAACCTTCTGCTGGGTGGCGCCAGCGCGCACGATCGCGTACACCGCGGTCTCCTTCGTCGAACTCTGGATGTGTCTTCGGTCTGGGGCTGCCCACCCGCTAGCGGGCCACCTCCGAGGAGATGCCTCGTCAGTGGGGGTGCCACGCAGAGACGGCACGCGTAGGCGCACCGAAGGGCAATACTACGGACGGGGCCGAGCAGGAGCAAAACGCGAGCCCGGCTCCTGCTCGGCACCGGTGTCTCAGCGCTTGCGGGCGCCCTTCTTCACAGGCACGTGGGCGACGTTCTCCTCGGTGCCGGCCTCGCTGCCGTCCTGCGTGCTGGGCTCCGCACCGGTGCCCGCCGAGGACGCCGTGCGTCCGCGGCTGCGGGTGCGGGTCACCACCGTGGGGGCCGGGGCCGCCGCGGGGGCGGCGGGCTCGGCCTCGGTGGACGCCGCCGCCGGGGGCGCCGACATCACGACCGGCTCCCCCGCCGTCGTCGGCTGCCCGGCGGGCCGGGTCGCCGCACGACGCGTACGGGTCACGACCCGGGTGCCGGCGGGTGCCGCCTGCTCGTCCGGCTCAACGCCGTCTTGAGCCGCCGCAGCGGGCCGCGCCTCGGCTCCTTTGGGCTGCGTGGGCTCGGGCTCCGGCTCCGGGTCGGGCGCCTGCTCCTGCTTCGGCTCCTGCTCCTGCTTCGGGGCCTGCTTCGGGGCCCGCTCCCGCTTCCGTTCCTGCTTCGGGGCCTGCTCCTGCTTCGGGGCCTGCTCCTGCTCCGGGGCCTGCTCGGGCTGCTCGTCGGCCGGCTGGTCCTGCTCGGCGTTCTCGTGGCGGGCCATGGCGGCGACGTCCTTGGGCGAGGGCGCCTTCGCCGAGACCGAGGTGTCCTCGCCCTGGGCGCCGCCCTTGCCCCGGCCGCCACCGTTGCCGCCGCCACCGTTGGCGTTGCCGCCGCTGCGACCGCCGTTGTCGCCGCCGCCGGAGCCCTTGCCGCCACGACGTCCGCCGCTGCGACGACCCTCGTCCTCGCCGCCGCGCTTGGGCTCGATCGGCTGGTCGTGGGTGATGATGCCGCGGCCCTGGCAGTGCTCGCACTGCTCGCTGAAGGCCTCGACCAGCCCGGTGCCGATCCGCTTGCGGGTCATCTGCACCAGGCCCAGCGAGGTCACCTCGGCGACCTGGTGGCGGGTCCGGTCACGGCCCAGGCACTCGACCATCCGGCGCAGCACCAGGTCGCGGTTCGACTCGAGCACCATGTCGATGAAGTCGACGACGATGATGCCGCCGATGTCGCGCAGCCGCAGCTGGCGCACGATCTCCTCGGCCGCCTCGAGGTTGTTCTTGGTGACGGTCTCCTCGAGGTTGCCCCCCGAGCCGGTGAACTTGCCGGTGTTGACGTCGACGACCGTCATCGCCTCGGTGCGGTCGATGACCAGCGAGCCGCCCGAGGGCAGCCAGACCTTGCGGTCCAGGCCCTTGGCGATCTGCTCGTCGAGGCGGTAGACCCCGAAGACGTCCTTGCCGGCGTGCTTGCCCTCGGTGGCCGGCTCGAAGCGCTCGAGGCGCTCCTCGAGGTCGGGGGCGACGTGGCTGACGTAGCTCTGCACGGTCTCCCAGGCCTCGTCGCCGTCGATGACCAGCCGTGAGAAGTCCTCGGTGAAGAGGTCCCGCACGACCTTGAGGGTCAGGTCGGGCTCGCCGTAGAGCAGCTGGGGGCCGTTGCCCTTGGTCTTCTTCTCGATGTCCTCCCAGCGCGCCTTGAGCCGCTCGACGTCGCGGGTCAGCTCGTCCTCGCTGGCCCCCTCGGCGGCGGTGCGCACGATGACGCCGGCGGAGTCCGGGACGATCTCCTTGAGCAGCGCCTTGAGGCGGGCCCGCTCGGTGTCGGGCAGCTTGCGGGAGATGCCGCTGGTGGTGCCGTCGGGCACGTAGACCAGGAAGCGGCCGGCCAGGCTGACCTGGCTGGTCAGGCGCGCACCCTTGTGGCCCATCGGGTCCTTGGTGACCTGCACCAGCACCGACTGGCCCGAGGAGAGCACCGACTCGATCTTGCGCGGCTGGCCGTCCTTGTGGCCCAGCGCCGACCAGTTGACCTCGCCGGCGTAGAGGACCGCGTTGCGGCCCTTGCCGATGTCGATGAACGCGGCCTCCATGGAGGGCAGCACGTTCTGGACCCGGCCCAGGTAGACGTTGCCGATCAGGGAGGTCTGCGACTCGCGGGCCACGTAGTGCTCGACGAGCACCTTGTCCTCGAGCACCCCGATCTGGGTCAGGTCGTCGCGCTGGCGGATCACCATCGTGCGGTCGACAGCCTCGCGGCGGGCGAGGAACTCGGCCTCGCTGGCGATCGGGGCGCGGCGCCGGCCGGCCTCGCGGCCCTCGCGGCGGCGCTGCTTCTTGGCCTCCAGGCGCGTCGAGCCGGACACCGCGGTGATCTGGTCCTCACCGGTGCGCGAGCTGCGCACGCGCGTGACGGTGTTGGCCGGGTCGTCCCCGCCCTCGCCGCCGTCCTCGCCCGAGCGGCGACGGCGCCGACGCCGGCGCGAGCTGCTGCTGCCGCCCTCGTCGCCGTCCTGGCCGCCCTGGCCGCCCTGATTCTGGTTCTGGCCCTTGGCGGACTGCTCGGTCTCGGAGCCGTCCTGCTCGGACCCGTCGCCGCCCTTGGCCTGGTCGCCCTGGTGGCGGCCGCCACCCTGGTTCTGGCCCTGGTTCCGGTCCTGGTTGCGGTCCTGGTTGCGCCCGCCCTGGTTCTGGCCCTGGTTCTGGCCGCCCTGGTCCTGGTCGTCCTGGTTGTCCCGGCCGCCGTTCTGCTGGCCGCCCTCGCCACCGCCGTCGCCGGACTTGCGGCGACGACGACCCCCGCGGCGCCGGCGGCGACGGCCGGTGCCGGAGCCCTGGCCCTCGTTGTCGTCGTCGCTGTCGGTGTCGTCGTCGCTGTCGGTGTCGGCGTCGTCGTCGGTGTCCGCGTCGCCGGCCCGCGCAGGCTTGTCGGCGGGCTGGTCGGCGGGCTCGACCGGCTGCGCGGTCTCGTCCTCGTCCTCGTCGCCGGTCACGGCCTTGGGCTCGTCCTTGGCCTCGTCCTTGGGCTCGTCCTTGGTCTGGGCGGCGCGCGAGCGGGTACGACGCGTGGTGGTCGTGGTGGTGGTGCGCGCGGCCGGGGCGGCGGCGCTCCCGGCGCCCTCCTGGGCCTCGTCGGTCGTCGCGGCGTCCGCGGGGGCCTCGGCCGGGGCTGCCACCGGCTCGGCCGCGCGGGGGGTGGTCGCCTTGCGGGCGCTGCGGGTGCGCGTCGTGGTGGTCACGGCGGGCGCCTGGAACAGCGGCGCCGCGGCGGCGCCGCTGTCGGCGGCGGACGGGGCCGGGGTCTCGACGACCGGTGCGGCGGCCGGCGCGGCAGGCGCGTCGGCGGCCGGGGCCGCGACCTTCTTGGTGGTCGACTTGCGGGTGGTGCGCTTGACCACGGGCTTGGCGGCGGTCTCCTCGCCGACGGCGGGCGTCTCGGCGGGTGTCTCGTCGGGCGTCGCGGCGGCGGCCTTCTTGGCGGTCGTCTTCTTGGCTGCGGCCTTCTTCGCCGGCGCCTTCTTGGCCGCCGTCTTCTTCGCAGCCGCCTTCTTGGCGGGGGCCGGTGCCTCGGTCGCCTCGACACCCTCGCCGAGCTCGAGCTGCTCACCGACCGGGGCGGCGGCCTTCCTGGCCCGGCTGGTCGTCTTGCGCGCCGGCGCCTTGGCGGGGGTCTCGGCCCCCTCGGCGACCTCGGCGACGGCCTGCTCGGTGGCCGGTGAGGTGGCCTGCTTGGTGGCCGACTTCTTCGCCGGGGCCTTCTTGGCGGCGCTCTTGCGGGTGCGCGTGGTGGTGGTGACCGTGGGCGCCGGGGCGTCCGTGGTCGGCTCCTGGCCGACCTGGTTCTCGTCGGGCATGTGGTGCTCCTCTGCCCGGCACGCCAGCGGGTGCCGGACTCGTCAGACGTCGTCCCCCGCGGTGCGGGGGCGACGCAAAGCCTTCGGTGGCGACGACACCCTCCGCGTGTGCGTCACCACGGTCACGACCGTCACCTTCCGCGGTCGCCGGGCTCTCCTCCGGATGGAGGTGGCTGACTCGCTGTCACCGGGCCTGCCTGCCGCGTCGCGGTCTGGCGACGACCGGTTCCCTGGTGTGCCGCCCTCCAGCTGGGAGGACCGGCGAGAACGTCGTCGGGTCGACGACCGCAGCTGTGCCGTCGGGGCGGGCGCTGGAGTGCGCCCTCGTCGGGTACGACCGCAGGTCGGGGACCGTGGCGAGTATCGCACACCACGACCCCGCGGGCGTCATGTCGTCGCGGCCAGCGGGTCGCCGACGCTCCCGTCGTCCTCGAGGGGGCCCTGCGCGAGCCGGGTCAGCAGCGGCGCGCCCCCGGCCTCCAGGCCGGCCACGGCGGCCAGGCCGCGCAGCACGTCGTCGGGCCGCACCGAGGGCACCCCGTGGCGCAGCACCAGGTCGAGGGAGGCGCCCTCCTCGCGCGGGCTGCTGGTCAGGGAGACCACCGCCGCGCGGCAGTCGAACTCGCGCAGGCCCTTCTTCATCATCCGTTCCACCAGCACCGACTCGGTGGCCATGAAGGTGCTGACCGCGGCGGCCGCCTCCTCGGGCAGGGCGGCGATGTCGAGGCGCCAGTGGCTGGCCTCGAGCCGGTCGGCCAGCGAGCCGCCGGGCGACTCGACGACCTCGAGGACGTCGAGCCCGGTCGGCAGCGCCTCGGCGAGCTCGGCGTGGATGTCGGCGGGGTCGACCACCTGGGCCAGGCCGATCTCGAGGTACTCGGCCTCGCTGGCCGAGCCGGTCGGTGCCGCGCCGGCGTACGAGATGCGCGGGTGCGGGTTGAAGCCCGAGGAGTAGGCCATCGGCACCCGGGCGCGGAAGACCGCGCGCTCGAAGGCGCGCGAGAAGTCGCGGTGGCTGGTGAAGCGCAGCCGCCCCCTCTTCGCGTAGCGGATGCGCAGGCGCTGGACGGGCGGGGCTTGCTGCTCGGGCTGGTCACGCACGCACGACAGGGTAGGTGAGGTCCCCCGGGTCGGCCCGCATCGCCGGGGCGGACGCACCCTGCCCCCGGCCTCGACGGCCGGGGGCAGGGTGGGCAGAGGTGGTCAGCTGGTGGTCAGGGCGGTGTCGTCGACCACGAAGCTGGTGCCCAGCGAGGAGTCCTCGGTGCCGACGAAGCGCACCGTGACGCTCTTGCCGGTGAAGGCGGAGGCGTCGAGGGTGCGGGTGACGTAGCCCGTGCCCTCGTCGAGGTTGGAGTAGGTGGCCAGCGTCGTGGTGCTGCCGCCCGAGACGACCTGGACCTGCAGGGTGTCGTAGGCCCGGGTCGTGGTGGTCTCCGCGCTGCTGACGTAGAGCTTGAACGACAGCGAGGCGCTGCTGGCCGCGGGGACGCTCACCTGCTGGGTGAGGGTGTCGGTGCGGGTGGTGCCGTAGCCGGTGAGCCAGGCCTTCCAGGAGCCGCTGGCCGCGGGGGCGCCGGCGTCGTTGGTGATGACCCCCGAGGTCGCCGACCAGGCGGTCGCGCCGGACTCGAAGCCGGGGTTGGCCAGCAGGTTGCCCGACGGGGCCGGCGGCTCGGTCGGGGCGCTGCTGAGCAGCGAGGTCAGGAGCCGGTTGGGCGAGCCGGTGCCGGCCCCGGTGACCTTGCCGCTGGTCGAGCTGCCCAGGACCGCGCTGGTGACGGTGCTCGGGGAGGCGCTCGGGTCGCCCTGGAGGTAGAGGGCGGCCACGCCGGCGACGTGCGGGGTGGCCATCGAGGTGCCCGAGATGGTGTTGGTCGCGGTGGTGGAGGTGTGCCAGGCCGAGGTGATGCTCGAGCCGGGCGCGAAGAGGTCGAGGCAGCTGCCGTAGTTGGAGAACGACGAACGGGCGTCGGTGCTGGTGGTGGAGCCGACGGTGATCGCCGCGGCGACGCGCGAGGGCGAGCCGTTGCAGGCGTTGGTGTTCTCGTTGCCGGCCGCCACGGCGTAGGTGACGCCGTCGGCGATCGAGCTGTTGACCGCCTGGTCGAGCGCCGAGGACACCCCGCCGCCCAGGCTCATGTTCGCGACGGCGGGGGCGCCGGCGCTGTGGTGGGAGGTCACCCAGTCGACGCCGGCGATGACGCCGGAGGTCGACCCGCTGCCCGCGCAGTCGAGGACCCGCACGGGCCGCAGGGTGACCTGCTTGGCCACGCCGTACGTCGTCCCGCCGACGGTGCCCGCGACGTGCGTGCCGTGGCCGTTGCAGTCGCTGGTGCCCCTGCCGTCGTTGATGGCGGTGTAGCCGGACTGCACGCGTCCGCCGAGGTCGGTGTGGCCGGCGAGGATGCCGGTGTCGATGACGTAGGCGGTGACCCCGCTGCCGGTCGGGGTGTAGGTGTAGGTGCCGTTGAGCGGCAGGTCGCGCTGGTCGATGCGGTCCAGGCCCCAGGTCGCCCCGGTCTGGGTCGCGTCGATCGAGAGGGTCTGGTCGGCCTCGATGTAGGCGACCCCGGGACGGTTGCGCAGCGCCTCGACCGCCCGCTGCGGGAGCCGCGCGGAGAAGCCGTTGAGCACGGTGCCGTAGGTCTGCTTGACGCGACCACCGTTGTCGCGCGCCGCCTGGCGCGCGTCGGCGGCGGCGGAGGCGGTCGCCCGCTCCTCCATCACCACGATGTAGTCGCCCGGGACGGCCGAGGCGCGTCCCTGGCCCACGACGGGGGCGGGCCGGTCGTCGGCGCGGCCCCCGCGGTCGGGGGCGGCCTGGGCCGCGGTGGGGCTGAGCGCGGTGAGGCCGGCGAGGGCCACGGCGGCGGCGGTGCCGGCGCTGAGACGGCGCAGGCGCGAGGACGAGGTTGTCATGGATGGACTCCCGAGAAGTGAGGTCGCCGCGGGACCTCTCCCGTGGCTCCCGTGCCGGTCGGCGCGGTGCTGAGGACAGTAGGGCCGGAGGATCAGCGGTGGGGCGCGCCGGTCACCTCAGGTTCGTGCGCTGCACAAACCTGCACCTTTACTTCTTCCGTCGCTGCGACCACCCGGCCGGTCAGGCGCGCACCACCGGGTGCGTGAGGTCCGCCGGGTCGGCGCGCATCAGCGGCGAGGGGTAGACCGTGCCGACCCGCTGTCCGTCCAACCAGTCGCCCAGCCGCGCCGCCTCGCGGGCGAGCCCCGCACGGGCCTCGGCGCCGACGTCCTCGACCAGCCTCACCTCGACGGCGCCGTCGCCGTCCTGCACCCAGCACCCCACGACCCGCCCCGACCACCAGGCGGTGGTGCCGGCGTTGCCGTTGCGGTCGAAGAGCCGCGGCTGGTGCGGGCCGAGGTGGAAGTCGCGCTGCCGCCAGCCCA
Organism: Nocardioides sp. OK12; assembly: GCF_024341885.1. Classification (NCBI taxonomy): domain Bacteria; kingdom Bacillati; phylum Actinomycetota; class Actinomycetes; order Propionibacteriales; family Nocardioidaceae; genus Nocardioides; species Nocardioides sp. OK12. The sequence goes on along the minus strand of NZ_BNET01000001.1, from coordinate 399,419 downwards.
TCGCGGTGGGGTCGAGCACCGGCAGCAGCGCCGCCCACGGCTCGACCGGTGCCTCCTCCTCGACGTCGTCGGGCAGCAGGTAGGCCCGCTCCCCCGCCCCGACACCGACCTCGACGGCCCCGAGCGCGGCCAGCGACGCCCGCACGGCGCCCTTGGTGGCGCCCAGCCACCACACCAGGTCGGCCTCGGTGCCCGGCCCGAAGCGCAGCAGCCAGCGCCGCACCAGCTCGACGTACCCCTCGGCCGAGCCGCAGGTCGGGGGCGGGTCGCCCAGCCAGTGGCCGGTCAGCGTCCAGCGCGGGCGCGACTGGCGCCAGTGGGTGGTGCTGTGGCCGCGCACCACCTCCGCCCGGGCCCCGAGCCAGGTCAGCACCCGGCTGCCGGCGTACGTCGCCCCGCCGCCGAGGCGCGCCTCGAGCCCCGGGACGCGCTGGCGCAGGTCGAGGGCCGTGAGCCCCTCGGGCTCGGCGCCCAGCACCTCCAGCACCCCGGCGCGCACGCCGTCGAGCCACCGCGCCCCGTCGGCGGCCACCCCCGCGGACTCGACGTCCTTGACCAGGCGGGCGCGCTCGGTGGCCGCGACCCGGGCCGAGGCGCTGCCCCAGGCGGCGCCCAGCAGGTCGCGGGGGAAGACGAACAGCGTGCGCCGCATCGCCAGCTGGCGCACCAGGCTGCGCTCGTCGTGGAGGACCCGGTCGACCTCACCGGTCCCGAGGCCCTCCACGCGGGCCTGCAGGGAGAGGTGGACGGTCGCGGGCTCGGTGGCGTGCAGCGCCACCACCGAGCGGGTCGCGCCGGCCGCGTCGGGCGCCCGGTGGGCGGGCGCCACCGCGTGCCGTCGCCCCAGCCGGGCCCGCCGCTCGTCGTCGCTGACCTGTCGCACGCCGCCATCCTGCCGTGCGGCACCGACGTCCGTGCATGAGTCACCGGTCGACCGGTGACTCATGCACTTGTCAGGTGTTGCAACACCTGACAAGCGAGGGACTCGCCCGACAAGTTACGCCCCCAAGGTACGGCGGCGCCCACGCCGCCCTCGTACGCGACGGGTCCGACCGCCCGGGGTGTGGCTCCGGGTGCGACGATCCACGGGTGTCTCGTCGTGGTGGGTGGCTGTTCCTGGCCGGTCTCGTGCTGCTGTCGTTCAACCTGCGCCCGGCCGCGGTGAGCGTGGGACCGGTGCTGGCGGAGGTGCGCGACGGGTTGTCGCTGTCGGCGCCGGAGGCCTCGCTGCTCACGACGCTGCCCGTGCTGGCCTTCGCGGTCTTCGGTGCGCTGGCGCCGGGTGCCGCGGCCCGCGGCGGTCTGCACCGGGTGACCCTGGTGGCCCTCGTCGCGGTGGTGGTCGGGCTCGCGGGGCGCGCCGTCACGGGCTCGGGCCTGGTCTTCCTGGCCCTCTCGCTGCTCGCGGTGGCCGGCATGGCCATGGCCAACGTGCTGATGCCCTCCCTGGTCAAGCGGCACGCACCCGAGCGGATCGGCGCCGTGACGGCCGTCTACTCCACCGCCCTGGCCATCGGGCTGACCTCTGCGCTGCTGCTGACCGTCCCCCTCTCCGAGGCCCTCGGCGGCTGGCGCGGCGGGCTGGGCGCCTGGGCGGTGCTCGCCGGGCTGGCGCTGCTGCCCTGGCTGCTGCTGGCCCGCCACGACCGGGTCGCGCCGACGCCCGGCGGCCCGATCACCGTCGCGCAGGTGGCGCGCACCCGGCTCGGGCTGGCGATGGCGGCGTTCTTCGGCGTGCAGTCGCTGCACGCCTACGTGATGTTCGGCTGGTTCGCGCAGCTGTGGCGCGACGCCGGCTACTCCCCCGCCGCAGCCGGCGCGCTCGTGGGCCTGCTGGCCGGGGTGAGCATCCCGCTGTCGTGGCTGCTGCCGCCGCTGCTGGCCCGCTCCCACCACCAGCGCCGGGTGCTGCTGCCGGTGATCTCCTGCTACCCGCTCGCCTACGTCGGCCTGCTGGTGGCCCCCGGGGCCGGGGCGGTGCTCTGGGCGGTGCTCGCCGGCATCGGCGCCTGCACGTTCCCGCTGATCCTGACCCTGATCGGGCTGCGCGCCCGCACCGCCGAGGGCACCGCGGCCCTCTCGGCGTTCACCCAGTCCGCCGGCTACCTGCTCGCCGCCGCGGGCCCCTTCGTGGTCGGGCTGCTCTACGACGCGACCGGCGAGTGGACGATCCCGCTGACGCTGCTGCTCGTGCTCGTGGTACCCATGCTGGGTCTGGCCACCTGGCTCTCCGGCCCCCGGCTCCTCGAGGACGAGCTGGAGCAGCACGCCGCACGAAGGAGCGCACCCGCATGAGCAGCACGCCGCCCGAGGGCCCGCAGGAGCCCGAGCAGGGTCCCGGCCACCCCGGCCAGCCCGGCCAGCCCGGCCCGTCGCCGTACGGCGAGCCGCCCGCGCAGCCGCCGTACGCGCAGGGCTACCCGCCCCCGCCGACCCACCAGCCCTACGGCCAGCCGTTCCCCGGCGGCGGGGACCCGCGCCAGGAGGGCCCGCCCTCGAAGGCGCTCGCCATCACCTCGCTGGTGCTGTCGTTCCTGATCTGCGTGCCGTTCGTGGCCGCCATCGTCTCGATCGTCCTGGGCGTCATCGTGCTGGGGCGCAGCAAGGACGGACGCGCCCACGGCCGCGGGATGGCCATCGCGGGCATCGTGATCAGCTCGCTGGTGATGCTGGCGACGGTCGTGGGCATCGGGCTGGCGGTGGTCTTCGGCCTCAACACCTTCAAGGACGTCAACGACCTGGCGGTCGGCGACTGCATCAGCGCCGAGAACCTGGTCGGCGCCGATGTCGAGGAGGAGGGCTTCGGCTTCATCACGATCGAGGACTGCACCGACGAGCACGACGCCGAGGTGGTCGGCACCCTGACGCTGAACGCCGAGCAGGCCGCGGCGTACGCCGACTCGCCGGTCGCCGAGATCTGCCAGAGCCTGGTGCTCGACGACCCCGACCTCGTCGAGCTCGTCGGCCCCGGGATCGACCTGCTGACCATCACCGACTCGGCCGAGCCCGTCGCCGGCGACACGGTCGCGTGCGTCCTCTACAACGCCGACGGCTCGCCGCTCGACGAGCCGCTGCTGGTCGACTGACCGCTCCTCGCGGTCGGTTCGCGCCGGGTCGGTGCGAGATTCGCGCCGGGTCGGCGCGAGATATGCGCCGGGTCGGCGCGAAGTTCGCGCCGGGTCAGACCACGGAGAGCGGCAGCAGCTTCTGGCCGGTGGGGCCGACCTGGATCTCGGTGCCCATCTCGGGGCACACGCCGCAGTCGTAGCAGGGGGTCCAGCGGCAGTCCTCGACGTCGACGGAGTCGGGGTCGAGGGCGTCCTCCCAGTCGGCCCACAGCCAGTCCTTGTCGAGGCCCGAGTCGAGGTGGTCCCAGGGCAGGACCTCGTCGATGGTGCGCTCGCGGGTGGTGTACCAGTCGAGGTCGACACCGGTGCCGGCCAGGGCGGTGGTGGCCGCCTCGACCCAGCGGTCGTAGGAGAAGTGCTCGCTCCAGCCGTCGAAGCGGCCGCCGTCGCGCCAGACCTGCTCGATGACCCGGCCGACGCGACGGTCGCCGCGCGAGAGGAGTCCCTCGATGATGCCGGGCTTGCCGTCGTGGTAGCGGAACCCGATCGCGCGACCGTACTTCTTGTCCTCGCGCACCGTGTCGCGCAGCTTCTTCAGCCGCTCGTCGGTGGTCTCGTGGTCGAGCTGGGCAGCCCACTGGAACGGGGTGTGCGGCTTGGGCACGAACCCGCCGATCGAGACGGTGCAGCGGATGTCGTTGCGCCCGGAGACCTCGCGGCCCTTGGCGATGACCTTCTTGGCCAGCTCGGCGACCTGCAGCACGTCGTCGTCGGTCTCGGTGGGCAGGCCCACCATGAAGTAGAGCTTCACCTGGCGCCAGCCGTGCGAGTACGCCGCGGCCACGGTGCGGATCAGGTCCTCCTCGGTCACCATCTTGTTGATGACCTTGCGCATCCGCTCCGAGCCGCCCTCGGGGGCGAAGGTCAACCCCGAGCGGCGCCCGTTGCGGGAGAACTCGTTGGCCAGGGTGATGTTGAAGGCGTCGACGCGGGTCGAGGGCAGCGACAGCGAGACGTTGGAGCCCTCGTAGCGGTCGGCCAGGCCCTTGGCAACGTCGCCGATCTCGGTGTGGTCGGCGCTGGAGAGCGAGAGCAGCCCGACCTCCTCGAAGCCCGACTTGCGGATGCCGTTCTCGACCATGTCGCCGATGGTCTCGATGGAGCGCTCGCGCACCGGGCGGGTGATCATCCCGGCCTGGCAGAAGCGGCAGCCGCGGGTGCAGCCGCGGAAGATCTCGACGCTGAACCGCTCGTGCACGGTCTCGGCCAGCGGCACCAGCGGCTTGGCGGGGTAGGGCCAGGCGTCGAGGTCCATCAGGGTGTGCTTCTTGACCCGGAACGGCACGCCGGGCTTGTTGGGCACGACGGCCTCGATCGAGCCGTCCTCGGCGTGCACGACGTCGTAGAACTTCGGGACGTAGACGTTGCCGGTCACCGCGAGGCGGCGCAGCAGCTCGTCGCGGCCGCCGGGGCGGCCCTCGGCCTTCCACTCGCGCACGACCTCGGAGATCGCGAGCACGACCTCCTCGCCGTCACCCAGCACGGCGGCGTCGACGAAGTCGGCGATCGGCTCGGGGTTGAACGCCGCGTGGCCGCCGGCCAGCACGACCGGGTCGTGCTCGCCGCGGTCGACGGCGTGCAGCGCGATGCCGGCCAGGTCGAGGGCGTTGAGCATGTTGGTGTAGCCCAGCTCGGTGGAGAAGCTCAGGCCCAGCACGTCGAAGTCGCCCACGGGGCGGTGGGCGTCGACGGTGAACTGCGGGATGCGGTGCTCGCGCAGCACCGCCTCCATGTCGGGCCACACCGCGTAGGTGCGCTCGGCCACGATCCAGTCGCGCTCGTTGAGCACCTCGTAGAGGATCTGCACGCCCTGGTTGGGCAGGCCCACCTCGTAGGCGTCGGGGTACATCAGCGCCCAGCGCACGGTCTCGCCCTCGGGGGCGCAGTCCCACTCCTTGACGGTCGAGTTGAGCTCGCCGCCGACGTACTGGATGGGCTTCGAGACGCTGGGCAGGTGCGGCTCCAGGTCGGCGAAGACGGAGCGACCGGCCTGGCGCGTGGTCTCGACGGTGGACGCGGACATGCAGCAACCTCGCAAGCGGTGGTTCGGCGAACGGTGGGGAAGGGTCCAGGGTACGGCGACGCCGGGCAGCGGGCCATTTCGTCGTCTCCCTATGCTTCGCACATGAGCGACCCCGCGGTGCGAGGCCCCGTCAGCTGGACCACGATCGTGCCGGTGGTGGCCCTCGTGCTGCTGGCGGCCACCTGGGCCAACCACGACGCCTGGCCGGTGCTGGTCGCGGTCGCGCTCGCCCTGGTGGGGGCGGTGGTCGCCGCGGTGCACCACGCCGAGGTGGTCGCGCACCGCGTGGGCGAGCCGTTCGGCTCGCTGATCCTGGCCGTCGCGGTCACCGTCATCGAGGTCGGCCTGATCGTGATGCTGATGATCGGCGGCGGCGACGGGGCCAGCACCTATGCCCGGGACACGGTCTTCGCGGCGCTCATGATCACCCTCAACGGCATCGTCGGCATCTCGCTGCTGGTCGGCGCGCTGCGCCACCACCTGGTCAGCTTCAACGCCAGCGGCACCGGCTCGGCCCTGTCGACCGTGATCGCGCTGGCGGCGGTGTGCCTGGTGCTGCCCGGCTTCACCGTCAGCGAGGCGGGCCTGTCGTACTCGCCCTCCCAGCTGGCCTACGTCTCCGTCGCCTCGCTGGTGCTCTACGGCGCGTTCGTGCTGACCCAGACCGTGCGCCACCGCGACTTCTTCCTCCCGGTCTCCTCCGACGACCAGGGCCGGGTCACCGGCCTGCTCGACGAGGACGAGGACGGCCACGCCGACCCGCCCTCGGACCGGGCGGCGCTGCTGAGCCTGGGCCTGCTGGTGGTCTCGCTGGTCTCCGTGGTGGGCCTGGCCAAGGTCCTCTCCCCCACCATCGAGGACGGCGTCTCCTCCCTGGGGCTGCCCTACACCGTGGTCGGTGTGGTGATCGCGCTGCTGGTGCTCTCGCCGGAGTCGGTCTCGGCGCTGCGCAACGCCGCGCGCGACCGGGTGCAGAACAGCCTCAACCTGGCCTACGGCTCGGCGATGGCCTCGGTGGGCCTGACCATCCCGACCATCGCCGTGGCGATGATCTGGATCGACGGCGAGCTGGTGCTGGGCCTCGAGCGGCTCCAGATCGTGCTGCTGGCCATCACCGTGGCCATCTCGACCCTGACCCTGGCCCAGGGCCGCGCCAAGACGCTGCAGGGCGTGGTGCACCTGGTGCTCTTCGCGACGTTCCTGTTCTTCTCGGTCAAGCCCTAGCTGTAGTCCCTAGCGGGCCGTGACCAGCACCCGCGGCGCGGAGTAGCGCCGCGGTGCGGGCTCGGTGGCGCGCAGGTGGATGTTCTGCAGCAGACCCACCGCGAGCAGGCCCGCGAACATCGAGGAGCCGCCGTACGACACGAAGGGCAGCGGCACGCCGGTGACCGGCATGATGCCCAGGCACATCCCGATGTTCTGGAAGGCCTGGAAGCCGAACCAGCAGGCGATGCCGGCGGCCGCGACCCGGCCGAAGACGTCCTCGGTGCGGGTGGCGATCGCCAGGGCGCGCCAGATCACCAGGCCCAGGAGCACCACGACGAGACCGGCGCCGACCAGGCCCAGCTCCTCGCCGGCCACGGTGAAGACGAAGTCGGTGTGCTGCTCGGGCACGAAGCCCGAACGGGTCTGCGAGCCGTTGAAGAGACCCTGGCCGAACAGGCCGCCGTTGCCGACCGCGACCCGGGCCTGCTCGACGTTGTAGCCGGCACCGCGGGGGTCGAGGTCGGGGTTGGTGAAGGCCATGAACCGGTCGACCTGGTAGTCCTTCAGCACCCCGGCGGCGACCGCGACGACGGCCGCGGTCACGCCACCGGCGCCGAGCAGGGCCAGCCAGCGGCGCGGGGCCCCGGAGACGGCGAGCACGCCGACGACGGTGGCGGTGAGCACGAGCATCGTGCCGAGGTCGGGCTGGAGCAGGATCAGGACGGCGGGCACGGCCGCGATCAGCAGCATCAGCACCACCTCGACCAGGCCCACCTTGGGGCGCCAGCGCCCGGCGGCGCGGTGCGCGAGGACCAGGCTCATGCCGATGATCACCGCGAGCTTGGCGAACTCGGCCGGCTGCACCGACATCCCGCCGAGCATCAGCCAGGAGCGCGACCCGTTGATCGTCGAGCCCATCACCAGCACCAGCACCAGACCCACCAGCGAGGCCAGGTAGACCACCGGCGCCGCCACGCGGACCCACCGGTGGTCGGCGACCACCACGGCGGCCATCAGCAGCAGCCCGACCGAGATGTTGAACAGCTGCTTCTCGAGGTAGGCCCGCGGGTTGCCGCCGGTCAGGTCGTCGCGCGTCGAGGTGGCCGACCACACCAGCAGGGTGCCGACGACCACGAGCGCGAGCACGGCGCCCAGCAGCACCCAGTCCAGGCCCCGCCAGCGGAACCGGGGCCGGGTGCCGCCGGCAGCCCGCAGCCGCACGCCGGCGCTCACCGCTGGTCCTTCTTCCTGCTGCTCGACCGGGCGGGCGGCAGCACCGAGCCGTCCCGGGTGAAGGTCGGCAGCTCGGTGGGCGGGGTGGTGCCCGGGATGGCGGCCTGCGCGGGTCGGACCTGGTCGCCCTCGACGCCGTACAGCGCCTCCCAGATGGCACGGATCGCCGGGCCGGAGGTGCCCGAGCCGGTGCCGCCCTGGCTGACCATCATCACCACGACGTAGTCCTCGGAGTAGGAGGCCACCCACGACGTCGACTGCTTGCCGTAGACCTCGGCCGAGCCGGTCTTGGAGCGGATCGGCACCTCCTCGAGCGGGAAGCCGACCATCCGCCACGACATCGTGCCCTGGCGGGTCACGCCGGCCAGCGCCTGGTCGATGTAGCCGAAGGTCTTCTCGGGCAGGTCGACGGTGCCCTGCACCTCGGGGTCGATGGTGCGCAGCACCTTGCCGTCGGGGTCCACGACCGCCTTGGCGACGCGGGGCTCGTAGAGCGTGCCGCCGTTGGCGATCGCGCCGTAGGCCCGCGCGAGCTGCAGCGGAGTGACGATCGTGTCGCCCTGGCCGATGGCGAAGTTGACGGCGTCACCGGCGCGGTAGGCGAAGCCCTCGATGCAGAACTCGCGGGCGAACTTGTAGACGAAGTCGGAGGTGTCGGCGTCCTGCGGCTTCTTCGAGATCCCGCAGTAGTAGTCCTTCATCGACTCGTAGTAGTCGCGCTTCCACTGCCGGTCGGCGATGCGGCCCGAGGCCTCGCCGGGCAGGTCGATGCCGGTCTCGCCGCCGAAGCCCCAGTCCTTGGCGGCCTCGACCAGCGGGTCGCGGGCGTCGACGTCGTCGACGTCGGAGCCCAGGCGGCGCCAGTAGTCGTAGCCGATGCGGTAGAAGAAGGTGTTGCAGGAGACCTCGAGCGCCTTGGCGAAGGAGATGTAGCCGTAGGCGCCGGACTCGTAGTTCTTGAAGTCGCGGTTGCCGACCCGGAACGCCGAGGAGCAGTTGAGCAGCTGGTCGGTGTCGTAGCCGTTGCTCAGCGCCCCGGCGGTCATGAACGGCTTCCAGGTCGAGCCGGGCGCGAACTGGCCCTGGGTGGCGCGCCCGAGCAGCGGGGTCCCGGCGGCCTCGGAGTAGAGGGTGGCCAGCTCCTTGTCGGAGATCCCGCCGACCCAGACCTCCGGGTCGTACGTCGGCTGGCTGGCCATCGCCACGACCCGGCCCGTGTCGGCCTCGAGCACGATCGCGGCGCCGGAGTCGGCGGCGTACCGGCGCCCGGTGACGGTGTCGGTGGTGGCGCGGGCGGTCTTGATGGTCTCGGCGAGCTGCTCCTCGACGACGCCCTGCACGCGGGCGTCGATGGAGGTGACCAGGGTGTCGCCGGGGCGCGCCTCGGTCTCGCTGTCCTCGCCGAGCACGCGGCCCATCGAGTCGACGGCCACCGACTGGTAGCCGGGCATCCCGCGCAGCCAGGCGTCGTACTGCTTCTCGACGCCGGCGCGACCGACCGAGGAGGCGCCGTTGACGCTCGCGTCGCCGTCGGACTCGGCCTGGTCGAGCTCGTCCTCGGTGATCGGGCTCAGGTAGCCCAGCACGTGGGCCAGGTTGACGCCGTAGGGGCGCGGGTAGGCCCGCACGGTCTGCTGCTCGGCGAGCACGGCCGGGTAGTCCTCGGGCTGCTCGAGGATCTTGAGCGCGACCCCGCGCTCGACGTCGGTGGCCACCGGGACCGGCTGGTAGGGCGAGCCGTTCCAGCAGGTGCCGCTGACCGAACCCTCGTCGCCGCAGGTGACCAGGCGCTTCTCGAGGGTGCCGCGCTCCTCGCCGGTGACCGTGGCGACGCGGTTGAGCACCTCGCGCCGGTCGCGCCCGCCCATCCTGCCCAGCAGGGTGCGGTCGACCGAGACGACCCAGGCGGTGCGGTTGGTGACCAGCGGACGGCCCATGTCGTCGACGATCAGGCCGCGCTGGGGCTGGACCACGATGTCGCGCACCGACTGCGAGGCCGCCTGCGCGGTGTACTCCTCGCCGGTGACGACCTGCAGGTAGTAGAGCCGGACCAGCAGGGTCGCGAAGAGGGAGAGCACGAGGGCCTGGATCACCACGATCCGCAGCCGCGAGCGGCGGGTGCCGGTGGCTTCCTCGCCGCGGGTGGGAGCACGCATCAGCAGGACCTCACAGAGCAGCTCACAGGGCGTGGACGGGTTCGAGGCGGCGGAACAGCGCCATCAGCGGGGGCAGCACGAAGGGGGTCAGCAGCACGTCCCAGACCAGCGAGACCGCGAGCACCGACAGCGTCTCCCCCACCCCGACGACGGGGTCGGAGAGCACGACGCCGCTGAGCGCGAAGACCGAGGTGCCGACGAACGAGGCGGCGGCCACGGTGGCCACCACGGTGGTGGCGGTGGGACGCGACTCGGGCCGCACCCGCCCCACGAGGTAGCCCACCAGCAGCAGCGCGAGCGCCCAGCGGCCGGCGACGTGGTCGGCCGGCGGCGCGAGGTCGAGCAGCAGCCCGGCCCCGAAGCCCAGCACCATCGCGAACTGCGGGCCGCGGGTCAGCGCCCCGGCCACGACCACCAGCAGGCACAGGTTGGGCACCACGCCCTCCCAGGCCAGCGGCCCGAAGACCGAGACCTGCAGCACCAGCGCCAGGCTCACCGCGAGGGCGGCGACGACCGCGCGCAGCGCGCTCACCGGCCGCCTCCCTCGATCTCGCCGTCGGCGCCGATGATGCCGCGGTCGCTGCGGGTGCCGGTGGGCACCACCACGCCGACCAGGTCGAGGGCGCCGAAGTCGACGTACGGGTCGATGACCGCGCGCTGGGCGGTCTCGCGCAGCGAGGAGTAGACCTTGGTGACCCGGCCGACGGGGATGCCGGCGAGGTACGGCGCGCCGCCCTCGCTGCCCCAGGTCACGACGCTGTCGGCGCGCGCGGGCACCGAGGAGTCGTCGACCAGCTCGAGGTCGAGGCGGCCCTCGTCGCCGATGACGCCGCGGCCGCTGAGGAAGCCCATCTCCATCGAGTCGCCCACCCGGGCCCCGACGGTCGACTCGGGGTCGACCAGCAGCAGCACGGTCGCGGTGGAGCGCCCGGCGCTGAGCACCCGGCCGACGAGGCCGTCGTTGTTGACCACGGTCATGTCGGGCTGCACGCCGGCGTCGGTGCCGGCGTCGATGGTCACGGTGCTCGAGAACGACTGGGCCGGGCCGACTCCGACCACGCGGGAGGGCACCAGCGAGTAGCCCAGGTCGGAGGCGACGCTGGTCAGGCCGTCGTACTCCGCGAGCCGGTTGCGGTCGTAGGCGGAGGTGTTGAGCTCCGAGCGCAGCGCGGAGTTCTCGGCCTCGAGGGTCGCGACCTCCTCGCGCAGCGAGCCGTTGCTCTCGAACCAGCCACCGACCGCGGTGAAGGGGCGCACCACGGCGGTGGTCGCGCTCTGGGCGGGCCCGAGGGTGTCGGCGAGCACACCGCGCACCGGGTCCAGCGGCGAGGAGTCGCCGGCGGCGAGGTCGAGGGTGGTGACGCTCGCGGTGGCCAGCAGCAGCGCGACCAGCAGCGAGCGCGACGGGCGGGGCGCCTCGGCACCGGGACCGCCCGGGCCGGCTCCCCAGCGGCGCTCGCGACGCTCGTGGCGCGCCATCAGCGACCGGGTGCGCCGCGGGCGGCCGGGCTGGTCGCCGCGCGGCGTACCGGCGGGGCGGCGGGGGGTGGAGACGCGGTCGAGCAGGGCCATCAGTAGCGCCTCGGGTCGGTCACGAGCACCTGCTGGAGCGCCTCGAACTCCTCGACGCACTTGCCGGCGCCCAGCGCCACCGAGCTCAGCGGGTCGGGGGCGACGTGCACGGGCATGCCGGTCTCGTGGCGCAGGCGCTCGTCGAGGCCGCGCAGCAGCGCGCCGCCACCGGTCAGCACGATGCCGCGGTCCATGATGTCGCCGGCGAGCTCGGGCGGGGTCTGGTCGAGGGTGGTGCGCACCGCGTCGACGATCGCGTGCAGCGGCTCCTCGAGGGCCTGGCGCACCTCGGCGCTCGAGACGACCACGGTGCGCGGCAGCCCGGAGACCATGTCGCGGCCGCGGATCTCGGCCTCGGGCTCGTCGGGCAGCGGGAACGCGGAGCCGAGGGTCATCTTGACCTCCTCGGCGGTGCGCTCGCCGAGCATGAGCGAGTACTCCTTCTTCATCCACGCCACGATCGAGGCGTCGAGGTCGTCGCCGGCGGTGCGGATCGACAGGCTGGTCACGATGCCGCCGAGACTGATCACCGCGACCTCGGTGGTGCCGCCGCCGACGTCGACGACCATGTTGCCGGTGGCCTGGTGCACGGGCAGCCCGGCACCGATCGCCGCGGCCATCGGCTCCTCGACGATGTAGACGCGCCGGGCGCCGGCCTGGTAGCCGGCCTCCTTGACCGCGCGCTGCTCGACGGCGGTGATGCCGCTGGGCACGCAGATGACCATGCGGGGCTTGGCGAAGGCGCTGCGCCGGTGCACCTGCTGGATGAAGTAGCGCAGCATCTGCTCGGTGGCCTCGAAGTCGGCGATGACGCCGTCCTTGAGCGGGCGGATGGCGGTGATGTTGTCGGGGGTGCGCCCGATCATCCGCTTGGCCTCGTGGCCCACCGCGAGGATCTCGCCGGTGGTCGAGTTGAGCGCCACCACGCTGGGCTCGTCGAGCAGCACCCCGCGCCCGCGGGCGTAGACCAGCGTGTTGGCGGTGCCGAGGTCGACGGCCATGTCTCGGCCGAAGAAGCTGTTCGCCATGGCGGGTGCGCCTCGTGGTCCCTCGTGCGCGAGTGCTGACCGGGGAAGGTAGGCCGTCCCGCGCGCACGATCCCGGTACGACCCGGTCCCGAGCCTAAGGAGCACCTACCACAGATCCCGGACGCCACGCCGGGGCACCACGCGCCACACCAGTCACAACGCCCACCCGGCCCAGATATCGCGTCGACCCGGCCCGAAGTGTCGGGCCGGGTCGGGTGAGCGGGAGATCTGCGCCGGGTGGGCGCGAGATCTGCGCCGGGTCAGCGCTCCGGGAACCAGATGCCGATCTCGCGCTCGGCGGTCTCGGGGGCGTCGGAGCCGTGCACGAGGTTCTGCTGCACCTTCAGGCCCCAGTCGCGACCCAGGTCGCCGCGGATGGTGCCGGGGGCGGCGGCGGTCGGGTCGGTGGCGCCGGCCAGCGAGCGGAAGCCCTCGATGCAGCGCTCGCCCTCGAGGACCATCGCCACGACCGGGCCGGAGAGCATGAACTCGACCAGGGGCTCGTAGAACGGCTTGCCCTGGTGCTCCTCGTAGTGCTCGGCGAGCAGCTCGGGGGTCGCCTCGCGCAGCTCGAGGCGGGCGAGGGTGTAGCCCTTGGCCTCGATGCGGCGCACGATCTCGCCGGTGAGGCCGCGGCGGACGCCGTCGGGCTTGATCAGGGCCAGGGTGCGCTCGGTCATGGCCGCGACCCTACCGATCCCCCAGCGCCGCCGCGCGTGCGGCCACGTCGCGGGGCACCGGCAGCCCGGCCGCGTCGGCGTCGGGGACCGGGTCGCCGGCCACCAGCCGCAGGGGCACGTGGCCTCCCCACACGCCCGCGGCGACGTCGGGCTCGTCGTCGACCGGTCCCCCGCCGCGCACCTTCAGCGACGCCTCGACCAGGGGCAGCGCGAGCACGGCGGTGGCGGCCAGCTCCTTGCGGGTGTGCGGGCGCAGGGTGGCCGACCGGCCCGGCACCACCTGGTCGACGACGAGGTCGAGGGCCCGGGCCCGCTCGGCCTCGTCCCGCACCAGCCGGGGGCGACCCACGACCACCGCGCTGCGGTAGTTCATCGAGTGGTGGAAGCCCGAGCGGGCCGCGACCAGGCCGTCGAGCAGGGTGATGGTGACGCAGACCTGGCCCGCGAGCACCGGGGCCAGCCAGCCCGCGGCGACCGAGCCGTGCAGGTAGAGGGTGCCGCCCTCGTCGGGGCCCTCCGGGTCCGCGGCGTACGCCGTCGGCAGGACGACCGGGTGCGCCTCGTCGGCCTCGCCGACGACCAGTCCCAGGTGGGCCACCATCGCCTCCGCGAGCAGGGCGTGCAGGGCGGCGCGGTCCTCGACCATCCGGTGCCGGCCGCGCGTGGCGGTGGTGCGGTCGGTGGGCGAGAGCGGCGAGAGCGGCGAAGGCGGCGAAGGCGGCAGGGTCGTCATGCCACCATGGTCGCCACCCAGTGGCTCGCCCACGAGGGCCAATACCCGACTATTCAGACAGGCCACTGACGATGCCCCTCCTCGCCGTGCGGCTCGACCGCGGGACCTCTGTGCCCTTGGGCGTGCAACTGGCCGACGCGGTGCGCGCGCGGGTCACCGACGGGCGGCTGCACCCCGGCGACCGCCTGCCCAGCAGCCGGGCGCTCGCCGCCGACCTCGGGGTCGCCCGCAGCGTGGTCGAGCAGGCCTGGGCGCAGCTGGTGGCCGAGGGGTGGCTCGAGGGGCGACACGGGCAGGGCACCTTCGTCGCCGCCGGCCGCAGCCAGGCCAGCCCCGCACCCGCACGCTCCCCCGCCGCGGCGCCCGGGCCGCCCGAGCCGGTGCGCCTCGACACCGGCACCCCCTGGATCGACCCCCGGCACCGGGCACTGTGGCGCCGCGCCTGGCGCGACGTCGCCGCCGCCACGCCGCCGCGCGGGTACGACGACCCCCGCGGCCTCCCCGAGCTGCGGGCCGAGCTGGCCACGCGGCTGGCCCGCACCCGCGGCCTGGCCGTCGACCCCGACGAGGTGCGGGTGACCACCGGCACCACCGACGGGCTGCGCCACCTGCTCGGCGCCCTGGCCCCCGGCCCCGTCGGGGTCGAGGACCCCGGTTACCGGGCGGCCGTCGCCACCGTCGAGGCGGCGGGCCGGCGGGTCGTCGACCTGCCGCCCGGCGCGGCCGGGGCCGACCTGCGCGGTCTCGCGGCGGCGTACGTGACCCCGGCCCACCAGCACCCGCTGGGCGCGACCATGACCGGGGCCAGCCGTCTGGCACTGCTGGGCGCAGCGGGCGAGGCGGGGGCCGTGGTGGTCGAGGACGACTACGACTCCGAGTTCCGCTACGACGTCGCGCCGATCCCGGCGCTGGCCAGCCTCGACCGCGAGCGGGTCGCCTACCTGGGCACCGCCAGCAAGTCGGTCTCGCCGAGCCTGCGGCTGGGCTGGCTGGTGCCGCCGGCGGCGCTGGGCGCGGCCGTCGACGAGCGGCGCGAGCGCACCCACGACGCGGCGCCCTGGCCGGTGCAGCGCGCCTACCTCTCCCTGCTGCGCGAGGGGTACGTCGACCGCGTGGTCCGCTCGGCGCGGCGCACCTACGCGGCCCGGGCCGCGCGGGTCGTCGAGGCGCTGGGCGAGCACCTCGACGGCCCGGTGGCGGGGATGTACGCCACCGTGCCGCTGCCGGCGGCGCTCGCCCGCCGGGCCCAGGAGGCGGCCCGACGCGTCGGGTTCGACGTGCCCCTGCTCGACGGCTACTGCCGCTCGAGGGCCCTGAGCGGGCTGGTGCTCGGCTTCGGCGGCTGCACCGACGCCGAGCTCGACCGGGCCCTGGCGGCGGTCGCCACCGCCCTGCGCGGCTAGCCGGCGGCCGGCTGGCTGCCTGGCTGGGGTTAGCCCTGCTCGGCCTCGTACGCCGCGTACGCCGCCGCCCGCTCGCGCTCGATCTTGCGCCCCAGGAGCACGGCGGTGCCCCACAGCAGCGCGAAGACGCCACCCAGGAAGAACATCAGCGGGATCACGAAGCCCAGCCCGACGGCCGCGGCCTGCACCACCCAGCCGGCGGTGTAGGCCCACTCCGAGCGCAGCATGCCGGCCAGGAGCAGGCACACGACGGCGAGGCCGAGCCCGACGAGCAGCGCCACGGAGGTCGGCACGTCGGTCAGCGAGATCATCACCGGCGTGGTCAGGCCCAGGGTGACGGCCTCGAGGGAGAGGATCGCGGCGCACATGCCGCGACGGGGCGACCGCTTCACGACGGGTCCTCCTCGCGGGGGGTGCCGGGCGCGCGGCGCCCGCGGGTCAGCAGGGTGCGGACCTCGCCGGCGGTGACGACCGAGCCGGTGACCAGCACCGCCCCGGAGCCGATCGAGGAGCCGACGGCCTCGCCGGCCTCGGCGAGCGCGGCGGCGGCGTCGATGGCGTCGACCAGGCGCGGCACGACGGTGACGCGGTCCTCGCCGAAGACCTCGACGGCGGTCTCGGCCAGGGCGGTGGCCGACATCGCGCGGTCGGAGGAGTTCTGGGTGCAGACCACGTGGGCCAGGTGCGGCTCGAGGGCGACCAGCAGGCCCTCGGCGTCCTTGTCGCCCATCACGCCCAGCACGCCGATGAGCGGCTCGAAGGTGAAGGAGTCCTCGAGCGCGGCGCCGACGGCCTCGGCCCCGTGCGGGTTGTGGGCGGCGTCGAGCACGACGGTGGGGCTGCGCCGCACCACCTCCAGGCGCGCCGGCGAGGTGACCTCGGCGAAGGCCGCGCGCACCAGGTCGGCGTCGAGGGCCTGGGCGTCGGGACCGGCGGCGGCGAAGGCCTCGACGGCCGCCAGCGCGACGGCGGCGTTCTGGGCCTGGTGGGCGCCGTAGAGCGGCAGGAAGACCTCGTCGTAGCGGGCCCGCAGGCCCTGGAGCGAGACCATCTGGCCGCCGACCGCGGGAGTGCGCGAGACGACGCCGAACTCCAGGCCCTCGCGGGCCACCGTGGCGCCGACCTCGGCGGCCCGGGCCATCAGCACCGCGCCGGCCTCGGGGTCCTGCTGGGCCATCACGACCGTCGAGCCGGGCTTGATGATGCCGGCCTTCTCGTGGGCGATCGCCTCGGTGGTGCCGCCGAGGTAGCGCGCGTGGTCGACGGCGATCGGCAGCACGACGGCCACGTCGGCGTCGGCGACGTTGGTGGCGTCCCACGAGCCGCCCATGCCGACCTCGACGACGGCCACGTCGACGGGGGCGTCGGCGAAGGCGGCGTACGCCATGCCCACCACGGTCTCGAAGAACGACAACGGGTGCGGCTGGTCCTCGTCGACCAGGTGCGTGTACGCCGCGATCTCGTTGAAGGCGCGCACGAAGGCCTCGTCATCGAGGGGCTCCCCGTCGACGCTGATCCGCTCGTTCATCGTCTCGACGTGGGGGCTGGTGAAGCGACCGGTGCGCAGCTCGAGGGCGCGCAGCAGCGCGTCGACCATCCGCGAGGTGGAGGTCTTGCCGTTGGTGCCGGTCAGGTGCACCATCCGGAAGGAGCGCTGGGGGTCGCCGAGCAGCTCGAGGAAGGCCTCGATGCGCTCCAGCGAGGGCTCGAGCCGGGTCTCGGGCCAGCGCGAGAGCAGGGCGTCCTCGACCTCGCGGAAGGTCTCGGCGGCGCGGGGCACGACGGGCTCGTCGTCTGGCAGGGAGGGTGTCTCACTCATGTCCGGTCCAGTCTAGGGACGTGGACCCCTTGACCCCGAGTCTGTAACACGTTCTAGTTCTGCCCATGAGGACGACGGTGGCGATGGTGACCCGGCAGGGCGGCGACTTCGAGCTGGCGGAGGTCGACATCGACGACCCCCGCGACGACGAGGTGCTGGTGCGGATCGTCGCGACCGGCCTGTGCCACACCGACCTGACGATGCGCCACTTCCTGCCCGACGAGATGTTCCCCAACGTCTTCGGCCACGAGGGCACCGGTGTCGTCGAGGCCGTGGGCCCGGCCGTCGAGGGCATCGCCGTCGGCGACCACGTGGTGCTCTCCTTCCGCTCCTGCCGCGAGTGCGGACCGTGCCGCCAGGGCGACGTCGGCTACTGCGAGCAGTCGCTGCTGCTCAACTACATGGGCATGCGCGCCGACGGCTCGACGACGATGAGCCTCGACGGCTCCCCCGTCTTCGGCTCGTTCTTCGGCCAGTCCAGCCTCGCGCGGCACGCGATCGCCCACGCCGACAACTGCGTGGTCGTCGACCGCGACCTCGACCTGACCCTCGCCGCGCCCTACGGCTGCGGCTTCCAGACCGGCGCCGGGACCGTGCTCAACGTGCTGGCCCCCGGGGCGCAGGACTCCCTGGCGGTGTACGGCGCCGGCGCCGTCGGGCTCGCCGCGGTCGCGGCCGCGGTGGCCGAGGGCGTCGGCACGGTGCTGGCCGTCGACCTCGCGGCCGGTCGTCTCGCCGAGGCCGAGCGCCTGGGCGCCACCCCCGTCGACGCCACCGGCCTCGAGCCGGCCGAGGTGGTCGCGCGGGTCAAGGAGCTCACCGGCGGTGCCGGGTCGACGTACGCCATCGACACCACCGCGGTGCCGGCCGTGGTCAAGCAGGCCCAGCAGGCGCTGGCGCCGCGCGGCACCCTCGTCGCGCTCGGGCTGGGCCCCGAGGAGTACCAGCTCGACGCGATCGACCTGCTCCAGGGCGGCAAGCGGGTGATGTCGTCGATCGAGGGCGACTCCGACCCCCTCGAGATGGTCCCCCGGCTGCTGGCGCTGCGCGACGCGGGCCGCTTCGACCTCGACGGGCTGGTCACCACCTACCCGTTCGAGAAGATCAACGACGCGGTCGCCGACGTGCTCGCCGGGCGGGTCGTCAAGCCCGTGCTGGTGTGGTGACCGGCGCGGCGAGCCTCAGGTTCGCGGTGTCGGTGACCGCCTCGTAGCCCAGCGCCTGGTAGACGCGGTTCGACACCGGGTTGGCCTGGTCGGTGAAGAGCGTGGGCCTCGCGCCCTCGTCGAGCACCGCTCGGCTGAGGTGGGCCACCAGGGCGCTGGCGTAGCCGCGCCCCCGGTGCTCGCGCGGGGTGTAGACCGGCCCGATCCGCGACACCCCGAAGCGGGCGGGCGTGCGCGCGCTGAAGTGCACCGGCACCCCGTCGACCTCCCACACCCACAGCAGCCCGCTCGCGAGCCGGTCGCGGGTCCAGGCCCGGTCGAGGTGCTCGCCCGGCTCCGGCTCGCGCCCGCCCTGCTCGTCGGCGTCGACCGAGAACGCCGCGGCCCAGGCCGCGACCAGGTCGAGGTCGTCGGGGCCGGCGACCCGGGCCCGCCCGGGTCCGGGGCGGGGGTCGACGAGCTCGCGCAGCTCGAAGAGCCGCAGGTGCTCGTGCACGTACGCCGTCGTCCCCCGCGCGCGGGCCAGCTCGTCCATGAAGACCCGCACCGAGGGCAGCGCCCCGTTGGCGGCGCTGACGTCGTCGCCGCGCTCGTGCACCCAGCGGGCCAGCGCCACGGCGGCGTCGTCGGGCATCAGGTGCACCCACATCGGGTGCGGCACGAAGGGCGCGGTGCGCATCGCGGCCCCGACGACCCTCCCGGCCGGGTCGAGCACGCTGACCCACCACCGCGGGTGCGGCGGCGCGCCGGCACCGCTCTCGACCGCCCCGTGGGCCGACCCGGCCAGCACCGTGGCCAGCACCGGCTCGAGCGCCAGGTGCTCCCCCGCCCGGTCCAGGAAGGCGGCGGGGTCGTCGGTGCTCTCGAAGCGGTAGGACGTCACGAGCGGAGGTTAGGGGCTGCCCGACGACGCCCGCACGCGGGTTTCGGGCGGGACGCGGGTTCGCACCCGCCGAGCCGCGACTCATAGGATTCCTCCCATGACCGAGACCACACCGCAGGCCACCGACACGACGAGCACCGACGCGCGTGCCCTCGTCGTACCGGACAAGCCGGCGCTCGAGGGTCTCGAGTCGACCTGGGCGGCGCGCTGGAAGGAGCAGGACACCTACGCCTTCGACCGCAGCCAGCCGCGCGAGAACGTCTACTCCATCGACACTCCCCCGCCGACCGTCAGCGGCAGCCTGCACGTGGGCCACGTCTTCTCCTACACCCACACCGACCTGGTCGCGCGCTACCAGCGCATGCAGGGCAAGTCGGTCTTCTACCCGATGGGCTGGGACGACAACGGCCTGCCCACCGAGCGCCGGGTGCAGAACTACTACGGCGTGCGCTGCGACCCCTCGCTGCCCTACGACCCCGACTTCGCCCCGCCGGCCAAGCCCGACGCCAAGAAGCAGGTGCCGGTCAGCCGGCCCAACTTCATCGCCCTGTGCGAGGAGCTGGTCGCCCAGGACGAGGAGGTCTTCGAGTCGCTGTGGCGCACCCTGGGCCTCTCGGTCGACTGGTCGCAGCACTACACGACCATCGGCCCGAAGGCGCAGACCGTCAGCCAGCGCGCGTTCCTGCGCAACTTCGCCCGCGGCGAGGCCTACCTGCAGGAGGCGCCCACCCTGTGGGACGTCACCTTCCAGACCGCCGTGGCGCAGGCCGAGCTGGAGGCGCGCGAGTACGCCGGCGCCTACCACCGGGTGGCCTACCACGCCCCCGACGGCACCCCCGTGCACGTCGAGACCACCCGCCCCGAGCTGATCCCCAGCGTCGTGGCGCTGATCGCGCACCCCGACGACGAGCGCTACCAGCCGCTCTTCGGCTCGACGGTGACCTCGCCGGTCTTCGGCGTCGAGGTGCCGGTGCTGGCCCACCCGGGCGCCGAGATGGACAAGGGCGCCGGCATCGCCATGTGCTGCACCTTCGGCGACCTCACCGACGTGACCTGGTGGCGCGAGCTCGACCTGCCGGTGCGCACCGTCATCGGCCGCGACGGCCGCTTCACCCGCGAGACCCCGCCGTGGCTGGCCGCGGCCGAGGAGTCCTACCAGCGCCTGGCCGGCAAGACGACCTTCTCGGCGCGCGAGGAGATGGTCGCGATGCTGCGCGAGGTCGGCGACCTCGAGGGCGAGCCCAAGCCCACCCAGCGGATGGCCAACTTCTTCGAGAAGGGCGACAAGCCGCTCGAGATCGTCGCGACCCGCCAGTGGTACCTGCGCAACGGCGGGCGCGACGGCGACCTGCGTGACGAGATGCTCGCGCGCGCCGACGAGATCACCTGGCTGCCGGCCCACATGAAGCACCGCTACGACAACTGGGTCGGCGGGCTCAACGGCGACTGGCTGATCTCGCGCCAGCGCTTCTTCGGCATCCCCTTCCCGGTCTGGTACCCCCTCGACGCCGAGGGCGAGCCCGACTACGAGCACCCGCTGCTGCCCTCCGAGGCCGAGCTGCCGGTCGACCCGTCGACCGACGCCCCGCGCGGGTACGACGAGGCGCAGCGCAACCAGCCCGGCGGCTTCATCGGCGACCCGGACGTGATGGACACCTGGGCGACCTCGTCGCTGACCCCGCAGATCGCCGGCGGCTGGGAGGACGACCCCGACCTCTTCGAGCGGGTCTTCCCGATGGACCTGTGCACCCAGGGCCACGACATCATCCGCACCTGGCTCTTCAGCCGCGTGGTGCGCGCCCACCACGAGCACGGCCGCACGCCGTGGACCCACGCGATGCTCTCGGGCTGGATCCTCGACCCCGACCGCAAGAAGATGTCGAAGTCCAAGGGCAACGTGGTCGTGCCGACCGAGATCCTCGAGAAGTTCGGCGCCGACGCGGTGCGCTGGCGCGCAGCGATGGCCCGTCCGGGTCTCGACTCCCCCTTCGACGAGGCCCAGATGAAGGTCGGGCGCCGCCTGGCCATGAAGGTCCTCAACGCCTCCAAGTTCGTGCTGGGCAACGTGGGCGCGACCTCGTGCAACGCCTTCGAGGTCTCCGAGCCGGTCGACTGCGCGCTGCTGGGCCGCCTGGCCCTGGTGGTGCGCAAGGCGACCGAGTCCTTCGACGCCTACGACTACACCAGCGCCCTGGAGTCGGTGGAGAAGTTCTTCTGGGAGTTCTGCGACGACTACCTCGAGCTGGTCAAGGAGCGCGCGTACACCGAGGACGGCGGCGCGGCCACCGCCTCGGCGAAGGCCACGCTGGCCATCGCCCTGCAGGTGCAGCTGCGCCTGCTGGCGCCGTTCCTGCCCTACGTCACCGAGGAGGTCTGGTCGTGGTGGCAGGAGGGCTCGATCCACCGCGCCTCCTGGCCCACCGAGATCGACCTGGGCTCCGCGGCCGCCGCCGACCCCGTCGTGGTCGACGCCGTCGCGGCCGCCCTGGCCGGCATCCGCGGCGCCAAGTCGCAGGCCAAGGTCTCGATGCGCGCCGAGCTGGGCCGCGTCGAGGTCACCGGCCCCGAGGCCCAGGTGCGCGCGGCCGAGCTGGCCGCCGACGACCTGCGCCGCACCGGGCGCATCGTGGGCGACCTGGTCTTCACCGTCGACGGGTCGGCCACCGAGATCGGCGTGGCCGCCGAGCTCGCCCCGGTCGCCCAGGACTGAGCACCCCCGCACGCAGCAGCGCCCCGACCGGGACTCCGGGCGGGGCGCTGCTCTGCGTGGTGGGGGTGCGGCTCAGGCCGACTTCTTCTTCTTGGTCTCGGCCTCGCGCAGCACCAGCTCGGGGCTCTGCTGGCCCGCGACCACCTCGGCGTTGAGGATGACCTTGGCGACGTCGCCGCGCGAGGGGACGTCGTACATCACCTGGAGCAGGACCTCCTCGATGATGGCGCGCAGGCCGCGCGCGCCGGTGCCGCGCTCCATCGCCTTGTCGGCGATCGCGTCGATGGCCTCGGCGGTGAACTCGAGCTCGACGCCGTCGATCTCGAAGAGCTTCTGGTACTGCTTGACCAGCGCGTTGCGCGGCTCGGTGAGGATCTGCACCAGCGCGGGCCGGTCGAGCTTGGAGACGCTCGCGATCAGCGGCAGCCGGCCGATGAACTCGGGGATCAGGCCGAACTTGGTGAGATCCTCGGGACGCACCAGCGCGAGCAGGTCGTCCTCGGTGCGGTCGGCCTCCTTGCGGACCTCGGCGGTGAAGCCGAGGGTCTTCTTGCCGACCCGCTGCTCGATGATGTGCTCGAGCCCGGCGAAGGCACCGCCCACCACGAAGAGGATGTTCGTGGTGTCGATCTGGATGAACTCCTGGTGCGGGTGCTTGCGCCCGCCCTGCGGGGGCACCGAGGCGGTGGTGCCCTCGATGATCTTCAGCAGCGCCTGCTGCACGCCCTCGCCGGAGACGTCGCGCGTGATCGAGGGGTTCTCGGCCTTGCGGGCCACCTTGTCGATCTCGTCGATGTAGATGATGCCCGTCTCGGCCTTCTTGACGTCGTAGTCGGCCGCCTGGATCAGCTTGAGCAGGATGTTCTCGACGTCCTCGCCGACGTAGCCGGCCTCGGTCAGCGCGGTGGCGTCGGCGATCGCGAAGGGGACGTTGAGCATCCGGGCCAGCGTCTGGGCCAGGTAGGTCTTGCCGCAGCCGGTCGGGCCGATCACCAGGATGTTGGACTTGGCGACCTCGACGACCTCGTCCTTGGCGTGCTTGCCCCCGGCCGGCGCGAGGCCGGCCTGGACGCGCTTGTAGTGGTTGTAGACCGCCACCGCCAGCGACTTCTTGGCCTGCTCCTGGCCGATCACGTAGGAGTTGAGGAAGTCGAAGATCTCCCGCGGCTTGGGCAGCTCGCCCATGCCGACCTCGGTGCCCTCGCTGAGCTCCTCCTCGATGATCTCGTTGCACAGGTCGATGCACTCGTCGCAGATGTAGACGCCGGGTCCGGCGATGAGCTTCTTCACCTGCTTCTGCGACTTGCCGCAGAACGAGCACTTCAGCAGGTCTCCGCCGTCACCGATCCGTGCCACCGGGTCACCCTCCTCGATCCCCTCGGGCGAACGGGACGCCCGGGTCGTGCTGCTTGCAGAATTGCCGATCTGGTCGAAGGTACTCCCCGGACCGGCCCGTACGGGCCAGGACACGGGGAGTCCCCTCGTCTTGTGGACCTCAGGTGAGGGCCGGCGCCTTCAGCGACTCCAGGACCGAGTCGATCAGGCCGTACTCCACCGCCTGCTCGGCCGTGAGGATCTTGTCGCGCTCGATGTCGCGGCTGACCTCCTCGACCGGACGGCCGGAGTGGTCGCTGATCATCTTCTCGAGCAGCTCGCGCATCCGGATGATCTCGTTGGCCTGGATCTCGATGTCGGAGGTCTGGCCGAACGTGCCCTCGGTGTAGGGCTGGTGGATGAGGATGCGGCTGTTGGGCAGGCCCATCCGCTTGCCCGGGGTGCCCGCGGCCAGCAGGATCGCGGCGGCCGAGGCCGCCTGGCCCAGGCAGACCGTGCGCACGTCGGGCTTGATGAAGTTCATCGTGTCGTAGATCGCCGTCAGCGCGGTGAAGGAGCCACCGGGGCTGTTGATGTAGATGCTGATCTCCTGGTCGGGGTTCATCGACTGCAGGCAGAGCAGCTGGGCGATCACCGCGTTCGCGACGTCGTCGGAGATCGGCGTCCCGAGGTAGATGATGCGCTCCTCGAAGAGCTTCGCGTAGGGGTCGATGCGGCGCACGCCGTAGGAGGTGCGCTCCTCCCACTGCGGGATGTAGTAGTTCATGGTGTGCGGTGCTCCCGTCACTTCGTGTGGGCCGGGCGGCCGTCGTCGGCCGCCTCGCGAGCGCTCTTGATGACCTGGTCGACCAGGCCGTAGTCCTTGGCCTGGTCGGCGGTGAACCAGCGGTCGCGGTCGGCGTCGGCGACGACCTGGTCGATCGGCTGGCCGGTGTGCTCGGCGATCAGGTCGAGCAGCACCTTCTTGATGTGCAGCGACTGCTGGGCCTGGATCTTGATGTCCGAGGCCGAGCCGCCCATGCCCGAGGAGGGCTGGTGCATCATGATCCGCGCGTGCGGCAGGGCGTAGCGCTTGCCCTTGGTGCCCGCGCAGAGCAGGAACTGGCCCATCGAGGCGGCCAGGCCCATGCCGACCGTGGCCACGTCGTTGGGGATGTAGTTCATGGTGTCGTAGATCGCCATGCCGGCGTCGACGGAGCCGCCGGGCGAGTTGATGTGCAGGAAGATGTCGGCCTCGGGGTCCTCTGCCGAGAGCAGCAGCAGCTGCGCGCAGATCGCGTTCGCGTTCTGGTCGCGCACCTCGGAGCCGAGGAAGACGATCCGCTCACGGAGCAGACGCTGGTAGATGTGGTCGTCGAGGACGTTGAGCCCGCCGCCACCACCCATCCAGTGGTCGGAGGCGGTGTCGCGGCCTGCGGAGCTGGAGTTCTGGTTCACGTCGCCGACACTAGCCCGAAGGACGGACAGTTCCACGGGCAACCCCACCCTGTTCGCCGACAGCGGATTTCGAGGTCCGGCTGGTCCGGTCCACCGCACGCCGCGGGCTCAGTCCAGCCAGCCGCGCAGCGCCTGCAGCACCTCGGGGTGGTTGAGCAGGTCGAAGTGGTCGCTGCTGCCGACGTGCAGCACCGTCGCGCCGGGGAAGAGCTCGCCGCCCCTGCGGTCGCGCCCGTACGCCGAGCGCGGGCGCACCAGCAGGTCGCCCACCACCTGGCCGACCGGGTGCCGCTCGGAGGCGCTCAGGGTGGCCGCGACCAGCCGGTAGCGCGCGTGCGGCAGCGGCGCGACGTCCTCGGCGAGCCCGGCGACCAGGTCGTGCACGCCCACCGAGCGCCAGTCGAGCAGCCGGCCGAGGGCAGCGGTCTCGGGCAGCAGCGACAGCCCGCGGCTGCCGTGCCCGATCCCCCACGCGACGGGCGCACCCAGGTGGGGCGTGCCGAGCGTGACGACGTCGCTGACCAGCCGCGTCCACGGGGCGGCGGACCCGTCGCCCCCCACCGCCACCGCGCCGGCCGCCCGCATCACCAGCCCACCCATCGAGTGCCCCACCAGCGCGACGCGGGTGACCTCGACGGGCCAGTGGTCGACGACCTGCTGGAGCAGCGAGGTCAGCGCCGCGCCGTTCTCGCGCAGCGACAGCCCGGTGTTGGCCCGCAGCAGCACCGGGGTCCAGCCGCGCGCGGCGAGGTCCTCGGCGTACGTCGTGCCGGTGCGCTCGCGGTGCCGGCCCCAGTAGGACTCGTTCTCGCAGAGCCCGTGCAGCAGCACCACGACCCGCCCGGTGGCCCCCGGGAAGGCGGCGGCCAGCCCCTCGGCGTCGGGGACCACGTCGCGGCCCTCGTGGCGCACCGCCGTCGCGATCGCCATCTGCGGGCGCTCGCGCAGCAGCCGGTCGCCGATGAGGCCGTTGACGGCAGCGCTGACGAAGCGGCCCTCGGCGCTCCCCTCCAGGCGGGGGCCGGCGCCGGTCGAGGCGACCGTGTCGAGCCCGCGCGAGGCGGCCCGCAGCCCGAGCCCGAGCCCGCCGTACACGGCGCCGGCGATGCCGCGGTGCGCGGTCTCGACGACGCCGGGGCCACCCGCGCCCGTCACCCGTCGCCCGAGGCCGTGCACCCGGTCGAGCCAGGCGGTGTGGGTGTCGCGCACGCTGCGCACGACCAGCCCGTCGGCGACCTCGCAGGCCAGGGACGCCAGGTCCAGCAGCGTGGGGCCGGGCGGCGCGGGCGCGGCGGTGGTCGTCATGGCGACAGCGTAGCGCCCTGAGTGGACAGGCGTTCACTCAACAGGGGGCTCGTCCCCCTGGAACGCCACGACCCGCCCGAGCCGTGCTCGGGCGGGTCGTGGACGAGGGGCCTCAGGCTCAGGCCTGGGCGTCCTCGGTGTCGTTCTCGGTGCCAGCCTCGGCAGCGGGGGCCTCGGTCGCCCCGGCGGCCTCCGGCTCCTCGGCGGGCTGCTCCATGATCGTGCCGTCGGGCTGCAGGTTCTTCAGCTCCAGCACGTTGCCCGAGGCGTCCTTGACGGTCGCCGACTCCACCAGCACCGCCAGCGCCTTGCCGCGCAGGATCTCCTGCACCAGCTCGGGGATGTGGTTGTGCTCGAACATGTGGTTCGCGAACTCCTGCGGGTCCTGGCCGGACTGCTGGGCGCGACGGATCAGGTGCTGGGAGAGCTCCTGCTGGTCGACGCCGAGCTCCTCCTTCTTGGCGATCTCGTCGAGCAGGAACTGCGCGGCGACGGCGTCGCGGACCCGGCGGTCGAGCTCGGCCTCGAACTCCTCCTGGGTCTGCTCCTCGTCCTCGAGGTACTTCTCCATCGTGATGCCGGCCATCATCAGCTGCTGCTCGATGTTCTGGCGGCGCGCGTTGAGCTCGTCGGTGACCATGGTCTCCGGCAGCGGGACGCTGATCTTCTCGAGCAGGGCCTCGAGCACCGCGTCGCGGGCCTCGGCGGCCTGCTCGAGGCGCTTGCCGTTGCCCAGGCGCGAGCGGACGTCGGCCACGAGCTCCTCGGAGGTGTCGAACTCGGAGGCCAGCTGGGCGAACTCGTCGTCGAGCTCGGGCAGCTCCTGCTCCTGGACCTGGCTGACCGAGACGGCCACCTCGACCTCCTCGCCGACGAGGTCGCCGCCGACGAGCTGGGAGGTGAAGGTCTTGTCGTCGCCGGCCTTCATGCCGACCAGGGCCTCGTCGAGGCCGTCGATCATGCCGCCCTTGCCGACCTGGTAGCTCATGCCGGTGACCTCGGCGCCCTCGAGCACCTCGCCGTCCTTCATGGCCTTGAGGTCGAGCACGACGAAGTCGCCCTCGGCGGCGGCGCGCTCGACGTCGGCGAGGGTGCCGAAGCGCTCGCGCAGCGACTGGACCTGCTCGTCGACGTCCTCGTCGCTGATCTCGATGTCCTCGACCTGGGCCTCGAGGCCCTCGTAGGCCGGGAGGTCGATCTGCGGCTTGACGTCGACCTCGGCGGTGAACTCGATGTGGTCGTTGTCCTCGAGCTTGGTGACCTCGATCTCGGGCTGCGCGAGCGGCTCGAGCGAGTTCTCCTGGAGGGCCTCGACGTACTTCTTGGGCAGCGCGTCGTTGATGGCCTGGTCGAGGACCGCGCCGCGGCCGACCTGACGGTCGATGACCATCGGCGGCACCTTGCCCCGGCGGAAGCCGGGGACGTTGATCTGCTGGGCGATCGCCTTGTAGGCCGCGTCGAGGCTCGGCTTGAGCTCCTCGAAGGGCACCTCGACGGTCAGCTTGGCCCGGGTCGGGCTCAAGGTCTCGACGGCGCTCTTCACAGGGTGTCTCCTCATGGTTCGGTGGGTGTGTCGGCACAGGTGGTTCGCGGTGGGACGTCGGGGCGACAGGACTCGAACCTGCGGTCTCCTGCTCCCAAAGCAGGCGCGCTAGCCACTACGCTACGCCCCGCCAAAGCGCCCCCTCCGGCTCGCGTCGCGAGGCCGCCAGAGGCTCCTTGGAGCGGATGACGGGAATCGAACCCGCGTAGCCAGTTTGGAAGACTGGGGCTCTACCATTGAGCTACATCCGCGCGCGTGATCGTCGACGTCGACCCGCCCGGACGAGGGCGCGCGCCAGCCTGCGATCTGCTCAGTCATCGTGCCACACGGCCCGGCCGCGGCCACAACCGGCGCCCTCGCCGCCGGGCGCGGCACGGCGGTCTCAGCGCCGGTGCACGACCACCATGGCGCGGTCGTCGTCGGGGGAACCCAGCGAGGAGACCAGCCGCTCGGCCGAGCCCACGAAGCTGCCGCGCAGCAGCGTCTCGGCCTGCCCGAGCATCCGGTCGAGGCCCATCTCGATGTCGCGGCGGGGCCGCTCGACCATGCCGTCGGTGTAGAGGATCACGGCGTCGCCGGGGCCCAGGACCCCCTCGGCGACCTCGAACTCCGCCTCGTCGACCAGCCCGAGGACCGGACCGGCGCTGGGCAGCACCGCCCAGCGGCCCGAGCCCGAGTGCCGCTGCACGGCCGGCGGGTGGCCGGCGCTGCACACCGCGAAGCGCCCGGTGCGCAGGTCGAGCGAGAGGTGCACCGCGGTCGCGAAGCCCTCCTCCCAGCCCTGGCGCATCAGGTAGTCGTTGGCGGCGCGGAGGAAGTCCTGGGGCGCCAGCGACCCGAGCATCCCGCCGAAGGCGCCCGAGAGCAGCAGCGCACGCGTGCCGGCCGCGTCCCCCTTGCCCGACACGTCGACGACCACCACCTCGAGCCGGGTGTCGTCGTCGAGCACGGTGGCGACCAGGAAGTCGCCGGCGAAGGGAGTGCCCGACGCCGAGCGCAGGGCCGACTCGACCAGCCAGCCCGGCGGCAGCGACGGGATGCCGCCCTGGTTGAGCAGCCGGTCGCGCAGGTCGACGAACATCGACTCCCCCGTGTTGCCGGCCACGCCGAGGCTCGAGCGCCGCCGCGCGGTCACCAGCACGATCGCGACCATCAGAGCCTCGATGACCGCCACCGCGACGATCCGGGTCGACACCTCCTGCTGGAGCACCAGGGTGGTCGTCGCCAGCACCACGATCCACGCCACGAACCACGGCAGCTGACGGGGGTTGAGCACCAGGCTGCCCAGCAGGAGCGGCACCATCAGCGAGGTGATCGGGAAGATCGCCGGGACCAGCGCGACGCCCACCACCAGCAGCGAGGCCAGCAGGCACAGCAGCCCGACCGCGCGGAACCGGCGGACGCGACCGCGGCGCCACATCAGGCGCAACCGGTCGAGGCCGGCCCTGGCCGGCCCGGGGCGGGAGTGGTCGAACGCCGCGTCCATGCTCCGTCCTCCCCCGCTGGTGGCCCTCATCGTAGGGCTCGGGAGCGGAAGGTGGGCTGACAACGGCTGCACCAGAACAGGTTGCGCCCGACCATCTCGGTGGTGCGCACGGCCCGGCCGCACACCAGGCACGGCTGGCCGGTGCGCCGGTAGACGTAGACCTCGCCGCCGTGGTCGTCGCGGCGCGGCGCCCGCCCCATGGCCTCGGGCTCGTGCTCGGGGCGCACCGTGTCGATGCGCCCGGTGCGCACCCCCTCGGTCATCAGGACCACCAGGTCCTCCCACAGGGCCTGCCACTGCCCCACGCGCAGCGTGCGCCCGGGGCGCTGCGGGTCGAGCCGGTGCCGGAAGAGCACCTCGGCGCGGTAGACGTTGCCGACTCCCGCCAGCACCGACTGGTCCATCAGCAGCGCCCCGATCGGGGCGCGGCTGCGGCGGATCCGATCCCAGGCCAGGTCGGGGTCGGCGTCGGCGCGCAACGGGTCGGGCCCCTGCCGCTCGAGCACTGCGTCGCGCTGGGCGTCGGTGAGCAGCTCGCAGGCGGTGGCCCCGCGCAGGTCGGCGTACGCCCGACCGCGCGCGTCGTCGGCCACCAGCCGCATCCGCACCTGGCCCACCGGGGCGAGCACGTCGTCGACGTCGGGATGCACGTCGAGCTTGCCGTAGAGGCCGAGGTGCACGTGCACCCAGCGCGCGCCGGGGAAGGCGAGGAAGAGGTGCTTGCCCCACGCCTCGGCGTGCTCGAGCACCTGCCCGTCGAGCTCCTCGGCCGCGGCGGCGAAGCGGCCCTGCGGGCTGGAGACGCCCACCCGGCGGCCGGCGACGGCCGCGCCGAGGTGACCGGCCAACCGGTGGAGGGTGTGCCCCTCAGGCATCGTTCCCCTCGTCGGGGCCCAGGCCCCGCGCCGACTCGGGCAGCGGGGGCAGCACCGAGGTGGCGTCGTACGACGAGAGCTGGCCGATGCGCCGCACGTGGCGCTCGTCGCCGCTGAACGGCTCGGCGAGGAAGACCTCGACGAAGCGGGTCATGTCCTCGAGGCTGTGCATCCGGCCGCCGACGGAGACCACCTGCGCGTCGTTGTGGTCGCGGGCCAGCCGGGCGGTCTCCTCCGACCAGGCCAGGGCGCAGCGGATGCCCTCGACCTTGTTGGCCGCCATCTGCTCGCCGTTGCCCGACCCGCCGATCACCACGCCCATCGAGTCCTGCCCGGCCGCGCGCTCGCGGGCCACGGCCTCGGCGGCGCGCAGGCAGAAGACGGGGTAGTCGTCGAGGGCGTCGTAGACGAACGGACCGTGGTCGACGGGCTCGTAGCCGTGCTCGGTGAGCCAGGCGACGAGGTGGGCCTTGAGGTCGAGTCCGGCATGGTCGGAGCCGAGGTGCACGCGCATGGCGGGATCATCCCAGAGCCCGCGGGGCCGGTCGGTCTAGGGGTACATCCCCAGGAACGCGGCCACCTGGCGGGTCATCGGCTCGGCGGCGTCGAAGACCTCGGGGTGGCGCCAGAAGCCGTGCACCTGGCCCAGGTAGCGGGTCGCCACGACCGCCACCCCGGCGTCGGCGAGCAGGGCGGCGAGGTGCTCGCCCTCGTCGCGCAGCGGGTCGTGCTCGGCGGTGGTCACCAGGGTCGGCGGCAGCGTCCAGAGCCGGTCGGAGCGCAGCGGCGCGAGGTCGGGGTGCCGCAGGTCGGCCGGGGTGGCGGCGTACTGCTGCCAGTACCACTGCGCCTCGCGCGGGTCGAAGCCGTCGGCGGCGGTGCGGTAGCTCTCGAAGCCCGCCTCGGGGTCGAGGAACGGGTAGACCAGCGCCAGGGCGCGGAAGCGGCCGGGGTGGCGCAGCGCGGCGACCAGCGCCAGGTTGGCCCCGGCGCTGTCGCCGTGGGCGTAGAGCGGTCCGGAGAGGTCGTGCTCGGCACCCTCGCTGGCCAGCCAGCCCAGCACCGTGTCGACGTCGTCGGGGGCCGCCGGGAACCGGTGCTCGGGCGGGCGGCGGTAGTCGACGCTGAGCACCGTGACCTCGCTGCGGTTGGCCAGGCGGCGCGCCGCGGCGTCGTGCACGTCGATGTCGTGGAAGACGAAGCCGCCGCCGTGCAGGTGCACCAGGGTGCCCTCGCGCGCGTCGCGTGGCCGGTAGAGCCGGCAGCGCACGCCGCCGGCGTCGACGTCGAGCACCTGCTCGACGTCCTCGCGCGGCAGGCTCGCTGCCAGCTCACGGGCCTGGCGGCGCGACTCCTCGATGTCGAAGTCGGGCTCGAAGACCTTCGGGGTCAGGGCGGCCGCCTCGACCGAGCGGCGGGCCTGGGGGTAGAGCACGTGGACTCCTCAGCGCTGCATCAGGGCGTCGAGGCCGACGGCGATCGCGGCCGCGACCCGGAAGTCGACGCGCTGGTCGGGGACGGTGACGGTGTAGCGGTCGCGCAGCTGGAACTGGCGCTCCACGCTCATGAGCGGCGCCCCGTCGGGGGCGGTGAAGTCGAAGTGGATCGACAGGAAGGGCACGTCGGCGAAGCGCCGTACAAGCGCCGTCAGCTGGCTGCGCTCCTGGCCGGTGCCGGTGTAGCCGGGCCCCTCGACGTGGAAGGTCGAGCGCAGCAGGCTCGCCCCGAAGTCCTTGCGGAAGAAGCCGATCTGCTGCTGGGCCTCGTCGAGCACGTCGTAGCCGGCGTTGAGGTCGACCCGCTTGCGGGCCTTGAAGCTGAAGACCGCACGCGCCTTCGACTCGTCGGCGTAGAACGTGACCTCCTCCTTGAAGGCCAGCCGCTTCTGCTGGGCCAGCCCCATCAGCTGCCCCTCGGATCCGTCGGGACCGGCCGCGACGAGCTCGTAGCGGTTGGTGGTCATCGCGAACTTCTGCTTGACGTAGAAGCTGGGGAGGTACATCTCCGCGGTCATGGCCCGAACCTACTGCCGAGGAGTCACTTGTGAACCACCGACCGGTCACTTCCGCACCCTCGGTCCTGGCCAGGAGCAGACTGGTCGCATGGTCTGGTCGGTGCTGGCGCTGCTCCTCGTGGTCGAGCTGCTCGCGTGGGCGTCGTACGGCGTCCTGGGGTGGACGTGGTCGCCCGCCTGGCTGTGGGTGTGGCTGCTCCCGCTGCTGGTGGTCACGCTGTGGGCGCTGACCGCCTCACCCCGTGCCCGGTGGCGCGGCGCCGTGCTGACCCCGGTCGTCAAGGTGCTGGTCCTCACCGGGGCCGTGGTGTCGCTGGTTGTCACCGGGCACCCGGTGGCCGGCGTGGCGCTCGCGGTGCTCGTGGTGGTCACCCACCTGGCTGCCCGCCACCCCGACGTACGCGCGCAGCTGGCGGCGGCCGGTGACCGGTCGAGGGTGCACAGCTGACCGGTCGATGGTTCAGAAGTGACCGCTCGGCCGTCAGGCCTCGGCGAGGCGCGCGACCTCCTCCTCGGCGACCGCGGGGTCGAGCTTGGTGAAGACGGGGGTGGGCTTCTCGACGGGGGTGCCGACGACGATCGGGTGGCGCCGCCAGGCCGGGGCGGTGGTGTAGTCGCCGGTGATGACCGGGTAGCCGGGGCCGCCGTCGAGGTCCTCGACCTCCTCGATGCGCGGCATCGGCGCGATCTCGCCGGTGCCCCCCAGCGCGCGGTCGACGGCGTTGGCCGAGAACGGCAGGAACGGGGCGAGCACGAGGTTGAGGTCGGCCACGCACTGGGCGACCACGTGCAGGATCGTGGCCAGCCGCTCGCGCTGGTCGTCGCCCTTGAGCTTCCAGGGCTCGGAGTCGGAGACGTACTTGTTGACCACGCCCACCGCCCGCATCGCCTCGCCGATGGCGGCCTTGAGGCGGTGCCGCTCCAGCAGGTCGCCGACGAGGCCGAAGGCCGCCTCCGCGACCGCGAGCACCTCCTCGTCCTGCGGCTCCAGCGGGCCGGCCGCGGGGATCTCGCCGAAGTTCTTGGCGATCAGCGTCGCGGTGCGGTTGACCAGGTTGCCCCAGCCGGCGACCAGCTCGTCGTTGGTGCGGCGCACGAACTCGGCCCAGGTGAAGTCGGAGTCCTGGTTCTCGGGGCCGGCCGAGGCCACGAAGAAGCGGAACGCGTCGGGCTGGTAGCGGCTGAGCAGGTCGCGCACGTAGATGACGACCTTCTTGGAGGAGGAGAACTTGCGGCCCTCCATGGTCAGGAACTCCGAGCTGACCACCTCGGTGGGCAGGTTGAGCTCGCCGTAGGAGTGCGTCGTGCCCCCGCGCTCGCCCTTGCCCGAGTAGGCCAGCAGCTCGGCCGGCCAGATCTGGGAGTGGAACGTGATGTTGTCCTTGCCCATGAAGTAGTAGGACAGCGCCTCGGGGTCGTTCCACCACTGGCGCCAGGCCTCGGGGTCGCCGCTGCGCCGGGCCCACTCGATCGAGGCCGAGAGGTAGCCGATGACGGCGTCGAACCAGACGTAGAGCTTCTTGGTGGGCTGCTCGCGCCACCCGTCGAGCGGCACCGCGATGCCCCAGTCGATGTCGCGGGTCATCGCCCGCGGCCGGATCTCCTTGAGGATGTTCTGGCTGAAGCGGATCACGTTGGGCCGCCACAGGCCGGTGGCCTCGCGCTCGTCGAGCCACTCCCCCAGCGCCTCGGCCAGCGCCGGCAGGTCGAGGAAGAAGTGCTGGGTCTCGATGAACTCCGGCGTCTCGCCGTTGATCTTGGAGACCGGGTCGACCAGGTCGGCGGGGTCGAGCTGGTTGCCGCAGGTGTCGCACTGGTCGCCGCGCG
The DNA here is from genome assembly GCF_024341885.1 of Nocardioides sp. OK12. Taxonomy (NCBI): domain Bacteria; kingdom Bacillati; phylum Actinomycetota; class Actinomycetes; order Propionibacteriales; family Nocardioidaceae; genus Nocardioides; species Nocardioides sp. OK12. The sequence goes on along the minus strand of NZ_BNET01000001.1, from coordinate 365,857 downwards.
CGCCGCCGGCGCCGCAGATCGGGCAGGTGCCCTCGATGTAGCGGTCGGGCAGGGTGCGCCCGGTCGAGGGCGAGATGGCGCCGTGCGTGGTCTGCTCGACGAAGTAGCCGTTGGCGTGCACGCCCAGGAACAGCTCCTGCACCACCGCGTGGTGGTTGCGCGTGGTGGTGCGGGTGTAGAGGTCGTAGGTGCAGCCGAGCGCCGCGAGGTCCTCGGCGATGACCCGGTGGTTCTTGTCGGCGAGCTCCTGGGGGGCGACCCCGGCCTCGTCGGCGGCGATCAGGATCGGGGTGCCGTGCTCGTCGGAGCCCGAGACCATCAGCACGTCGTGGCCGGCCATGCGCATGTAGCGGCTGAACACGTCGGAGGGCACACCGAAACCGGCGACGTGGCCGATGTGGCGCGGACCGTTGGCGTAGGGCCAGGCGACTGCCGACAGGACTCTGCTCATGGGGGGAATCCTAGGAGTGCGTCCGTCGACCCGGTGCGGCGGTGCGGCTACCGTCGAGGTCATGACCACGTCGGTCGCGGAGGACCTGCTGCTCCTGCTGCTCGACGACGCCTCGGGAGCACCCCACGGCAGCACCTACCTGGTGCCCGCGCTGGGGGGCGCGCTGCTCGTCGAGCTCGACCGGGCCGGGCGCGTCGAGGTCGTCGAGCACGGCGGCCTGCTGCGCCGCCGGACGGTGCGCGCCCTCGGCACCGACGCCCCCACGGACGCCCTGCTCGCGGCGGCCTGGACCGAGGTGGCCCACAAGGAGCGCAGTCCGCAGCACCTGGTGACCCGCCTCGGGCGCGGGGTCGAGGAACCGCTGGCCGGGCGCCTCGTCGAGCAGGGGGTGCTCGAGCGGCGCGACGACACCGTGCTCGGGCTGTTCCACCGCACCCGCTGGCCCGAGCGCGACGGCACCCGCGAGGCCGTGCTGCGGCGCGAGCTGACCTCGGTGCTGGTCGGCGGCGCCCGGCCCGACCCGCGTACGGCGGCCCTCGTCGCGCTGCTGCACGCCGTCGGGCGCGCCCACAAGGTCGTCGACCACCAGGGCATGCGGGCCTCGCGGGTGCGGGCCCGGGCCCGCGACGTCGCCGACGACGCCGAGGTCGCCTGGGCGGCGAAGGCGGTCAAGGACGCGATCGCGGCCGCGGGCTCGGGGACCTACGTCGGCGGGGTGTGAGCCGGGCAGGTCGACGGCTCAGCCGGTGCCGCCGTACTTCTTGGCGCGCTTGCGGGTGCGGCGCCGGATCGCGGGCAGCTTGGCGTAGAGCGACTGGCCCGGGCAGGCGGTGTCGTTGGTGTCGCGGTGGCCGTCGATGACGCGCAGCTTGACCCAGCCGCGCCGGTACTTGTCGCTGCCGGTGCAGTAGACCCGCACCTTGCCCGACGGGCGACGGCGGTACTTGTCGAGCTTCCACGCCGCGAGCTTGACCAGGGCGGTGACCGTCTTGGAGGTGACCCCGGTGGTCTCGAGGTTGCCGATGACCGCGACGCCCATCGAGGTGTTGTTGAACCCCAGCGTGTGGGCGCCGCGCACGGGGCGCCCCGGCCCCCCGGCGCGCCCGACCCAGGTGCGGCCGAACTTGTCGACCAGGAAGTTGTAGCCGATGTCGGACCAGCCCAGCGACTGGGTGTGGTAGCGGTACATCGAGCGGATCAGGGCCGGCACGTCGCCACGGCTGTAGTCGTTGCCGCTGGCGGTGTGGTGCACGTGCACCTGGTGGATGGTGCGGCACATCACCGGCTTGCCGTCGCGCCAGGAGTCGTCGGCGCCCCAGTCGCTGCGGCTCAGCAGCCGCGGCCGCGGCGAGCGGCTCGGGCGGCGGGCCGTGGCGTCGCCCTCCTCGGCCGGCTCGTCGGTGGGCCCGTCGGTGGGCTCGTCAGTGGGCTCGCCCTTGGCGGCGGCACGGGCGCCGGGCAGCGACGGACGCACCCGTGCGTCCTGCGCGCGCTGCTCGGCGTGGATCAGCACCAGGCGGAGGTCGCTGGGTCGCCGTCCGACGACGAGCACCTCGACGCCGTCGGCCTCGGGCAGCCACAGCGGGTCGGTGCCGCGGCGTCCCTTGTCCTCGCCGCTGCCGGCGTCGGGCCCGTCGTGCAGCACGCGCAGCGCCTGCCACGACGACCACCGGCCACCGCTGCGGGTGCGCACCCGCAGGCCCGGCGCCGCGCCGCTCCAGGTCAGCGCGAGCATCCGGTACGTCGCGGTGTCGAGGCGACCGGTGGCCCAGCGCCCCGTCCCGCTGCGCGCGAGCCGCTGCCCGCCGAGGCTGATCTCGTGGGTGGTCACGCCGCCGGAACGGGTGGTGGTGGCACCCGAGACGGGCGGCGCGAGGGGTCCCGCGAGGGCACCGAGGGCGGGCACGGTCGACAGGGCCGCGGCCCGGGTGACCAGGGTGCGGCGCGGCATCGGTGGGCTAGACATCACTGACATCATGCGTCACTGCCGTCACAGTGTCGATCCCCTGTCACTGCCGCCCCGGCCCCCAGGCGGTAGGAATGGGGCGGTGAGCACCCCGCAGCCGCAGCCCAGCCCCGTGCCTGCCGCACCCTCCGGCCGCCAGGCCGGGCGGGGCTGGTTCGCCCGCCTGGCCAGCCGGCTGGTGCGCCCGTTCTGGGTGGTCCCGGCCCTGTGGTCGCTCGGCGCGATCGCGCTCGGGCTGGTGGTCCCCCGGCTCGACTCGACCGGCCTGTCCGACCTGCTGCCCTTCCTCTTCCCCGGCGACGTCGAGGGCGCGCGAAGCGTGCTGTCCAGCATCGCCGGCGCGATGATCTCGGTGACCGGGCTGGTCTTCTCCAACACCATGGTCGTCCTGCAGCTGGCCAGCAGCCAGTTCTCGCCCCGGGTGCTGCAGACCTTCCTGCAGGACCGCGTCACCCAGCACACGCTGGGCGTCTTCACCGCCACCTTCGTCTACGCCCTGACCGTGCTGAGGTCGCTTGCCGACGCGGGCGACAGCCCCGTCCCGCAGCTGGCGGTGACCCTGGCGTTCGCGCTGGTCGTCGCGGCGGTGGCGATGTTCCTGATGTTCATCAACCACATCACGGCCTCGGTGGGCATCTCCAACATCCTGCACCGCAGCGCCGCGGAGACGCGCGGCCTGCTCGAGCGCGGGCGCGGCGCCCGCACCCGCATGCCCGACGGCCCGCCCGACCTGCCCTACCTGGGGCACCAGCAGGTGGTGCTGGCGCGCAGCAGCGGCTACCTCGACGCGGTCGACGTCGACCAGGTCGCCGCGGCCGCGCAGCGCCACGACGTACGGGTCGAGCTGCTGCACCCGCTCGGCACGTTCCTGGTCGAGTCGCGCCCGCTGGCGATGGTGCACGGCGGCCGCGGCACGGACGTCGACTGGACCCGGGTCCTGGGTCGCCACCTCGACCTCGCCCGCGAGCGGTCGTTGCAGCAGGACATCTCCTTCGGGCTGCGACGCCTGGTCGACATCGCCGAGCGGGCCCTCTCCCCCGGCATCAACGACCCGACGACCGCCGTGCAGGTCGTCGACCAGCTGCACGACCTGCTGCACCGCATCGCCGCCGAGTCCGACCCCTACCCCGTGCACCTCGACGGGGACGGGACGGCCCGGCTGGTCACGCGCGAGGTCACGTTCGCCGAGCTGCTCGACCTCGCGGTCGACGAGATCGCCCACTGGGGCGCGGACAGCCTGCAGATCCCCCGACGCCTGCGCGCGATGCTCGACGACCTGCTGGTCGACGCCCGCCCCGAGCACCGCGAGGCGCTGCAGCGCAAGCAGTCGCAGCTGGCCGCCCTCGACACCGCCGGCTGACCCGGCTGACCCGGCCGACCCAGCCTCAGCTGAAGTCGAGCTCCGCGGTGCGCGAGCGCTTGAGCTCGAAGAACTGCGGGTAGCCGGCCAGCAGCACCGCGCCGTCCCAGACCCGGCCGGCCTCCTCGCCGCGCGGGATCGAGGTGAGCACGGGGCCGAAGAAGGCGGTGCCGTCGATCGCGATGGTCGGGGTCCCGACCTCGTCGCCGACCTGGTCCATGCCCTCGTGGTGCGAGGCGCGGATGGCGTCGTCGTACGACGCGTCGTCCCACGCCTCGATCAGCGACGACGGCAGCCCGACCTCGGCGAGGGCGTCGACGACCACGTCGCGCTCGGGGCCGCGCCCGTCGTCGTGGATGCGGGTGCCCATGGCGCTGTAGAGCGGGAGCAGCTGGTCCTGGCCGTGCCGCTGCCAGGTGGCCATGGCGACGCGCACCGGGCCCCAGCCCTTCTCCAGCGCCTTGCGGTACTCCTCGGGCACGTCCTTGCCCTCGTTGAGGTAGGACAGGCTCATCAGGTGCCAGCTGACCTCGACGTCGCGCACCTTCTCGACCTCGAGGACCCACCGCGAGGTGATCCAGGCGAAGGGGCACAGGGGATCGAACCAGAAGTCGGCCGTGGAGGTGGTGGACGTGCTGGACGCCGTGGCGGTCTCGGAAGTCATGGAAGGTTCAATCACCTGCCCCGCCGGGCTATTCCCGACCGTCGCCTCAGCGCCGGGGCACCTCGACCCGCACGACCTCGCGCGAGCGCCGGACCACGTCGGTGCCGTCGTAGACGACCCGCACCCGGTGGGTGCCGGGGTCGAGCCGGGCCAGCCGCAGCCGCACGACGCCGCCCTCGAGCTCGGCGACCTTCTCGCGGTCGCCGACCAGCAGCCGCACCACTCCGCCGGGCTCCGCGACCCCGACGGCGGTGACGGACACGTCGGCCACCACCTTGCGCGTGCGCCCGACCGCGTCGACCACCATCGACGAGCGGGTGGTGACCGGGCCGTCGGTGCCCAGCACGCCGGTGTACGTCGTGTAGCCGGGTCGCGAGACCTCGACGGTGACCTCGAGGACCCGGCCCACGTCGCCCTCGCCGAGGGAGTAGCGGCGTCCGCCGGCGCCGACGGAGGAGCCGGTGACGACCTGGCCGTCGCGGCGCCAGGTGTAGGTGACCTCGGCGTCGGCGGGGGCGTAGGTGCCGCGCCCGACCTCGAGGGTCTTGCCCAGGCGGGCCTTGCCCGTGAGCGTGAAGGGCTCCGACACCACGAGCACGCCCGGCGCCACCCGGCCGGCGTCGACCGCGACGGTGCTGGTGCGGTAGCCGTCGAGGGTCGCGGTCTCGCGCACCTCGACCCGCTTGTCGACCAGCTCCGGCGTCAGCCGCAGCCGCGCCGTCGTGGCCCCCTCGAGGGGCGAGCCGTCGGCGTACCACTGCAGGCCGGTCTGCTCGGGGGTCGGCTCGTAGCCGCCGCGGGTCGCGGTCAGGACCTCGTCGACGCGGGCGGTGCCGGTGACGGTGGGCGCGCTGCGCGTGGTGAGGGTGCCGGGCTTGACCTTGCTGGTGCGCGAGGACGTCGCGGTGCCGTCGGCGTAGCCCTTCTTGGTGGCCACGACGGCCACCGAGAGGCGGTTGCGGCGCTGCGCGGCGGTGGGGGTGAACGTCTCCTCGTCGGCGCCGGCGATCGGGGTGTTGCCGGCGTACCACTGCAGGCGGGTGCTGCTCGCGGGCTTCCAGCTGCCCGGGGTGGCGCGCAGGGTCGCGCCGACCGCGGCGTCGCCGGTGATGCTGGGCGCCTCCTGCGCCTCGACCTGCTGGTCGCGGAAGTGGATGAAGCCGGTCGGCCAGCCCGAGCCCGACGTGGTGATGCGGCGCCAGTGGAAGTCGCCGCCCCAGGAGTCCTCCGAGACGATGATCTCGTCGGACGAGACCACCTGCTCGACGTAAGCCAGGTGGCCCACGGACCCGCCGCCGGGCACCCCGGCGCGCCACCAGGCGATCGAGCCGACGACCGGGGTGCCGTCGACCAGGTGCTTCATGGCCTCGCCCCAGTTGGTGGCGTTGCCGCTGCCGGTCCACGGGCGCTCGTTGGGCATCCCGTTCTGCACCAGGCGGTAGGCGACGTAGTTGGTGCAGTTGTGCCCGGCGTACATCCGCCAGTACATCTGCTGGCCCGCGGTGCGGTAGCCGGCGTGCGAGTAGCCCTTCGACTCGCACGAGGCGTAGCCGGTGCACAGGTAGGTCGAGTAGCCCTGCGCCGGCACGGCCGGCAGGACCACCAGGGAGACGGCCAGCGCGAGCAGCAGCCCCACCAGGCGTCCCGCGCCCCGGCGGGCGCCCGGCCCGGGGGGTCGGCTCGTCACAGCACGCAGCGCATCCCGAGTCATCATCACGAGTGGGGATTAAACCCCACGTCAAGCACCGACACGCCGGTCGAGTCGATTTTTTTCACTTTTGTCACACCGGTCGCAGCAGGACTCACCCGCCCCAGGAGACCCTGCCACGCCGGGCCCGGCGCGGCCAGGGGTGCTCCGGCTATCTGGTTGCGGTCCCGGGGCCGGGCGGTGCGATGATCGGCGCCATGCCTGGAACCAACCTCACCCGGGACGAGGCCGCCACCCGCGCCGCCCTCCTGGACGTCACGTCGTACTCCATCGACCTGGACCTCACGACGGGCGAGAAGACCTTCGCGTCCACGACCACCATCTCCTTCACCTGCAGCGAGCCGGGGGCGGCCACCTTCGCCGACCTCGTCGACGCGACCGTCCACGAGATCACCCTCAACGGGCGCAGCCTCGACCCCGCGACGGCGTACGCCGACAGCCGGATCGCGCTCGACGACCTCGCGGCCGACAACGAGCTGGTCGTGCGGGCCGACTGCACCTACTCCCACACCGGCGAGGGCCTGCACCGCTTCGTCGACCCCGCCGACGACCGGGTCTACCTCTACTCGCAGTTCGAGGTGCCCGACGCCCGGCGCGTCTACACGACCTTCGAGCAGCCCGACCTCAAGTCGGTCTTCAGCTTCCGGGTCACCGCGCCCGAGGACTGGAAGGTCGTCTCCAACTCCCCCACCCCCGAGCCGCAGGGCCTCGGCGACGGCCGCGCCGTGTGGGAGTTCGAGCCCACGAAGCCGATGTCGACCTACATCACCGCGCTGATCGCCGGCGAGTACCACGAGGTCCAGGACTCCTACGAGGGCAAGCACGGCACCATCCCGCTGGGCCACTACTGCCGCCAGTCGCTGGTGGAGTACCTCGAGCGCGACCTCGACGACGTCCTGACCATCACCCGGCAGGGCTTCGCGTTCTTCGAGGAGGCCTTCGACTTCCCCTACCCCTTCGGCAAGTACGACCAGCTCTACGTGCCGGAGTACAACATGGGCGCGATGGAGAACGCCGGCGCCGTGACGCTGCGCGACGAGTACCTGCCGCGCTCGCGCCAGCCGCGCTCGTTCTACGAGTTCCGCTGCTCGGTGATCCTGCACGAGATGGCCCACATGTGGTTCGGCGACCTGGTGACCATGAAGTGGTGGGACGACCTGTGGCTCAACGAGTCCTTCGCCGAGTGGGCCTGCTACCACGCCGAGGTGGAGGCCACGGAGTTCACCGACTCCTGGACCGGCTTCGCCAACGCGCGCAAGCAGACCGGCTACCGCGCCGACCAGCTGCCCAGCACGCACCCGATCGCGGCCGACAACCACGACCTCCAGGCCGTCGAGGTCAACTTCGACATGATCACCTACGCCAAGGGCGCCTCGGTGCTCAAGCAGCTGGTGGCCTGGGTCGGCCTCGAGGACTTCCTCGGCGGGCTGCAGCAGTACTTCACGGACTTCGCCTACGGCAACTCTGAGTTCGCCGACCTGCTCGCCGCGCTGGAGAAGTCCTCGGGCCGCGAGCTGTCGGGCTGGGCCAAGGAGTGGCTGCAGACCGCCGGCGTGAACACCCTCAGCGCCGAGTTCGACCTCGACACCGAGGGCCGCTACACCCGCCTGGCCGTGCGCCAGGGCGCCCACCCCGACTGGCCGCAGCTGCGTCGCCACCGCCTCGGGATCGGCCTCTACAACGAGGTCGAGGGCCGCCTGGTGCGCACCCGCTACGTCGAGACCGACGTCGAGGGCGAGCTCACCGAGATCGCCGATCTCGCCGGGGAGGCGCAGCCCGACCTGCTGCTGCTCAACGACGCCGACCTGACCTACGCCAAGATCCGGCTCGACGAGCGCTCGCTGGCCACCGCCATCGCGGGCCTCTCGCGCGTCGACGACTCGCTGGCGCGCGCGCTGGTGTGGGGCGCGGCGTGGGACATGACCCGCGACGCCGAGATGGCCGCCACCGACTACGTCGAGCTGGTGCTGGCCAACATCGGCAGCGAGACCGACCCCTGGGGCGTCAGCCGGATCCCGAGCACCGCCGCGACCGCGGCCTCGGCGTACTCCGCACCCGAGGGGCGCGCCGCCCTGCTGGCGCGCTGGGAGACCGGGCTGCGCGAGCTGGCGCTGGCCGCCGAGCCCGGCAGCGACCAGCAGCTGACCTTCGTGCGCTCCTACGCGGGAGCGGCGCACAGCGACCGCGCCCTCGACGACGTGGCCGGCCTGCTCGACGGCACCTGGGAGATCGAGGGCCTCAGCGTCGACCAGGACCTGCGCTGGTCGCTGGTGACCTCGCTGGCCGCCGCGGGCCGCGCCGGCTCGCGCATCGAGGACGAGCTGGCCGGCGACGCCACCATCTCGGGCCAGGAGCACGCCGCCGCGGCCCGCGCCGCCCGTCCCGACGCCGACGCCAAGGCCGAGGCGTGGGAGCTGGCGGTCGAGCGCACCGACGTGCCCAACGAGACCGCCCGCTCGATCGTGTTCTCGTTCATGCGCCAGGGCCAGGAGGACGTCCTGGCGCCGTACGCCGACAAGTACCTCGAGGCCGCCGAGACGCTCTGGGACCACCTGGGCACCCACCGCGCCTCCACCGTGCTCAACTACATCTTCCCCAGCCCGCTCGCGAGCGCGGAGCTCGTGGAGAAGGTCGACGCCTGGCTCGAGCGCACCGCGGCGCCCGCCGCCGCCCAGCGCTTCGTGCTCGAGGGCCGCGCCGACGTGCTGCGCGCGCTGGCCGCCCAGGAGCGGGACGCCCGCCGCTGACGGCCGAGCGGTCACTTCTGAACCACCGAGAGGTCACGTCTGAACCTCTCGGCGGTCAGGAGTGACCGCTCGAAGGTTCAGAAGTGACTGCTCGGCTGTCAGGCCTGGGCGTGCAGGGTGCGCGGGGGTCGCGCGTGCTCGGCGAGCATCTCGATCCCGCGGCGCAGGCCGCCGGCGAGGTCGCCGGCGGCGAAGTCCTGCTGCATGTGCAGGGCGGCCAGCTCGACCTCGCGGTCGCTGAGGGTACGCCGCACGAACCCGCCCGTGACGATCTCGAGGAACCGCTGGGTCGGGTCGACCATGATCAGGATGCTGCGCGAGGGCGCCACGAGCGTGTTGTGCAGGCTCGTCGCGAAGGCCCGGGGCTCGCCCTCGGCGTTGCCGACGAAGACCGAGATCTCCATGCGGCACAGCTGCTCGGCGCGACGGATCGTCGCGTCGAGCGCCGCGTGCTCGGCGGAGGAGAAGGGGTCACCAGCGGGCACTGGAGCCACCCGCCTGCGAGTCGTCGCTGTCGGGGGCCGCGAGCTCACCGGTGGCGCGGCGCGGGCCGCCGATCCACTGGTTCTCGACCGGCGGCGCACCCGGCGCCACCCGCTCCCCGCGCGCCAGCGGCGGGCCGTAGACCAGCGCCGTCAGCACGAGCACGCCGAGCACGGGCAGCCCGACGAGGACCAGCAGCCAGCCGAGCGGGTCGACGGCGGCCGGGTCGGACCAGCCCTCGGGGACGTCGGCGGCGGCCGGTGCGGCGCTGAGCACGACGGCGGTGCCGGCCGCGCCGAGCGCGAGCAGCAGCGTGCGGGCACGACGGGCCAGGACGGAGGAGGTGATCAGGGTGCTCACGACCGAAGGATATCGGCTCGCCGCCCACCTCTCGAACCGCGCCCACCCCCCTGGTCACCCGGGCCGGAAGCGGGGCGGGAAGCGGGGCGGGGAACAGCCGTCGGCCCGCCGGACGTGACCCGGTCGACACGTGCAGGGTTGGGGGTCGGCACCGGCCACCTGTTTGACTGGCAGGCATGGTTCCCCTCGTATCCCTGTCCTCCCTGATCAAGGGTCGGTGCGACGAGTCCGAGCAGGTCTGCAACTGGGTCAAGGACCAGACCGGCAGCAACAAGCTCGCGAACACCGCCGACCTGCTGATCGGCAAGCCGATGGCGGTCCTGGGGCTCGTCCTCCTCGGCTTCGTGCTGCGCTGGGTGCTGCACCGCGTGGTGGACCGGATCGTGGCCCGCGCCCAGGACGGGGTGCTGCCCGACCAGGTGCACCGCTTCCGCAAGGGCCGCGCCGCGAAGGTGCAGGCGGCGAGCGAGTCGCTCAACGCCACCCGCCGCGTGCAGCGGGCCAAGACGATGGGGAGCCTGCTCAAGAGCATCATCACCGGCCTCGTGCTGGCGATCGTGGGCACGATGGTGCTCAGCGAGATCGGCGTCAACATCGCCCCGATCATCGCCAGCGCCGGCATCGTGGGCCTGGCCGTCGGCTTCGGCGCCCAGTCCCTGGTCACCGACTTCCTCTCGGGCGTCTTCATGATCTTCGAGGACCAGTACGGCGTCGGCGACGAGATCGACCTGGGCGAGGCCATCGGCACCGTCGAGGCCGTCAGCCTGCGCGTCACGCGGCTGCGCGACATCAACGGCACCGTCTGGTACGTCCGCAACGGCGAGATCGCCCGGGTCGGCAACATGAGCCAGAACTGGGCCCGCACCGTGCTCGACGTCTCGGTCTCCTACGACGCCGACCTGGTCGAGGTGCGCCGGGTGCTCGAGGACGTCGCCCACGACCTGTGGGACGACGAGGACTTCAAGGGCAAGGTCATCGAGGAGCCCTCGGTCTGGGGCGTGCAGGACCTGGGCGCCGACGGCATCGCGGTGCGGGTGGCGCTCAAGACCGCCCCCGGCCTGCAGTGGGGTGTCGCGCGCGAGATGCGCCAGCGCATCAAGGCCCGCTTCGACATCGAGGGCATCGAGATCCCCTTCCCGCAGCGGGTGGTGTGGCACCGCGACGAGCGCGACGCCCGGGGTGCCTCGGAGGAGCCCGCGGCCGACAGCGAGATGATGGGCCGGTGACGTTCTACGACGAGATCGGGGGCGAGGCGACGGTCCGCGCGATCGTCCACCGCTTCTACGAGGGCGTGGCCGGCGACGAGGTGCTGCGCCCGATGTACCCCGAGGAGGACCTGGCCCCGGCCGAGGACCGCTTCGCGCTGTTCCTGATGCAGTACTGGGGCGGGCCCACGACGTACTCCGACACCCGGGGCCACCCCCGGCTGCGGATGCGCCACGCCCCCTTCGCGGTCAACCCCGAGGCCCGTGACCACTGGCTGCTGCACTTCCGGGCCGCCCTCGACGAGGTTGACCTCACCGAGGAGCAGCGCCAGACGTTCTGGGACTACGTCACCCACGCCGCCCAGTTCATGGTCAACACCCTCGACTGACGGGCCCCGCCCGACCGCTCGACCGGCTCGACGGGTCGGCTCAGCCGGCGCGAGCCAGCATCGCCACGAGCGGCTCGCGCTGGGCCGCCGGCGGCGGCGCCGAGCGCCCGGTGCCCGCGTCGACGAAGACGAGCACCACCCGGGCCCGCGCCAGGACGGTCCCGCCGTCGCAGATCTCGCTCTCGACGACCACCGAGCTGGTGCCGACGTGGCTGACCCACGACCAGGCGTCGTACGCCGCCTCGCGGTGCAGGATCGGCACCTTGTAGTCGACCTCGGCGCGCGCCAGGACCATCGAGGCGCGGCTCGCCCCGGCCGGGTCGTCCCACAGGCGCGCCAGGAGCGAGATGCGGGCCTCCTGCAGGTACTCGAAGTAGCGCACGTTGTTGACGTGGCCGTAGACGTCGACGTCGCTGAAGCGCACGTGCACGGGGTAGTGCCCGGCCTCCTCGCGGTGCGCCGGGGTGCGGGTCGCCCGCTCCCCCGGGCCGGGGTCCTCGACGTAGGCGGCGAGCGCCTGGCGCTCCTCGGCGGTGAGCCGCCGCGGCCGCTCCTGGCTGAAGACGAAGGGGGTCAGCACGGTCGTGGCCGTGAGGTGGACGGTGCGGCTGCCGTCGGGGTGCTCGTCGAAGATCTCGTAGGCCATCGTGAAGCTGGCGGCGCGCACCTGCACCACCCAGCACTCGATGCTCACCGGCGCGAACCGGAACTTTAGGGGCGTGCGGTAGTCGACCTCGTGGCGCACCACGACCAGGCCCTCGACGAGGCCCTCGGCCGACTGCTGGGCGGCGGCACCGCCCCGGTGGTGGCGCATCATGTCGACGCGCGCCTCCTGCAGGTAGTCGACGTACACGACGTTGTTGACGTGTCCGAGCAGGTCGAGGTCGGCCCATCGCACGGGGCACTCGTAGCGGTGGCGCATCGGGCGATCGTGCCAGACCCGCCGGGCGCCCGCGGGTCAGCGCGCGCCGCTGAGACCCCGGTAGTAGACGGGGATGCTCAGGCCGGCCGCACGACGGCGACGGCGGTGGCCGGTGAGGGCGGTGGCGGCGACACCCGTGACCACGGCACCGACCAGCGCCGCGACGGCGAGGGTGAGGACGTAGAGGACGGCGACGGGGGTGGTGACGGTGACCATGTGGAGCTCCGGGTTCTGCTGCGGGACGTCGGACATACCGAGAGTACGTCCGCGTCGGCCCGACCGGACCCCACGTGGGGGGAGACCCGCGACACGTCCGCCGACCCGCACCGGACCCTCGACTAGGGTGGCAGCGACTTCATCGTCCCCGAACAGAGAGCCGGTCCCCATCCATGCCTGAGGCAGTCATCGTCTCCACCGCCCGCTCGCCCATCGGCCGCGCCAACAAGGGTTCGCTCAAGGACATGCGTCCCGACGACCTGAGCGCGCTGATCATCAAGGCCGCGCTCGACAAGGTCCCGGCGCTCGACCCCAACAGCGTCGACGACCACTACATGGGCGTGGGCCTGCCCGGCGGCGAGTCGGGCAACAACCTGGCGCGCGTCGTCAACGTCCTCAACGGCATGGACGACGTGCCCGGCGCGACCATCACCCGCTACTGCTCCTCCTCGGTGCAGACCACCCGGATGGCCTTCCACGCCATCAAGGCGGGCGAGGGCGACGTCTTCATCTCTTCGGGCGTCGAGACCGTCTCGCGCTTCGCCAAGGGCACCTCGGACCACTGGCCCGACACCCACAACCACCTCTTCGACGAGGCCAAGGCCCGCACCGACAAGCTCGCCGAGGGCGGCCAGGACTGGGTCGACCCCCGCGAGAACGGCGCGCTGCCCGACGTCTACATCGCCATGGGCCAGACGGCCGAGAACGTCGCGCGGCTGCGCGGGCTCGACCGCAAGGAGCTCGACGAGTTCGGCGTCCGCAGCCAGAACCTCGCCGAGAAGGCGATCAACGACGGCTTCTGGGCCCGCGAGATCACCCCGGTGACGCTGCCCGACGGCACGGTCGTCTCGGCCGACGACGGCCCGCGCGCCGGCGTCACCTACGACGCGATCAAGGACCTCAAGCCGGTCTTCCGTCCCGACGGCGTCGTGACCGCGGCCAACTGCTGCGCCCTCAACGACGGCGCCGCCGCGGTCGTCATCATGAGCGACACCAAGGCCGAGGAGCTCGGCCTCAAGCCGCTGGCGCGCATCGTCTCCACCGGCGTGAGCGGCCTGTCCCCCGAGATCATGGGCCTCGGCCCGGTCGAGGCGACCCGCAACGCCCTCAAGCACGCCGGCATGAGCATCGGCGACATCGACCTCGTCGAGATCAACGAGGCCTTCGCCGCGCAGGTGGTGCCGTCCTACCAGGACCTCGGCATCGACCTGGACCGCCTCAACGTCAACGGTGGCGCGATCGCCGTGGGCCACCCCTTCGGCATGACCGGCGCCCGCCTGCAGAACACCATGCTCAACAGCCTGGAGTGGCACGACAAGAGCACCGGCCTGATCACCATGTGCGTCGGTGGCGGCCAGGGCATGGCGCTCATCCTCGAGCGTCTCTGAGCCACCCGCTGACCCGGGCCCCACGGCCCGCTCGACGAGACCCCCGGCACCTCGGTGCCGGGGGTCTCGCCCGTCCTGGGTGTGCCGCGCGGCATGGGGGCCGCACTACAGTGTGGGGCGTGACCAGCACCGACAGCTCCCCCGCCCGCGTCACCGGGCGCTGGCTCGACACCGAGCAGCAGCACGCCTGGCGTGCGCTCGTGCTCGGCTCGACGCTGCTCTTCGACCGGCTCGACGACGACCTGCGGCAGGGCTGCGGGCTCTCGCTGACCGAGTACGAGATCCTCGTGCGCCTCTCCGAGCGCGACGGGCGCCTGCGCATGGCGCAGCTCGCCGACGCGCTGGCGCACAGCCGCAGCCGGGTCACCCACACGGTGGCCCGCATGGAGCGGGCCGGCCTGGTGGAGCGCCGCTCCTCGCCCGAGGACGGCCGCGGCATCATGTGCTGGTTGACCGACGCCGGGCGCGAGCTGCTGGAGCGGAGCGCACCGGTGCACGTCAACGGCGTGCGCGACCACCTCGTCGACCTCGTGCCCGCCGAGGACCTCGCGGCGATGGGACGGGTGATGAACGCCGTCTCCGACGCCCTGGTGGCCTGCCACCCCGAGATGGAGATCCGCCAGCCGGGCCGCTGAGCGGTCCCGGCCGGCGGGCCGAGCGGACTGCTAGTCGCGCGTGAGGCGACGGTGGGTGACGCGGTGCGGACGCGCCGCCTCGACACCCAGGCGCTCGATCTTGTTCTCCTCGTAGGCCGCGAAGTTGCCCTCGAACCAGAACCAGCTCGCCGGGTCGTCCTCGTCGCCCTCCCAGGCCAGGATGTGGGTCGCGACGCGGTCGAGGAACCACCGGTCGTGGGAGGTGACCACGGCGCAGCCGGGGAAGTCGAGCAGCGCGTCCTCGAGCGAGGACAGGGTCTCGACGTCGAGGTCGTTGGTGGGCTCGTCGAGCAGCAGCAGGTTGCCGCCCATCTTCAGCGTCAGCGCCAGGTTGAGGCGGTTGCGCTCACCTCCGGACAGGACGTTGGCCTTCTTCTGCTGGTCGGGGCCCTTGAAGCCGAACGAGGCGACGTACGCGCGCGAGTTCATCTCGAAGTTCGCGACCTTGATGAAGTCGAGCCCGTCGGAGACGACCTCCCACACGTTCTTGGTCGCGTCGAGGCCGCCGCGGCTCTGGTCGACGTAGGAGATCTTGACGGTCTGACCCACGTCGAGCGAGCCCTCGTCGGGCTGCTCCTGGTCGGTGATCATCCGGAACAGGGTGGTCTTGCCGACGCCGTTGGGGCCGATGACGCCGACGATGCCGGCGCGGGGCAGCGAGAAGGACAGGTCGTGCATGAGGGTGCGGCCCTCGAAGCCCTTGGTCAGGCCCTTGGCCTCGAGCACCACGTCACCGAGCCGGGGCCCGGCCGGGATGTTGATCTCGGAGGTGTCGATCTTGCGCATCCGGTCGGCCTCGGCCGCCATCTCCTCGTAGCGCGCGAGCCGCGACTTGCTCTTGGCCTGGCGCGCCTTGGGGTTCGAGCGCACCCACTCCAGCTCCTTCTCGAGCATCTTGGCGCGCTTGGCGTCCTTCTGCCCCTCGACCTTGAGCCGGTCCTTCTTGGTCTCCAGGTAGGTGGAGTAGTTGCCCTCGTAGGGGTGCGCCTGGCCCCGGTCGAGCTCGAGGATCCACTGGGCGACGTTGTCGAGGAAGTACCGGTCGTGGGTCACGGCCAGGACGGCGCCCGGGTAGCTGGCCAGGTGCCCCTCGAGCCACTGCACCGACTCGGCGTCGAGGTGGTTGGTGGGCTCGTCGAGCAGCAGCAGGTCGGGCTGCTGCAGCAGCAGCTTGCACAGCGCGACCCGGCGGCGCTCGCCACCGGAGAGGTTGTCGACCACGGCGTCGGCCGGCGGGCAGCGCAGCGCGTCCATCGCCTGGTCGAGCCGGCTGTCGAGGTCCCAGACGTTGGCCGCGTCGAGCTCGCTCTGCAGGTCGCCGGCCTCGGTCGCGACCTTGTCCTGGTCGGCGTCGGGGTCGCCCATCATCATGTAGAGCTCGTCGAGGCGCGCCATCTTCGCCTTGGTCTCGGCGACCGCCTCCTCGACGTTCTCGAGGACCGTCTTGCCCTCGGTGAGCGGGGGCTCCTGCTGGAGCATCCCGACCGTCGCACCGGGGTCGAGGATCGCGTCGCCGTTGTTGGCGTGGTCGAGCTGGGCCATGATCTTCAGCAGCGACGACTTGCCGGTGCCGTTGGGGCCCACCACGCCGATCTTGGCGCCGTGAAGGAACGAGAGGGTGACGTTGTCGAGGACGACCTTGTCACCGTGGGCCTTGCGCACGTTGCGCAGTGTGAAGACATATTCCGCCATGTTTCCGAGCCTAGTTGCTCGGCCCCGCCCCGGCTCCCCGGGGTCCCCCGCCCCGGGCCCCCGCGCGAGCGGGGCGCGCGCTCAGCGCTCGGCGAGCGCCTTCGACAGCCCGCCGCGCGCGCGGGTGTACGCCGCGAGCTCGGCCTCGACGGGGCTGACCACCAGGTCGTGGGCGACCGCGCCGACCGCCTCGCGCAGCCGGGTGTCGGCCACCGAGGCGCGTCGTCTGGCCGTGCCGGCCACGAGTCCCCGGCACACCAGTGCCAGCAGCACCCCGAGCCCGACCCCGCCGAGCAGCAGGAGCAGCGGCAGCGCGACCCCGGCGTAGACGGGGGTGTCGTCGAGGGTGCCGGACAGGGCGGTGGCCACCGTCCAGGCGCCGCCGACCAGCGCGGTGACGACCAGCACCCACTGCAGCACCCGCACCACCCCGGCCCAGACCGGGATGCGGGAGGTCTGCAGGTCGACGCCGCGCAGCGCGTCGTCGAGCCGGTCGCCGATCTCGGGCAGGCGCTGCACCGAGGCGCGGCGCACCGCGTCGGCCCAGGGGCGCCCGAGGCCCTGCGTCGCCTCGTCGACCAGGGAGCGCACCTCGGAGTCGACCCGGGCCCGCTGCACCGACGTCGTCTCGGGCACCGCGCTCTCGCGACCGCGCAGCGCCTTGGCGGAGCCGCCGAGGTCGAGCTGCATCTTCTTGAGCGGGTCGGGACGCAGCCGGCTGGTCCACGAGACCAGCGGCCAGCCGGTCGCCCGGCCGGCCCGCAGCCGGGTCGAGCGCTCGACGGCCTCGACCACGGTCGGCACCCCGGCGGCCTCGGCGAAGGCGTCCTGCATCGCGTGCACCCGCTGGTCGGACAGCGCGCGGGTCGGCGCGGCACCCCCGGCCTCCTGCAGGCGGGCCGCGGCGGCGCGCACGTCGGACTCGATCCGCTCGGCGGTCATCTTCTTGGCCCGCACCCGCGACTCGATCTCACCGCGCAGCTCGTCGAGGCCCAGGCCCTGGCGGGCGCTGATCCCGATCACGGGCACCCGGCCCAGACCGTCGGCCTCGAGCAGGCGGCGTACGTCGGCCAGCATCGCCTCGCGGCCCTCGGCCGGCACGGTGTCGATGTGGTTGAGCACCACGACCATGACGCCCTCGTGGGTCTTCAGCGGCGCCAGGTAGCGGTCGTGGATCGCGGCGTCGGCGTACTTCTGGGGGTCCAGGACCCACACGAGCATGTCGGCCAGCGCCACCAGGCGGTCGACCTCGAGGTGGTGGGAGACCTCGGTCGAGTCGTGGTCGGGCAGGTCGAGCAGGACCACGCCCTCGAGCGCCTGCGACTCGCGCCGGGTGTCGAGCATGGAGTCGCGGGTGGTCTGGTGCCGCGGCGGGATGCCCAGCCAGTCGAGCAGCTCACCGGCGCCGTCGCTGCCCCACACGCAGGCGGTGGCCCACGACGTGGTCGGTCGACGTACGCCGACCGCGGACAGCTCCAGCCCGGTCAGGGCGTTGAAGGTGGAGGACTTGCCCGAGCCGGTGGCGCCGGCGATCGCGACCACGGTGTGCGCGGCCGAGAGGCGCAGCCGGCTGGTGGCCCGGTCGACCACCTTCTCCGCGTCGTCGACGAGGGCGTCGTCGAGCCGCCCGCGCGCCGCCTCGGCGGCGGCGGCGAGACCATCGATGCGGGCGCCGGTGTCGGTCCCACGGGTGACCAGCTTCTTGGCCCCCTCGAGCAAGGACGTCATGTTCTCCCACTCAGCGTGCGGTCAGTGCTGGGCGACACCCTAGGGGGCCGCGCCGGCAGTCTCGTGGTCAGGGCCGACCCGGCTTGGGTGCGGCGGCGAAGCGGACGTCGTCGACACGGCGCGCGGCCTGGCGCAGCTGCTCGGCGGCGTCGGGCGCCAGGCCCAGCGCGTCGACCAGGTCGGTGAAGCGCCGGCGCTCGGCGTCGAGGAGCCCGGTGATGCGCTCCTCGAGCATCCGCCGGGCCCGCTCGGCCAGTCCGCGCACCGCCTGGTCGCCGAAGACCGCCTCGAGGAGCTTCTGGCCCAGGGCGGCCGAGCCGCCCGCGATCCCGGCCTCGGCCCCGGTCAGGCCGGCGGTGTGGGTGAAGACGACCACCATCAGCGCGACCGAGAGCCCGTTGACGCCGAAGGCCAGGAACCGCGCGGTGGAGCGCTTGTCGGCGCCCTCGGCCTTGACCAGCTCGAGCACGTCGCCCTGCCACTCGCGCACGGCGCGCTCGGCCCGCCGGCGCAGGTCGCGCGAGGCCCGGCCGATGTCGGGCCCGGCCTGGGCCAGGAGGCCGACGCCGGCGGCGTGCTGCTGCCAGGCGGCCTCTGCCCGCTCGGCGGCCTGCTCGGCGTGCTCGAGGATGAGCAGCTCGAGGCCCGACTCGACCGCCACGGTGACCCGCTCGGCCTGCTGGGGCTTGCCCTTGACGGCGTTGACCACGCGGTCGCGCAGCCAGCCGACCCGGTTCTCCAGCGACTTCAGCAGCTCGCCGGTGCCGACGAACTCCTGCCAGCGGGCGAGCACCTCGCCGCGCAGCAGCGTGCCGTCGGCGGTCGCCTTGACCGCGTCGGCCGCGGCGCGCTCGTAGGCCCGCTCCGCCTCGTGGCGCAGCGTGGCCGCGGTGTCGACCTGCACGGCCGCGGCGTCGGCGACCGGGTGCACGTGGTGGGTGATGCTGCGGATCGCGCCGTCGAGGGTCTGCTTGACCACCGCGGCCCGGGCGCCGGCGTCGGCGGCCAGCGACTCCAGCCACCCGCGCACGTCGGCGACGTGACCGGGCGGCAGCAGCCCCGCCTCGTCGACCGGCCCCTCGTTGACCACGAAGAGCGGGGAGTCCTTGAGCCCGCGCGAGGCCAGCATCCGGGCCAGGTGGGTCGACACGGTCTGCACCGCGTCGGGCGCGGTGCGGTCGAGCACGACCGCGACGGCCGTCGAGCGGTCGGCGGCCTGCTTGAGGAAGCCCCAGGGCACCTGGTCGGCGTACCGGGCGGCCGAGGTGACGAAGAGCCACAGGTCGGCGGCCGCGAGCAGCTGGGCGGCCAGGGTGCGGTTGCGCTCCTCGACCGAGTCGACGTCGGGGGCGTCGAGGACGGCCAGGCCCTGCGGCACGGTGTCGGAGGCCACCAGCTGGAGCGCGTCGGGGTCGTTGGTCGAGTGCTCGACCCGGCGCAGGTCGGGCAGCAGCCGGTCCTGGCCGAACCAGTGCCCGTCGTCGGGGTGGTGCACCAGCACCGGCGAGCGCGTCGTGGGGCGCAGCACCCCGGGCTCGGTGACGCGACGGCCCACGAGCGAGTTGACCAGGGTCGACTTGCCGGCGCCGGTCGAGCCGCCGACGACGGTCAGCAGCGGCGCGTCGATCGTCATGACCCGCGGGATCACGTAGTCCTCGAGCTGGTCGACCATCTCCTGGTGCGAGGTGCGCAGCTCCTCGACCCCGGGCAGGTCGAGCGGCAGGGTCGCGGCCTGGAGGGCGCCGCGCAGGCGCACCAGCGCGGTGAGCATCTGCGCGTCGTCGACCCCGCTCGGGCCGCTGGGGCCGTCGGGGCTGGCGTCGTGCGGGGCTGTCATCGGGTCGGAACCACCTGTCCGGGGAAGGCGATGGACGGTCGTACGGCGCGGATACGCGCGACGTAGTGCTGTCCTCGGAGTGCGAAGTCTGGCGGAGGGGTGCCCCGCAGGTAGCGATGATGCAGGAATCCGAGCTCGATCACCGCTTGCTGGTAGTCACGCATGGCAGCCTCGCCGGCGGCACCACCCGCCTGGCGGGCGTGGCGGCGAGCCCGGCGACGCGCCCCGAGGTCGACGACCCAGCCGATGTCGGTGGCGGGCAGCAGACCGCGCTGCGCCGCGTCGCCCAGGGCGGCGGCCAGCATCGTGCGCTCCGAGCGGCGCGCCCACACGGCGATCGCGAAGAGCCCGACCAGCGCCGGGAACATCAGCACGAGGTAGACCACCACGAAGCTGCCGACCCCGAAGATGGTCGAGCCGTTCCACAGCCCGTGGGCCAGGACGGCCAGCACGTAGCCCCCCAGCGGCGCCAGCACCCGTACCGCCGGGGAGCGCGAGCCCACCGCCAGGCCGACGCCGATGCCGATGAAGGTGGTGAAGAACGGGTGGGCGAAGGGGCTGAAGAGGCAGCGCACCACGAAGGTGGCGGTCAGCGCCTCGGTGCCGCCGGGACCCATCCCGTCGGTGCCGTTGTAGGCGGCGGCGAGGTAGAGGATGTTCTCGACGAAGGCGAAGCCGATGCCGACCATGCCGGCGTACACGATGCCGTCGAGGACCCCGTCCAGCTCGGCGCGGCGCCACCACAGCAGCAGCACCAGGAACGCGCCCTTGGAGAGCTCCTCGGTCACGGGGGCGACCACGGCGAGACTGGCGGCCTCGGTCACCCCGACGAAGAAGCCGCCGACGCCCTGCACGAGCAGGGCCGCGGCGGTGGCCACGAAACCACCCCACAGCAGGCCCAGCAGCAGCAGCGAGCGCGGCTCGGGCTCGTACCGGTCGAGCCACAGGTAGCAGGCCACCAGCGGCCCCACCGGCAGGGCCGCGAGACCCGTGGCGAGCACCAGCGAGCCGGGGCCGCCGGACAGTGCGATGACCAGCAGGATCGGCAGGGCGCCGAGCACGACCAGGGCGGTGACGACGACGGTGAAGGCGACGTTGTCACGACGGGCCGGCACCATGGCAGCAGAGCCTATCGGCAGGCGTTGGTGGTGGCGTCGAGCGGCACCGCCGCTCTCCGGGTCGGCACGTAGCATGGCGTGCATGAGCGAGCAGAGCACCCCGGAGTCCGCCGAGCCCAAGACCGAGTCGCACGACCCGGCCGTGCCCGCGGCCTACTCGGAGTTCATGCGCACCGGCTGGGGCGAGCGCGAGCTCGACCTGCCGCGCCACCCGGTGGCCGACCTCGCCGCCCAGCGCCGCGCCCGCCTCGTCGAGGCCTTCCCCGGTGAGCGGCTCGTGCTGCCTGCCGGCACCTACAAGGTGCGGGCCAACGACACCGACTACCGCTTCCGCAGCGACACCGCGCACACCTACTTCACCGGCAACCTGACCTCCGACGCGGTGCTGGTCATGACCGACGGCGAGGCCGTGCTCTACGCCCGTCCGCGCTCCTCGCGCGAGAGCGACGAGTTCTTCCGCGACCGCCAGTACGGCGAGCTGTGGGCGGGTCGCCGCCCCTCGGCCCGCGAGATCTCCGACTCCCTGGGCATCGAGGTGCGCCACGTCGACCGGCTCGCCGAGGACCTCGCGGTCAGCACCCCCAAGACCCGGGTGCACCGCGGCGTGTCCGCCCAGGTCGACCGGCTGGTGGGCGGCGACGCCGGCCTCGACGGCGAGCTCGCACGGGTGGCCTCGGAGATGCGCCTGGTCAAGGACGACTGGGAGGTCGCCGAGCTGCAGGCCGCCTGCGACGCCACCACCCTGGGCTTCGAGGACTCGGTCTCCGACTGGGCCAACGTGCTCAAGTACGGCGAGCGCTGGATCGAGGGCACCTTCTTCCGCCGGGCCCGGGCCATGGGCAACGACATCGGCTACGACTCGATCGTCGGCGGCGGCAAGCACGCGACCACGCTGCACTGGATCGAGAACTCCGGCGCGATCACCCCCGGCGAGCTGGTCCTGCTCGACATGGGCGTGGAGGGCCACAACCTCTACACCGCCGACGTCACCCGCACGCTCCCGGTCGACGGCACCTACACCGGCGCCCAGCGCGAGCTCTACGACCTGGTCCTGGCCGCGCAGGAGGCCGGCATCAAGGCCGTGCGCCCGGGCACCCCCTTCGCCGACGTGCACACGGCCTCGATGACGGTGCTGGCCCACGGGCTCGAGGACATGGGGCTGCTGCCGGTCCCCGCGGCGCAGGCCCTCGACCCCGACAGCAAGGTCTACGCCCGGTGGACCCTGCACGGCACCAGCCACATGCTCGGCATGGACGTGCACGACTGCGGCGCCGCGGCCCCGGAGTCCTACGCCAAGGGCACCCTGGCCGAGGGCATGGTCCTGACCGTCGAGCCGGGTCTGTACTTCCAGGAGGACGACCTGCTGGTGCCCGAGGAGCTGCGCGGCATCGGCATCCGCATCGAGGACGACGTCCTGGTCACCGCCGACGGGCACCGCAACCTCTCCGCCGCCCTCCCCCGCAGCGCCGACGACGTCGAGGCCTGGATGGGCGCCCGCCTCTAGGACCCGCCCCCACACCGCGGGTTGCGCAGCGAGGGCCCCACCGTTGGTTGAGCAGCGAGGGCCGAAGGCTCGAGCGTCGCCGAAACCCGGTGACCCCACGGCGTACGGCGACCGCGCACCTCACCGGGTCTCGGCGACGCTCCTCGCTGGCGCTCGTCGCTGCTCGACCAACGGGCGGCGACCACACGGCGTACGGCGACCGCGCACCTCACCGCCGAGTCGGCCCGTTCACACCAGCCGGGTCGGCGTTGTCCCGCCGTGGGTTGAGCAGCGGGGGCCGAAGGCTCGAGCGTCGCCGAAACCCGGTGACCCCACGGCGTACGGCGACCCCGCAGCTCACCGGGTCTCGGCGACGCTCCTCGCTGGCGCTCGTCACTGCTCGACCAACGGGCGGCGACCACACGGCGTACGGCGACCGCGCACCTGCACGTCGAGTCGGCCCGTTCACACCAGCCGGGTCGGCGTCGTCCCCCCGTTGGTTGAGCAGCGAGGGCCGAAGGCTCGAGCGACGCCGAAACCCGGTGACCCCATGACGTACGGCGACCGCGGTTCTCACCGGGGTCTCGACGACGTTCCTCGCTGGCGCTCGTCACTGCTCGACCAGCGGCGCGGCCGCTGCTCAGTCGGGCGGGGCGGGCAGGTCGACCCAGAAGGTCGATCCCTCGCCGGGGCGCGAGTCGACGCCGAGCCAGCCGCCGTCGCGCTCGGCGACCGAGCGCGCCAGCGACAGGCCCAGGCCGGTGCCGCGCACGCCTGCCTCCGCGAAGCGCACGAACGGCTCGAAGACCTGGTCGAGCTGGCGCTGGGTGAGCCCCGGGCCGGTGTCCTTCACGCTGATCCGCACCCGGGGCTCGCCGGCCTCCCCGCGGGTGCGGGCGGCGGTGACCGTGACCGTGCCGCCGGGGCGGTTGTGGGCCACGGCGTTGCCGACGAGGTTGGTGAGGACCTGGCGCACGCCCGAGGCGGTGGCCTCGACCGCGAGGTCCGGCTCGATCGCGCAGGTCACTTCCACCCCGGCGGTCGCGGCCGGCGTACGGACCCAGTGGGCGACGTCCTGGACGGCCTCGGAGACCACGACCGGGCCGCGGCTGCCGTCGCCGAGCAGGCGCGCGGTGCTCAGCAGGTCCTCGACGATGGCGAGCAGCTGCTCGCCGGCGCTCACGATGACCCCGGTGTCCTTGCGGACCTGGGTGACGAACTCGGCCAGCTGCTCGGGGTCGAGCACGCCCTCGAGGTCCTCGGCGTCGTTCTGGAGCACCTCGGCGTAGCCAAGCACGGCGCTGATCGGGGTGCGCAGCTCGTGGCCGGTGGCGGCGAAGAACTGCTGCTGCACCGCGCTGGCCTGGTCGCCGCGCACGATCGCGTCGGCCAGCGAGCGCTCCGCGGCCTGCACGGCCATCCGTGCGGTGAAGGCGGCGCTGAGCAGGCGCAGGTCGGCCACCAGCGTCTCGGACCAGTCCCCCGGCTGCTCGCTGCCCACCGAGAGTGAGCCGAACATGGAGCCGCCGGAGAGCATCGCGGTGCTGACGGTGGCGCGCACGTGGCAGCGCGCCATCTCGCGGGCGTCCTGGGCGGCCTCGGACGGGAGCAGCTCGGCGTCGCGCACCACGACTGCCTCGCGCCGCGAGCGCTGGGAGAGCCACGGCATGGTGAGCGCGTCCTGCGCGTCGCGGGCGCCTCCGGGCAGCACGGTGCACCGGGCGCCGGGACGCTGCCACTGGCGCAGCCAGGCACGCTCCCCCAGGTGGAACCACTGCTCGGGGTCGGTGGGGCTGAAGGTGGTCAGGGCGACCGCGAGCACCTCGACGCGCGGGTCCTCCAGGACGACCTCGGCCAGCTGCTCGAGCGCCGTGACGAGCTCGGTCTCGGCCAGGAGCACCTGCTGGGCCAGGCGGACGCCGAAGGCGCTGGGCCGGGCATCCTCGGCGACCTCCTGGAGGGCGGGCTCCATCGTGCTGCTCACCCCTCCACCTCGTCGCGGGCCGTGACGGCCAACCGTGCCGGTCGCGGAAAGATACCGCGGGACTGGTCCAGGTGTACCGGTGCGGCCAGCTCGAGGTGCACGCCACCGGCCCACGTGGTGAGCGCGACCAGCTGGGCCAGGCCCACGCTGCGGCCCGGGCAGGCGTGCGGGCCGGCACCGAAGGGCAGCCAGGCCCCGGGCCGGGCGTGCGGGTCCTGCCACCGGTCGGGGGCGAACAGGCCCCTGGTGTCGCCGGTCTCCTGCTCGTGGGCCGGCACGAGCTCGGCGAGCCGGCCCAGCAGCAGGGGGCTGACCAGCACCACCCCGCCCTCGGGCACCCGCTCGCCCCCGAGCACGACGGCGCGACGGGCGACCCGGGCGGTGACCCAGGTCGGCGGGGTCAGCCGCAGCACCTCCCAGACGACCGAGGACGGCTCGAGGTCACCGGTGCCGAGCCGCTGCTGCAGCGCGGGTCGCTCGGCCAGCGCCACCAGCAGCCACGCCCCGGCGGCGATGGGGACCTGGGTGCCGGCCGCCAGCATCGTGGCCGTGCGCGCCGGCTCCGGGTCGTCGAGGGCCCGGAGCAGCGACTCGAGGCGGGTGCGCGCCGCGTCCTCGTGGCGGCGTACCCGCGACCAGCGGCCCGGGGGGCGCAGGGCCGCGATGACCGGGGCCAGCGCGTCGATCCAGGCGAGCACGGCGTCGGCGACCGCGTCGCGCTCGGGGTCGGCGACGCCGTCGAGGACCGCCGCGGCCGTGGCGCGGGCCACCGGACGGCGCAGCAGCCGCATGGCGTCGTGCTCGGCGCCCGCGCGCGA
Organism: Nocardioides sp. OK12; assembly: GCF_024341885.1. Lineage (NCBI taxonomy): Bacteria > Bacillati > Actinomycetota > Actinomycetes > Propionibacteriales > Nocardioidaceae > Nocardioides > Nocardioides sp. OK12. Next base: position 340,682 of record NZ_BNET01000001.1, on the reverse strand, counting down.
TCGGACGGCCGCGCGCAGCTCGTCGACGAGGACGTCGGCGGCGACCGCCGTCCGGGCGCGGGGCAGCGGCACGAAGCCGGCGTCGCGGTCGCGCTCCTCGCCCCGGGGCAGGGAGCGACGGCTGACGTCGACCGGGAAGTCGAAGGCGCCCGGGTCGGTGAGGACCGAGCGCGCGTGCTCGAGGGTCGTGACCACCCAGGGCCCGTGGCGGCCCAGCGCCACCGGCTGCGGGCGACCCACCGCACGCAGCACGGCACCGAGCCGGCCGTCGGCCTGCTCGGTGCCGCGCTCGAGGACAGACGTCATCCGCCTGCCGTCCGGCGTCGGGTCGCGGTCAGCGGCCCGGACGCCACATGTAGAACGCCGAGACCTGGCGTGCGGCACGACGCTTCTGGATCAGCTTCAACATCGGTGTGCTCCCTCCCTAGAGTGGGTCCTCGGAGGTCCCGAGAACGACCGCCTGGACCCTCCCGTCCCTGCGGCTGGCCTCATCCTAGTGAGGCCGGGCTCACCCCGACCACGGAATCGAGCGCTCCGGTGGGCTCAGCGCGACTGCGCGAGCTCGTCGAGCAGGTCGAGCAGCTGCTGCTTGCGGAACGGCTTGGGCAGCACGGCGTCGACGCCGAGCTCGTGCAGCACCGGGCGCTTGTCGCCCGCCCAGGCGCTGACGACCACGACCCGCAGGCCGGGGGCCACGTCGGGGTGCTCGCGCAGCCAGCGCACGACGTCCTCGCCGCTCATCCGTGGCATCGAGAGGTCCAGCAGCATCACGTCGTACGTCGACGCGGCCAGCGCCTCGACGGCGAACTGGCCGTCGGCGGCCTCGTCGGCGACGTGCCCGAGGCGGGTGAGCATCCGGACCATGATGTCGCGGATGTCCTCCTGGTCGTCGACGACCAGGAAACGCCACTCCCCGGACCCGTCCACAGCAGGAGCCTAGCGATCTTTACGCGTCGAGCAGGTGTCTACGGCGTGGACGGTTGCGTCACGTCGGCTGCGTCGATGTCGTCCTCGAGCGGGCCGGCCAGGCGGTGCGCGGTCAGCAGGACGAGCGCGCCGACGCCCAGCGTGACGCCGAGCCCGAGCAGCACCGAGCCGACGAGGGCGACCGTCACGTAGCCGAGCGTCGCGGCGACGACCGAGATGACGACGTACGGCAGCTGGGTGGTCACGTGGGTGATCACGTTGCAGCCCGCTCCGGTGGAGCTGAGGATCGTGGTGTCGGAGATCGGCGAGGCGTGGTCGCCGGCCACGGCACCGGCCAGCACCGCACCCAGCGCCGGCAGCAGCAGCTCGGGGGCGTCGACGGCGTTGACGATGCCGCCGGCGATCGGCAGCAGCAGGCCGAAGGAGCCCCACGAGGTGCCGGTCGCGAACGCCATCGCGCCGGCGATGAGGAAGACCGTCGGGACCAGCCACGACGGGGAGATCGAGGAGTCCTCGACCAGGCCGCCGAGGAACTCGCCGGTGCCCAGGGCGGCGATCAGCGAGCCGAGCATCCAGGCCAGCAGCAGGATGCTCACCGCCGGCCACATCGACCGGATGCCCTCGGCCCAGCCGCGGCCGAAGGTGCTGGCCCCGAACTTGGGGTTCGACGAGGTGTCGCGCGCGTAGTAGTAGAGCGAGCCCGCCAGCCCCAGGAAGCCTCCGACGAGCAGCGAGAGCGTCACGTCGGTCTCGGCGAGGATGTCGATGGGCGACCAGGAGCCGGCCCCCCTTCGTCCGGTGACCGCGATGCCGCCGAGCACCCCGAGCACGAGCAGCCCGAAGGGCACCACCAGGGCGCGCTTGGCGCCGGGACGGTGGGTGGGCAGGTCCTCGGACAGCTGCCCGGGGATGTCGTCGCTGCGGTCGTAGGTCTCCCCCTCGACCAGGGCCCGGCGCTCCTCGCGGCGCATCGGGCCGATGTCGACGCCCAGCAGGACCACCAGCGCGACCATCAGCAGCGCCGCGTAGGCGTAGTAGTTGGCGCCCGCGGCCCGCAGGAACGCGCTCACGTCGCTCATGCTCAGCGAGGACTCGTCCATGATCGGCGCGATGACGCCGAGGATGTAGGCGCCCCAGCTGGAGAACGGGACCAGGACCGCCACCGGCGCCGACGTGGAGTCGACCAGGTAGGTCAGCTTGGCCCGCGAGACCCGGTGCCGGTCGGTCACCGGGCGGGTGACCTGGCCGACGGTCAGGGCGTTGAAGTAGTCGTCGATGAAGATCGCCATGCCGAGCAGGGCGGGCAGCAGCACCGCGCCGCGCCGGGTCTTGATGCGCTCGTGGGCCCAGTCGGCGAACGCCTTGGTGCCGCCCGACATCAGGATGAACGCGGTGATCACGCCCAGGGTCAGGGTGAAGACCAGGATGTAGACGTAGGTGGTGTTGAGACCACCGTCGACCCAGAAGATCTCGGCGAAGGCGGTCGCGACCAGCGTGACGGTCTCCCAGGGCGACCCGTCGGCCACCAGGAACGCGGCGCTGAGCACCCCCAGACCCAGGCTGAGCAGGACCTTGCGGGTGGCCACCACGAGACCGATGGCGAGCAGCGGCGGGACCAGCGACAGGAACTCGTACGACTCGACCACGGTGGCTCTCCTCCCGACAGGGGTGCACACGCTACCCCTGCTCGGCCGGCGCCGATCCCACCCTTGCGTGGCCGCCACGACGGCGGCCGGTGCGGGTGCGTGCCCGCGCGACGCGGAGGCCGGGGAGCCGACGGACGGCCTGAGGCATACTGTGCCCCGGGTCGGGGCTCACGCCCGGAGCCTCGTCGTCCTCCCGGACGTCGTGCCGGACCGCCCCCGATCCCCCGCCTCCGTAGCTCAGCTGGATAGAGCAGCGGCCTTCTAATCCGCCGGTCGCAGGTTCGAGTCCTGCCGGGGGCGCTCGTCGCGGCGCCGGCACCTCCGGGTGCCGGGTCAGCCGCTGCGCGGATCCTGCGCCGAGGGTCGCAGGACGCGCACGCGCTCGGGGCGGAACCCGTTCTGCATCGCCCAGGCCACGGCCTGCGAGCGCGAGCCGGCGCCGATCTTGCGGTAGGCGGTGCGGATGTAGGTCTTCACCGAGTTGATCGACAGGTAGGTGCGCTCGGCGATCTCCTGGTTGGACAGCCCGGCGCAGATCAGGGCGAGCACCTCGGCCTCGCGCGCGGTCAGCCCGCGCTCGCGCCCGGGCCAGGAGCCGACCTCCGGCAGGGTGCAGTCGCCGACGTCCTCGGGCCGCAGCACCACGCCGGCGGCGATCTGCTGCAGCGCCCAGGCCATCTCCTGCCCGGTCACCTGCTTGGACAGGTAGCCGCTCGCGCCGAGGGCCAGCGCCCGCTCGACCACCTCGGGCTCGGTGTTCCAGCTGAAGACCGCGACCCGGGCCCGGCCGTGGTCGACCAGGGTGGGCAGGTCGACGCCGTCGCCCTGGTCCTGCCCGAAGGTGTCGTAGAGGATCACCTCGACCTCGGAGAGCACCTCGGCCCCCGCGACGATCTCGACGACGCGCACCCGGTCGGCGTACGGCTCGAGCACCGCCGCGACCCCGGCCACCACGATCGGGTGGTCGTTGACGATCGCGACCCGCACGGGCGCGCCCTGGGCTGGCATGGGCCCAGGATAGGGAAGTTCACCCCCGAGGAGGATGCGCGGAGCGAGGCCTTTACCTAACCTCGGCCCCAACGACCGTGGGGGTAGGCCTTGTCGAAGACGTGGCAGCAGCATCCGGCGTGGGGGCAGGTCCCGCCCCTGGAGCTCGACGGCGGCCCCGACGGCGTGAACCGGCTGGTCGTCGTCTCGGCGCACCCCGACGACGAGAGCCTGGGTGTCGGCGGCCTGATCGCCACCGCGCACCGCGCCGGCCTCGACGTGTACGTCGTCCTGCTCACCGCCGGCGAGGCCTCGCACCCGCCCGGCCGGGAGATGACGCGCCACGCCCTGGCCACCGAGCGGCTGGCTGAGATGGAGGCGGCGGTCGCCCTGCTCGCCCCCGGCACCCCCGTGGTGTTCCTGGGCGCCCCCGACGGCGGCGCGGCCGACGTCGAGGACCAGATGGTCGTGGCCCTGCGCGACATCGTCGGTGACGGCGAGCGCACGCTGCTGGTCGCCCCCTGGCGCCACGACGGGCACCCCGACCACGAGGCGGCCGGCCGCGCCGCGGCGGAGGTGGCCCGGCTCAGCGGCGCGCGCCTGGTGGAGTACCCCCTGCTGATGTGGCGCCTCAGCGGGCCCGAGGAGGCCCCCTGGGAGCAGATGGTCCGCCTCGACCTCGACCCCGAGGTGCTCGAGACCAAGCTGGCCGCCATCCGGGCCCACGCCAGCCAGCTGCGCGCCCTCTCCCCCGGCGACCCGCCCGCGCTCTCGGGGCCGATGCTGGCGCACTTCACCGTCGCGGTGGAGCACCTCGTGGTCGGCGCCGCCGCCCCGGAAGGACCGAGCGACGGCGCCGACGAGGCCCTGCGTCAGCCGGTGTAGCCGTCGATCTCGGCGAGCAGCCGCTGGGCGACGTCGGCGGGCGCGAAGGAGGCGTGCACCGAGGCGCGGGCCAGGTCGCGCAGCCCCACCTCGTCGAGGTCGAGCAGGTCGGCGGCGATCACGTACTCGTTGTTGAGGGTGGTGCCGAACATCGGCGGGTCGTCGGAGTGCACGGTCACCGTGACCCCGGCGTCGCGGAAGGCGCGGATCGGGTGCTCGTCGAGCGTGGCCACCGCCCGGGTCGCGATGTTGGAGGAGGGACAGACCTCCAGCGGCACCCCGGTCCGCGCCAGGTGGGCCAGCAGCTCGGGGTCCTGGGCCGCCGAGGTGCCGTGCCCGATGCGCTCGGCACCCAGCAGGTGCAGCGCGTCCCACACCGTCTGCGGGCCGGTCGTCTCCCCCGCGTGCGGGACACTGCGCAGGCCGGCGGCCCGGGCGGCGTCGAAGTAGGGCTGGAACTGCGGGCGCGGCACGCCGATCTCGGGGCCGCCGAGCCCGAAGCCGACCAGGGCGTCGGTGCGGTGCTCGAGCGCGTACTCGAGGGTCTTCTCCGCGGCCGGCAGCCCGGCCTCGCCGGGGATGTCGTAGATCCAGCGCAGCACCAGGCCGAAGTCGCGCTCGGCGGCGACCCGGGCGTCCTCGAGCGCCTCGGTGTAGGCCTCGACCGCCATCCCCACGCCGCTCTCGTGCGGGCGCACCGAGGTGTACGGCGTGCAGGTGAGCTCGGCGTAGCGGACCTGCTGGGTGGTGGCCATCTCCCGCGCCACCTCGTAGGTCAGGTAGCGCACGTCCTCGGGGGTGCGCACCAGGTCGACCACGGCGAGGTAGACGTCGATGAAGTGCGCGAAGTCGCGGAACTCGAAGAAGCGCCGGAGCTCGTCGAGGTCGGCGGGCACCACGCCCGGGTGGCGGGTCGCGAGCTCGGAGACGATCTGCGGGGAGGCCGAGCCGACGTGGTGCACGTGCAGCTCGGCCTTGGGCAGGCCGGCGACGAACGCCTCGAGCGCGCTCACTCCACACCCGCGACCAGGGCGGCCGCGATCTCCTCGACGGACCCGCCGTTGACGGGCTCGCCGTCGAGCAGCACGGTCGGGGTGCCCCGCACCCCGGCGTCCTGGGCGGCCTGCGTGGCCTCCTCGACCCAGTCGTTGCGAGCGCCCGACTCGATGCCCTCGGCGACCGCGTCCTCCTCGGCGCCGGCCTCGACGGCCAGCTCGACCAGGTCGGCGTCGGAGGGGAACGGGCCGCTCTCGGAGGGCTGGTTCTCGAAGAGCAGGTCGTGGAACTGCTTGGCGACCTCGGGACCGGACTCCTCAAGCACGACCGCGAAGGCGTTGGTCGCGCGCTGCGAGTAGTCGCCGATGCGGGAGAGCAGGTTGAAGGGCCGGTACTCGACGGTCACCTTGCCCTCCTCGGCGAGCCGCGCCAGGTCGGCGCTCGACTCCTCCTCGAGCGCGCCGCAGAACGGGCAGAGGAAGTCCTCGTAGATCACGATGTCGTGGGGTGCGTCGGTCGGGCCGACGACGACGCCGTACTCCCCCTGGCCGGCCGCGGGGGCGGCCACGTCGGTGCTGGTGTCGCGGTCGCGCTGGATGAGGAAGCCGACCCCGATGATCAGCACCATCGCCAGGACCACGCCGCCCACCGAGAGCATCTTGCGACGCCGCTCGGCGCGCTCCTGCTCGGCGCGTGCCTGCTGGGCGCGGGCGGCGCGCTCGGCTGCGCGGTCGGCTGCCTTGGCCTTGCTCTTGCTCATCGTTCTCCCTCGTGGGTCAGGTCGCTGGGCTCGACGTGGTCGGGCTCAGCGTGGTCGGGGCTGGTGTCCGGGCCGGGTCGGGGCGCCCAGAAGAGGTTGTCGACGGCCCACCGGGTGCGCGGCAGCGCGACGAGGTAGACCGAGGCCGCCAGCAGGGCGGTGTCACGGGCGATCTCCCAGGGGTACTTCGAGGCCGCGTCGGGGTCGGTGCCCCCACCACCGAAGCAGCCGCAGTCGATGGTCATGCCGCGCGCCCACACCGAGGCGATGCCGATGATGAAGGCGACGAAGAGGACCGCCGAGACCACCGAGGCGCCCCGGGTCAGCAGGCCCAGCACCAGGGCGAGGCCGATGACCACCTCGACGACCGGCAAAAGCTGGCCCACGGTGGGCACGACCGCCTCGGGCAGCAGGTCGTAGGCGCGCACGGCGGCGACCGACTCGTAGGGGTCGGGCAGCTTCACCGCGCCGGCGACGATCCAGACCCCGCCGGTCAGCAGGCGTGCCACCAGCCCGATCCACTCCTTGACCGCGGTGCTCACGCCCCGAGCCTAGGAGAGCCGGCTGAGCGCGCACTGAGAGAGGGCCCGACCCGAGGCACCGGGAGAGGGACCCGGTGGCGTGCTGCGGCGCGCGTAGGGTGTGGCCCCATGAGTGACCGACTGGTGTGGATCGACTGCGAGATGACCGGCCTGGACCTGGGCGCCGACGCCCTCATCGAGGTCGCCGCCCTGGTCACCGACTTCGACCTCAACGTGCTGGGCGAGGGCGTCGACATCATCGTCAAGCCGCCCGCCGAGGCGCTGGAGCAGATGATCCCCTTCGTGCGCGAGATGCACGAGAAGTCCGGCCTGCTCGTCGAGCTCGAGCAGGGCGTGAGCCTCGCCGAGGCCGAGGAGAAGGTGCTGGCCTACATCAAGGAGCACTGCGCCGACGGCAGCCGCCCGCCGCTGGCCGGCAACACCGTGGCGACCGACCGGGCCTTCCTGGCCCGCGACATGCCCGCGCTCGAGTCGTTCCTGCACTACCGCATCGTCGACGTCTCCTCGATCAAGGAGCTCTCGCGCCGCTGGTACCCGCGCGCCTACTTCGCCGCTCCTGAGAAGCGCGGCAACCACCGCGCGCTGGCCGACATCCAGGAGAGCATCGAGGAGCTGCGCTACTACCGCGAGGCGGTCTTCGTGCCCGCGCCCGGCCCCGACAGCGCGAGCGCCAAGGAGGTCGCCCAGCGCCACGGGGGCTCGATCACGGGTCTCGGCGAGCCCTCCTGAGCCGCACCCGCCCAGCGTACGAGCCCGATTCTGCACCGCCGGGTCGTGTGCCCTAGACTCTGCGTCGTTCCGGCCACGGCCGGATCATGGTGGGCGTAGCTCAGCTGGTAGAGCACCGCGTTGTGGTCGCGGGGGTCGCGGGTTCAAGCCCCGTCGTTCACCCCACTGCCGTCGGGCCCCTGCCCCGCACTCGTGCGGAGCAGGGGCCCGACGCATGTCCGGACCCGCCACCTAGGCTGCGTGGGTGCCCCCGACTCCCGTCACCCTCGAGCGCGCCGACCACGACGACCCCCGGGTCGTGGCAGCGGTACGCCGGTACGTCGGCGAGCTCGACGCCCGCTTCCCCGGTGGTTTCGCCGTCACCGAGGCCGACCTCGTCGACCCCGGCGGGCACTACCTGCTGGCGCTGCGCCCCGGTACCGACCCCGGCACCGACGGCCCTGACGACCCCGACGACGCTGACGGCGCCGTCGACGTGGTGGGCGTCGGCGGGGTGCGCGCGCTGCCCAGCACCGACGGCGTCCCGACCGCCGAGGTGAAGCGGATGTGGGTCGACCCGTCGGCCCGAGGCAGTGGACTGGGTCGGCTGCTGCTGGGCGCGCTGGAGGACCTGGCGCGCGAGCTGGGCCACCGCCGGGTGCTGCTCGACACCCACCTCACGCTCGGTGAGGCGCTGGCGCTCTACGACCGGGCCGGCTACGACCGCGTCGAGCGCTACAACGACAACCCCTACGCCCAGGCGTTCTTCGCCAAGCGCCTCGACTGAGGGGGCTCAGGCAGGGATGTGCCCGAAGCGCCCGCTCTGGAAGTCCTGGTAGGCCTCCATCACCTCGGCGCGGGTGTTCATCACGAACGGCCCCGCCCAGGCGAGCGCCTCGCGGATCGGCCGCCCGCCGAGCACGACCACGTCGAGGGCCGGCGTGCGGCTGTCCTGGCGGGCGTCGGCGCTGACGCTGAGGTAGTCGCCGGCGCCGAGCACGGCGGTCTGGCCGGTGCGCACCGGGCGCCCCTCGACCCCGACCGTGCCCTGGCCGCTGAGCACGTAGACCAGTGCGTTGTGCTCGACGTCCCAGGGCAGGTCCAGACGTGCCCCGGGCTCGACGGTGGCGTGCACCAGGCTCATCGGCGTGTACGTCGCCCCCGGGCCGGCGTGCCCGTCGACGGTGCCGGCGATGACCCGCACCAGGGCCCCGGCGTCGGGGGTCGAGAGCAGCCGCACCTCCCCGGAGCGGATGTCCTGGTAGCGCGGGTCGCTCATCTTGGCCTCGCGCGGCAGGTTCACCCACAGCTGGATGCCGTGGAAGAGGCCGCCCGACTGCACCAGCCACTCGGGCGGGGTCTCGATGTGCAGCAGGCCGGAGCCCGCGGTCATCCACTGGGTGTCGCCGTTGGTGATGGAGCCGCCGCCCCCGTGGGAGTCGCGGTGGTCGAAGACGCCGTCGATCATGTAGGTGACGGTCTCGAAGCCGCGGTGCGGGTGCCAGGCGGTGCCCCGGGGCTCACCGGGCGCGTACTCCACCTCGCCCATCTGGTCCATCATGATGAACGGGTCGAGCAGCGCCAGGTCGATGCCGGCGAAGGCCCGGCGCACCGGGAACCCCTCGCCCTCGTGGCCCTGCGGCGCGGTGGTGACCTGGAGCACCGGGCGCGGCTGGTCGCCGAGCCCCGGCGGGCGCAGGCGGGCCAGGGTGGTGAGGTCGTCGACGGTGATCGCAGGCACAGGGCCCACCTCGCTCCGGGTGCAGGGACGGGGACACCGGTTCCAACGGTAGTTGAATACTTGATATTCCTCGTCAGACCATCGCCGGCAGCTCGACGACGAAGGTGGCACCGGCCCCGGGTTCCGACTCCGCCCGCAGCGTGCCGCCGTGCTGGGTGACCACCGAGTGGGCGATGGAGAGCCCCAGGCCGCTGCCCGGGATGGCCTGCGCCTGCGCCAGCGAGGAGCGGAAGAACCGGGTGAAGAGCCGCTCCTGCTCGGCCAGCGGGATGCCGATCCCGGTGTCGGTGACGGTGAGGACGCTGCCCCGGGCGTCGTGTCGCAGCGCCACGTCGACCCGGCCGCCCCGCGGGGTGAACTTGACCGCGTTGCCCACCAGGTTGATCACGACCCGCTCGAGCATGTCGCGGTTGCCCAGGAACGGCACCGGCTCCCCCGGCGCCTGGACGCTCAGCGCCACCCCGGCGCGGTCGCCACCCGGTGCCACCACCGCGCAGCCGGTGCGCACGACCTCGCCGAGGTCGAGCACCTTGTCGTCGAGGCCGAGCCCGTCCTCCTGGACCCGCGAGAGGGTCAGGAGGTCGTCGATGAGGGTCAGCAGCCGCCCGCTGTTGGCCGCGACCTTCGTGACCGCCGTGCGCTGCGGGGGCGTCAGCTCGCCGAACGAGCCGTCGTCGAGCAGCTCGAGGTAGCCCTGGATGCTGGTGATGGGGGTGCGCAGCTCGTGGCTGACGCTCGAGACGAAGGCGTCCTTGACGGCGTCGACCTCCTGCATCCGTGCGAGGGCGTCGCGCAGCGCCTCCTCGGCGGCGACGCGGTCGGTGACGTCCTCGGAGGTGCTCACGTAGCCCAGCACGCGGCCCGCCTCGTCGGTGATGCGCCCCAGGGTCATCGAGTGGGTGCGCTCGACCCCGTCCCTGCGCACGAAGCCGATGTCGCCGCCGGCCATGTCGGGCTCCATCATCCGCGCCGACACGGCTGCGAAGTCCTCGGCGACCCCGAGCTCGCGTGCCTTGGCGCTGATCTGCGCAGGCGTGTGCAGGACCTGTGTCGAGCAGCCCATGACCTCGGCGGCCGACCAGCCCAGCAGCCGCTCGGCCCCCGGGTTGAAGAGCGTGATGCGACCGTCCCGGTCAGCACCGACGATGGCCATCCCGGTGGCGCTGCGCACGATGCGGTCCAGGGTGTCGCGCTCGGCGGCTGCGGCGCGGGCGGCCTCGACGCTCTCCCCCACGCGCAGCAGCAGCGGCACCACGATCAGGGCACAGGTGGCGGCGAACGCGGCGAGCAGGACGGCGCGCACGTCGCGCGGCAGGTCGAGCAGGACCGGGACGTCGGCGAAGGGGCCGCGGTCGGCCGTGGTCATCAGCACCGCGAAGGCGAGCACCGCGACCATCTGCGCCAGGGCCGCCCGCGGGCTGACCCGCAGCGCGCTCCACGCCAGCAGCGGGACCAGCACGAAGACCACCGAGGGCACCATCTGGGGCACGAGGACGGCGGGTGCGACGACCAGCAGCACGCTCCACTGCAGCACCTGCTCGGGACGCCGCGCGATCGAGCCGTGCGTGGGCAGCCGCGCCCACAACGGGGTCAGGGCCAGCTGCGAGGCGACGTGCGAGGCACCCAGGGCCAGCCCCACGAAGCCCGGGTCGCCGAAGCCGGCGACCGCCGAGGTCAGCGCACCGCCGACGAGGGCCAGCAGCCCTCCGAGCAGGCAGGCGCCCAGGTAGCGGCGCAGGTCGGCGTCGGTGCGCAGCCGCCACGCGCCCTCACCGCCGGCCAGCAGGAGCCGGGCGACCACCCACGTCTCCACCGCGATCGTCAGGGCGTAGCCGACGACCACCGCCGGCGGACGGTGCGCCACCGAGAGCGTCAGCAGCGCCAGCACCAGCACCACGGCGAGCAGCACCGGTGCACGGCGGCGCGGGGCGAGCACCAGCACCCCGGTCGCGGCGCCGACCGGCCAGATGCCGATCACGTGCCCGTCGGCCGACGAGGCGCGCACCGCGCCGAGGCCGAGCACGACGATCAGGGCCAGCAGCGCGGCGACGCGGACCTGCCAGCGGCTGGTCCAGCCGGTGACGCTCGGGCTCGTCGGCACGCCGTCCCCTCCCAGGTCGGTGGCGACTCCCCCGTCGCGCCCGGACATCGTGGCACCTGCGGCGTGGCGCGCCCATGACCGACACCGGTCATTTGTCCCACCCGAACGGACGAGGCGGGACGGGCCGGGCGCCCGGACCGGCCCCGGGCGCGGCACCCACCCGGGCGGGGCCCGGCGGTCCCGGGCTCGTCTAGGTTGTCCCGATGAGCCCCGCCACCCCCTCTCGCAGCCACTACGACGTCGCCGTGGTCGGCGGCGGACACAACGGCCTCACGGCCGCCGCCTACCTCGCCCGGGCCGGGCTCTCGGTGGTGGTGCTCGAGCGCCTCGACCACACCGGGGGCGCCGCCGTCTCCGCCCCCGCGTTCAGCGGGCACGACGTGCGGCTCTCGCGCTACTCCTACCTGGTCTCGGTCATGCCCGACGAGCTGATGCGCGACCTCGACCTCGACGTGCGGCTCGCCTCGCGCCGCACGGCGTCGTACACCCCCACCCTGCGCGGGGGCACGCCCGGCGGGCTGATGGTCCAGCGCCCCGAGGGCGAGGAGACCGCCCGCTCCTTCCGCGACCTGACCGGCGGCGACGACGAGTACGCCGCCTGGTGCGACTTCTACGCCGGTGTGGGCCGCCTCGCCGAGGCCGTCGCGCCGACGCTGCTCTCCCCGCTCCCCCACGAGCGCGACCTGCGCGAGCAGGTCGACCCCACGATCTGGCGCGACGTCGTCGAGCGGCCGCTGGCCGAGGCCATCGAGCGCCGCTTCCACGACGACACCGTGCGCGGCGTCGTCGGCACCGACGCCCTGATCGGCACCTTCGCCTCGCTGCACGACCCGTCGCTCGTGCAGAACCGGTGCTTCCTCTACCACCTGATCGGCAACGGCACCGGCGAGTGGCGGGTGCCGGTCGGCGGGATGGGCGCGGTCACCGACGCCCTGGCCCGTTCGGCGGTCGGCGCCGGCGCCGAGGTCCTCACCTCGGCCGGCGTGTCGGCGATCCGGCCCGGCGAGGGCGGGCCCGCCGAGGTCGACGTCCACAACGGCGCGGGGCCGCTGACCCTGACGGCCGACACGGTGCTGGCCAACGTGGCGCCCTGGGTGCTGCGCATCCTGCTCGGCGAGGGCGAGGACCCCGCCTCCAAGCCGGTGGGCGCCCAGCTCAAGATCAACCTGCTCCTCGAGCGCCTGCCGCGACTGCGCTCGGGCGTCGACCCCGAGGAGGCGTTCGCCGGCACCCTGCACCTCGCCGAGGACTACTCGCAGATCGAGCGGGCCTACGCCGACGCCGCCGCCGGCCGCGTGCCGACCCAGATGCCGGGCGAGGTCTACTGCCACTCGCTGAGCGACCCCTCGATCCTGGGGTCGGCGGCCCCGGGCACGCACACGATGACCTACTTCGGCCTGCACACCCCCGCGACCCTCTTCGAGCGCGACGCCGAGGCCACCAAGCAGCTGGCCGTCGAGCGCGCGCTCGCGGCGCTCGACGAGCACCTGGTCGAGCCGATCTCGTCGGTCGTGGCCCGCGACGCCGAGGGCAACCCGTGCATCGAGGCCAAGATCCCCCAGGACATCGAGGCCGACCTGGCCATGCCCGGCGGGCACATCTTCCACGGCGACCTCGACTGGCCCTGGGCGCCCAACCGGGCCCGGCTCGACACCCCCGCCCAGCAGTGGGGCGTGGCCACCGGTGTCGACCAGGTCCTGCTCTGCGGGTCCGGCAGCCGTCGTGGCGGCGCCGTGTCGGGGCTGGGCGGGCACAACGCCGCCCAGGCGGTGCTGGCCGCGCGTTGAGCCGGCCCGACGCCGGCACCCACCCTCGATTTCGACTCCGCGCCGCCCGCTGGTAACGTTCTCATCGCTTCACCACGCGGCATTAGCTCAATTGGCAGAGCAGCTGACTCTTAATCAGCGGGTTCGGGGTTCGAGTCCCTGATGCCGTACAGATCTCCACGCTCGAGGCCCACCACGCAGAGATGCGGGTGGGCCTCGAGTGCTTTCCCGACCTCGGCCCCCGGCGGTCTGGACCGGTCCACGTCCGGTCGGGGCGGCTTTACCGTCCTGCCGGTGGCGCGGCCCTCGACGCCGTAGCCTCGGGGCCGAGCCACCACGTGGAGGGACGGGGCGGCACCCGGGGCTGGGAGGACCCATGGCGCACGAGCGCGGCACCGCCACGGCGGACACCGGCCCGCGGGCCGGGCGGAGCACCCTGGCCGACGCCGGCACCGCGAAGCGGGCGCTGACGGCGCTGCGCACGGTCTCCGACGCCGACCTCGCCGACCTGCTCGCCCTGGCCGCCGACCTGACCGGCGTCGAGGTGGCCGCCCTGGCCGTCGCCGACGACGACCGGTTCCACTACCCCGTCACGGTCGGCACCGACCCCTCCGCCATGGCCTCCGCCGAGGCGATGTGCCGCCTCGCCCGCGGTGTCCCCGGCCTCGTGGAGGTCACCGACACCACGCTCGACCCGGACCTGCGCGACTCTCCCCTCGTCACCGGGGAGGTGGCGTCGGTGCGCTACTACGCCTCGGTGCCGCTGAGCACCGCGGCGGGCGACGAGGTCGGGCGCTTCTCCCTCTTCGGCAGCCGCCCGCACCACCTCGACGGCGAGCAGCGGCGGGTGGTGAGCACCCTGGCGGTCGCCGCCAACCGCATCCTCGAGCTGCGCCTGCGCCGACTGGCGCCGACCCAGGTGCCCACCGCCGACGCCCTGGCGGTCGCGGCCCAGGTCAGCCACGACCTCCAGTCGCCCCTGGCGACCCTGACGATGAGCCTGGGGATGCTGCAGGGTGGTGGTCTCGACGCGGCCACCCACGCCTCGGTGCTGGCGATGGCGGTCCGGTCGGTCGAGCGGATGAGCGGCATGGTCGAGGGCACCCTGCGCCTGCACGACCTGGCCCACGAGCCGCCGCGGCACGAGGTCGTCGACCTGCGCGACCTCGTCGAGCAGCTGGTCGCCGACGAGCACGACCAGTGGGACCGCGCCGGCGGCAGCGTCGACGTGGGCCCGCTGCCCCGGGTGGTCGGCGACCCCGCCCAGGTGACCCTGGTGCTGCAGAACCTGCTCCAGAACGCCCGCAAGTTCGCCCGGCCCGGGCACCCGCCCGAGGTCGCGGTGCGCGCCGCCCGCGAGGGCGACCGAGTGCGGGTGACCGTGCGCGACACCGGCGTGGGCATCCCGGTGGAGCACCGCTCCCGGGTCTTCGACCTCTTCGCGCGCTCCGGCGAGGCGCAGGGCCACGGCATCGGTCTGGCCACGGTCGCGCGGATCGTGCACGCCCACGGGGGCCGGTGCGGCGTCGAGGACCTCCCCGAGGGCGCCGGCGCGGCGCTGTGGTTCGAGCTGCCCGCCGCCTGAGGCGGCTCGCCGGGTGGTGCGCGGTCACCGGCCGGCTGGCACCGTGGAGCCCGTGAGCGCCCCCACTCCTGGCAGTCCCGGCAGCCCCGGCAGCCCCGGCAGCCGCGGTCACGACGCCGTCGTCGTGGGCGCCGGCCACAACGGCCTGGTCGCCGCCAACCTGCTCGCCGACGCGGGCTGGTCGGTGCTGGTGCTCGAGCAGCAGGACCAGGTGGGCGGCGCGGTGCGCAGCGACACCGAGGTGCACCCGGGCTTCGTGCACGACACCTTCAGCGCGTTCTACCCGTTCGCGGCCGCCTCCCCCGTCATCGCCCGCCTCGGGCTGGAGGAGCACGGGCTGCGCTGGCAGCACCCGCCGGCCCCGCTGGGCCACCCCTTCCCCGACGGGGGCTGGGCCTTGGTGCACCCCGATCGCGAGGACACCGCGGCCGGCCTCGAGGCCGAGCACCCCGGCGACGGCGAGGCGTGGCTCGACCTGTGCCGCACCTGGGACCGGGTCGGAGGTCCGCTGCTGGGCGCGCTGCTCGACCCCTTCCCGCCCGTGCGCGGGGGCGCCCGGCTGCTGTCGCGGCTGCCGGGGGCCGGCGGCCTGCACCTGGTGCGCGAGCTGCTCACCCCGGCCGGCTCGTTCGGCGCGCAGCGCTTCGGCGGGCGCGGCGCACGCACCCTCATCGCCGGCAGCGCGGGCCATGCCGACATCCCGCTCGACGCGACCGGCTCGGGGGCCTTCGGGCTGATCATGACGATGCTGGCCCAGCACGTCGGCTTCCCGGTGCCCGAGGGCGGTGCCGGCCGGCTCACCGAGGCGATGGCGCGCCGGCTCGAGACCCGTGGCGGCCAGGTGCTGCTCGGCACCGAGGTCACCTCCATCGACGTCGAGGGCGGGCGGGCCGTCGCGGTGCGCACCCGCGAGGGCGAGCGGTACGCCGCCGGGCGTGCCGTCGTCGCCGACGTCTCGGCGCCGCTGCTCTTCGGCCGGTTGCTGGACCCCGACGACCTGCCCGCCCGGGTCGTGCGGGGGATGTCGTCCTTCGAGCTCGACCCCGCCACCGTCAAGGTCGACTGGGCGCTGTCGGGGCCGATCCCCTGGGCCCAGGCACCCGCCGTGGCGCCGGGCTCCTTCCACGTCGGCGACTCGCTGGCCGAGCTGCAGGGCTCGCTCGCCGAGGTCGCCGCCGGCGGGGTGCCGCAGCGGCCCTTCCTGCTCGCGGGGCAGATGACCACCACCGACCCCACCCGCAGCCCCGCCGGCACCGAGTCGCTGTGGGCCTACACGCACGTGCCGCAGTCGGTCGGCGCCGCGTGGGGGCGCGACGAGGTGGAGCGCTTCGGCGACCGCGTCGAGTCGCGCCTCGAGGAGCTCGCCCCCGGGTTCGGGTCGCGGGTGCTGGCCCGGCGGGTCCTGGGCCCGCGCGACCTGCAGGAGCGCAACGCCAGCCTCATCGGTGGTGCCGTCAACGGCGGCACCTCCCAGCTGCACCAGATGCTGGTGCTGCGCCCGGTGCCCGGCCTGGGGCGCCCCGAGACCGGCATCGGCGGCCTCTACCTGGGCTCGAGCTCGGCGCACCCCAGCGGCGGGGTCCACGGCGCGCCCGGCGCCAACGCCGCCCGGGCCGCGCTGCTGCACCACCGACTGCACGCCCCCGTGCGCGCCGGGGCCGGCGTACGAGCACTGCTGGGGCGGGCCGCACCCGACGGGTGAGCGCCCGACCGGCCGGGCGACCTACCGTCGAGGCCATGCCCACCATGAAGCTGTCCCGCACCCTGTCCGCCGCCACCGCGTCGTACGGCGCCTTCGCGCTCGCCCGGCCCTCCCACCTCCCCGACGCCCTCGGCTCGCAGGCCGCAGACCGCGACGGCCTCGAGCTGCTGGCGCAGTCCTACGGCGTGCGTGACCTCGCCATCAGCGCGGCCGGTGTCTTCGGCTCGCCGTCGGTCGTCAAGGCCGCCATGGCCGTGCGGATCGCCATGGACCTCGGCGACTGCGCCCTGCTGTCTGCGCGCACCGAGGGCGACGTGCGCCGCAAGGTGATGGCGGTGACGCTCGGCTGGGGCGCGCTGAACGCCGTCGCGCTGCTGGTCGACCGCAAGGGCTGAGCCGGCGCCGGACCCGGCTACACTCCCTGCGTGCTTGGTTGTCAGGCACAACCATATTCGAGGAGGACCCGGGTGCCGTCGCTCTCGACCCTGCGCCGGCGCGGCGACGAGCGCACGACCTTCGCGGTCCTGGCGGTCGCGGTCGCCTCGTTCGTGATGCTGCAGTCGCTCGTCGTGCCGGTGCTGGCCCAGCTCCAGGTGGAGTACGAGACCGACCAGGCCACCGTCACCTGGGTGCTGACCGCCTACCTGCTCTCCGCCTCCATCGCCACGCCGCTGGTCGGGCGCCTCGGCGACGCTGTCGGCAAGCGACGGGTCCTGGTGGTCGCCCTGGTGCTCCTGACGGTCGGCTCCGCCCTCGCCGCGCTCGCCCCCACCATCGGCTGGCTGATCGCGGCCCGGGCGGTGCAGGGCGTCGGTGGCGGGGTGATGCCGCTGGCCTTCGGCATCATCCGCGACGAGTTCTCCCCGACCCGCGTCAACGGCGCGCTGAGCGTGATGGCCTCGCTGACCGCGGTGGGCTTCGGTGTCGGCATCGTCACCGCGGGACCCGTCGTCGACGCGCTCGGCTTCACCTGGCTCTTCTGGCTGCCGATGATCGCGACCGCGCTGGCCGCGGTCGGGGCGGTGGCGCTGGTGCCCGAGTCGCCCGTGCGCACCCCCGGCCGGCTGCCGGTGCTGCCGGCGGTGCTGCTCGCGGGCTGGCTGGTCTGCCTGCTGCTGGGCGTCAGCCAGGGCAACGTGTGGGGCTGGGGCTCCGCCCGGGTGCTGGGCCTGCTGGTGGCCGCGGTCGTCCTGGTGCTCGCCTGGGTGCGGGTGGAGACGCGGGTGCCGGTGCCGCTGATCGACATGACGATGATGCGCCAGCGCGGCGTGTGGACGGCCAACGCGGTGGCGGCCTTCGTCGGCTTCGGGATGTTCGCCTCCTTCGGCTTCCTGCCCCAGTTCCTCCAGAGCCCCGTCGAGACCGGCTACGGCTTCGGCGCCTCGATCAGCGAGTCGGCCACGCTGCTGCTGCCCTCGGCGGTCGCCAGCTTCCTGGTCGGCTTCGTCACCGCCCGCCTCGTGCGCCGCTTCGGCGCGCGAGCCGTCATCGTCGCCGGCACCCTCGGCAACGCGGTCGCCTTCGCCTCCTTCGGGCTCTTCCACGACCACACCTGGCAGCTCTACCTGGCCACCACCCTCCAGGGCCTGAGCTCGGGCTTCGTCTTCTCCTCCCTCGCCGGCGTCGTGATCGGCGCGGTCCCCGCCCACCAGACCGGCGTGGCCAGCGGCATGAACGCCAACATCCGCACCATCGGCGGCGCCGTGGGCTCCGCGGTGATGGCCGGCATCCTCACCGCCGACGTGCTGGCCTCGGGCTACCCGACCGAGCACGCCTACGTCGTGGGCTTCCTGGTGCTCGCCGCCGCGATGGTGCTCGCCGCCGTGGCCGGGGCCCGCATCCCCGACTCCCACGAGCAGCGCACCGCAGGGGCCCTCGCCGACGCCGACAACGCCGAGCTCGGCAACGTCGCGGCCGCGCCCTCGCGCTGAATCCCGCACCCTTCTGCAAGGAAACCTCAAGGTCCGCGGCCGGGTCCACAAGGTCTGCGCAAGCAGGCCTCCCGGGGCCCTCGGGGCTGCCAGGCTCGCCTCATCACCTGCTGATCGAGGAGAGAACCGTGCTCGAGACCACCACCCCCACCCGCCCACGAGGCACCACCGCGCTCGTCGCGGGCCTGAGCGCACTGCTGGCGCTCGGCACCGTCACGGTCCTCGCGGCAGCCCCCACCGTCGCCCAGGGCAAGCCTGACGACGGCGAGCAGGTCTGCCTCGAGCTGGACTCGGGCAAGAAGGACGTGTCGGGCGAGGTGATGTCGCTGACGCTGGCCGCCCCGACGGGCAAGCTGATCACCGGCTACTGCGTCAAGGCCGGCAGCGCCAAGCAGGGCGACGGCCCCCAGTACGTCGACCTCGTGACTCCCTTGCCGTCGATCTCCATCAGCTACACCTCGACCGTGAGCGAGACGCGCAAGGCGATCTCGCACTACTCCTACTCGTGGGTCGCTGCGCCGACGCCCACGCCGGAGCCCACGCCGACCCCGACCCCGACGCCGACTCCGACGCCCACGCCGACCCCGACGCCGACGCCGACCCCGACGCCGACTCCCACCCCCACGCCGACCCCGACCCCGACGCCGACGCCCGCGCCGGAGCCGACGCCCACCCCCACGCCTACCCCCACGCCGACGCCGACGCCGACGCCGACGATCCCGCCGAACCCGCCGACCAACCCGGGCGGCCCGTTCGACCACAACTGGAAGTACGCCGACCCGACCTGCGCCGGGCTCGTGGTGGCCTACCCGAGCGACCTGCCGCAGGGCCAGTCCAACGACATCAACATCCGGCTGCGGACGCCCAGCGGGCAGATCACGCTGAACTACCACAACAACGAGGGCACCTGGTCGGGCACGCGCGCCTTCCCCTACTCCCAGCACCGCAACTGGCCCGCCGGGACCACCGACTACACGGTCGAGTGGATCCAGGTCGCCGGCACCAACTACCACTGGGAGGAGGGCCTGCGCTGCCTGCTCGAGGCCGACGGTGACGACACCACGCTCGACGTGCCGCGCGCCGTGACCGCCATCGAGGACTTCGAGGACTCGAAGGTCAAGCTGCGCCGCGGCCAGCGGGCCCCCACCGACCTGGTCAGCATCGACCAGCCGGGCCTGGAGTCCGTCGAGCTGCAGCGCCTGCAGAAGGGCGACTGGAAGACCAAGGACAGCCTCCCCGCCGACTCCGGCCGGGTCCTCGTCTCCTACCCCAAGGAGCGCAGGAAGGGCACCTCGCGCTACCGCCTGGTGGTGCCGGGCTCCGAGTCGGTGACCGGCGCGGTCAGCAGCGTGCTCAAGGTGAAGGTCCGCCGCTGACGGCGGACCCCCACCTCGACCCGGACCGGGTCCGTCAGCGGGTGACCACCTGCCGGCGGATCCGGTCCTTGCGGATCTGGGCGTCGGTCCACGCGAAGCGCACCCACTTCTCCTGCGAGAACAATCGCGTCTGGTCGCGCGAGAACCGCGAGCGCGGGTCCTCGGACTGACCGTAGGTCAGGATCGTGCGGGCATCGACGCCGCGGCGCCCGCGGTAGCTGATCGCCTGGATGTGCGAGGAGCCGTAGGTGATCGGCCGGTAGCGGTCGGCGTGGTCGCGCACGTCGCGCGAGGCCAGGGCGTTGGCGTTGCCGAGTGCGTCGCCCGTGCCACCGCCCAGTCCGTAGGGCCGGGCCCCACGGTCGCCGGCGACCTGCAGCGAGCCCCACCGCGCGTCGAAGGCCAGGCCCTGGTCGCGCACGGCGTCGATCGCGGCCTGCATGGCCTCGACCACCTGCGGGTTGTCGGTGTTGAGGTCGCGCGGCGTGGTCAGCGGCTCCTCGGGGTCGAACGGCGTGCGCCACACCGTCTCGACGAGGTCGAGCGGCACCGTCGGCAGCCGGGTCACGAACTCCTCCACGAGGTGGACCCCGCGCGAGCCCTTGTCGGAGCGTCCGTCCCAGGCGGCCAGCGCGGCGCACGCCTCGGTCTCGCCGGTCTGCTCGCAGACCGCGTCGAGGGCGCCGTCGGCGCGCATCACCTCACCGACCATGACCCGGTTCTCGTACTGGTGGCCGCGGAAGCTGCGCGGGGTCTCCTTGCGGCCCTTCGCGAGCCGGTCGGCGACGTACGCCGCGACGACCCGGGTGCGCATCGTCCGCTCGCAGCGCTCGCAGCCGATGATGGCGGCGTACCCCTCGAGGCGCACCTCGTCGTTGGGCAGCCAGTAGGAGTCGTTGGCGTTCATCACCCAGTCGCGGCGCACCACCGACGGCAGGTTCTCGGGGCCGAAGATGCCGGGGCGCTGGGCGTCGTCGTCGCTGCCCCAGGCGCACGAGGAGGACGCACGGGTGCCGTCGAGGCCGGGCAGTCCGGCGACCTGCTCGAGCAGCCGGCCCACCGGCGTCATGCACTGCTGGGCGAGCGCGTCGGGCACGTTGGGCACCACCGAGTGGTCGGCGTATAGCACCCGACCGTCGCGGTCGGCGGCCGTGGTGTTGACCCACGGCATCCCACCGCCGGCGTCCTGGCGGCGCAGCAGGTCGCGCACGCCGGTGGCCTTGCCCATGTCGAAGAAGGTGTCGATGGTGCGCAGGTGCTCGGCGTTCGCGTCGCGCAGCGCCCACACCGAGGCCGGCCCCCAGGGCATCAGGGTGTCGGGCGAGTCGACGACGTAGCCCTCCGCGGTGCGGTAGAGGTCCTCGGTCACGGTGCTGACGCGCCCGTCGTCGCCGAGCACCTCGATCTCCACCTCTCGGTGCTCGATCTCGGCGGGCCCTGCGTCGGTGAGGTACGTCGTGGGGCCGAGCGTGACGTACTCGTAGGGGGTGAAGCGGTAGGCGGTCGAGACGGTGTGGCTCCAGGCGACGTGGTCGTTGAAGCCGATGTTGACCGCAGGCGAGCCCACCAGCGAGGCGCCGGCGACGTCGTAGCGCCCCGGGATCGTCAGGTGCTGCTGGGTGAAGTGGTAGCGCCCGCGCCAGGGGAAGTGGGGGTTGCCGAGCAGCATGCCCCGACCGGTCGAGGTGGCCGCCGAGCCGGCCGCCGTGGCGTTGGAGCCGAACGGCGCCTCGGGGTCGCGACCCAGCGCGGTCAGCAGCGCGTCACGGTCGACCTGGGAGGCCTTGACCGGCAGCGTGGGCAGGCCCGGGTCACCCGGGCTCGGCGGCGCGGCGTCGGCGATCTGCGGCACGAAGACACCGGTGGAGGCGAGCAGGTTGGCCAGGTAGACGCCGTACCAGAGGTCGGTGGCGGTCACGTCGGGGCGCAGGTAGCCGGCACCGCGGCAGGCCTCGTCGCGCACGTCGTTCTTCCGCACCCAGTCGTTGACGCCGGCCACGTAGCCCTTGACCAGCTGGCGCGACTCGCGGCCCGGGCCGCGCACCTCGTCGGCGAGCAGGGTCTCGACGACCTTGCGGTCACGCAGGTCGGTGACCAGCGTGTCGACCTGCAGGTTGGTCGCGTCGAGGGTCACCTGGTCGTTGTAGCGGCCCTCGGCGCCGAACCAGCGCGAGCGCTGGCCGCGGCCGGTGACCAGGGTGTCGAAGAGGGTGCAGGCGGTCATCTCGGTGGCGGCGTAGCCGCTGCCGTAGCCGAGCGAGGTGACGTTGCGGGCCTCGATGTGCGGGATGCCGTGCTCGGTCCAGGTGATCTCGGCGCGCAGGCCGGCCGGACCGCGCGCCGACGCACCGGTCGCGCTCGGCGGCTCCTCGGCGGCGTGGGTGAGCGGGACGGTCGCGAGGAGCGTGGCCAGGGGCGCCAGCACGGCGACGGTGAGCGGGGCGAGCAGCCGGGAGCGCCGGCGGACGGGGGGCATGACTGCCCTAACGCCGCGCAGTGACGTGCGTTACGCACACCTCCCTAGCGAGGGTCGATGTCCTGGTGCAGCCGCAGCTCGGCGTGCAGCGCGTAGGGCACCGGCAGGCGACGCTGCTCGAGCTCGTGCACCAGCGCCTCGAGGGAGCGGCGCAGCTCGAGGTGGGCGCGGCTCAGGTCGTCACGACGACCGGGGTCCTGGCGACGCAGCGCCACCTCGTCGCGGGCCAGCCGCACCCGCTCGCGCAGCATGGTCAGCGGCAGGTCGTTGCCCGTCTCGCGCACGTGTCCCCCTGTCGCCCCTGTGGTCCTCGTGCCAGCCTACGCGGCGCACCCCGGCGGGGTCGGGTCAGAGGTAGAGCCCGGTCGACTGGTCGCCGACGCGCTCGGCCGCCACGGCGTGCACGTCACGCTCGCGCATCACCACGTAGGTCTCGCCGTGCACCTCGACCTCGGCCTTGTCCTCGGGGCCGAAGAGCACCCGGTCACCGGTCTCGACCGCGCGGGCCTGGGGGCCGACCGCGACCACGCGGGCCCAGGCCAGGCGCTGGGCGCCCATCGCGGCGGTCGCGGGGATCACGATGCCGCCCGAGGAGCGGCGCTCGCCCGCCTCGGCGTCGAGCTCGACCAGCACCCGGTCGTGCAGCATCTTGATCGGGATCTTCTCGCTCATGGGCTGCCGCTGCTGTGGGGAGGTCGGGTCGGCCGGGGCGGTCAGGACGTGATCTTGCGGACCGCGACGAACGCGACGACCACGCCGACGACGGCGCCGACGGTCTTGAGGATGTTGTCGGTGCGCGGCTCGCCGGTCTGAGGGTCGACGTAGTGGGCCTTGATGGTCCAGATCTCGCGGCCGACGATCGTCTTGGGGCTCGCCCGGTGCAGCAGCTGGTCGATGGTGCCCGCCAGTCGCTCGCGGGTCTCCTCGATCTCACGCTCGAGGGCGCTGGGGTCCGTGGTCACGTCGTCACGCTATCAACCCCGGGCCCCACCCCGTGACCACCCCAGGGGCCGGGCCCGCCGGCACCCGGCGGGGGGCCGACGGTGCGGGGGTCGAAGCCGAAGGGCAGCTCGAGCCGGTTGGCGCGCATCAGCGCGTCGTCGGTGAGCACGTCGTAGGTGGGTCCGTCGGCGACGACCTGGCCGTCGTGCAGCACCACCGAGCGCGGGCACAGCTCGAGGGCGTAGGGCAGGTCGTGGGTCACCATCAGCACGGTGACGTCGAGCGAACGCAGCACGTCGGCCAGCTCGCGCCGCGAGGCCGGGTCGAGGTTGGAAGACGGCTCGTCGAGCACCAGCACCTCGGGCTCCATCGCCAGCACGGTCGCGACCGCCACCCGCCGGCGCTGGCCGAAGGAGAGGTGGTGCGGGGGCCGGTCGGCGTACGCCGCCATCCCGACCTGCTCGAGCGCGGCCATCACCCGCGCCTCCAGCGCCGCGCCGCGCAGGCCCAGGTTGTGGGGGCCGAACGCCACGTCGGCGCGCACGCTGCCCATGAAGAGCTGGTCGTCGGGGTCCTGGAAGACGATGCCCACGCGCCGGCGGACCTCCTGCAGGTGCTCCTTGCCCACGGCCAGCCCGCTGACGGTCACCGAGCCGGCGCCGGCGGTGTGGATGCCGTTGAGGTGCAGCACCAGCGTGGTCTTGCCGGCCCCGTTGGGGCCCAGCAGCGCGACCCGCTCGCCGCGCCGGACCTGGAGGTCGACGCCGTAGAGCGCCTGGTGGCCGTCGGGGTAGGCGTAGGCCAGCCCGCGCACGTCGAGGACCGGCGGCTCCCCGGCGCTCATCGGTGGACCCCCTGCTCGGGCATGGTGCCGGTGTAGCCCCGCGAGAGCATCGCCAGGTGCACGCGCTCGCCGCGCTCGTAGGAGCGGATGAACAGGGCGCCGGTGGAGCGGGCGATGACCGGCCACTGCCGCGGGTCGCGGGCGGTGAAGCCGCGCGACTCGCGCGCCACCCGCATCCGCCGCATCTCGCCGGTCACCACGTCGAGGTAGCGCACCATGAACGCCATGATCTGCACCAGCAGGCTCGGCACCCGCAGCCGCTGCAGGCCCACCAGCAGCGCCTGCGGCTCGGTGGTCGCCGCCAGGGTCAGCGACGCCAGCACGCCCAGGGTGGCGGTGGCCAGGATGCCGAAGGCGGCCAGCAGCCCCGGCCTGCTCAGCGAGACGCCCAGCACCTCGACCTGCTCGCCGTACGCGACGAAGGGCAGCACCAGCGCGAAGACCACGAACGGCACCTCGACCACCATCCGCTTGAGCAGGTAGGTCGGGGGCACCTGGGAGACCGCGACCACCCCGACCAGCACCAGCAGGTAGGCGCCGAAGGCGGCGAACCAGTCGTCGGGGGTGGCCACGACGACCAGCATGAAGCCCAGCAGGGCCAGCAGCTTGAGGTGCGCCGGGGCCCGGTGCAGCGGCGAGTGGGCGTGGTAGTGCAGGCGGTGCCCGTGCCCGGCGCCCACCTCAGACCTGCGTCTGGTCGCGCGGCGCCCCGGCGTCGGTGCCGGCGTCGGTGCTGGCGTCGCTGTGGCGGCGTACGCCGTAGGCCAGGGCGGTGCCGAGCACCAGCACCACGAGCACGCCCGCGACGCCGGCCACTCCCCCGCTGAGCCGGTCGCCGTCGAGGAAGCCGGCGTCGTAGCCGGCGAACGGGCCCTCGGCCGCGCCGTGCTCGGTCTCGGTCTCGGCGAAGCCCTGCTCCTGCGAGACCTTGGTCAGCCCGTCGGGGGTGGAGGCGGCGTAGAAGCTCACGACGCCGGCCAGCAGCAGCGAGACCAGCAGCGCCCCGACCACGACCGCGCGGGTGCTCACGCCCTGGGCGGTGCGGGCGCTCACGCGGACGCTCCCGCGGTCTCGGTGCGGATCTCGAGCGTGCGCGCCGCCAGGACCGGCCGCGCGCCGCGCACCAGGTCGGGACGCACCGCGATGATTCCTGCGACGGCCAGGAAGGTGATCAGGCCCTCCCCGACGCCGATCAGCGAGTGCACCCCCACCATCGCGGTGGTCAGCGTGTCCAGCGGCACCGGGGCGGCGCCGCCGACCGCGTAGAGGGCCACGAAGAGCAGCGAGGCGACCGGCACCGAGACGAAGGCACCGATGCCGGCGAGCACCGGCACCAGCGCGACCCGCTTGGGCAGCAGGGCCTGCAGGAGCCGGAAGACGCCGTAGCCGACCGCGACGGTGGTCACCCCCATGACCGTGATGTTGGTGCCCATGGCGGTGATGCCGCCGTCGGCGAACATCAGGGTCTGCACGACGAAGACGACGCTGGTGGCCAGCACGGCGGTCCACGGCCCCACCAGGACCGCGGCCACGGCCCCGCCCATCAGGTGGCCGCTGGTGCCGGCACCGACCGGGAAGTTGAGCATCTGCGCGGCGAAGACGAAGGCGGCCACCAGGCCGGCCATCGGGGCGGTGCGGTCGTCGAGCTCACGGCGGGCCCCGCGCAGGGACACCCCGATGGCGGCGACGGCCACGACGCCCGTCGCGATCGAGGTGGGGGCGTCGAAGAACCCGTCGGGCACGTGCATGGCCGCTCCTGCTCAGGTCGGTGGGTGGGACTAGGTTGGACGCCGGTCGGGCATCGTCGCCCACCCTACGTTGTTGCAAAGAGTTCGCAACAAGCCCCGTACCGGATTTGTGCCCGGCTCGAACGCACCAGGAGGACCCCTTGACCACGACGCCCGCCCCGCGCCTGGCCCCCGGCGACCCCGCCCCCGACTTCACCCTGCTCGACGACACGGGCACCGAGGTCACGCTCTCCTCGCTGCGCGGCCGCAAGGTGATCGTCTACTTCTACCCCGCGGCGATGACCGCGGGCTGCACCAAGCAGGCCTGCGACTTCACCGCCACCCAGGACGCCTTCCGCGAGGAGGGCTACGAGGTGCTCGGCATCTCCCCCGACAAGCCCGAGAAGCTCGCCCGCTTCCGCGACAAGGAGGCGCTGGGCATCCGGCTGCTCTCCGACCCCGACAAGTCCGTGATGACCGCGTGGGGCGCCTTCGGCGAGAAGAAGCTCTACGGCAAGGTCGTCCAGGGCGTCATCCGCTCCACCTTCGTCGTCGACGAGCAGGGCGCCGTCGAGGTGGCCCAGTACAACGTCAAGGCCACCGGCCACGTCGCCAAGCTGCGCCGCGACCTCTCCCTCTAGCGGTCGGTGACCAGCCGGGCGTGCAGGTGCTCGTCGTGGTGGCGCCCGTCGGGGTAGCGGTACGACTGGCGCAGCGTGCCCTCGAGCAGGAAGCCCGCCCGCCGGGCCACCGCGCACGAGGCCGGGTTCTCCACCGCGTGGAAGAGGTAGACACGGTGCAGGCCCAGCCGCTCGAAGCCGTACGCCGCCGCTGCCGCGGCGGGCGCCGCCCCGAGCCGGCGCCCGCGCGCCCAGGGTGCGACCCAGTAGCCGACCTCGGCGTCGCCCTGGTCGCGGTCGATCTTGTGCAGCGAGACCGAGCCCAGCAGCCGCGTCCCGGCCGGTCCGGCGGCGGTCTCGGTGACCGCCCACGAGGCGTGCGTGCCGGCGCTCCAGTCGTTGCGCTCGCGCATGAACGCCAGCGCCCCCTCGGCGGGGCCGGGGTTCCAGGTCGCGACCGCGGGGTCGGTGAACGCCTCGGCCAGGTCCGCCTCGTCGCTCCACTCGAAGGCCCGCAGCACCACGCCCGGCCCCGACCACGGCTCGGGGGCGCGGGTCGCCCCGGGCGCGCTCACAGCCCGCAGCTCTCGCGCACGAACGCGACCGCGGTCGCCGAGACGCGCTCGCTCATGCGCACCAGCAGCTGGCCCGGCTGACCGTCGAGGCGCAGCCCGACGCGGAACGCGGTCGACCCGCCGCCCTCCATGAAGACGTGGTCGTCGCACCGAGCCGCCTGCGCCTCCAGCGGCAGGCGCACCACGGCCCCGTCGCTGCGCACGAGCACCCCCGGGGACCAGTGCGGGGCGCGCGCGGCGCCCAGGAGCGGCGTACCGCTGACGGTGTCGATGACGAGCCGGTGGCCGGGCTCGCCCGTGGGCCGGGCCTCGAGGACCATCGTGGCGGTGCTGCCGCGCCGGCCGTCGTGGCGCACCGGCAGCCAGCGCAGGTCGACGGCCTCGGCCACGGCGCGCTCGAGGCAGCGGGCCGCGAGGTGGCGTCCGAGCACGTCGGTCTCGTCGGCCACCGGCGCCCGCCACTCCCCCTGGGCGGCGCGCACCTGCACCTGCTGGACCCCGCGGTCCTGCGCCCGCGGGCCGCAGGCTGGCCGCGGCGGCAGTGGCAGCACGAACCCGAACCGGGCCCCCTCGGGCACCTCGCGCAGGCGCTCCCCCGCGATCGGGCGGCCCAGCCGGTCGTCGACGTAGCGCACCGAGGTCGGCAGCAGCGGCGCCCCGGTGCCGTTCTCCACCCACACCTGCATCTGCCCGCGCGCCACGTCGAGCGACGACTGGCGCAGCTCAGCCGCGAGACCGGTCGACGGGCTGGTCGACGGGCTGGATGACGGGCTGCTCGAGGGGCTGGACGACGGGCTGGGCGCGGCGTCGGGCCCGGGGTCGCTGCAGCCGCCCCCGAGCAGCACCGGCGCGAGCAGCAGCAGGCCCGCCAGACGCGTGCACCTCATCGCTCCTAGACTCCCACCTGCAGCCGGAGTGGTGGAACAGGCAGACACGCAGGTTTTAGGTACCTGTGCCCCAGGGCGTGCGGGTTCAAGTCCCGCCTCCGGCACCGACGGCCGAGCGGTCACTTCTGAACCCTCGACCGGTCAGCTTCGCACCCTCAACCCGGTCGATCCCGGCCATCGAGGGGCGGGCCGACCATGCGGCCGGGGCGAAAGTGACTGCTCGGTGGTTCAGAAGTGACCGCTCGGCCGTCAGGCCGGGCCCTCCTCCTTGAGGCGGGGCTCGGTGGCCTGGTCGGGCTTGAGGCCGGTCTTGTCGGCGAAGAACGCGCGGATCCGGTCCATGTCGGCGGACACGTCGCCGCTGAGCGGGAACGTCGGGCCCCAGCCCACGCGGCGGGTGGGCTTGTCGACGAAGGCCAGCGTGATCGGCAGGCCGGTCTGCTGGGAGATCCGGTAGAAGCCCGACTTCCAGTACTCGCCCTTGCTGCGGGTGCCCTCGGCGGCGATGCCCAGCAGGAACGTCTCGTCGGTCTCGGCGTCGGCGACCAGCTCACGGATCGTCGCGCCCGGGTTGGACCGGTCGAGCGGCACCGCGCCGGTCGCGCGCAGCACCCAGCCGATCGGGCCCTTGAAGAACTCCTTCTTCACCAGCAGCCGGATCGTCACCCGGCTGTCCCAGGCCAGCAGCAGCGTCAGCACCCAGTCCCAGTTGGAGGTGTGCGGGGCGCCGACGAGGACGCCCTTGCGCGGCACCTCCCCCACGGTGCGCCAGCCCACCAGGCGCAGCAGCAGGCGGGCGAGCGGACGACGCAGGAGGAAGGGACGGGTCACGGGGGCAGCCTCTCAGACCGGGGCGCGGCTCAGGCGAGACGACGCGCGACGAGCGGGGCGATCTCGCGCAGCGCGCGACCCCGGTGGGAGACCCGGTCCTTCTCGGCCGGGTCGAGCTCGGCGCTGGTGCGCTCGGGCTCGCTGTGCTCGTCGGCCACGAACAGCGCGTCGTAGCCGAAGCCGCCCTCGCCGCGCAGCTCGGTGATGACGGTGCCGTCCATCCGGCCCTCCACGACGAGCTGGCCGGCCTCCCCCGGCCCGTCGACGTACGCCACGGCGCAGGCGAAGTGGGCGCCGCGGCGCACCTCCGGCACGTCGGCGAGCTGGGCGAGCAGCAGCGCGTTGTTGGCCGCGTCGTCCTTGCCCGGCCCGGCCCAGCGCGCCGAGAGCACACCCGGCATGCCGTTGAGGGCGTCGACGCACAGCCCCGAGTCGTCGGCCAGCGTCGGCAGGCCGGTGGCCTCGTGGCCGGCCCGGGCCTTGAGGAGCGCGTTGCCGACGAAGGTGGGCTGGTCCTCGACCGGCTCGTCGTACGCCGCCACGTCGTCGAGGCCGACGACCTCGAGGTCGGGCGCGTGCTCGCGCAGGATGCGCTGCATCTCGGCGATCTTCTTGGCGTTGCGCGAGGCGAGGTGGACCCGCTGCCGGCCGGCGCTCATCGAGCCAGCGCCTCCTGCTGCAGGCGGGTCAGGTCGACGCAGCCCTGGGCCGCCAGGTCGAGCAGGGCGTCGAGCTCGGCGCGGTCGAAGGCCGCCCCCTCGGCGGTGCCCTGCACCTCGACGAACGAGCCGGCGCCGGTCATCACGACGTTCATGTCGGTCTCGGCGCGCACGTCCTCGACGTAGGGCAGGTCCAGGCGCGGGGTGCCGTCGATGATGCCGACCGAGACGGCGGCGACCGACCCGGTCAGCGGCTCGCCCTTGAGCGCGCCGGTCGAGCGCAGGTGGGAGACGGCGTCGGCCAGGGCGACGTAGGCGCCGGTGATCGCGGCGGTGCGGGTGCCGCCGTCGGCCTGCAGCACGTCGCAGTCGAGCTGGATGGTGTTCTCGCCGAGCGCCTCGTAGTCGACGACCGCGCGCAGCGAGCGCCCGATGAGCCGGCTGATCTCGTGGGTGCGTCCGCCGATGCGGCCCTTGACCGACTCGCGGTCGGAGCGGGTGTTGGTCGAGGCCGGGAGCATGGCGTACTCCGCGGTCACCCACCCCAGGCCCGAGCCCTTGCGCCAGCGCGGCACGCCCTCGGAGGCCGAGGCGGCGCACAGCACCTTGGTGCGGCCGAACTCGACCAGCACCGACCCGGCGGCGTGGTCGAGCCAGTGGCGGGTGATGGTGATCGGGCGGAGCTCGTCGTCGGCGCGGCCGTCCTCGCGTGCAGTCATGGCCGCGAGGCTACTTCCCGGCACGCGCGGGCAGCGCCCGGGGCTCGGCGCGCCCGGCGGGCCGGCGGGGGGCGCGGGCCTCGTGCCAGGCCGTGCGCACCGCCCAGGGCCCCAGGTCGCGCGCGCGGCGTCCGATCCACGGCGCCCCCTCGGCCATGCACCAGCGCAGGTCGCTGCGCCACGAGCTCGCCAGCCCGCCCTCGGGCGTGGTCGCGACCGGGGCGAGGGTGAGCCCTTCGGCGAGAAGCAGCCGGGCGAAGCCGTGGGCGAGCACCCGGTGCCCCAGCTCGGAGGGGTGCAGCCGGTCCACCGACCAGAAGGACCGGTCAAGCACCTCCTGCTGCAGCCCCAGGTCGATGCGCAGGCCGCCGAACGTGGCGTGCACCTCGTCGTAGACCTCGTTGACCGCCTCGATGCGCGCCCCCAGCGGCCGCCGCAGCACCGCCGGGAGCCCGAGGACCCGCCCGTGGTCGTGGAAGCGGGCGCTCAGCAGCAGCGCGCCCGTGCCGTGCAGCGCCTCCGCGGTGCCCATCAGGTCCTCGCGCAGCCGCACCGGGTCCCAGGTCGAGCGCATCGTGTCGTTGACCCCGACGATGAGCGAGGCCACGTCGGGGCGGTGCGCCACCGCCTCGTCGAGCTGCCCGGCCACCACGCAGCCGGCGGTGGCGCCGGTGACGGCGAGGTTGCAGAAGCTGACGTCGTACGACGTCGCGAGGGCGTCGGCGAGCAGCCGGGCCCAGCCGCGCCAGCCGGTCGGCGAGACCGAGGTCGCGACGGGGTCGCCGAGCCCGACGGTGGTGCTGTCGCCGAGGGCGGCGAAGCGCAGGTAGCGGGTGCCGTGCCGGTCGGAGGACGGGGTGGGGAGCGCCACGGCCCCCACCCTCGCTGCGCGAGGAACGTGGGGGCCGCGGCTGGTCGACGTCGGGGCGACGACCGGGTGAAGACTTACTTCGGCTCGGCGCGCAGCAGGCGCAGCAGGCCCAGCACCAGCGGCAGCACCAGCCAGATCAGCCCGGAGGTGACGAGCTGGGCGGTCTCCTCGCCGGTGGGCACGTAGTCGCCCTCGAAGAGGGTGGCCTGCGCGGTGTTGAACTCGATCCACGGCGCGAGGTCGGCGAACCACTCCTGGAACGCGCCGAGGATGCCCACGGCGATGGGCAGCACCAGCGTGTAGATGAAGTAGGCGACGATCGCGGCCGGGGTGTTCATCAGCAGCATCGCGATCGCGAAGCCGAGCAGGATGCCGATCAGGTTGGCGACCACGAAGCCGTTGACCAGCAGACCGGTCTCGACGCTCCAGTCGGCGCCTGCGACCAGCACGCCGAGGGCGGCGACCACGGCGGCGAGCACGATCAGGCCCGCACCCAGCACCAGCGCGGCCAGGAACTTCGCGGCCACCACGCGCGGACGGTGCGGCTCGAGGGTGAAGGTCACCAGGCCGGTGCGCTGGCTCCACTCGCTGGTGACCATCAAGATGACGAGGATCGGCAGGAAGTAGCCCAGCACGCTGCCCGAGACGAGCAGGAAGTCGCCGTACGTCAGGCCGACCCCGTCGGCGATCAGCGCGAAGATCAGCACGATCGCCAGGCACAGCGCCACGATCGAGCCGGTGAACCAGCGCCCCGCACGGGTGTCGAGGCTCTTGCGCAGCTCGACCGAGACCAGGCGGCCGAGCGGGACCCGCGGGGTGGAGCTGGTGTCGATCATGCCGGGGGTGCCGGGGACGGGTGCGGTGGTGGCGCTCATGCGGGGGCTCCCTGCTGGGTCGGCTGGCTCTGCTGGGTGGCGGCGGCGGGGTGGCCCTCGCGCTGGGTGCCGGCGGTCAGCTCGAGGAACAGGTCCTCGAGCCCGGCCGAGCCGCTGCGCAGGTCGGTCAGGACGATGCCGTGCTCGGCCGCGGCGCGGCCGACGTCGACGGTGGCGCAGTCGGCCCGCAGCCCCTCCCCGGCCGTCGACACCGCGACGCCCTGGGCGCGCAGCACCTCGGCCAGCCGGGCGTTGTCGGTGGCGGTGACCATCGAGCTGGCCGCCTGGCCCTCGAGCAGGGTCTTCTTGTCGCCCTGGGCCACGACGCGGCCCCGCCCGATCAGGATCATCTCGTCGGCGATCTGCTCGACCTCGTGCAGCAGGTGGCTGGAGAGCAGCACCGTGCCGCCGCGGTCGGCGTACCCCTTGAGCAGGCCGCGCATCCAGCGGATGCCGGCGGGGTCGAGGCCGTTGGCGGGCTCGTCGAGGATCAGCACCGACGGGTCGCCGAGCAGCGCGTGGGCGATGCCGAGGCGCTGGCGCATGCCCAGGGAGTAGTTGCGGACCCGGCGCTTGGACTCCGGGCCGGTCAGCGAGACCAGCTCGAGCATCTCGTCGACCCGGCTGTCAGGCAGGCCCATGGTGCGCGCACCGATGGTCAGCACCTCGCGGCCGGTGCGGCCGGCGTGCTGGGCGGAGGCGTCGAGGAGCACCCCGACGTGACGCCCGGGGTTGGGGATGTCGCGGTAGGCGTGCCCACCGATGGTCACCGATCCGCTGGTGGCCGGGGTCAGCCCGACCATGACCCGCATGGTGGTGGTCTTGCCGGCGCCGTTGGGGCCGAGGAAGCCGGTGACCCGGCCCGGCTGCGCGGTGAAGCTGACGTCGTCGACGGCGGTGAAGCCGCCGTACTTCCTGGTGAGGTGATCCACGATGATCATGGCTCTCACCCTGCCCGAACCGGGGCCGGTCGCGCACCTCGACCCGGCGTGGCGCCGTGCATGAATCCCCGGTCGACCGGTGACTCATGCACTTGTCAGGGGTTGCAACACCTGACAAGTACAGGAGTCCCCGGCTGACCGGGGACTCATGCAGCGGCCTCAGAGCTCGTAGACCGCCCCGGGGGTGGCCAGGACGGTGGGGCCGTCGAAGACGGCGGTGGCCTCGGCGAGGGCGTCGGCGGGGTCGAACCAGGGCGGCACGTGGGTGAGCACCAGGCGTCCGACGCCGGCACGCCGGGCGACGTCGCCGCAGTCGGTGCCGGTCAGGTGGATGTGGGGCGGGTTGTCGTCACCCGCGCGGAACGACGCCTCGGCGAGCAGCAGGTCGACACCGTCGGCCACCTCGTCGAGGCCAGCGCAGGGGGCGGTGTCGCCGGAGTAGCCGATGGTGACGTCGCCGACGGTGATCCGCAGCCCGAAGGCGTCGACGGGGTGGTCGACCGGGACCGCACGCACGTGGAAGGGCCCGATCCGCACCGGCTCGCCCCAGACCCGGAAGTCGAACTCCTCGCGCATGCCGGGGTCGACCTCGAGGTCGTAGCCGCGCGCCAGGCGGTCGGCGGTGTCGGCGGGCCCGTGGACCGGGAGCAGGGGCTGCGGGCCGCTCGGGTGGTAGCGGCGCAGCACGTGGTAGCCGCACATGTCCAGGCAGTGGTCGGCGTGCAGGTGGCTCAGCAGCACCGCGTCGATGGCCAGCGGGTCGGCGTAGCGCTGCAGCGCCCCCAGGGCGCCGTTGCCGAGGTCGAGGACGACCCGCCAGGTGCGCGGGCCGCTGCCGTCGTCGTGCTCGGCCTCGAGCAGGTAGCACGAGGCGGGCGAGTCGGGGCCGGGGTAGGAGCCCGAGCAGCCCACGACGGTCAGGCGCACGCTGGGGCGAGGGCTGGGCGGGCCGCTGGGCCGGGTGCTCACGCCAGGCTCCCGGCGAGGCTGGTGGCCGCGGCCATCTCGGGGCCCAGGAAGCGCCGCCCGACGGCCGCGAACTCCTCCGGCTCCCCGGTCGTCAGGAAGGTGTGGCGCGGCTCGCCGCCCTCGCGCAGCAGGTCGTTGACCACGAGCATCTTGAAGACGTCCTTGGCGCACTCCTCGGCCGAGCTCACGAGGGTCACGCCGTCGCCCATCACGTAGGAGATGATGCCGGTCAGCAGCGGGTAGTGGGTGCACCCCAGGATCAGGGTGTCGACGCCGGCCTCGCTGAGCGGGTCGAGGTACTCGTGCGCGGCCTCCAGCAGCTCGTCGCCCGCAGTGACGCCGGCCTCGACGAAGTCGACGAAGCGGGGGCAGGCCCGGGTGCTGAGCTCGAGGTGCGGGGCGGCGGCGAACGCGTCGTCGTAGGCCATCGACTCGGCGGTCGCGCGGGTGCAGATCACGCCGATGCGTCCGTTGCGGCTGGCCGCCACCGCCCGACGGGTGGCGGGGTAGATCACCTCGACCACCGGCACGTCGTAGCGCTCGCGGGCGTCGCGCAGCATGGCGGCGCTGGCGGAGTTGCAGGCGATGACCAGGGCCTTGACCCCGGTCTCGACGAGGTGGTCCAGGCACTCCAGCGCGTACTCCCGCACCTGCCCGATCGGCCGGGGGCCGTAGGGCTGGCGGGCGGTGTCGCCGAGGTAGACCACCGACTCGTGGGGCAGCTGGTCGATCACCGAACGGGCCACGGTCAGCCCGCCGAACCCGGAGTCGAAGATCCCGATCGGGGCGTCCTTCGACGGCGGGGCGGACTCTGGCGGCACGGGTGAAGGGTAGGCGCAGATCCTCGCGTCCGCACGCAGGCGCGAGGCAGGTCACGTCGCCCGGCGGTCGCGGGAGACCGCGCACGGAGCCGAGCGGGTGCGCGGCGGGTACGGTCGCCGCGTGCTCGTACGCCGCCTCGTCGCGCCCGCCCTGGCCGTCCTGCTCGCCGTCGCCCCGGCCGCCGCCTGCTCCCGCTCGGACCCCGCGCCGCGCGTCGTCCCGGCCCCGTCGAGCGCCGAGATCCCCGAGCCGCGGGTGCTGGCGATCTCGGTCGACGGCCTGCGCCCCGACGTGGTCGAGCGGCTGGGCCCCGAGGGCACCCCGACGCTGCACCGGCTGCTCGCCGAGGGCGCGGGCACCCTCAACGCCCGCACCGCCCGCGAGCGCACCGAGACGCTGCCCGACCACACCACGCAGCTGACCGGGCGCCGGGTCGACGCCGCGCGCGGCGGCCACGGCGTGACCTGGAACGAGCACCGCCCCGGCAGCACCGTGCGGCGCGCCGCCGGGGGCCCGGTGCGCTCGGTCCTCAGCGAGGTGCACCGCGGCGGCGGCGAGGTGGCGGTCTTCGTCGCCAAGCAGAAGCTCACCCTCTTCGAGCGCTCCTGGTCGCGCGCCGTCGACCGGTTCGTGCTCGAGGCCGACCCGCCCAGGCTGGTGCGCCGGGCCGGGCGCGACCTCGCGCGCCAGGAGCGGGCGTTCACGTTCGTGCACCTGCCCGACCCCGACGCCGCCGGGCACACCCACGGCTTCGGGTCGGCGGCGTACGACGACGCGGTGCGCGAGGCCGACCGGCGGGTGGGCCGGCTGCTGGCCCGGGTGGAGTCGGAGCCGCGGCTGGCGAGCAGCGTGCGGGTGGTGCTGACCTCCGACCACGGCGGCACCGGCCTGCGGCACGCCGACGCCCGGCGGGCGGTGAACTACACGGTGCCGTTCGTGGTCTGGGGGCCGGGCGTGGCGGCGGGCGACCTCTACGACCTCAACCCCGACTACCGCGACCCGGGCGACGGGCGCCCCGGCTACGGCCGGGCCCGCCAGCCGGTGCGCAACGGCGACCTGGCCAACCTCTCGCTCGACCTGCTGGGGCTGGGCCCGGTGCCGGGCTCGCAGATGAACGACGAGCAGGACCTCGACGTCGCTGCCTCCTGAGGCACCACCCGGGACTCAGACCCGGTCGCGCTCGCCCGCCAGCGGCCAGGGGTTGAAGCGGCAGCCGCCCAGGCCCTTCGACTGCTGCTGCATCACCGGCGCCGGCTGCCCGGCGCCGGGGCAGGAGCCGTGCCCGAGGCCGAGCCAGTGGCCGGTCTCGTGGTTGACGACCATGTGGCGGTAGTCGCGCAGGCTGCCGCCGGCGGCGTTCCACGGCGCGGTGGCGGTGCGCCAGCGGTCCTGGTTGATGACGACGTAGCGCCCCACCCGGCAGCTGTACTGCGTCGAGCAGACCGGGTGGAACGACGGCATGGTCGAAGCCTGGGCCAGCACCAGCGTGAAGGCCCCGCCCTCGGCCACCCGCCGGAACCCGACCCCGGCGCCGCGCCAGCCGCGCGGGTCGTCGAAGGTCTGCCGGGCCAGGCGCGCGAAGTCGCGCACCGGCGTGGTGGTGCGCCCGCGGGTCGCGATGCTGTAGGCCACGGTGCGGCGCAGGTCGACGCGGTGGCGCACCGGCGAGGTGACCGGCGAGGTGGCCGTCGCGGGGCGGTGGCCGGGCGCGTCGACGCGCACCTGCACGCGCAGCCGGTGCCCGACGTCGTCGGGGGCGACCGCACGGCTGCGGGCCCGGGCCCCAGCGACGGGCTCGCCGTCGCGCAGCCAGGTCCAGCGCACCCGGGTCGGCCGGGCGCTCCACCGACCGGCGTCGCCGCGCAGCACCTGGCCGAAGCGCTGGGTGCCCAGCACCCGCGGCGCGGAGCGCGGCTCGAGGTCGGCGCGACGCACCGGGCCGGTCTCCTCCGAGACCGCGCGGGCCCGCGCGCCCTGCTCGTCGTGGGCGGTCACCTCGACGGCGAGGCGGTGGCGCAGGTCGTCGAGCCCGGGCCGGTAGGTCTGCTCGCGCGCGCCGCGCACCCGCTCCCCGTCGCGCAGCCAGCGGTAGCTGAAGCGGAGCTCGGCCTCGGGGTCGCTGTGCAGCCAGGTACCGCGCTCGGCCCGCAGCCGCTCGCCGTACGTCGCCTCCCCCACCACCCGCGGCGGGGTCTGGTTGCCCAGCGTCGGGCCGGGCTCGGGCTCCGGGTCGTCGGCGGCGGCGCTGTGGGCGGCCGGCAGCACGACGAGCAGGAGCGCCACCAGCACCGCGACGCCGCGGGGCAGGTCGGGCGCGGGGCTCATCCCGGCAGCGTACGAGCCCCCGCGCGGTCGCGGGTGCTGTCGGACAAATCTGGCCCGAAGGGGCCGCGCGACGGCCCGCGACGGCGCACAGTGGGGGCGATGGCCGCCCACGAGCACCCCACCGAGCCGCTGCAGGAGCAGCTGGCGCAGGAGCGCGCCGCCCGTCGGCTCGCCGAGCAGCAGCTCGCCGACCTGGTGGCCCGGGTCGACAACGCGCAGCGGCTGGCCACGATGGGCGACTACGACTGGCACGTGGCCACCGACACCAACACCTGGTCCGACGAGCTCTACCGCATCTACGGCTACGAGCCGGGCAGCATCGAGCCGTCGTACGCCGTCTTCCTCGAGCACGTGCACCCCGACGACCGCGAACGGGTCACGGAGGTGCATCGCCACGCCTACGCCACCGGCCAGCCCTACGAGATGATCGAGCGGATCGTGCGCCCGGACGGCGAGGTGCGCCACCTCTTCAGCAACGGCCAGGTCGTCTGCGACGCCAGCGGCACCCCGCTGCGCTTCCGGGGCACCTGCATCGACGTCACCGAGCGGGTCCTGGCCGAGCAGGAGCGCGAGGAGGCGGCCCGACGGCTCGGCGAGGTCCAGCAGCGCCGCCGGCAGGCCTCCGAGATCAACGACAACGTGGTGCAGGGCCTGACCGCGGCGCTGTACGCCGGCCAGCTGGGCGACCACGTGCGCGCCGCCGACTACGTGCAGCAGACCCTGGCCGCGGCCTGCCGGATGATGACCGAGCTGATGGACGTCCCGGGCGCCGGCGACCCCACGCTGGTGCGCTCGCAGGCCGCCGACCTGGGTGGCGGGTCGGGGCTGGACCCCTAGGCCCAGAGCTGGCCCTCGAGGGCGTCCTCGGCGTCGTCGACGGTGCCCTCGTAGGCGCCGGTGGACAGGTACTTCCAGCCGCCGTCGCAGACGATGAAGGCGATGTCGGCCGACTCGCCGGCCTTGACGGCCTTGGCGGCCTGACCCAGGGCGGCGTGCAGGATCGCGCCGGTCGAGACGCCGGCGAAGATGCCCTCGAGCTCGAGGAGCTCGCGCACCCGGCGCACGGCGTCGCGCGGGCCGACCGAGAAGCGCGAGTCGATGAGGTCGGCGTCGTAGAGCTCGGGCACGAAACCCTCGTCGAGGTTGCGCAGCCCGTAGACGAGCTCGCCGTAGCGCGGCTCGGCGGCCACGATCCGCACCTCGGGCTTGGCGCGGCGGAAGAACCGGCTGGTGCCCATCAGGGTGCCGGTGGTGCCGAGGCCGGCCACGAAGTGGGTGATCTCGGGCAGGTCGGCGAGCAGCTCGGGGCCGGTGGTGTCCTCGTGCGAGAGCGCGTTGGCGGCGTTGCCGTACTGGTAGAGCATCACCCAGTCGGGGTGCTCCTGGGCGGTCAGCTTGGCCACGCGCACGGCCTCGTTGGAGCCGCCGGCGGCGGGCGAGGAGATGATCTCGGCGCCCCACATCCGCAGCAGCTGGCGCCGCTCCTCGGAGGTGTTCTCGGGCATCACGCACACGATCCGGTAGCCCTTGAGCTTGGCCGCCATGGCCAGCGAGATGCCGGTGTTGCCGCTGGTCGGCTCGAGGATCGTGCAGCCCGGGCGCAGCGTGCCGTCGCGCTCGGCCTCCTCGATCATCCGCAGCGCCGGGCGGTCCTTGATCGAGCCGGTGGGGTTGCGGTCCTCCAGCTTGGCCCACAGGCGCACGTCGGGGCTCGGCGAGAGGCGCGGCAGCCCGATGAGCGGGGTGCCGCCGACGGAGGCGAGCAGGTTGTCGTAGCGCATGGTGTGGCGGAGGCTCCTCAGCGAAGGAAGTAGGCCGGGTCGAACTCCTCGAGCGGGATGATCCGCACCCGCGGCAGCGGGGAGAGGAAGGCGGCGACGTCGTCCTCGAGGTCGTGCACCTCGAGACCCAGGCCGGTCAGGGCGGTGCTCATGAACTCGCGCAGGCCCACGAGGCCCACGCGGTGGCCGGCGTCGAGCAGCGCTCCGGCCTGGGGCGCGAAGTCGCCGTCGTGGCTGCACAGCAGCACGTCGACCGGGTCGTCGTCGCCGCGCTGGGCGATCGCCTCCAGCGTGCGCTGGATGCCGACGTCGACGACCTTCACGTCGTTCCCGCCCGACAGCGGGACCGGGCGGTAGCCCATCGCCAGCAGCGCCTGCACGAACGGCGTGTGCAGCTGGCCGCTGGAGGCGTTGAGGAAGAACAGGCCCTGGGTGGGCTGGCCCCACAGGTGCTCGGCGTACGTCGTCACCCGCTCCCAGCGGGGCCGCTCCTCGGGGGTCGGTCGACGCCCGAGGAGCGAGTTGCCGAGCGTCGCGTCGATGTTCTCGCCGTCGACGATGACGAAGGTGCGACGCCCGGTCACAGCGAGCCGCTCAGCAGCCGCCGGCGACGGCGGGCAGCACGACGACCTGGTCGCCGTCGCTCAGCGGGGCCTCGAGGCCGCCGATGAAGCGCACGTCCTCGTCGTTGACGTAGATGTTGACGAAGCGGCGCAGGTCGTCCTTGCCGTTCTTGTCCTCGACGAGGCGGTCCTTGATGCCGGGGTGGTGGGCCTCGAGGTCGTCGATGAGGGCGCTCAGGCTGGCACCGTCACCGTTCACGGCCTTCTCGCCTCCGGTGTAGGTGCGCAGGATGGTCGGGATACGGACCTCGATGGACACAGGTGCTCCTAGCTCGTTCGGGGATCTGCTTCGGGGGATGGTGCTGCTGGTGGTGAGACTCGTGCGGAATCGTGCTGGGGTGGCTGCCTCAGGGCAGCGCGTCGACGACCGCGACCTCTTCCTCGGTCACCTCGCCGTCCACGATCCTGTAGGACCTGAACTCCACAGGGCCCTCGTTATTCCCGCACTCGCGGGTGCTGACGAGCACGTAGTGGGCGCCGGGCTCGCTGGCCAGGCCGATGTCGGTGCGGCTGGGGTAGGCCTCGGTGGCGGTGTGGGAGTGGTAGATCACCACCGGCTCCTCGTCCTTGTCCCACATCTCCTTGTAGAGCTCGAGCAGCTCGGTGGAGTCGAACTCGTAGAACGTGGGGCTGCCCGCGGCGTTGACCATCTCGACCAGGCGCTCGGGCCGGTCACTGCCCTCGGGGCCGGCGACGATGCCGCACGCCTCGTCGGGATGGTCGCGCCTGGCGTGCGCGACGATCGCGTCGTAGGTCCTCTGGTCGATGCTCAGCACCGGACCAGCCTAGGGGGTCAGGTCCGGAAGGCCGTCGCGGTCTCGCCCGAGAGCCCCGCGTGCACCCGCTCCAGCAGCCACGGGCTCATCTCGGGCAGCGCGTCGACCGGCCACCAGCGCACCTCGGTGTTCTCGTCGTCGCCCACCGCGGCCTCTCCCCCGGTCCAGGCGCAGGCGAAGGTGAGGTCGAGGTAGATGCCGAGGTCGCCGTTGGCGTGCGTGATCGGCGGGCTCACGCTCACCGAGGCGAGGCGCTGGACCTCGATGTCGACGCAGGTCTCCTCGCGGGCCTCGCGCACCGCGGCCACGGCCGGCTCCTCGCCGGGGTCGAGGATGCCGGTGACCGGTGCCCAGCGGCCGTTGTCGGCGCGCAGGGTGAGCAGGACCTCCCGCGTGCCGGCCTGGTCGCGGACGATCACGGCGGTGACGGCGGGCAGCCACAGCTGGTGGGTGCCGACCATGCGGCGCAGCTCGACGACGAAGTCCGGGATGGGCACCACCCCATGGTGGCGCACGCGCCGGCCACTCATCTCCTAGGGTGCGGGCATGGCCTCCCTCGATCCCGTCCTCGACGACCACTACCAGACGGTCCTGGCTCGCAACCCCGGTGAGCGCGAGTTCCACCAGGCGGTCCTCGAGGTCCTCGAGACCCTCTCCCCCGTGGTGCGCCGCCACCCCGAGTACGCCGACCAGTCGGTCATCGAGCGGATCTGCGAGCCGGAGCGCCAGCTGATCTTCCGGGTGCCGTGGGTCGACGACAAGGGCGTCGTGCAGGTCAACCGGGCCTTCCGCGTCGAGTTCAACTCCGCGCTCGGCCCCTACAAGGGCGGGCTGCGCTTCCACCCCTCGGTCTACCTCGGGATCGTGAAGTTCCTCGGCTTCGAGCAGGTCTTCAAGAACGCCCTGACCGGCATGCCGATCGGCGGCGGCAAGGGCGGCTCCGACTTCGACCCCAAGGGTCGCAGCGACGGCGAGGTGATGCGCTTCTGCCAGTCGCTGATGACCGAGCTCTACCGCCACCTGGGCGAGTACACCGACGTCCCGGCCGGCGACATCGGCGTCGGCGAGCGCGAGATCGGCTACCTCTTCGGGCAGTACAAGCGCATCACCAACCGCTACGAGTCGGGCGTGCTGACCGGCAAGGGCCTGGCGTACGGCGGCTCGCAGGTGCGCAAGGAGGCCACCGGCTACGGCACCGTGTTCTTCACCGAGCAGATGCTCGCCGCCGCCGGCAAGGGCATCTCGGGGCGCCGGGTCGTGGTCTCCGGCTCGGGCAACGTGGCGATCTACGCCGCCGCGAAGGCCGCCGAGCTCGGCGCGCAGGTGGTGGCCTGCTCCGACTCCTCGGGCTACGTCGTCGACGAGGCCGGCCTCGACATCGACCTGCTGCGTCGGGTCAAGGAGGTCGACCGGGCCCGCATCTCGGCGTACGCAGACGAGCGCGAGGGCGCCCGCTTCGTGGAGGGCGGCGACGTGTGGGAGGTGGCCTGCGAGGTGGCGCTGCCCTGCGCGACCCAGAACGAGCTCGACGCCGACGCCGCGACCACCCTGGTCGA
Source organism: Nocardioides sp. OK12 (assembly GCF_024341885.1). Lineage (NCBI taxonomy): Bacteria > Bacillati > Actinomycetota > Actinomycetes > Propionibacteriales > Nocardioidaceae > Nocardioides > Nocardioides sp. OK12. The sequence continues at coordinate 299,210 of NZ_BNET01000001.1, read as the reverse complement.
GAACGGCGTGCTGGCCGTCGCCGAGGGCGCCAACATGCCCTGCACCCCCGACGCCGTCGACGTCTTCCAGAAGGGCGGCGTGCTCTTCGCCCCGGGCAAGGCCGCCAACGCCGGCGGCGTGGCGACCAGCGCGCTGGAGATGCAGCAGAACGCCTCGCGCGACTCCTGGACCGCCGCTCACACCGAGGAGCGCCTGCACCAGATCATGGCCGGCATCCACGAGAGCTGCGCCGGGGCCGCCGAGGAGTACGGCACGCCGGGCGACTACGTGGCCGGTGCCAACATCGCCGGCTTCCGCCGGGTCGCCGACGCGATGCTGGCCCTCGGCGTGGTCTGAGGCGGACGACGTGCGGGCCGAGCACCACGCGTTCGTCGACGGCGACGAGGGCCGCTGCGGCGCCATCCTCCGCCACGTGGCGCCGCGGAGCCTGCGCACCCGCACCGTGTTCCGGATGGGCGCGGGAGCGCCGGTCTACCTCGTGGACCACTCCGTCGAGCACGACGGTGACCTGCACCGGTGGCGGCGGTTCGAGTACGACGCCCCCGGCTCGGGGACCCGGCACACCGGCACGCGCGCCCCCGACGGCAGCGTCCACGTGGACGGGGCGCCCGCGCCGGCGCTGGACCACGCGGTCGGCGCCTACGGCGAGCACCTGGTCCTGGCCCGGATGCTCGAGGACCGGGAGGACGTCGTGTCCTACCTGCAGTTCGACGAGGGCGAGCCCGCGGCGGGGGCGCTCCCGGCGCGGCTGACCAGGCAGGGGCACGAGTCGACCGAGCTGCTGGACGGCTCCGTCGTGCAGGCCGAGCGCGTCCGGCTGGTCGTCGCCGGGCACCCGACCAACACCCACTGGTGCGTCGACGGTGTCGTGGTGAAGTCCGACTGGTGCGGGGCCCGGTCCTTCCTGGTCGACGACCTCGACGACCTGTGCGCGGGGCTCGACGCGGACGTCGCAGCGCTCATCAGGGAGTTCGCAGCGACACGCTGACCGAGCCGCGCACGGGCCCGCCTCAGCGGACCTCGCGGTCGCGCGCGCAGTCGCGGTCGTCGCCGCCGGCGCGCTCGCCGAGGCAGTCGCGCGGCAGCGTGTGCTGGGCGAGCACCACCAGCAGCGAGGGCAGCAGCAGCGCGACGGCCAGCCCCAGCGCGACCGAGCGGCGGGAGCGGGCGGGGCGGCGTACGGACCGCAGCGCCGCGACGAGCCCGGCCGCCAGGGCCACCAGCAGCACGACGACGAGCGCGGGCGGCACCTCTACCTGGCTCATCGAGTCGGGCGCCAGGGTGAACGCGGGCTCGCACATCACCTGCGCGTACGGCGAGGCCGGCGCCACCATCGGCCCCTCGCTCGCGAAGTCCGGGCAGGGGTCGTCGACGACCGTCCAGGCGACGAGCAGCGCGGTGGCGGCGACCGCACCCACGAGCGTGGCCACCGCCGCGGCGATCACACCCGCCCACCTGCTCAGCACGGGCACGTCCCCGCTCAGTGGCTGAGCGCGTCGACGAGGGTCTCCTGCAGGTAGCCGACCCACTCGTAGATGTCGTGGGCCTGCGAGCGCGGGTCGTCCTCGGGCAGCGAGAGCCAGTAGTCCTCGTCGCCGTCCTCGACCTCGAGCCGGGTCGCCAGCGCCAGGCGCACGTCGGCGAAGGAGCGCAGCCAGGCGGTGGCGGTGTCGTGCTCGAGCTCGACGTCGATCATCAGCCCGTCCTCGTCGAGCTCGGGCGGCAGCCCGGCCTCCTCGAGGGTGTCGATGATGGTGCAGGCCGCGGCCGCCTTGCTGTCGCGCAGCGAGCCCTCGGTGAAGCGGCGGAAGTCACCGGCCGCCTCCTCGTCGTCGGTGTAGGCGGTCGGGAAGAGCCGCGCCAGGACCGGGTCCTCGGGGGCCGTGGTGGGGCCCGAGAAGTCCATCATCGCCTCGAGCGGGTCGCGGTCGTCGTCGGGGACGGCCGCCTCGTTGCGCAGCAGCTCGACGAGCTGGGAGGCCAGCGAGCGCAGCAGGTCGGCCTCGAAGCCGGTGAAGGTGGCGATGACCCGCTTGCTGCGGCGGTGGCGTGCGAAGGCGCTCACGGCGTCTCAGTCGTCCTTCTGCATCGTGGCCCACAGGCCGTGCTCGTGCATGGCCTGCACGTCGCGCTCCATCTCCTCGCGGCTGCCCGAGGAGACCACGGAGCGGCCTTCCTCGTGCACCTGCATCATCAGCTTCTCCGCCTTCTTCTTGGAGTAGCCGAAGTAGGTGCGGAAGACGTAGGCGACGTAGCTCATCAGGTTGACCGGGTCGTTCCACACGATCGTCACCCACGGCGTGGCGGGGCTGAGGAGCTCGTCGGGCGTCGTGGTCGGCTCGACCTCGACCGGGCTGGGCGCGGACACACACCCATGCTTGCACAGCACCGGCAGCCGATCCCTAGGGTGGGCACGTGACCGGGTCGACCGCGCTGCTCACCGACCACTACGAGCTGACGATGCTGCAGGCCGCACTGGCCGCCGGCACCGCCGAGAGGCGGTGCGTCTTCGAGCTGTTCTCGCGCTCGCTGCCCGACGGGCGCCGCTACGGCGTGCTCGCCGGCGTCGGGCGGGCGCTCGACGCGCTCGAGTCGTTCCACTTCGACGAGGAGTCGCTGGCCGCGCTCGACGGCGTGGTCGACGACCGCACGCTGACGTGGCTGGCCTCCTACCGCTTCTCCGGCGACGTGCACGGCTACGGCGAGGGCGAGACCTACTTCCCCGGCTCCCCGCTGCTGGTGGTCGAGTCGAGCTTCGCCGAGGCGGTGCTCCTCGAGACCGTGCTGCTCTCGATCTACAACCACGACTCGGCGATCGCCGCCGCGGCCTCGCGGATGACCCGCGCCGCCGGCGCGCGCCCGTGCATCGAGATGGGCTCGCGACGCACCCACGAGGAGGCGGCGGTGGCCGCGGCCCGGGCGGCGTACGTCGCTGGCTTCGAGGCGACCTCGAACCTCGCCGCCCGCCACCGCTGGGGGGTGCCCTCGACCGGCACCTCGGCGCACAGCTTCACGCTGCTGCACGACACCGAGAGCGACGCGTTCCGCGCGCAGGTCGACTCCCTCGGGGTCGGCACCACGCTGCTGGTCGACACCTACGACGTCGCCGAGGCGGTGCGCCTGGGCGTCGAGGTCGCGGGCCCCGGCCTGGGCGCGGTCCGCCTGGACTCCGGCGACCTCGCCGTGCTGGCCCACCAGGTGCGCGCCCAGCTGGACTCGCTCGGTGCGCACGAGACCCGGATCGTGGTGACCAGCGACCTCGACGAGTACGCGATCGCCTCGCTGGCCGCCGCGCCCGTCGACGGCTACGGCGTCGGCACCCAGCTGGTGACCGGCAGCGGGCACCCGACCTGCGGGATGGTCTACAAGCTCGTGGCGCGCGAGGGCGGCGACGGACGGCTCGAGCCGGTGGCCAAGCGCAGCAGCAAGAAGGCGTCGTACGGCGGGCGCAAGTGGGCGCACCGCCGGATCGGGGCCGACGGCCTGGCCGAGGCCGAGGTCGTGGGCACCGGCGAGGCCCCCGCGCCGGGCGAGGGGGCGCGCGACCTGCTGCGCGAGCTGGTGCGCAGCGGTGAGGTCGTGGGGCGCGAGCCGCTGGCCGACGCGCGGGCCCGCCACCACGCCTCGCGCGAGGAGCTGCCGCTGGCCGCGCAGTCGCTGGGCCGGGGCGGCCCGGTCCTGCCCACCGAGCGGGTGGACGCGGCCTCGACGGTGCGTGGCTAGGGTCGGGCCCATGGTGCGAGCACTCATCGTCGTCGACGTCCAGAACGACTTCTGCGAGGGCGGGTCGCTGCCCGTCACCGGGGGCGCGCAGGTGGCCCGCGACGTCGACGCCCTCGTCCAGCGGTGGGCCGCCGGTGGCCCCGACGCCCCCGCCTGGGACCACGTGGTGGCCACCAAGGACCACCACGTCGACCCCGGCGCGCACTGGTCGAGCGACCCCGACTACGCCACGTCCTGGCCGGTGCACTGCGAGGTCGGCACCGACGGCGAGGCGTTCCACCCCGACCTCGACCCGACGCCGTTCGAGGCCGTCTTCCTCAAGGGCCGCCACGAGGCGGCGTACTCGGGCTTCGAGGGCCACGACGCCGACGGCGCCTCCCTCACCGACTGGCTGCGCGGGCGCGGGGTGACCGAGGTCGAGGTCTGCGGCCTGGCCACCGACCACTGCGTGCGCGCCACCGCCCTGGACGCCGTGCGCGCCGGGTTCGGCACCCGGCTGCTGACCGGCCTGTGCGCCGGGGTGGCCCCCGAGACGACCACGGCGGCCCTCGCCGAGCTGGAGGCCCACGGTGTCGACGTCGCCTGACCGGACGGCCCCCGAGCAGGGCGTGCCGGGGCTGGCCGTCGACCTGGCCGACGGCGTGCTCACCGCCCGCTTCGACCGGCCCGAGGTCTTCAACGCCGTCTCCGGCGAGATGATGCTGGCGCTGGCCGACCTGCTCGAGGCCGTGCCGGCGCGCGACGACGTGCGGGTGGTGGTGCTGACCGGCACCGGCGCCGCCTTCTGCACCGGCGCCGACATCAGCGGCGAGGCCGCCCACGAGCGCTTCGACGTGCGCGCCATGGACGTCACCAACCGGGTCGTGCGCGCGGTCGTGGCCTGCGACCGCCCGGTGCTCGCGGCGGTCAACGGCATCGCCGCGGGGGTGGGCTGCTCGATCGCCCTGGCCGCCGACCTCACGGTCGCGGCCGCCTCGTCGTCGTACCTGCTGGCCTTCACCCGCATCGGCTTCATGCCCGACGGCGGCGCCTCGGCCACCGTCGCCGCCGCGGTCGGGCGGGCGCGCGCGATGCGGATGGCGCTGCTGGCCGAGCCGCTCTCGGCCCAGGAGGCCTACGACGCCGGCCTGGTCAGCCACCTGGCCGCCGACGACGACTTCGCCGACCTGGTCGCCACCCTGGCCCGTCGCCTGGCCGCCGGCCCCCCGCTGGCCCTGGCCGCCACCAAGAAGGCGGTCAACGCCGCCACCCTGCTCCCCCTCGAGGACGCCCTCGAGCGCGAGCGCACCGGCCAGAGCGTGCTGATGCGCACCAGCGACGTCGCCGAGGGCATGGCCGCCTTCTCCCAGCGCCGCCGCCCCGTCTTCCGCGGCGAGTAGGGCCCGGCCGGCCGAGCAGTCACTTCTGAACCATCCACCGGTCACTTTCGCACCCCGTCGCGGGTCGGAAGTGACTGCTCGAGGGTTCACAAGTGACTGCTCGGCCCGCGACCCCCCAAGAACTGCTTGACAGTCATCGGGTGGCGGGCGTCTACTACTGTCCAACACTTCTTGGAGGGTCGGTATGACGGGCGACGAGATCACGGCGATGCGGGCGCTGGCGCACCCGATGCGGCTGCGCATCCTCTCGCTGCTGACGGGTACGGCGATGAGCGCGGCGGAGGTGGCGCGCGAGCTGGGGCTGACCCACGCGAACGCCAGCTACCACCTGCGGCTGCTGGCCGACGCCGACGAGCTGGTCGTCGACGGCGAGGAGAAGATCCGCGGGGGCGTGGCCAAGCGCTACCGCTACCCCCACGAGCGCGACCTGACGCCCCCCGAGGCCGGCGCCCCCGCGCGTACCGGCGCCCCCACGGGCTACCTGCGGGCGCTCGGCAAGGACCTGGAGCGGCGCAGCCGGTCGCGGGTGCCGGCCAGCCAGGGCCTGAGCAGCGACCTCGAGGGCTGGGTCGACGAGGCGACCTGGGAGGAGGCGCTCGAGCTCGTCACCCGCGCCGCCCGGCTGCTGCACGAGCGCAACCGGCCGCCGCGCACCGAGGGCACGGTGCACGTCAGCGCGACCACGCTCGCCTTCCGCATGCACGACGGGGGCGACGGGGCCGACGGGACCAGGCGATGAGCACCACCGGCGCCCTCGCCCCACTGCGCGAGCGCAACTTCCGCCTCTACTTCTCCTCGCGCATCGTCAACCTGCTCGGCGCCCTGATGGCGCCGGTGGCGCTCGCCTTCGCGGTGCTGCAGATCAGCGACTCCCCCACCGCGCTCGGGGTGGTGCTGGCCGCGCACAGCATCCCGATGGTGGTCTTCCTGCTGGCCGGCGGCGTGCTGGCCGACCGCTTCGGGCGCACGCTGGTGATCCAGACCTCCAACGTGGTCGCGGGCCTCAGCCAGGGCGGGATCGCGGTCCTGGTCATCACCGACCGGGCCGAGATCTGGCACGTCGTCGTCCTCACCGCCGTCAACGGCGTCGCGGCCGCGGCGGCCCTGCCCGCCCTGGCCGGGGTGCTGCCCCAGCTGGTGCCTCGGGCCCAGCTGCAGCAGGCCAACGTGCTCGTCTCGATGGCCGGGGGCGGGCTGGCGGTCGCCGGGCCGACCGTGTCGAGCCTGCTGGTGGTCGGGGTCGGGCCCGGCTGGGCGCTGGCGGTCGACGCGGTGACCTACCTCGGCGCGGCCGCCCTGCTCTCGCGCATCCGCCTGCCCCGCCCGGTGCGCGCGGCGGGCTCGTCAGCCCTCGCCGACCTGCGCGAGGGCTGGACCTACTTCCGCACCACGCCCTGGCTGTGGATCGTCGTGCTGGCCTTCTCCATGATCTGCGCGGTGCACCAGGGCGGGTTCTTCACCCTGGGCCCGGCCCTCGCCAAGGGCTCCGCCCTGGGCGAGCGCGGCTGGGGGCTGATCCTGTCGGCCGAGGCGCTCGGCCTGCTGGTGGCCGGCCTGGTGCTGCTGCGGGTGCGTCTGGAGCGCCCGCTCTTCTGGGGCATGCTCGGCACGGCCGTCTACGGCGCCCCGCTGGTCGCGCTCGGCCTGACCGACGACCTCGGCATCGCACTGCTCGCTGCACTCGGCGCGGGCGCGGGCATCGGCGTCTTCGAGCTCGCCTGGAACCTGGCCATGCAGGAGAACGTGCCGCCGGACATGCTCTCGCGCGCGTTCTCGTACGACGCCCTGGGCTCGTTCGCGGCGATCCCGCTGGGTCAGCTGCTGGCCGGCCCGCTGGCCGTGGCCTTCGGGCTGCAGCGGGTCATGCTGGTCGCCGGTCTGCTGCTGTCCGCGGTGGCGCTGCTGACCCTGCTCTCGCCGAGCGTACGACGCCTCCAGCGCGCCCCTGCGGACGCGCCGGCCCCCGCCCCGGCGTGACGAGGGCCGGAGAGCTCAGGCGAGGGCCGCGATCTCCCGGGGCCGCTCCGGCACGCCGTCCGCGAGCACCCGGGCCAGGTGGACGGCCAGGTCCCTGGGGCTGAAGGCCACCTCCCCGGCGGCCACCTCCTGGGGCGAGAACCAGCGCAGGCCGTGGACGTTCTCGGCGGCGAGGTCGACCTGCGGCCGGGGCACGAAGCGGGGCGCGCGGACGAGGTAGGTGACATCGGTCTGCCCGTCGAAGTCCGCCATAGTCATCATCCGCGTGAGGCGCCAGACCGGGCCGCGCACGTCGGGGTCGACCAGGCCCAGCTCCTCGACCAGCTCGCGCCTCAGCGCCGCCTCGGCGTCCTCGTCCGGCTCGATCCCGCCCCCGGGGCAGGCCCAGAAGCCGTCCGGGAGCGCCAGCCCCTCCCACCGGAAGTGCACCAGCAGGACGTGGTCGTCGTCGTCCACGACCAGGGCGCGCACTGCCTGTCTCAACCGTGGCTTCGTCACGACGGGCGATCCCATCACGCCCGCCTGGTCGCAGCGTCAGCGGCACCACCGCTCGACCATCGTGCGTACGACGGTCGGGTTGCGGGTGGTCGCGACGGTGCCGAGCACCTTCTCGACGAGGGCGTTGCCCAGCCGGGTGCCGTGCACGCCGTCGGCGCCGACCAGCAGGTGCACGGCGCGACCGCCGAGGACCACGCGCTCCCCCGGCCCGGCCCGTTCCTGCAGGGCGGCGAGCGCCTGGGGGTCGGGGAGGTCGCGCAGCAGGGTGACGTAGTGGTGCCCGTCGTGGTCCAGGGCGGCGGCCGCCGCGTCGACCTCGCGCAGCTCCTCGGGGGTCAGCACGAGGGTCGGCACCTCGAAGCCCCGGTCGGCCAGGAAGGCGGCCTCGAGCGCCGCCTCGATGCGCGGGGTGGAGCGCATCGACGTCGTGAATCGGACGTTGCCGGTGTTGAGGTAGGTCTCGACGTCGGAGAACCCGGCAGCGGTCACCGCGGCCACGACGTCGTCGCGGGGGAACTTCCGTTTGGCGCCGAGGTTGATGGCGCGCAGGAGGGCGATCCGGGTGCTCATGGGCGAGATCCTGCCGCCGGCGCGGGTGGCGCGCCAGCAGCAGGCCTCAGTCGGGCCTCAGGCGGGCCTCAGGCGGAGGTCGTGTTGACGGTGATCTTGGCGATGCCCACGAGCAGCTGGTCGGTGACGGCCTTGGTGCCGTAGGTGTCGTTGAGCAGGCCGGCGGCGACGTCGGAGATGAAGACCTTGGTGCCCTCGAGCACCGCGAAGCGGCCGTCCTTGATGGTCGTGAGGTCCTGCAGGGTGCGCCCGTCGAGACGGAAGAGGTAGGCGCTGGTGACGGCCGTCTGGCCGTTGACCGCCACGTCGCCGTAGACGCGCGAGACGCCCGGGTCGACGTTGAAGTTGCTCAGCCGCACGGTCGTGCCGCCGGCGGTGAGGGTCAGGCCCGAGCCCTCGTGCTGCAGCTGGCCGATGACGTACGGCGACACCTCGCCGGGGGTGAAGACCGAGACGTTGCCGCCGCTGATCGGGAAGACCAGCGAGCCCTTGACCAGGCGCGCGCCGCCGGTGACGCCCGGGGTCAGGCCGAGGCTGCCGAGCGCCTCGACGAAGCCCTCGTCGAGCTTGATCGCGGTGGTCTTTCCCTTGACGGCCTCGATCTCGGCGACCGGCTGCGGCGCGCCGCCGCCGGAGGCGTCGGCGTCGTCGCCACAGGCCGACAGGGGCAGGGCGAGGGCGAGCACGGCGGCGCCGGCGGCGAGCCGGCGCAGGTGACGGGAGGACGGGCGCAGAGCCATGGGGAGATCCGTTCGGAGGGAGCAGAAGGGGGACGGTGACTGTTCGTCACCGTCCCCCCTCGCGGATGGGTCGTGCCTCAGGCGGGCAGGTCGACCGTGATCTCCGCGACGCCGACGAGCAGGCCGGGCTTGACCGCGTCGGTGCCGAAGGTGTCGTTGAGCAGACCGGCGGCGGGCTCCGAGATCTTGACCTCGGTGCCCTCCAGGACCGCCTGGCCGTCCTCGACCTGGAGCGGGTTCAGCGTGCGCCCGTCGAGCTGGAAGAGGAACGCGCTCTCGACGGCGGTCTTGCCGTTGACAGACACGTCGCCGTAGACGCGCGAGACGCCCGGGTCGACGTTGAGGTTCTCGAGCTGCACGGTGGTGTCGCCGGCGCTGAGCGAGAGCCCGGAGCTGACGTGCTGCAGCTGGCCGATGACGTACGGCGAGACGGTGCCGGGCTCGAATACCGTCACGTTGCCGCCGGTGATCGGGAACGAGAGCTCGGCGCCCTCGAGGGTGGCCTCGCCGATGGTGCCGGGGGTCAGCTTGAGCTGGCCCAGCGCGTCGAGGAAGCCCTGGTCGAGGGTGATCTGGGTGTCCTCGCCGGTCAGCGCGTCGATGGCCGCGACGGGCTCGGGGGCGCTCTGGCTGGACTCCGAGGTGGACGCGGCCTCAGCGGTGTCGTTCTCGGTGCCGCAGGCGCTGAGGGGCAGGGCGACCAGCGCGGTGGCCGCGACGCCTCCGAGGATGCGACGGGCGCGGTGGGTGGTGCGGAAGGTGCTGGTGGTCGAGCGCATGGGTGCTCTCCCTGTCTGTGTCGAGGCTGTGGCGTCGTACACAGGTGGTTCGCGTGGCACCCCACGACCGGATGGGGCCTGCGTCCGTGATGCGGGTCACGGACGCAGGCCCGAGGCTCACAGGTTGCCGCGCAGCTCCTGCTCGCGCTCGATGGCCTCGAAGAGCGCCTTGAAGTTGCCCTTGCCGAAGCCCAGCGAGCCGTGCCGCTCGATGAGCTCGTAGAAGACCGTGGGCCGGTCGCCGATCGGCTTGGTGAAGATCTGCAGGAGGTAGCCGTCCTCGTCGCGGTCGACGAGGATGCCGCGCTTCTTCAGCTCCTCGATCGGCACCCGGACCTCGCCGATGCGCTCGCGCAGCGCGGGGTCGTCGTAGTAGGAGTCGGGGGTGTCGAGGAAGGCGATGCCGTTGGCGCGCAGGATGTCGACCGAGCGCAGGATGTCGTTGGTCGCCAGTGCGATGTGCTGGCAGCCGGCACCGTCGTAGAACTCCAGGTACTCGTCGATCTGCGACTTCTTCTTCGCGATCGCCGGCTCGTTGAGCGGGAACTTCACCCGGTGGTTGCCGCTCGCGACGACCTTCGACATCAGCGCCGAGTAGTCGGTGGCGATGTCGTCGCCGATGAACTCGGCCATGTTCGTGAAGCCCATGACCTTGTTGTAGAAGGTGACCCACTCGTCCATCCGGCCGAGCTCGACGTTGCCGACGCAGTGGTCGACGGCCTGGAAGAGCCGGCGCGGGTGGCCCTCGGGGCGGGTCACGGTGGTGCTGCGCGCCTCGAAGCCGGGCAGGTAGGGCCCGTGGTAGCGCGAGCGGTCGACCAGGGTGTGGCGGGTCTCGCCGTACGTCGCGATGGCGGCCATCCGCACCGTCCCGTGCTCGTCGGTGACGTCGTGGGGCTCGTCGAGGATGGTGGCGCCCACCGAGCGGGCGTGCTCGATGCAGCGGTCGACGTCGGGCACCTCGAGCGCCAGGTCGACGACGCCGTCGCCGTGCTTGCGGTGGTGCTCGAGCAGCGGGCTGTCGGGGGTGACGCCGCCGGCGAAGACGAAGCGGGCGCTGCCCGAGCGCAGCACGTAGACCTTGGCGTCGCGCAGCCCGTTCTCGGGGCCGCGGTACGCCTCGAGGTCCATCCCGAAGGCCAGCTGGTAGAAGGTCGCGGTCTGGGTGGCGTTGCCGACCACGAAGCAGACGGCGTCCATCGCGGTGACCGGGAACGGGTCGCTGCTGGCGTCGTACTCGACCAGTCCGACGAGCTGGCGCAGCTGCTCGAGGGTCAGGTCGGCCTTCAGCTCGTCCTCGGTGAGGGCGCCGCCGGTGGTGGGGGTCTCGTGCGTGGTGGTCATGGGTGCAGCGTGGCCGGGCAGGGCAGAGTGTGCAACAGTACGCCGACACGCTGGTCAGGTTGCACAGTCAGGAGGCGCCACGTGGACGACCTGGACGTCAGGTTGATCGACCTCTTCAGCAACGAGCCGCGCATCGGCGTGCTCGAGGCGTCGCGTCGGCTCGGCGTGGCGCGCGGCACCGTGCAGGCGCGCCTCGACAAGCTGGTCGAGCGGGGCGTCGTCACCGGCTGGGGCCCGGACCTCTCCCCCGCCGCGCTGGGCTACCCGGTCACCGCGTTCCTGACCCTCGAGATCCGCCAGGACGTGGGCACGCCCGACGCCGGCGAGGACCCCGGCGCCAGCGGCCACGACCTGGTCGGCGAGCACCTGGCGCGCATCCCCGAGGTGCTGGAGGTGCACACCATCACCGGCGCCGGCGACCTCTTCGCGCGGGTGGTGGCCGGCTCCAACGCCGACCTGCAGCGCGTCATCGACCGGGTGCTGGCCCACCCCGCGATCACCCGCTCCTCCACCGTCATCGCGCTCGCGACCCAGGTGGGCTACCGGACCCTGCCGCTGGCCCGGGCCGCCGCCGGGCGCTGAGCCGAGCCGGTGGCGGGGTCAGCCCTCGCGCCCCGAGAGCAGCGCCGCGACCTCGTCGGCGGCGGCGATGACGGCCTGGCTGACCAGCCGCTCGTCGAGGGTGCCGAGGGTGACGATCCCGACGCTGGCCTCGAGGCCGTCGACGTCGCGCACGGGCGCGGCGAGGCCGCGGGCACCGGTCTGCAGCTCGCCCTCGGTCACCGAGTACGCCGCCCCCGCGCGCCCGCGGCGCGCCAGCAGCACGGCCCGGCCCGCGGCGCCCTGGGCCAGCGGGTGGCGGGTCCCGACCCGGTAGCCGACGTGGAAGTCGGTCCACGACGGCTCGACCACCGCGACCGCGAGCGCCTCGGCGCCCTCGGCGACGGTCAGGTGGGCGGTGCAGCCGACGGTCTCGGCGAGGCGGCGCAGCACCGGGCCGGCGAGGTCGCGCAGCACCGGCTGCACCGCCGAGGCCAGGTGCAGCACGCCGAGCCCGACGTGCAGGCGGCCGCGGGCGTCGCGGCGTACGAGCGTGTGCTGCTCGAGGGTGGCGACCAGCCGGTAGACCACGGTGCGGTTGACCTCGAGCCGCGCGGCGAGCTCGGTGACGGTCAGGCCGCCGGCGGAGCCGGCGAGCGTCTCGAGGACCAGCAGCCCACGGTCGAGGGTCTGGGAGGTCTCGGCCGGCACGGGGTGGAGTCTAGGGCGCTCAGCCCGACTTGCGCGCCGCCCACTCGCGCACCCGGTCGATGCGGGCGCGCAGCTGCTCGGCGTTGGCGATGGCCGCGGCCGGCCCGCCGCACTCCTTGCGCAGCGCGGCGTGGGTGATGCCGTGCGCCTGGCCGGTGCGGTGGAACCAGGCCGCCACCAGGCCGTTGAGCTCGCGGCGCAGCACGGCGAGCTGCTCGTGGGTGGAGACCTGCTCGACGCTGGGCACCGCCGGGGCGGCCGCCGCGGCCGCGGGCTTCTGCTTGCGGGCCCGGTCGGACTGGCGCTGGCGCAGCAGGTCGCGCATCTGCCCGGGCTCGAGGAGGCCGGGGATGCCCAGGAAGTCCATCTCCTCCTCGGAGCCCACCTGCACCTCGCCCTCGTGGCCGAAGGTCGCGCCGTCGTAGAGCACGTGGTCGAAGCGGGCCTCGGAGCCGATCGCCTCGAAGGAGAGCGACTGCTCCTCGGAGGAGGCCGACTCGCTGGCGTTGGCCTGGGCCAGCAGGTCGTCCTCGGCGGCGAAGATGTCGTCCTCGTCGGTGACCTTGCGGCCCAGCACGTGGTCGCGCTCGACCTCCATCTCGGAGGCGAAGGAGAGCAGCCGCGGCACCGAGGGCAGGAAGATCGAGGCGATCTCGCCGCGGGTCCGGGCGCGCACGAAGCGCCCGACCGCCTGGGCGAAGAACAGCGGGGTCGAGGTGGTCGTGGCCCACACACCGACGGCCAGCCGGGGCACGTCGACGCCCTCGGAGACCATCCGCACCGCGACCATCCAGCGCGACTCGTCGGCGGCGAACGCGCTGATCTTCTTCGACGCGGCCTTCTCGTCGGAGAGCACCACGGTGGCGGACTCGCCGGTGATCTTGCGCAGCGTCTTGGCGTAGGAGCGGGCGCTGTCCTGGTCGGTGGCGATGACGAGCCCGCCCGCGTCGGGGACGTGGCGGCGTACCTCGGAGAGCCGCTTGTCGGCCGCGGCCAGCACCGAGGGGATCCACGAGCCCTCCGGGTCGAGGGCGGTGCGCAGCGCCTGGTTGGTCAGGTCCTTGGTCAGCGGCTCGCCCAGGCGGGCGGCCACCTCGTCGCCGGCGCGGGTGCGCCAGCTCATCTCGCCGGAGTAGGCCAGGAAGAGCACCGGGCGGACGACGTGGTCGGCCAGCGCGTGGGAGTAGCCGTAGGTGTAGTCGGCGGCCGAGCGCGGGATGCCGTCAGGGCCCGGGGCGTAGGAGACGAACGGGATCGGGTTGACGTCGGAGCGGAACGGCGTGCCGGTCAGCGCCAGGCGCCGGGTCGCGGGCTCGAAGGCCTCGCGCACGCCCTCGCCCCACGACAGCGCGTCACCGGCGTGGTGCACCTCGTCGAGGATCACCAGGGTCTTGAACCGCTCGGTGCGGATGCGCATCGCCAGCGGGTTGACCGCCACCCCGGCGTACGTCACCGCGATGCCGACGTAGTCCTGCGAGGTGCGGCCCTTGCCGGCGGCGTACGTCGGGTCGATCGGGATACCGGCACGCTCGGCGGCCTGCGCCCACTGGGTCTTGAGGTGCTCGGTGGGGGCCACGACCGTGACCCGGTCGATGATCCGGCGACCCAGCAGCTCGGCGGCCACCGACAGCGCGAAGGTCGTCTTGCCGGCGCCGGGCGTCGCCACCGCCAGGAAGTCGCGCGGCTGCTCGGTGAAGTACTTCTCCATCGCCGCCTGCTGCCAGGCGCGCAGCGAGGGCGCGGTGCCCCAGGCGGCGCGCTCGGGCCAGGCGGGGGGCAGTGCGGGCGTCAGCGAGGGGCCGGACCCATCCTCGAGGAAGAGGTCCGGCTGGTCGGAGCCCGTCACGCGTCGGAACCGCCCTGGCCGCCGGGACCACCGGAGCCGCCCGAGGAGCCGCCCGAGGAGCCGCCGTCGTTGAACGACTCCCAGACCTCCTTGCAGTCGGGGCAGACCGGGAACTTCTCCGGGGAGCGGCTGGGCACCCACACCTTGCCGCACAGGGCGATGACGGGCGTGCCCATCACCATCGCCTCGGTCAGCTTGTCCTTGTCGACGTAGTGCGAGAAGCGCTCGTGGTCGCCCTCGTCGGTCGGGACCGTCTGGCGGTCCTGCCGGAGGTCCTCCTCGACGGCGGTACCGGTCCCGAATCCGAAGCTGCTCACGAGAGACCACCCTACGCGAGAAGCGCGTTCAGTTCAGGTCGGGATCGGCCGGGCGGGTGGAGTGCCAGGCCAGCTCGCCCGGCTGGCGGCGCATCACCTCGCGACGCAGCTCGGTGGTCTCCTCGCGGAACACGTCGGCGTCGTGGGCGGGCACGACGTACCAGCTGCCCTCGGCGATCTCGTCGTCGAGCTGGCCGGCACCCCACCCGGCGTACCCGGCGAAGATCCGCAGCGCGTCGAGGTGCTCGGCCAGCAGCTCCACGGGGGTGTCGAGGTCGACCAGGCCCAGGCTCGCGGTGACGGCCCGGTAGCCCAGCGGCTCCTCCCCCGCCCCCGCCGCCAGGTGCGCGACGGCCAGGGCACCCTCGGTGCTGACCGGCCCGCCCTGGAAGAGCACCTCGGGCTCGGCGACCACCGGGCTCCAGTCGGCCAGCACCTCCGCGACCGGCACCGGCGTGGGCCGGTTGAGCACCACCCCCAGCGCACCGTCGTCGTCGGCGTCCAGCAGCAGGATCACCGTGTCCGCGAAGTTGGGGTCGAGCAGGGCCGGGCTCGCCACCAGCAGCATCCCCGCACGCGCCTCCCTCGCCATGGCCCCATCATGGCCGAGCAGTCACTTTTGAACCATCGACCGGTCACTTGCGCACCCTTGTTCGGCTGCGTGGACGCGCCGCGAGCCGGCCGGTTCGAACGAGCCGGCTCGGCGCGCCGGGGGGTGAGCACCGTCGAACTCCCGGTGCCCCCCCCATGGCGTACGGCGAGGTCGGCGCGGTTCTTGCGGGGTCTCGACGACGCGCGTCGCTGGCGCTCCTTGCTGCTCGACCAACGGACCGTCGTACGGCGGGAGCCGGCGTCGGCAGGGCGGACGACGACGGCCCCCGTCCGCCGCGGCAAGGAGGGAGGGAGCCGCGGCGGCGGGGGCCGTCTGCGACCCGGAGGGAGGGGCCGGGTCGGTCAGGGGGCGGGTCAGGCGGCGAGCGCCGCCCGGAGCCGGTGCAGCAGGGTCGGGCGCTCGAGCTCCGCACCCACGGGAGCGGGGGCCCAGCCCTCGCGGGCGGTGGCCTCGAGGCGGGCGCCGACGCCGGCCGCGCCGGCGTCGTAGGCGCTGGCGCGGCCGGCCATCACCGCGAGGAAGGCCCGCTCCTTGGTCTCGGCGCGCGCCATCGCGGCGGCCATCTCGTCGTCGAGCGGGTGGACGCGGTGGGCGTCGACGATCGCGCGCACGCCGGGCAGCTCGTCGGCGGTGGCGCGCCAGGCGGCGACGACGGCGCGCTCGAGGTCCATCGGGTCGTTCATCAGCTCGCGCTCGATGCGGCCGGCGAGGCGGGTGTGCCAGCGCAGCTGCAGGGCGCCGAGGAGGTCGAGCTCGGAGCCGAAGGCGTCCTCGACGCCGTCGACGTCCATCGGCAGGCGGCCGTCGCGTCGGAGATCGGCGCTGGCGATCACACGACGGAGGGTCTCCCCGCGGTGGCGATACGAGTTCCAGGTCATGAGGTGTCTCCTGTGTCGGTCAAGGTTCACATACCTTGAGTACGTACCGAGAGTACGGAGTCATACCGACGGTATGCAACGGCCGGAGGGGTGGTCCGGGCGTGATGCTGACCACCGGGACCCGAGGCGGGTCCGGGCCCGCCGTCAGGGCGTCGTGACGCCCGGCACACCGCACTCCTTAGGGTGGACCCATGCCGAAGCCCTCCGTCCACAAGCTGGTGCCCAAGGTGCCGGGCGTGCCCGGGGTCGGGGGCACCCGCCGACAGCAGTACTCCGCCTCGACCAAGCGCGGTCTGGTGGACGTCGCCGAGCAGCTCTTCACCCAGCACGGCTACGCCGGCACCTCCCTCGACGCCATCGTGGGCGGCGCCGAGGTGACCAAGGGCGCGCTCTACCACCACTTCTCGGGCAAGCAGGCGCTCTTCGAGGCCGTCTTCGAGCGCGTCGAGGCCGAGGCCTCGCGCGCCATCCAGAAGTCGCTCAAGGAGAACCCCGACCCGTGGACGAAGGCCCGGGCGGGCCTCGAGGCCTTCCTCGTGGTCGTCCAGGACCCGACGTACCGGCGCATCGTGATCCAGGAAGGCCCTTCGGTGCTCGGCTACGAGCGCTTCCGCGAGCAGGAGGAGCGCTCCACCTTCGCCAACGTGCTCGACATCGTGCGCGCCGTGCTCGAGGCCGGCCCGTGGGACCTCGACGAGGACATGCAGCAGACCTTCGCCCGGATCTTCTTCGGGGCGATGTCGTCGGCGGGCGAGGCCGTGGCCGGCTCCGACGACGCGGTCGCCGCCGCCGCTCGGGTCGAGACCGCGATCGGCTTCATCATCAGCGGCTTCCAGGCGCTGGCCGACGCGGGCGTCGAGCTGCCCGAGTCGCCCGAGCAGCCCCGGTGACCTACGGCGAGTAGCTCACCGCGCCGGACGCGGCGGGCACGAGCTCGACCCACGTACGACCCGCGGGCACCGTCAGCTTCTTGCCGCGCACGCTGAGCGCGAGCGGCGCCTCGAGCGTCGCCTTCGACCACTGCCCGCTCACCACGCGGCCGTCGTGGAAGAGCAGCGCCTGGCCCTTGCCCTCGAGCTTCGTCTCGGGCACCGGGTTGCCGGCCGGGTCGCGGTAGCCGGCGTCGCCGACCTGCACGCGCAGCACCAGCACCGTGTCGGCCGGGAACCGGTCGTCGGCGGCGGCGAAGGAGTTGGTGTTGGTCCAGCCCTTCGGCCCGTGGCTCCAGGTGGTGGTCTGGCTGCCGAAGTCGGCCGCCAGCGAGGTCGCCGGCTTGCCCTTCGGCAGGTCCTCGGCCTCGCCCCACGGCAGGTAGTCGTCGGGGCGCGCCTCCTCGCCCTCGACCAGGGTGGTGGTGGCGGCGAGGTCGGTGAAGAGGTTGTACGGCGCCGCGCGGCTGTTGTCGCGGAAGAAGCCCTTGGCGCCCTCGGAGAAGAACGTGATGCCGGCCCCGCGCACCCGCTGCAGGGTGACCGGGGCGGCGCCGCTGGTCACGACGGCCGCGTCGGCCGGCGCCACGATGCCGATGTCACTGGCCCGCATCGACCGCACCGGGCCGACGGTGCCGGGGATGTCGGAGTAGTAGAACGCCGCGAGCCGGGTGACCCCGCCCTCGACGAGCTCCTCGACCACGAGGTCGGCCGAGCCCAGCCCGCGCTGCGGGGCGCTGGAGGGGGTGTTGTCCATCTTGACCACCATCACCGGGTGGTCCTGGGCGGCCGACTCCGAGCCGGTCACCGACAGCCCGGTCAGCGGCCAGGTCGCGTCGATGGTGGCGCCCTTGCTGACCTTCTGGCTCCCGGGGCCCTCGGCGGCGGGCTCGTCGCCCCCACCCTCGTCGGAGGAGCAGGCGGCCAGTCCCAGGCAGGCGACGGCGACCACCGCCGCCGCCCGCAGGGGGCGGTGCGGTCGGCGGCGCAGGGCCGGTCGGGTGCGGGCAGTGCGCACGGTGGCTCCGATCAGGGGTGGCGACAGGGGGTGGGGGCGACGGGTGGTGCGGTGGGGCGGGCTCAGCCGAGCTTGGCGCCGCCGTCGACGTACAGCGTCTGGCCGGTGATGTACGACGCCTCGTCGCTGGCCAGGAACGCCACGGCCGCGGCGATGTCCTCGGGGAAGCCGACCCGCTTGACCGGGTTGGCCTCGGCCGAGAGGGCGCGGAACTCGTCGACGTCCATCTTGAGGCGGGCGGCGGTGGCGTCGGTCATCTCGGTGGCGATGAAGCCGGGCGCGACGGCGTTGGCGTTGATGCCGAAGGGGCCCAGCTCGATGCCCAGGGTGCGGGTGAAGCCCTGGATGCCCATCTTGGCCGCGGAGTAGTTGGCCTGGCCGCGGTTGCCCAGCGCCGAGACGCTGGAGATGTTCACGATCTTGCCGTACTTCTGCTCCACGAAGTGCTTCTGGGCGGCCTTGGTCATCAGGAACGCGCCCTTGAGGTGCACGTTCATGACGAGGTCCCAGTCGTCCTCGCTCATCTTGAAGAGCAGGTTGTCGCGGGTGATGCCGGCGTTGTTGACCACCACGTGGATGCCGCCGAGCTCCTCGACGACGCGGGTGACCGCGGCCTCGACGGAGTCGCCGTTGCTCACGTCGGCGCCGATGCCGGCGGCCTTGGCCCCGTCGACGAGGGGCAGGCGGCCCGCGGCCTCGGAGGCGGCGGCCTCGTCGAGGTCGACGATGGCGACCGAGGCGCCCTCCTCGGCGAAACGGGTGGCGGTGCCGAAGCCGATGCCTCGTGCGCCTCCGGTGACCACGACGACGCGTCCGTCGAAACGACCCATCTGCTGTCCAACTCCTTCAAGTCTGCGGCGGCGCGCCCGCGGCGCGCTCGCGCGGTGGGCTCACCGCGCCGTCTGCACGATAGCCGCGACTCAGTCGAGGGCTGCGCGCAGTCTCGCGGCGTACGCCGCCCGCTCGCCGTCGGCGTACTTCTGGCGCGGCCAGAAGAAGCCGCGCAGGCCGTCGCCCTTGGTGCGGGGCACCACGTGCAGGTGCAGGTGGGGCACCGACTGGCTGACGGTGTTGTTGATCGCCACGAAGCTGCCCTGCGCCCCGAGCTCGTCGACGACGGCGCCGGCGATGCGCTGCGCCGCGGCCAGGAACGGGTCCCGCAGGGCCGCCGGCAGGTCGGGCAGGGTCACCACGTGCCGGCGCGGCACCAGCAGCACGTGGCCCTTGAAGACGGGCCGCTGGTCGAGGAAGCCGACCAGGTCCTCGGTCTCGAGGACGAGGTCGGCCTCCGTGTCGCCGGCGACGATGCTGCAGAAGACGCAGTCGGTCATGCCCCGCAGGCTAGCCGCGGCCGCGCACCCACTCGTCGCGGGCGAAGACGCCGGAGTCGGGGTGGTCGGCGAAGAGGCCGTCGATGCCGGCGTCGAGCAGGTCCGTGATCTCGGCGAAGACGTCGCCCTTGGCGTCGGGGTCGACCCCGCGGCGGTAGGTCGTGGGCATGAACTGGTTCTCGTCCCGCACGGTGTAGACGACCACCCGCAGGCCCGCGGCGTGGGCGTCGTCGACCAGGGCGGTGGGCTCGCCGGCCGCCCCGTCGGCGGTGCGGGGCACGACCATCGACTTCTCGGGGCCGATCCAGTCGGCGTACGTCGCGACCTCGGCGAGGCCCGCGGGCGTCGCGAGGTCGGCGTACGTCGTGTCGTCGCCGGCGGCCACGAGGTCGTAGGGGGCGCCCGAGCCGCTCATCAGCTGCTCGACGGGGGCCTTGGTCAGCGCGGCGATCTCGCGCAGGTTGGTGGTCTCGAAGGACTGGATGAGGACCTTGCTGCGCTTCTGGTCCAGGTCGAAGCGCTCCAGGGCCGCCAGCAGCGGCTCCTCCAGGCTGAGCCCGGCGGAGTCGAAGTAGGTGGGGTGCTTGGTCTCGGGCGCGACGCCGATCGTGCGTCCGGTGCGCTTGGACTCCCGGCGTACCAGCCGCAGCACCTCGGTGAAGGTGGGCACCGTGAAGCGGCCGTCGTAGCGGGTGTTGTCGGGGCGCACGCCAGGCAGCCGCTCGACCGCACGCAGGGTGCGCAGCTCGGCGAGGGTGAAGTCCTCGGTGAACCAGCCGGTGGTCTCGCGGCCGTCGATGGTGCGGGTCGTGCGCCGGTCGGCGAACTCCGGGTGGTCGGCGACGTCGGTGGTGCCCGAGATCTCGTTCTCGTGGCGGGCCACCAGCACACCGTCGCGGGTCGAGACGAGGTCGGGCTCGATGTAGTCGGCGCCGAGCCGGATCGCGAGGCGGTAGGCGGCGAGGGTGTGCTCGGGCCGGTAGCCCGAGGCGCCGCGGTGGGCCACGACGACGGGCGTGGCCAGCTGCTCGACGGCACGGGTGCGCTGGTCGGGGGCGGCCGCGGCACCGGGAGCCAGCAGCAGGGAGCCGGCCAGGACGGCGCTCAGACCGCCGAGCAGGCCGGTGGTCAGGCCGGTGGCCAGGCGGGTGGTCAGGGCGGTGGAGGGCAGGGGGAACCGAGATGTCCGAGAGGTCATGGGCAGACCTTCGGGCCTCCGGCCGCACGTCGGGTGACCGTGCGGCGGGCGGCGCGTGAACGTGAGCGGTCGGAGCGGTGGTCGCGCCGGACGATCAGTGGCAGACCACGTGGTCGCACTCGGGCGGCAGGTCGGGCCGGTCCCCGCGACCGGCGGTCCGGCCGGCGGCGCGCGCGTCGAAGTGGTGGGCGTCGGCGGTGCCGTAGGTCCAGCGCAGCGTGTGGGTGCGCAGCAGCGCCACGACGGCGTGCGAGCCCGAGCGCCAGGCGACCTCGGGGTGGTCGCGCCCGACCCACCAGCCGGTGGGCAGCCAGCCGCCGGAGGTCCGGTAGGGGTTCTCCCACGGGTTGAGGTCGAGCGAGCGGCCCCACGAGTGCGGCGAGCGCACCCCGGGCCGACCCACGACCTGGCGGCAGTTGAAGGCCGAGGTGTTGCCGGCGGCCATCGAGGCGTGGTCGTCGGCGCCCTGCAGCCGCTTCGACCAGCCGAAGCGGTCGACGCGGTACATCGAGCGGATCGGCAGCTCGCGGGCGTACATGCCGCTCAGCGCACGGCTCATCCGCCCCACGGCGTCGGCGTGGGCGACGAGCTCGCCGCGGTGGCGGTAGCCGTCGTAGCCCCAGTAGTTGATGCGCAGCAGCCGCAGCGAGTCGCGCCCCACGGGGCACCCGGCGTGCCAGCTGCGGCCGGTCATCTGCTTCCAGACCCCGCCGGGGATCCGCGAGACTTCGGCGTTGGGGCCCTCCCCCACCGCTCGGGCCTGGGCCGGCAGCGAGCGGCGCGGGCTTGGTGCGCCCGCGGGCAGGCGCACCGGGGTGCCCGGCGGGCGGTTGTCGAGGCGGTGGACCGTGCTGGTGCCCCGGGCCAGCCACGGCCGCTGCGCGAGCCTGGCCCGGTAGCGGGTGTCGACGCGCGGGGCGACCTCGGCGTCGGCCCGGCCGCGCTCGTCGAGGCGCAGGGCTCGCTCCTCGACCCAGCGCCTCCCGGCGCGCCGCAGCAGCTGCACCGGCCCCTCGACCGGGTCGCCGGCTCCCGTGGTCACCCGCACCCGCAGCACCACCGACTGCTCGTCGACGACGCTGCCGGGCCCGCGCAGCCGCACGTCGGCGTTGCGGCGGCGCAGCGCCAGGCGCACCAGCCCGGTGCTCGAGCCCTCGTGCGTCTCGTCGCCGTCGTACGTCGCCCGCACCCGGTTGTCCTTCGGCGCCCGCGCCGCCTCGACCTGGGCGGTGGCCGCGCCGCTCTCGTCGGTCGCCGCGACCGGCACCTCGCTCCACGCGCCCCCGACGCGCCGTTCGAGACGCAGCGGCGCGCCGGTGACCGGTGCTCCCGCCGCGTCGGTCAGCACCATTCGCACCGGCACGGCGTCACCGGCGTACCGGGCGGGCGCGGAGGCCTCGAGCACCGTCGCGGACGGTGCGGGCGGCCCGGGTGGCCCGGGTGGCCCTGGTGGCCCTGGTGGCACCGGGTCCTCGACCCCGGCCAGGGCCGGGACGGGCACCGCCAGCAGCGTCGCGGCGGTCGCGAGGACCAGCAGCAGGCGGCGGGGGCGGGGGGTGGGCTGGCGGCAGGGTCGTGCGGCTCCGAGATGCACGCGCACAGTGTGCCCGCCGCGCGCGGCGGGCCGGGCCACCCCGACGCCGGGTCAGTGGGAGATCTGCGCCGGGTCGGTGCGAAGTTCGGGCCGGGTCAGCGCGAGATATGGGCCGGGTCGGCTACCAGCCGAGCTTGGCCAGGCGGTAGCGGCGACCGAAGCCGCGCAGGTCGTCGGTGGTGTAGTCCTGCTGCTCGGCCCGCACCTCGGCGGCGGTGGCCTTGAAGCGGCTGAAGGGCAGGAAGCCGGCCATCACCGCGCGGGCCTGGGTGACGAGCAGGTCGCGGTGCCGCGACTCGTGCAGCTGGCCGTGCCACTGCTCACCCTGCCAGCGGAACGAGAAGATCCAGTAGAAGAGCGACCCGCCGGAGCCCGCGAAGTGCAGGTGGGTCTCGTCGACGCGCAGCTCGTGGCTCAGCACCAGGTTCTCGCGGTCGGCCTCGACCTCCTCGTCGAAGACGAGGTGGCTCAGGTCGGCGGTGAACTCGTGGGACGACCACGTGACCCCGGACGGGTCGGTGGCGGTGATGCTCATGCAGCTCCTCGGAGATGTGGCGTGCGGGGCGCGCGGGGCGTTCGGCGGGGCATGCGGGCGCCTGTCGTCGTCACGGGCCCCCCGGCCCCGCGACGCCGACACCACCAGTTCTAGGCCCTGACCTGCGATTTCCACCAGCGTCAGCAAAGTCCCGAACGAATCCGAACAACCCGGACGCGGCTCCGTACAGTGGGTGGGCACGGACGGCACCCCCGGACCGCCCGGCGCCCGGCTCGAGGAGGACGTGGTCATGACCGACACGCCGACCGAGTCGCGTGACACCGGTGAGTGGGACCCCCTCACCACGCGGCTCCAGCAGCTGCGCGTCCAGGCCGGCGAGCCGTCGTACGGCGAGATCGCGCGGCGCGTCGCGCGCCTGCGCAGCGAGGCCGGGCGCAGCGAGCACGAGGCGCGGGTGGCCCGCACCACCGTCTACGACGCCTTCCGCACCGGCCGGGCGCGGGTCAACCTCGAGCTGGTCCGCGAGATCGCGGCCGTGCTCGGCGGCGACGACCACGACGTCGACACGTGGGTGGCCGAGTGCCGCCGCCGGCCCGAGCCACCTGTCACCCCGACCCCGCACGAGACGACCGCCCCCGAGTCCCCGACCGAGTCCCCGGCCGCGGTGTGGTCACCGCCCTCGCTGCGCCTGGTCCTGGTCCTGATGGCGCTGTGCGTCGTCGCCAACCTCGTCGGGCGCTTCCTGGTCGACCAGCTCACGCTGCCGATCCACCTCGACATGGTCGGCACCGCCACCGCCGCCATCGCGCTGGGCCCCTGGTTCGGCGCGGGCGTGGGCCTGACCAGCAACCTGGCGGGCGCCGCGGTCAGCGGCTCCTCGTCGATCCCGTTCGCGCTGGTCAACGTGGCCGGAGCGCTCACGTGGGGCTACGGCGTGCGCCGCTTCGCCATGGGCCGCTCGTTGCCGCGCTTCCTCGGGCTCAACGTGGTGGTGGCCTTCGTCTGCTCGGCGCTGGCAGTCCCCCTGCTGCTCTGGTACTTCGGCACCGTGGTCCACAGCCAGAACTTCCTCACCGTCACCTTCCTCGAGCTGACCGGGGTGCGCGAGGCCGCCATCGCGCTCGCCAACCTGGTCGTCTCGCTGGGCGACAAGATCATCAGCGGCTTCCTCGCGCTGGTCGCCTGCTCGATGCTGCCGCTGGTGCTGCGTCGACGGACCCCGCTCGTGCTGGTCTCCCCCGACCTCGGGGGCCCGAGCGACTGAGGTCGCCCGGGCCGGCCGGCGTCGTGTCAGACCAGGTCGCGCCCCTCGCGACGCGCCTCGGCCCACTCCCGGGCGAAGGCCCGCCCGATGATGAAGAGGACCGCGGCCACCACCACGGGCCAGATCAGGACGTAGAGGGTCAGGGCGGTGGGGTTCATCGGATCTCCTCGCTGAAGGCGTGCGGGTCGTCGTCGCTGGGGGCGGCCCGGTCGAAGTCACCGGTGGCCTCGGCGATGTGGGCGAAGTCGAAGCGCTCCTCCTGGCCCACCGACATCGCCCAGCACACGACGGTGCTGACCGCGTAGGCCACCAACGAGCCGCTGAGCGTGGCGTAGTCGTGCAGGAAGCCGATCACGAAGGGCGCCGAGACCACCATCGCGAGCACCCCGACGACCTGGGCCGGGCGGGTCCCGAGGAAGCCGAAGACCATCAGCCCCAGCACCACCCCGATGCCCACGACGCTCAGGACGTCGACCAGCAGCCCGGTCGGCCCGGTCATCGGGACCCACCCGAAGCGCACCGGCAGGAAGGCCGCGAGCGCGGCCACGACCGACACGGTGAATGCCTTGTTGGTGACCTTGTCCCAGTAGAAGCTCGCCAGCACCGGGAACACCAGGGCGCCCCACAGCGCGCCGACGAAGACGAGCAGGTCGAGGATGTTCAGCTCGAGGCTGGCGAAGGCGACCGCGGCCGCGGTGGCCACCACCATGGTGGCCCGCCCGATCAGCAGCATCGTGCGCGGGTCCGCGTCGGCCTTGCCGGCCACGTTCTGCCCGTAGACGTCGGTCATCACGATCGACGAGAGCGCCGAGAGGTCGGAGTCGGCGGTCGAGGACAGCGCGCCGATGATCATCACGAAGAACACCGCCAGCAGCACCGGCGGCAGGTACTGCGCCGCCATGCCCGGGATCAGGTTGTTCGAGTCGCCGCCCTCGGGCTCGAAGCCCAGGTAGAGGGCCAGCACGCCCAGCATGCCGACGCCGATGACCATGGCCCCGTAGCCGACGGTCGCAGTGATGAAGGTCGGCTTGATCAGGTCGGAGCGCACCGCGAAGAGCCGCTGGGCGATCGTCTGGTTGCCGATCGCGTAGGCCAGGACCGCCGCGATGTAGGGGGCGCCCTGGTTGAGGAACGCCTCGCTGGAGAAGAAGCTGCCCTGCTGGGGCGTCAGGTTGGCCGCCCCGGTCTCGAAGGCGGCCGGGAAGCCGGCGGCGAGGAAGATGACCGGGACGATGACCGCGACCGCGCCCAGCATGCCGATCACCTGCACGAAGTCGGTGAGCACCGAGGCCCGGAAGCCCGACCACAGCGTGTAGAGCAGGACGCCGGCCGCCACGGTGACCACGCCCTGGATGAAGCCGAACGGCGTCAGCAGGGAGATCAGCACGCCGCCGGCGATGAAGTTCGACATCAGGCTGATCAGGCTGCCGACCACGTTGGAGCCGGCCAGCATCAGCTGGCTGGAGCGGCCGTGGCGGGCGTACATCACCTCGGCGAGGGTGTGCGCCCGCGGCGCGACGGCCCGGATCCGCTTGCCGAAGGGGTAGATGAACAGGATCATCAGCGCCCCCCACAGCCCGTAGTGGATGGGGCCCGAGATGCCGTAGGTGTAGCCCGAGGTCGCCGAGGCGTACATCGACGAGGCCCAGATCCAGGTCGCGGTCATGCTGGCCGCCGAGATCCCGAAGCCGACCCTGTTGCCGGCCGTCATGTAGTCGTCGGCGTTCTCCTGCTTCTTGCCGATCCGCGAGGACACCCAGAAGGTGCCCCCGTAGAAGAAGACGATCAGTCCGATCGCCGTCGCTGCGCCGAACGGAGCCGAGTCGAGCCCGATCATGCGCCACCTCCTCCACGCTGGTCGCAGGGCGCGCGTCGGCACACCCTGCGCATCGCGCTGCCCGTCGCGCCGGCCGGGGGGCGGCTGCGTACAAGGGGGGGGCACAGGGCGTCGACGCGCACCGTTGCGCATCGGTCGACGACTCCTACGAGGAACTGTCCGGGTCGCTCGCGACCCGCGGATGGCTGGACCATAGCAACGCCGCAGGCCGCCCCGGATCCGGGTCCCGACCCGGGTCCCTCCAGCGGCTACGTCGTGCCGGCCCGCTGCTGCAGGTGCCGGGCCAGGTACGGCGCGGTGGCGCTGCCCTCGGCCGCCGCGACGTCGTCGGGGGTGCCGGTGGCCACCACCCGCCCGCCGCCGTCGCCGCCGGCGGGTCCGAGGTCCACGACCCAGTCGGCGCCGGCGACGGTGGCCAGGTCGTGCTCGACCACGACCACGGTGTTGCCGGCGTCGACGAGGCGGTGCAGCTGGGCCACGAGCAGCGCGATGTCGGCCGGGTGCAGCCCCGCGGTCGGCTCGTCGAGGAGGTAGAGGGCGTGCCCGCGGCGCGCGCGCTGCAGCTCGGTGGCGAGCTTGATCCGCTGCGCCTCGCCGCCGCTGAGCTCGGTGGCCGGCTGGCCCAGGCGCAGGTAGCCCAGCCCGACCTCGCGCAGGGTGGCCAGGCTGCGGGCCGCCGCCGGCACGTCGTCCAGCACCTCGGCGGCCTCGTCGACGGAGAGGGCCAGCACGTCGGCGATGCTCAGGCCGCGGTGGCGGACCTCGAGCGTCTCGTCGTTGTAGCGGGCGCCCCCGCAGGCGGGGCACGGGGCGTAGGTGCCGGGCATGAAGAGCAGCTCGACCGAGACGAACCCCTCGCCCTGGCAGGTCTCGCAGCGGCCCTCGGCGACGTTGAAGGAGAACCGGCCGGCGCCGTAGCCGCGCTCGCGCGCCTCCGGGGTGGCGGCGTACAGCTTGCGGACCGCGTCGAAGAGCCCGGTGTAGGTGGCCAGGTTCGAGCGCGGGGTCCGGCCGATGGGTCGCTGGTCGACGCGCACCAGCCGGTCGAAGGACTCCAGCCCGGTGGCGTCGTCGACGTCGATCTCGAGGGCGTCGTCCTCGGCGTCGTCCGGGGCCTGGCCCAGGTGGCGGCGCACCAGCTCGGCGAGGACCTGGGTGACCAGCGTCGACTTGCCCGACCCCGAGACCCCGGTGACGGCGGTGAGGGCGCACAGCGGCAGGTCGACCGAGAGGTCGTCGAGGTTGTGGCGGCTGATGCCGCGCAGGTGCAGCCAGCCGTGCGGCGTGCGGCGCTGGCGCTGCTCGGGCTCGACCCGGCCGAAGAGGTGGGCGCCGGTGACCGACTCCTCGACGTGCTCGAGGCCGGCGACCGGCCCGGAGTAGAGCACCTGCCCGCCGCCCTCGCCGGCGCCGGGCCCGATGTCGACGACCCAGTCGGCGCGGCGCACGACGTCGAGGTCGTGCTCGACGACGAAGAGCGAGTTGCCGGCCTCCTTGAGCCGGTCGAGCACGTCGAGCAGCGGCTCCGCGTCGGCCGGGTGCAGCCCCGCCGACGGCTCGTCGAGCACGTAGACGACCCCGAAGAGGCCCGAGCGCAGCTGGGTGGCGATCCGTAGCCGCTGCGCCTCGCCCGGCGACAGGGTGGTCGAGCTGCGCCCCAGCGAGAGGTAGCCCAGGCCGAGGTCGAGCAGCACCTCGACCCGCGAGACGAGGTCGGCGCACAGCCGCACGGCCACCTCGGTGGCCTCCCCCGAGTCGGCCGACGAGGTCGCGGCGCCGGCCTCGTCAAGCTCGGCGATCGGCCGCAGCAGCGCCACGAGCTCGAGGAAGGAGAGCGCGTTGACCTCGGCGATCGAGTGCCCGCGGAAGGTGACGGCCAGCGAGGCCGGCTGCAGACCGGTGCCCGCGCAGGTCGCGCAGCTGACGGCGCGCACGAAGCGCATCGCCTTGTCGCGCATCATCTGGCTCTTGGTGTCGGCCAGCACGTGGCGCACGTGCTTGCGGGCGCTCCAGAAGGTGCCGTGGTAGTCGCGGCCGGTGGAGTCGTCGGGCTCGCCGCGCCGGTCGACCAGGACCCGGGGCTGCTCGTCGGTGTAGAGCAGCCAGTCGCGGTCCTTCTCGGCCAGCGTGTGCCAGGGTGCGTCGACGTCGATGCCGACCGCCTTGACGACCCGCAGCAGGTTCTTGCCCTGCCACGCGCCGGGCCAGGCGGCGATCGCGCCGTCACGGATGCTCAGCGACGGGTCGGGCACGAGCAGGTCCTCGGCGACGTCGTGGACCTCCCCCAGACCGTGGCACTCGGGGCAGGCGCCGGCGGCGGTGTTGGGCGAGAACGCCTCGGCCCCCAGCCGCGCCGCGCCCCCGGGGTAGGTGCCGGCGCGCGAGTAGAGCATCCGCAGCAGGTTGGACAGCGTGGTCAGGGTGCCGACGCTGGAGCGCGAGCTGGGCGCGCCGCGGCGCTGCTGCAGCGCCACCGCCGGCGGCAGGCCGGTGATCTCCTGCACGTGCGGCGCCCCGACCTGCTGCAGCAGGCGGCGGGCGTACGGCGCGACCGACTCGAAATAGCGGCGCTGCGCCTCGGCGTAGATCGTGCCGAAGGCCAGCGACGACTTGCCCGAGCCGGAGACCCCGGTGAAGGCGACCATCGCGTCGCGCGGCACGTCGACGTCGACGTGCCGCAGGTTGTGCTCGCTGGCGCCGCGGACGTGGACGAAGTGGTCGCTCGGGTCGTGGGGCACGCCCCAGTCCTACCCGCTCGCGCCCCGCCCGGGACCATCCCGGCGGCTGCCGCGCCCTGCGACCTCGTCGCGGGACTAGGCTCGCGCCATGGCGACGATGCACGAGGAGGTCCTCTCGAGCCTGGGCCCACGCATCGTCGACGGCTCCCTGGCCGAGGGCTCGACGATCACGTTGGAGTGGCTGGGCTGCGAGTACGCCGTCTCGCGCACCGTGGCGCGCGAGGTCGTGCAGGTGCTGGCGTCGATGAACCTCGTCG
The DNA here is from genome assembly GCF_024341885.1 of Nocardioides sp. OK12. NCBI lineage: Bacteria > Bacillati > Actinomycetota > Actinomycetes > Propionibacteriales > Nocardioidaceae > Nocardioides > Nocardioides sp. OK12. The sequence continues at coordinate 270,632 of NZ_BNET01000001.1, read as the reverse complement.
AGAGCCGGCGCCGCACCGGCATCCGCATCCGGCCCCGCACGGAGTGGCACTCCTACGACCCCGCAGTGGTGCGCTGGCGCCTCGAGGGGACGCAGCGCAGCGCCCACCTGCAGGAGCTCTCGCAGCTGCGGGCCGCGGTCGAGCCGGCCTCGGCCGCGCTGGCGGCCGAGCGCGCCGGCACCGAGGACGGCGAGGAGCTGCTGCGCCTGGCCCGAGAGATGGAGACGACCGGGGCCGCCGGCGACCTGCTGGCCTTCCTCGAGCACGACGTCGAGTTCCACCGGCGGCTGCTGCACCTGTCGGGCAACCAGATGTTCGCGGGGCTCTGCGACGTGGTCGAGGAGGTGCTGCGCGGGCGCACCGACCACGACCTGATGCCGGCGCACCCCAAGCCCGAGGCCCGGCGGCTGCACCTGCTGGTGGCGCAGGCGGTCGCCGCCGGGGAGCCCGAGTCGGCCCGGGAGGCGATGACCGCGATCTGCACCGAGGTGCTGCGGGCCACCGGCGCCACGGGGCCTGGACCTCAGAGCTCGTCGGCCGAACCGATCGTGTAGCTCACCGACAGCTCCTCGTCGTCGGACCCGGCCACGTTCAACGACACGGTCGTGCTGCCGTCGGTGAACTGCAGCTGGACGTAGTGGTTGCCGTCCAGGTCCTGCCGCAGGTTGCCGGTCTGCTCGTAGCCGGCCTCCTCGAACCCGGCCTCGAGGTGCTCCACCGTGCCGGCGACGTCGCCCCCCGGCACGAGCAGCGCGGCCATGATCATCTCCTCGTCGCCGCCGAGCTCCATGGCCGAGACGACCTGGTAGGCCTGGTCGGGCAGGGGCACGTCCTCGGGGAAGGACTCGGGCAGCTCGCCGCCCCCGACGGAGAGCGACCCGTCCTCGCCCTCGATCGTCACCGTCCCGGCGTCGGAGTCGACGTCCACGACCGCGTCGCCCCCGGACCCGGCCTCCATCGCCTTCTCCATGCCCTTCTCGGCGAGCGTGTCGGTCGAGCAGCCGCCGAGGAGGCCGGCGCCGAGCAGGACGGCGGTGAGAACCAGGCCGATGGCGGTCCTGGGTGTGGGGCCGGCCACCGGTCCCCCGTCGGGGGGCGCCGCACCCCACCTGCTCGCTCGTGTCGTCATGCTGTCGGGCTCCTCTCGTCCACGTCCTCGCGTCCTCGCCCCGAGGTCCGGCCCTCATCCGAGCAGGCGGCGCTCACCGAGCCCTCACAAAACGCTCACAGGGGTGCGCCGGGGGCGCTACGGTCGAGGACCCGACGTCGTCATCCCAGGTGCCATGCTCCAAGTCCTTGTCCTCGGTCCTGTCGAAGCCCGCGTCGGCGTCGAGCACCTGCGCATCGGCGGACGCAAGCAGCAGACGATGCTCGCCCGGCTCGCGACCAGCGAGGGCCACCCGGTGTCGCCCGACCACCTCGTCGACGACCTCTGGGGCCAGCACCCGCCACGCGACCCGGTCCATGCCCTGCAGGCCCACGTCTCGCGCCTGCGCGCCACCCTGCCGGTCGACGTCGAGGCGTCGAGCGGCGGCTACCGTCTCGCGCCGGGTGCCTCCACCCTAGATGCGACAGAGTTCGCCGCGCTGGCCGAGAGGGGCCGTGCCGAGCTCGCAGCGGGCACGCCGGAGCGCGCCGCAGCCACGCTGCGGGCCGCGGAGGGGTGCTGGCGCGGGCCCGCTTTCGGGGACCTGTCCGACGTCAGCGGACTGCGTCCGGTGGCGGCGGGGCTGGAGAGCCGGCGCACCCGGGTGCTGGCCGACCGCATCGAGGCCGAGATCGCGTGCGGCGACCAGGCCGCAGTCCTCGGCGAGCTGCGGTCCCTGGTGACCCGGCACCCGCTCCAGGAGCAGTGGTGGGCCCTGCTGGTGCGTGCCCTGCACCAGGACGGCCAGCGCGGCGACTCGCTCGCGGCGTACCAGGAGGCGCGCACGGTGATCGTCGAGGAGCTGGGACTCGAGCCCGGTCAGCAGCTCGTGCAGGCGCACCGAGCCGTGCTGCAGGACGACAGCGGCACCACGCGGACCCCGTCGGTCGTCCCGGTGCGCCGAGCGCCAGCGCGTGACGGGCGTCGCACCCTGCCCGAGGAGGTCTCGCGACGCGTGCAGGCGCCGTTCAGCGGACGGTTGCCGGAGCTGGCGGAGCTCGAGGCCGCCTGGCGGCGCCGGGACCGGGGGCCCGGGCTGGTGGCGTTGAGCGGCGAACCCGGCATCGGCAAGACCCGGCTCGCCGCCGAGTTCGCGGCCCGCTGCGGCGCACGTGGGGCCCGGGTGCTGTTCGGACGCTGCGACGAGACGATCGCCGTGCCCTACCAGCCGCTGATGGAGATGCTGCAGGACTACGTCGACTCGTGCGCGCCGGCCGACCTCCCCTCGTGCCTGGGACGCTCGCCCGGGCCTCTCGTGCGGCTGCTCCCCCGCCTGTCGACCCTCCTGGCCGCCGAGGTCGTCCCTGGTCCGGCGTCGGACCCCGAGACGGAGCGTTACCGCCTCTTCGAGGCCGTCGCCGAGTGGCTGGCCCACGCGTGCGAGACGGAGCCGCTCCTCGTCGTCATCGACGACCTGCAGTGGGCCGACGAGGCCACCCTGCTCCTCCTGCGCCGTCTGCTGCGGAGCCCGACCCCGCTGCCGATGGTGATCGTCACGACGCACCGTGACCGCGAGCACCAGCCCGCCCATGCCACCACCGCCGCCATCGCCGACCTCGTGCGCCATTCCGAGCAGGTCTCCCGGGTCCCCCTCGCCGGGCTGTCGCGCGCCGACCTCGAAGAGCTGCTCGCGGACCGCATCGAGACCGGCTCGGACACCGGTCCCACGCCGGGCGACCTCGCCGTGTCGATCGAGGCGGCCAGCGGCGGCAACCCCCTGTTCGCCCTGGAGCTGGCCCGGCAGACGGTCGACACCCGCGGTCCGGCGGGCGCCCCCGCCACGGGCCTGCCGCAGGGCCTGCGCGAGCTCGTCGAGCAGCGGGTGGGCCGGTTGCCCCCACCGGTGCAGGAGCTCCTGACCTGCGCGGCCGTGATCGGGCGGAGCTTCGACCCGACCCTGGCCCAGGAGGTGCTCGGCCTCGAGGCGTCCGACCTCGACGCCCGCCTCGACGCGGCCGCGTACACGTTGCTGATCGAGGCGTCGACGGGTCCCCGGTTGGAGTACGTGTTCTCCCACGACGTCGTGCGGGCCGCCCTGTACGACGCCGTGCCCCCGCTGCGCCGGGCGGAGCTGCACCGCCTGGTCGCCACCTCGCTCGAGCGTCGTCACCTGGTCGACCTGGCGTCGCACTACCACCAGCTGGCCCACCACTTCGCGGCCGCCGCCGTGGTCGGACCGACGACCGAGGCGATCCACTACCTGGTCCTGGCCGGGCGCTCCGCGCTCGAGCAACGGGCCCCGGCGGTGGCGGTCGACCACTACACCCGGGCACTGGGCCTCAGCCCCGGATCGCTCCCCCCGGCCCGCGAGTCCGACCTGCTCGCCGAGCTGGGGATCGCCCAGCTCCAGGCCGGCCGCCCCGAGTACCGCACCACGCTGCTGCGCTCGGCCGAGCTCGCCCGGGCCGAGGGCGACACCGCGAGGCTGGCCGCCGCCGCCGTGGCGAACAGTCGTGGCTGGTGGTCGAGCACCGCAGAGATCGACGACGAACGGGTCGCCGTGCTCGAAGCCGCCCTCGCAGCCGACACCGAAGCGGACCCCGCCACCCGTTCGCGCCTGCTCGCCGGGTGGTCGTTGGAGACCGTGCGCGACCCGGAGCGCCGCCTCGAGTCCGTCCGGCGCAGCACCGAGGCGCTGCAGCTGGCGCGCCGGTGCGGCGACGACCTCATGCTGGGCCGGACGCTCGCCGACCACTACGCCGTCACCTACGCCTCGTTCAGCGATCCTCGCGGCTGCGCGAGGATCAGTGCCGAGCTGCTCGAGGTCGCGACCCGGAGCGGCGATGACGGCCTGCAGATGATGGCGGCCGTCGGCCACACCCAGGCCACGTTGATGCTCGGTGACCTGGAGACCTCCGACGACTTCCTCGAGCGTGCCGACCGGAGCGCGACCGCACTGAGCCACCACTCCCGGCTGTGGATGGTGCGCACCTGGCAGGCGGGGCGACTGGTGCTGCGCGGCCACCTCGTGGAGGCGGAGGACACCGCCGCCGCCGCGCTCGACCTCGGAGTGGCCACCGACCAGCCCGACGCGATGACCTGGTTCGCCGGTCAGCTGTTCACGATCCGCTGGATGCAGGGCCGGTTGCACGAGCTGATCGACGAGATCGAGACGCAGGTCGCCACCCAGGCCGACGGCATCCCGGCCTGGCGGGCCGCTCATGCGTTGGCACTCGCCGAGGTGGGGCGCGCAGCCGATGCCGAGAAGATCCTCGACGAGTTCGTGAGCACCGACCTCCACTCGCTGCCCTACGACATGCTGTGGCTGCAGGGCGTCGCCTACCTGTGCTCGGCGTGCCGGGCCGTCGGACGCACCGACATGGCCAGGGTCCTGTACGACGCGCTCACGCCCTACGCGGGCCTGCTCGCCGACAACGCCACGATCGGTGCCGGCCCGGTCGACCTCCACCTGGGCCAGATGGCCCGGCTTCTCGGCGAGGACACCCTCGCCGAGCGGCACCGGGCCGCGGCCGTCCGGACCTGTGCCCGCATCGACGCACCGTTGTGGTTGCGCCGGGCGCGCGACGTCTGAGCGGGCCGGGCCCGGCGTGGGTCAGATCAGCAGGCCGCTGAGCGGCCACAGCACGACCGCGGCGGCGAAGGCGGTGAGGCCCAGCGTGGTCTCCATGACGGTCCAGGTCTTCAGGGTGGTCTTCTCGTCCATCCCGAAGAAGCGGCTGACCAGCCAGAACCCGGAGTCGTTGACGTGCGAGAGCACGGTGGCCCCGGCAGCCACGGCGACGACCAGCAGGGCGATGCGCACGTCGTGCAGGCCCTCGGCCTGCGAGGCGATCAGCCCCGACGCGGTCGTGAGCGCGACCGTCGCCGAGCCCTGCGCGACGCGCAGCGCGGTGGCGATCAGGAACGCCTGGAGCAGCAGCGGCATGCCCAGGCCGGACAGCGAGCCGGTCAGCGCCTCGCCGATGCCGCTGGCGCGCAGCACGCCACCGAACATGCCGCCGGCGCCGGTGATCAGGATGATCGAGCAGATCGGGCCCAGCGCGTCGTCGAGCAGCTGGGTGGTCTCGGAGAGGGTGCGGCCGTGGCGGCCGAGGGTGGCGATGGCCAGCAGCAGGGTGATCAGCAGCGCGACCGGCGTCTGGCCGACCAGCTGGAGCGCCTCGACGAGACCGTTGCCCTCCCCGATGACCTCCGAGGTGACCAGGGTGGTGAGCACGGTGTTGAGCGCGATCAGCACCAGCGGCACCAGCAGCAGCCCCAGGACGGTGGAGAACGCCGGCGGGGCCAGGCGGGTCTCGGTCGTCGTGGCGGTGCCGGCACCGGTGCCGGTGGAGCCGTCGACGTCGGTCGGCGCGTCGGTGCTGCCGCCGCCGTTGACCGGGCCGAGCAGCAGGTCGGGCAGCGCGACGTAGATGCGGGCGCCGAGCTGGCGCGAGACGAGGTAGACACCGACGTACCAGCTCACCAGGGCGACGGGCAGGCCGACCAGCAGCACGACCCCGATGTCGCCACCGAGCACGGTGCCGGCCGCGACCGGGCCCGGGTGCGGCGGCACGATCGCGTGCATCGCGGCGAAGGCACCGGCCGCGGGCAGCGCGTAGTAGAGCACCGAGCCGCCGAAGCGGCGGGCCACGGTGAGGATGATCGGCAGGAAGACCACGAGGCCGGCGTCGAAGAAGATCGGGAAGCCGAAGAGCAGCGCCGCGACGCCGAGCGCGAAGGGTGCCCGCGCCTCGCCGAAGCGGCCGATGAGGGTGTCGGCGAGCACCTGGGCGCCGCCGGTGACCTCGAGCAGGCGCCCGAGCATCACGCCGAAGCCGACCAGCAGCGCGACCGAGGCCAGGGTGCTGCCGAAGCCACTGGTCAGGGCGGTGGGCACCAGCGCCAGCGGGATGCCGGCGGCGACCGCGGTCAGCAGGCTGACCAGCACCAGCGAGATGAAGGCGTGCAGGCGCACCTTCATGATCAGGAACAGCAGGACGGCGACCGCGGCGGCTGCGATGAGCAGCAGGGTGGCGGTGCCGTGGGCGGGAGCGATCGCTTCCATCGGGTCTCCAGGCGGCGTGAGCAGTGTGGGGTCGGTCACGACGAGGGTGCACCAAAGGTACTATCTTTTGCAAGACCCGCCGCCAGGCCACCGTGACCCGGCGAAAATCTCACGCTGACCCGGCGCAGATCTCACACTGACCCGGCTCAGATGTCGCGCCGACCCGGCCCGGACCTACGTCGCGAGTCCGCCCGCGGTCGCCGGCTCCGCATCGGCGGTGTGGGTGTGCATGCGCATCCCGGCGTCGTTGAAGATGCTCAGCACCTGGGCCGGGCGGGAACCGACGGCCGACAGGCTGTGCGGGGTGCGGGTGTCGAACTCCGCCGCCTCGCCCCGGGTCAGCACCAGGTCCTGCTCCCCCAGCAGCAGCCGCAGCCGACCCGACAGCACGTAGAGCCACTCGTACCCGTCGTGCACGCGCAGCGCGGGCGGGTCGTTCGTGGGCGGGAAGCTGACCTTGTACGTCGAGATGGGCGAGCCCTCCGGCGCGAGCGGGAGGATCAGCATGCCCTCGCGGCGGATGGGCGGGCGCCGCACGCGCGGGTCGGGCGTCTCCGCCGCGACCAGGTCGTCGAGCCGGATGCCGAGCAGGCGGGTCAGCGGCACCAGCAGCTCCAGGCTCGCCTGGCGCTTGCCCGACTCGAGGCGCGAGAGCGTGCTGGGTGACATGCCGGCCCGCTCGGCCAGCTCGTCGAGGGTCCAGCCGCGGTCGTTGCGGGCCGCGCGCAACCGCGCTCCCACCTGGGCGAGCTCGTCGACCACCAGCGCTCCTCCTCCGTGTCGTCCTTCTCGACGCATCTTGCCATATCCGCAGGAAGCATTGCGACATCAGCAGCGGCCGGGTCAACTGGTCGCATGACGATGAACGAGTGGGACGAGAGCTGGGACGTGGTCGTGGTCGGCGGTGGGGCCGCGGGCCTGTCCGCCGCACTGATGCTGGGCCGGGCCCGGCGCCGGGTGCTGGTGGTCGACGCGGGCGAGCCGCGCAACAGGTACGCCGCGCACGTGCACGGGGTGCTGGGCCACGACGGCCTCGAGCCCGCGGCCCTGGTGGCCCGCGGACGCGAGGAGCTGGCGGCGTACGACGTCGAGGTGCGCGCGGGCCGGGTCGAGGCGGTCGAGGACCTCGCCGCGGACAGCGGCGCCCTGCTGGTGCGGCTGGCCACCGGCGCCTCGCTGCGCACCCGGGCGCTGGTGGTGGCGACCGGCATCACCGACGTGCTGCCGGAGGTGCCGGGGCTGGCCGAGCGGTGGGGCTCCAGCGTGCTGCACTGCCCCTACTGCCACGGCTGGGAGGTGCGCGGGCGTCGGATCGGGATCCTCGCGACGGGCCCGTGGGGTCTGCACCAGGCGCAGCTGCTGCGGCAGTGGAGCGACGACGTCGTGCTCCTCAGCGCCGCGATGGAGCCGCTCGAGGAGGCGGTCGTGCAACGGCTGGCCAGCCGCGGCGTGCGCGTGGTCCCCGACGAGGTCGTCGAGGTCCTGGGCGACGGCGCCGCCCTGACGGGCGTGCGCACCGCCGCCGACGAGGTGGTCGAGGTCGATGCCCTCTTCACGTTCGGGCACCCGGCCCCCCACGACGGCTTCCTGGACGGCCTGGCGCTCGGGCGCGAGGAGGGCCAGTTCGGCCGCTTCCTGACCGTCGACCCGACCGGGCGCACCATCCACGAGCGGGTCTGGGCGGTCGGCAACGTGGTCGAGCCGATGGCCGCCGTGCCGATGGTGATGTCGGCCGGCGCCAAGGCCGGCGCGTTCGTCAACGCCGTGCTGGTGGAGGAGGACTTCGATGCGGCCCAGGTGGCCGCGCACCAGGTCGCCGAGCACTGGGAGGGCTTCTACGCCGACACGCCCCGCAAGTGGTCGGGGCGCGTCAACGCCACGACCGCCGACGTCGTGGCCACCCTGCCGGTCGGCGACGTGCTCGACCTCGGCTGTGGCGAGGGCGGCGACGCGGTCTGGCTGGCCGAGCAGGGCTGGCGGGTGACCGCGGTCGACATCTCCGACACCGCCACCGCCCGGGGCGCCGAGGGCGCGGCGGCCCGCGGGGTGGCCGACCGGGTCGAGTGGCACGCCCACGACCTCGCCACCTGGCGCACCGAGGAGACCTTCGACCTCGTGACCGCGTCGTTCCTGCACTCCGAGGTGGCCCTGCCCCGCACCGAGGTCCTGCGCCGCGCGGCCTCGCGGCTGCGGCCCGGCGGCCACCTGCTGCTGGTCTCCCACGTCTTCGAGTCCGAGGCCGACCTCCCGCCGTGGGCGCCACGGAAGGAGGACGGGCACGACCACGGGAAGCACTCCTCGCCGATGCCCGAGCTGCTGACGCCGGTCGAGGAGGTCGCCGAGCTCGCCCTCGACCCCGACGCCTGGTCGGTGGTGCTGTGCGAGATCCGGGAGCGCGAGGCGACCGGCCCCGACGGCCGGCAGACGGCGACCATGAAGGACGGCGTGGTCCTCCTGCAGCGCCGCTGACCCGTCGCAAATCTCGCGCCGACCCGGCCCATATCTCGTGCCGACCCGGCCCGAACCTCCCGACGGCGGTACCCGGGAGTGCCACAGTGCACCCGTGGACATCGTGAGCGACCTCGCCCCCATCGGCACCCTGCGCGCCTCGATCAACCTCGGCAACCCGGTGCTCGCGCAGGGCACCGCCGAGCAGCCGCGGGGTGTCACCGTCGACCTCGCCCGTGAGCTCGGCGCCCGGCTCGGGGTCCCGGTCGAGCTCACCTGCTGCGGCGCGGCCCGCGAGTCCTTCGAGGCGATGGTCCAGGGACGGGCCGACGTCTGCTTCCTGGCCGTCGACCCGGCCCGGGAGGCGAGCGTCGCGTTCACCGCGCCGTACGTCGTGATCGAGGGCGTGTACGTCGTCGCGGAGACGTCCCCGCTCGGCTCGGCGGCCGAGGTCGACCGGGAGGGTGTGCGGGTCGGGGTCAAGGACGGGTCGGCCTACGACCTCTTCCTCTCCCGCACCCTGCGGCACGCGGAGGTGGTGCGCGGCGCCGAGGGCACCACGGTCTTCGCCGACCGGCACCTCGAGGTGGGGGCGGGCATCCGGCAGCCGGTGCTGGACTTCGTCGCCGCGCACCCCGGGCACCGCGTCCTCGAGCCGGCGTTCATGGAGATCGCGCAGGCCGTCGGCACCACCCGCGACCGCAGCGCCGCGACGCTCGCCTTCCTGCGTGACGTCGTCGAGGACCTCAAGGCGGAGGGGTTCGTGGCTGACGCGCTGGCCCGCTCCGGCAGGAACGACGCGAGGGTCGCCCCGCCCGGGCCCCGCACCTGAGGCGTCCGCCGGCGTCGGCGGCTCACCGTCCGGCGCGCTCGAACCGACGACCGATGGCCGTGCAGTGCTCGGCGAGCTCCGGCGGCTCGAGCACCTCGAAGTCGTGCCCGGCCACGCCGAGGTAGACCGCGACCATGGCGAGGTCCTCGCCGCCGGTGCGCAGCAGGCAGGTGGTCTCCGTCTCGGTCTCGACGCTGACCGCGGCGACCGGGTAGACCGCCCGCACCGCCTCGGCCGCGGCGTGGAAGCGCACCAGCACCCGGTGGGGGTACGGCGCCGAGGTGACGGCCCGGTGCACGTAGGTCACCGGGTCCTCGTGCTCGCGGGCCGTGAACCGCCACGTGCTGACCCGCACCTCGCGGAGCCGGTCGAGACGGAAGGTGCGCCAGTCCTCACGGTCGAGGTCGTAGGCCATCAGGTACCACCGCCGACCGGTCGCCACGAGCCCGTAGGGCTCGACCCGCCGCCGGCTGCTCGTGCCGGAGCGGTCGGCGTACGCGAACTCCAGGCGGACCAGGTCGCGGCAGGCACCGGCGATCTCGACCAGGGCGTCGGCGTCGACGGTCTCCGCGGGCGCCGCTCCGGCCAGGATCGAGATCGAGCCGTGGATGCCGTGGACCCGGTGGCGCAGCCTCGACGGGAGGACCTGGTCGAGCTTGGTCAGGGCGCGCAGCGCCGCCTCGCTGGCGCCCGCGACCGTCCCGCCGGCCGCGAGCCGGAGCGACACCGCGACCGCGACCGCCTCGGCGTCGTCGAGCAGCAGCGGCGGCAGGGCGCGCCCCGCCCCGAGGCGGTACCCACCGGCGACCCCCTGCGTGGCGTTGACCGGGTAGCCCAGCTCGCGCAGGCGGTCGACGTCGCGCCGGACCGTGCGCGTCGTCGTGCCCAGGCGCTCGGCCAGCTCGCTGCCGCTCCAGGCCTGCCGCTGCTGCAGCAGGGCCAGCAGCCGCAGGACGCGCTCGGTGGGACCGGACGAGGAGGTGGCCATGCCGACAACCTGCCACAGGCTGCGGACAGGACCTGTCCTAGTTCGGGTGCAGCGTGGGCAGTGACAGCAGTTCACGACCGAGGAGGACCCCGATGCCGTTCCTGGCCCCACCCGCCCCCACCGAGCAGGACAACCTGGCCGGATACCTGTCCATGCAGCTCGACGCCTTCCGGGCCCTGGCCCACGGCCTGTCCGACGCGCAGGCCGCCGCCACCCCGAGCGCGAGCGCCTTCTCGATCGGCGGCCTGGTCCGCCACGTCACCGTCGTGACGGCCAACTGGGTCGACTCGGTGGAGCACGCGCCGGCGCTCGCCCCGGTGGCGGAGATCGAGCGACGTGTGGCTGAGTTCGAGCGCGGCTTCGTCGCCGGCGACTCCCTGGCCACCGCGCTGGAGCAGTACGACGACGTCGCCGACCGAGCGCTCGACGCGGCCCGGCGGGTCGACCTCGAGACCCCCGTCCCGGTGCCGGACGCGCCGTGGTTCCCGAAGGACGTCGAGCACTGGTCGGTGCGGTGGGTCTGGGGCCACCTGGTCCAGGAGCTGGCCCGGCACGCCGGCCACGGCGACATCATCCGCGAGACCCTCGACGGCGCCACGATGTACCCGCTGGTCGCCGCCGCGGAGGGGATGGGCGACCTGGGCTTCCTGCAGCCGTGGACGCCCTCGGACCCCGGCTTCACGACCGGGGTCAGCACGGTCGTCTACTTCGCCGCCGACCCCGCCGCGGCCCGGGCCTGGTACACCGAGCTCCTCGGCGCCGAGCCCTACTTCGCCCAGGGGCCGTACGTCGAGTGGCGGGTCGGCCCGCACGAGCGCGAGCTCGGCCTGCTGGACGCCGCGTTCGCACCTGAGCACCGCGCCGACGGCACCGGGTCCGTCATCGCCTACTGGCAGGTCGAGGACGCCACGGCGGCGTACGAACGGCTCCTCGCGATGGGCGCCACGACCCAGTGGGCCCCGCGGGACTTCGGGTCGGGGTACGTCGGCGCCAGCGTCGTCGACCCGTTCGGCAACGTCCTCGGCGTGATGCAGCGTCCCGCCGGCTGAGCACGGGGACGGCTGACGAGGTCAGCCCAGCCCGAGCCGCGCGATCGGCTCGACGAGCACCTGTTCCTCGTAGGACAGGTGCGACAGGAGGGTGTCGGAGAGCAGGTCGACCGCGCGGCGCAGGTCCTCCATCCCGTCCTCGACGGAGACGAAGGCCACCAGCGCGCGGTCCACCTCCTCGAGGACCTCGTGGATCTGCTCGTGCTCGACCTGCAGCTGGTCCACCACGGGCCCCAGCCGAGGGTCCCGACGCCGCAGGTGCGGGAAGATCCCCTCGTCCTCCAGCGTGTGGTGGGTCGTCACCACGCGGCAGTAGCTCTCGCAGTATCCGCCGAGGACCCACTTGTTCTGGCGCAGCGTCATAGCGTGGATGTGCGACCGGGCCGCCGCGGCACCGAGCATCCCGGTGGCCACCTGCTCGATGAGGTCGTGGAGCTGGTCGAGCTCGGCGCGCAGGTGGTCGTGGATGTCGACGAGGTGCTGGCCGGTGGCCTGCTCGTGCGGGGTGTAGCGCCGGTCGGGGTCGGGGGTGGGACCGACGGGACGCGCCGCCTCGTCCAGGACCGACGCCTCACCCCGCGGGGCCGGCGCCGGCGTCGCACGCACAGCGAGGGCCGTCCTCGTCAGCGGCACCGCAGCCGCGGGGCGCGGGGTGCTGACGGCCCCGGCCCGGGCCGCTCCGACGAGCTCGCGGACCGCCGGCGCCACCTCCTCGGCGAAGATCCGCAGCTGTCGCGGGTCGTCGCTGGCGAGGATGAACGTGCTGACGCCCTCGGTGAGGGTCAGCTGCGCCAGCTCGGCGGCCCAGTGTGCGGGCGGCCCGTCCAGCTGTGCGCGTGCCGTGGTGGAGAAGGTGCCGGCCACGTTGAGCAGGCGCCGCACCTGTCCGGGGTCGCGGCCCGCCTCGGTCGCGGCCTCGTCGATGACGGCGTTGCCGCGGGCGAGGTCGCCCGGCTGCAGGTAGAACAGCGACGGCAGCCAGCCGTCCGCGCTGCGACCGATCAGTCGCAGCATCCGGGGCTTGAGGGCGCCGACCCACAGACCGATGTCGTGGCTCGGCGCCGGACCACGCTTGGCCCCCAGCACCTGGTGGTGGACGCCGTCCACCCGCACACCCCCGCGCGCGTCGGCGTCCCAGGTCTGGCGCACCACCTCGATCGCCTCCTCCAGCGCGACCACGCTCTCCCCCGGGCTCAGGCGCGGCACGCCCATCGCGACGATCGCGTCCCAGAACGCGCCGGCCCCGAGGGCCAGCTCGACCCGACCACCCGAGAGCAGGTCGAGCGAGGCCGCGCTGCGCGCCAGGACCGCCGGTGGTCGCAGCGGCACGTTGGCGACGTTGGGCGAGAGCCGCACCGTCGACGTACGGGCCGCGACGTAGGACAGCAGCGTCCAGGTGTCGAGGAAGCCCGGCTGGTAGGGGTGGTCCTGGAAGGTCACCAGGTCCAGGCCGACCTGCTCGCTCAGCACGGCGAGCGCCACGGCGTCGTCGGGGTTGCCGGCGGACGGGGTCAGGAACGAGCCGAACTGGAGGTCGTGCAGGTAGTCGGTCATGTGGGGGGTCCTCAGGCTCAGAAGACGCTGTGGCCGCTGACGGTCTCGGCGGCGGCGACCACGGGCTGCAGGACGTCCCAGTGCTCGAGCGCCACCCCGTCGGCGTCCATCTTCCAGATGTCGACACCGGCGATCCCGAGGTCGTCGGGGTCGTCGCTGTAGAGGTTGAGGAAGTTCACGTGCGCCCACACCCAGTCGCCCACCGCGATGATGCGGTGGATCTCGACCCGGGCGAGCGGGTGGGCCTCGACGACGGCGGCGAACGTCTCGCCCAGCATCGCCCCACCGTCGGGGAGCAGCGGGTTGTGCTGGACGTAGTCGTCCGCGACGAGCGCCGCAGCGGCCTCGCGCGGCTGCTTGTCGTTGATGGCGCGGCGGTAGAAGGCGATCAGGTTGTCCTTGTTGCGCACGGCCTGGGCGTCGGTGGTGTCCACGATCTCGATCATGATGTTGTCTCCTGTCGTTGGTGATGCGGTGGTTGGAAGGGTCGGGCTCAGACGAGACCGCCGAGCTGCAGTCGCAGCGCGTCGAGCTCGTCGTCGGTCATGGTCTTGGAGGCGTGCAGCAGCGCGGCGGCGTCGGCTCCGACGGTCCGTCGGCTCGGGGCCGGCTGCTCCTCAGCCGCCTCTCTGACCTGGGTGGCCGCGTCGGTCGCGGTGATCCCCTCGCCCTGCTTGGCGTTGAACTGCTCCGCGAACCGCTCGAAGGGCGCCCCGTAGAGCTCACGTCCCTCGGGGGTCATGGCGGAGAGGAGCCGCTCGAACGCCGCGGCCGACTTCGCCGGGCCGCCGGTGAGCATGCTCCCGGGCGAGACGATGGTGACGTCGATGCCGAACTGCTTCAGCTCGGCCCGGTAGACGTCGGCGAACACCTCCGCCGCGGCCTTGGACGCCCCCGAGGCGGCGTTGAACGGGAGCGGCACCGTCGCGGTGATGGTGCTGATCTGCACGATGCGCCCGCGCGCGGCGCGCAGCGCCGGCAGGAACTCGTTGATCACCCGGAGCGGCCCGAAGGTGTTCACCTCGAACTCGCGGCGTACGTCGTCGATCGCCAGCAGCTCGACGGGGCCGGGGGTGAGAATGCCGGCGTTGCTGACCAGGAGGTCGACACCGGCCACGTGGTCCTGCACGCCCTGGGCCCAGGTGGCGACCGCCGCGTCGTCGACGATGTCGACGACCGCCAGCCGCACGGCACCCCCCGAGGCGGCATCGAGGTCGGTGACCTCCGCTGCCGCGAGGGCGGTCCCGAAGACCTGGTAGCCGCGTGCGGTCAGCCCCAAGGAGATCTCCCGACCCAGCCCGCTGCCGGCCCCGGTCACCACTGCTACTCGTCCGGCGTCCATCTCGACGTCACGCTCCTCCACTCGTCAGTTACTTGCTTCGTGAAACAAACACTACGGCTAGACAGGTGCTTGAGCAAGCAACTATCCTGTGAGCGTGCCCACACCACCACCTGCACGCGACCCGCTGACCCCCGTCGAGGAGCGGTTCATGCGGTCGCTGACCCGACTGCTGGCAGTCCTGCCCCGCAAGCTCGATGCGGACCTGGTCCGCAGCACCGGGATCTCGGCGACCGACTACTTCGTGCTCGTCCACGTGTCCGAGGCGCCCGAGCAGCGGATGCGGATGAGCGACCTCGCCGCAGGCGCCGCCATGTCGATGAGCGGGATCTCACGCGTCATCGACCGACTGCAGAAGGCGGGGCTGGTGCGGCGAGACCGCTCCCCCGACGACGGGCGGGGTTGGGACGCCGTCCTCACCGATCTTGGGCTCCAGGAGCTCCGGGAGGCGTGGGTGGTGCACCTGGCGAGCGCACGCACCCACATCTTCGACCACGTCGGCGAGCTGGACCTCGACGCCGTCGCCGACATGTTCCAGCGTATGGCCGACTCCTAGGCCCCACCCACTGCGCCAGCCACCGCGCTTCCGTTCGGCTCCTGGTCGGTGGCGCGGACGGCAACGAGCCCGCGGCGTCGCCGCGGGCCCGTTGCATCAGTCAGTTCAGTCAGTCAGTCGGGTCTTCGCGGAAAGTCGAACGTGCAGGCCCCGGCATCGTTCTGCGAACCGACTCCGGCGCGCGCACCCACGCGTCGCCAGATCAGCACCCGCGCACTCGCCGCGACGGCCGACCCGGCTCAGAGGTCTTTGCGGAAGTGCACGTCGCCGGCCCCGGGGACTGGCACGTCCTCCCATCGGAAGATCTCTCGATACCCCTGTCGCTCGTAGAAGCCAGGAGCCTGGAACGTGAAGGAGGTGACGAAGACATGGGTGCACCCTCGTCGCCGAGCCTCGGTCTCGAACTCGGCGAGCACTCGGGTGCCAAGGCCCGCGCCGCGGCTGTCCTCGCGGACCCACGTCATCCCAATGCCGGCGGCGACACCCCAGGTCCAGCCGCTCATGCCCGCCGCGAGCCGCCCCGCCGCGTCGTTGATCCGCACCGTCAGCTCCCGCGCCGGAGCAGTTCCAAGGGTCGCCCGCGCGTTCACCTTGTCCAGCTCGTCCGACAACGTCTGGTCGAGCTCAGCGTCAGCCTCGTCGACCCTCGAGCTGTATCGGCGATCGTCTCCGAGTGCGCTGTTCGACCCGCCCGCCTCTGTCATGACGAGGATCGTGCCACGAGGGCTTGCCACTGCATTCGCCGGCAGCCGCTGCCGGAAAGCGGCTGCGGACGCAGCACGAGAGCCGCTCCGACTGGCGTCGAAGCGGCTCTCGTTCAAGAGGGCTGGCTCTCGGTGGTGTCACCCACCGGGACCGGCAATTCTGCGAAGTGTCCGGGCTACTTCTGCGAAGACCCCCTCAGTGGCGTGTTCCCGAAAGTCGTCTGACCTGCGCCAACGTCGAGTTCGCTGGGTGGTCTCCACGCGGTAAGGGGCCTAGTCTCCACACTGATCACCGTTTCAGCAGGTCAGACCCTCTGTGCACGCCATGAGCTCCTGGGCCGTGGCGCCGTCGCTGCGGCGCGGGGCGCGGATGCGTCGCCCGCGACGTCACTCGCTTCCGAGCCAGGCCGCCCCAACTGGCGGCGGGCTCCGGCCACCAAGTCCGCGGTGCGAGGTGGCCCCACCGAGGTTGCCTGACTTCCGGGCGTGTCTCCTGAGAGTGAGTCAAGATGTGCCGCATGAACCTCGGGACCCCCGCGCTCTTGGAGCCACGCCTCGTCGACGACCTGGAGGGGTCATTCTTCGTGCCGGACTACCAACGCGGCTATCGCTGGGGTAGTCACGAGGTGGAGAGGCTTCTGGACGACATCCAGGAGGCTAAGGGTGACAACTACTACCTCCAGCCTGTGGTGGTAAAGCCGATGGACGACGGCCGCTGGGAGCTCGTCGATGGTCAGCAGCGATTGACCACGCTGTACCTGGTGATGCGCGCGCTCAAGGCTTACATGCCGCAGGCCGAGGTTCACTACGACCTCAGCTACGAAACCCGGCCGGGCAGCGCTGAGTACCTCGACGATCCGCGGGAGGACCTCCGTCACGAGAACATCGACTACTTCCACATGTTCGAGGCGTTCACTGCCATCGAGGCCTGGTTCGCGAAACAGGCCAAGCCGAACCTCGCGGCCTACAAGCTGTCTGAGGCTCTGAGCAGCACGGTCTTCGTGATCTGGTACGAGGCGCCGCGGGAGGCTGAGTTCGACTCGCGCGCTCTCTTCACGCGACTCAACGTCGGCCGAATTCCGCTCACGGACGCCGAGCTAGTCAAGGCGTCGCTGCTGTCCCGCATCGAGCGCGAGCACGAGACCGCGGCGCAGTGGGACACCATCGAGCGCCAGCTGTGGTCGCCGGAGGTGTGGGCCTTCGCGGCTGGCTCGTCCTACGACCAAGCGGCAACCCGGATCGAATTGCTGCTCGACACCGTTGCTGATCTCGAGTCGGGAACGCACATCAAGAACCGCCCGCGCTTCCACACCTTCGAGATCCTGCGACCGCTGATCCTGTCTGACCCCCAGGCGGTGTGGGACAAGATCGTCGATCTGCACTCGCTGATCCTCGGCTGGTACGAAGATCTGAGCTCGTTTCACAAAGTCGGCTACCTCGTCGCGTCCGAGGTCGCAACCTTCTTCGACCTCGTCCAGCTGGCCGAAGGCAGAGCAAAGTCCGCCTTCGACAACGCGCTCGATGAGCGCATCAGACGCAGCTTGAGCCTTGCGTGGACGGGAGTGGCTGCCCTGACTTACGGAAGCAGGAAGACCAGACAAGTTCTGCTTCTCATGAATGTCGAGACTGTACGGAGCAACGCGTTCTCATCTGAGCGCTACTCCTTCAGCCAACACGTGCAGAGGCTCTGGTCCCTGGAACACATCCACGCGCAGCGCTCCGAGGGGTTGAACACGGTCGAGCAGTGGACATCGTGGCTCAAGGAACACCTCGAGGCCTTGGACGTGCTGGGTCTGTCGTCCGAGCGACGCGCAGACCTAGAAGCCAGGATCGAAGGCGCGCTGCCCACCATCAACAGCGACTCGTTCGACGCCCTACATCTCGAGCTCGTTGAGCTCTTCAGCGACAACACCGACTCGGACGAAGCCGAAGGACCGACCTCGGCCGACCACGACGAGATCGACTCAATCGCCAACCTCGCGTTGCTCTCTCGGGACGACAACAGCGTCTTGAACAACTCGGTGTTCGAGGTCAAGCGCCGCCACGTGATCGAGCTCGATCAGCGCGGGTCCTACATCCCAGTCTGCACTCGCAACGTGTTCTTGAAGTACTACGACACGAGCGCCGCAGCCCAGCAGATCCACTTCTGGGGTCGACGCGACCGAGAGGCCTACCTCACCGCACTGCGCGCAAAGCTGCAGCCCTATCTGCTCGAGGACACTCCCGAGAACGACAGCATCGCGGCCGACGTCGATGAGGAGGACGTGGCATGAGCATCCGTGAGTCGGACGAACAGGGCATGACTGGCTACCGCACCACCTACCAGGCGATGTTCGGAGAGCAAATCGACGGCATGCCATCGGTAGAGCGAGTCGCGGTTCCCTTGATCCAACGCGACTACGCCCAGGGACGCCTGGACGCACGAACAACCACGATTCGATCGACCTTCCTAGATGCCCTGCACTCCGCGCTCACCGGCGAGACATCCGTCGGCCTCGACTTCATCTACGGAGAGGTCCACACCAACGGCACGTTCGAGCCGCTGGATGGCCAACAACGCCTCACGACGCTATTCCTGCTGCACTGGTACTTCGCCTTCCGCCGTGGAGTAGTGAGCTCGGAGCACCCTTGGTCCAACTTCAGCTACGCCACGCGGCCAAGCGCCAGGCTCTTCTGCGAACGCTTGGTCAAGCACCCCCCGCCGAGCGATCTCGCCACACCACCCTCGGCATGGATCACTGATCAGAGCTGGTACCTGCACCTTTGGCAGTTCGACCCGACGATCCGCGCGATGCTGGTCACCATCGACGCCATCGCCAGTCGCTTCGCCGACGAGAACCCTGATGAGCTCTGGGGTCGGCTAACCGACGCCGAGAACCCAGCCATCTGGTTTCAATTGCTACCCATCGACAACATGGGTGCCGCAGAGGACCTCTACATCAAGATGAACTCCCGTGGGAAACCCCTCACCGAGTTCGAGGCCTTCAAGGCGTCCCTTGGTCAGCTGGTGGGTGAGGCCGGCGGGTTCGAGGACTTCGGGCACAAGATAGACGGGGACTGGACCGACGTCCTTTGGCCTTACCGCGGCGAGAACAACATCGTCGACGACGAGTTCATGCGCTACTTCGACTTCTTGATGGAGGTCTGCGAGTGGCGCGACGGGCTGGTCAGAAGCGGCGAGACCGTGACACCTGAGAAGCGTGCGAAGGTTCTCTTCGGCATCAGCAACCCGCGTCACCACGAGCACCTCTCGTTCATGCACGGAGCGTTCCAGACGTGGGTCACGGAGCCGAACCTCAAGGACTACTTCGAGAGTCTCTTCAAGACGACACTCGACGGCGACGGGGTGCGGCTCTTCGGCGCCAACGCCACCAGCGACCTTTTCCATGCTTGTTGTGACCGCTACGGCGACGTTAGAGGGACGACCAGAGCGTTCTCGCTGACCGACACCCTGCTGCTGTTAGCAGTCCTGGTGCACCGGCAGCATGAGACGAAGGATGTTGCCGCCCGGTTGCGTAGTCTGCGGAACATCAACGAGGCATCTCAGTTCGAGATGCGCGTGACCAACATGCCGAAGTTCGTCAACGAGGTCACCACGTTCATGCAGACCGGCGACCTAGACGCACTCATTACCTTCAACAAGAACCAAGTGAACGAGGAAAAGGCCAAGCAGGACCTCAGAATCAAGGATGCCGAACTGGCTCATGCCGTCGAACGCCTGGAGGACCACCCCATCCTGCGAGGCACGCTGGCATGCTTCGACCTGGACCCGTCCATCGCGCACCGAGCGAGCGCCTTCGAGGCTGCGTTTAACCCGGACCAGTGGTCCCTCGTCACTGGGGCCCTGCTCGCCTCTGGCGAATACCAACGCGGCTTCCAAGACTCAGACCGGTTCCAGTTCGGCTCACCCACCACTGACAGCGTTTGGCGTTCAGTGCTCGTCGATCGCGGCGACCGAGGCGCACTTGCCCCCGCTCGTGAAACTCTAGGAACGATGCTCGATGCCATTGCTGTATCACAGGCCTCCGACGTGGAGGACAAGCTGATCGAGATCGCCAGCAACTTCACGAAGTCGCGGGCCGACCAAGAGTTCTTCGACTGGCGATACCACTTGGTTCGCTATCCAGAGATGAGGGAGGGCAACACCGGCATCTATTTTGGGGCGGGTGGCGAGCTCGGCTACGAGATGACGATGCTGCGCAGAAAGGTGCAACGCAGCTACTACCGCGACGCCTACCTTTATGCGATCTGGAGCGAGGCGGGACGGCCGGTTGAGGTCAAGGACCCATGGTTCTACGGCTACTCCACGACCCCACGCTGGATGCAGCTTGTTCACTCCGGCGTGGCGTTGCGAAGCATTGAAGCAGGGCTCGTTCTCCGCAGCGGCGACTCGTCTAGTGACGAGGGCACCCTCGAGGCGCTATGCGAGGCCGCTGGTGCGGAACCCCACGAGGACGGCTGGCTCCTTTGCATTCCACAGAGGCATCATGCTGGCAAGCTCGTCGATACCGTCGATCGCGTACAGGTCGGAGCAAGGATCCTGCGAGACCTCATCTCAAACGGTTTCTGACGGCCCCACACCGGGTTCTCCGGGAGGTCGAGCCTCCAAGTTGCGCTTCGGGCGCTCGCGCGTGGGGGCAGCCCCTACGGGGTGGCCAAGAAGGTCGGCGGGTCATCATCGGTGTAGATGACGATCTGAATCCGATGTTCCACGCTCGCCCGCTCGGGTTCACATCCGTTCCCTTCGACGCCGGCGAAGAAGGTGTCGAGGACTGCCGCCCTGGTGACGGAGCCCGCGGTAGGGCTCCACCAGTAGATGATGAGTTCGCTGGGAGACTCTCCGTCGCCAGTGTGGCGGTTGAGGGCGTCGTATACGCGGCGCCACCACCAGCCGTCGGTCTTGCCGAGGGAGCACCCGAAGATGATGAACAGCCGGGTGTCTGAGAACAGGTGGCCGTACTCAATGCGGTTCATGGCCCAATACGGCTTCATGAGTTGGCGGTGAGGGTCCGTCCCTGCGCTGAAGTTGTCGGGGGCGTCGATCCCGAACAGGAGCGACCGCGGAATCGGTTGCTGTCCGTGGGGATGGATGACCTCGCTACGGAGGTAGCTGGACCAGCCAGTCTTGCTGTTCCCGTGGCCGTCTGAGTGGTTGGTTGGGTTGGGGTGAAACTCGAAGTTGCGGTCGGCATACGTGTGCGCTTGCGGCAGGAACTGCTGAGCGTCTCGGAACACGTAGTCGTCCAGCAGCGGCGTGTAATTGAAGTTGACGAACAGGTAATTGAAGAGGTCGTAGTGACTGGTCTCCGCAGGGAAAGCGAAGGAGTCAAAGGTCTGCGAGCCCGTCGCGACGTCCCCGATGAAATCCGCCATCGACCTCACGGCCAAGGAGCCTTCGGCGGAGTCCTTTCCGACTCGAGTGAGCAGTTCAGGTGGTGCGACGAGTTCCAGATACTCTGAGAACGCTGCCTGGATGGCGAGAGTCGCCTCGTACACGGCGTCAGCGGGGTGCCGGCCGCCCCCTGGCGTGATGAGGTTTCCGATCGCAGACTCGACGTCACTCCAATTCTCCTGACCGCGCTCCCTGGCAACCGCCATCTGCAGGACAACGAGGTTCGAGGAGTCGAAGTCGCGGGAGAGGAGGTAGTGATAGAAGGCCGGGTAGCGGGGAGAGAACCGTGCCTGGTAACGCCGAGTGACTTGGATGTCGAAGCCGTTGCCCACCAGGACCATGACGTTGTGCTGACGCCTCAGGTCGTCGTACTCGTGCTTGGTGAAGGTGCGATACCCCATGGCTGGTCCTGTTCGTTTATCGCGTCAGAGTCGTTGGCCTAGTGCGTGCCGGCGGTCGTGCGGGTAATCCTAGGCGGGTGCTACCACCGGCGTAGGGGCAACGACTGGGACGGCAGCCCTGACGCAGTCCGGACTCCCGACCGCTAGCGATGATTCGACGCAGCCCCCTGGCCGGAATGGCCTGCATAGCCCACTTGCCCCCCGACGCCGATAACGCCTGACACCTACCCGTCAGTGTCGAAGATGTCTCGGGTGAGGCTGAAGCCGCGCGCTGAACCGATCGCGCTGAGCTCTTGATCACCCGGTGACAGCGTCGATGCAAATGAGATGTCACCTATCCGCGCAGCCGACCCCCGGGGCCCCTGTGGGGCTCTATCGCCTCACTCGAGTGGCCTTCTTGCACATGCCCCGAATCCGGCGGCCGCCTAGAGGTCCTCGGTCGAAAGCGTATCCAGTGGGCGTCGTGGTCGACTCGCCGGGGTCAACCGTCTGTCTCAATCGACATGCTGTCTTGGGAAAAATTGCGCGCCTTCCAAGTCGAGGTCTTTGCGTCCCACAACAACAATCTCTTGCCCGACACCCCGCTCAGCGTCGGCTTCCCGTCCCAAACTCCACTTGCCAGCTCTGCCACGGCGTTCACAGCCTCTTGCGCAACCGCCTCGTCGCTCGTTTCGATGACCGCGGTCAGTGACCGACTACCATCCCTCAATTCGATGTTCACACGCGTCGGCTTGTCGGGCTGACCACCGACTGGCGTCTTTCTCCGCCGAAGCAAGGTCTTCACGGCGTCCCAAAGGGCACTCCCCAGCGCCCCTAGACCAATCGTTCCGACCACTGACCCAACAGCGATGAAGATCTGCGGGTCAGGGATCACACTGAACTGGTAGACACGCTCTGTCCGAATGTCAGTAGCACCGGCGGCGACGAGCGCCGCTTCCGCTTCGATCAGGGCATCGTCGTCGAACCATGCGTTGTCGGCGCTGAGCTCGAAAGGACTCGAGGACACGTCTTGCCCCTCGCGCCCATCCAGTGGCGAACGAATCGCAACTGACATAGCGCGTCGTTCGGATACGATGTGCACATCGTCGGGGTGCACGTCGTATCGTACCTTCAGCCGCGAGAAGCCGTCGTCACCGTCTTCCACCCAAGCCACAAGATCCCGGACCCGAAGCGGTCGTGTCTGATCATGCTCCACCTGCATGGGGATCTGCCCACCACTGAGGGACGCGGCCGCCGTCTCCAGCGCCTGGCGTCCAAGTTGCACGCCGCCGTAGGCCTCGATGGCGTGCGTTGTCATCAGGGTCGCTTCTAGGGAAAGCCAGGCAGCTTCGGTCACCTCGGCACCCTGCCATGGGACCAGGAGCTCGTCTACGGGTTGGCCCACTCTGTGCCCACCTCCGCATCAACCGCACCCGCACCCTCAGCGCCACAGGCATGAGGGCTGAAGTGCTGCCCCCACGCGGGCGCCCACCCACAG
Organism: Nocardioides sp. OK12; assembly: GCF_024341885.1. NCBI lineage: Bacteria > Bacillati > Actinomycetota > Actinomycetes > Propionibacteriales > Nocardioidaceae > Nocardioides > Nocardioides sp. OK12. The sequence continues at coordinate 247,737 of NZ_BNET01000001.1, read as the reverse complement.
CCCGGGCCGTCGGCTCGCGAAACGCGGGCAACGCAGGGACAACCGCGCCCTGAACGGCAACGAATAAGTGCCCGGAACCCCTGCGGGGCTCCGGGCACTTCTCTCAAGAGGCTTTCGGGAACAAGCGCGTCATCCTTTCGGGAACACGCCCGCGTGTCAGTCAGTCAGTGGAGCTGGCGGGAATCGAACCCGCGTCCTCGAGCGTCGAACCTGGTCTTCTCCGGGTGCAGTCTGTGATGTCGTTTTCTCAGCCCCGGTGCTCGCAACAGACACGTCACCGACGGGCTCAGTCAGATTTGAGTCCCGATCAACCACTCTGACTGCAGTTGATCAGCGAGTCTCCTAGTCGACGCCAGGTTCCGGGACGGAGACAGGTGCCCGGTCTGACGCTTCGATCACTGCTCAGGCAGCGAGAGCGAAGGAACTGCGATTGGTGTTGGCAGTTATTGGTTTCCAGCGATCGTTTACGAGATGGCGCTGGCTTCTCGACCCGCTTCTCCAGGAACTAACGTCCCAAGTCGAAACCGATCAGCCCCTCTTGAGTTTTCACCTGCACGCACAGGCTACCTGACCCAACCACCCGAGGTCACGCAGCATTCCCGCCCGACCCCCGCACCCGCAGCACGACCCCGTTCGCAGGCAGGTGCGCGCGCGGCCAGCGCAGCGAGTACGTCGCCCAGGCCTCCTCGTGGTCGGGGTGGCCGGGCACCAGCGGCTCGGCGTACGCCGGGAGCCACTCGCCCTGCCACAGCACCTCGACCGCCGTGGTGGGCCGGTGCACGTTGCGCCACCAGCTCGTGCCGTCGCGGGGCACGACGACGAGCGCGCCCTCGAGGTCGACGGCGTAGCGCACCGGCACCCGGTGGGTCCGCCCGGTCCGCCGACCCCGCACCTCGACCCCCACCAGGTCACCGTCGAGCCAGCCCCACGAGGAGCCGAGCAGGCGCAGCAGCACCCGGTCCCACAGCGGGACGGCGGTCATCGACCCCAGTGCCCAGTACGTCGCCAGGCCGAGCAGGCCGCCCGCGACGGCTCCGGTCGCAGCCCCAGCGCCGACGACCTCCGCCGGCGACCAGTCCTGCCCAGGCAGCGAGGCCCCAGCGAAGATCGCCACCATCACCGGCGGCCAGGCCAGCGCACTGGCCAGCACCCAGGCGCCGGGGTGGCCCACCGCCGGCCGCAGCGCCGACGCCTGGGCCAGCCCGAGCAGAGGTCCGAGCACCAGCCCGACGCCGACCGCCGCGAGCAGCAGCAACACCGGCGGCGCGCCGCCGACGGCCTCCCCCGCCTCCTGGCCCAGCACCGCTGGGGCAGCCCCCGCCGCCCAGCCCAGGCCGGCCACCAGGACGGTGGCCGCGACGAACCGCGCCCGCCGCAACCGCGGGAGCCAGCGCCCGAGGTTCCACGCCTGCGCCGACCCGAGAGCCAGCCCCTCGACGAGACCGGCACCGACCACGAGCAGCAGGCCGAGCCCGACACTGCCTCGCACCCCCGGCTCCGCCGACCACGACCCCACCAGGCGCGAGGCCCCGGCCGCGGCGGCCAGGCCGACCGCCTCGGCCAGCGACAGCGCGGCCACCCAGACGCCCAGACCGGGCCGGTCCGCCGAGCGCGACGTGGGTCTCGGCCGGAGGTCAGCGGTCTGCGTCCTCATGCCAACAGTCCAGCGCGCGCACGCGCGAGAGGGCAGCGACGAAGGTCCCGAGCGCACCGCCACAGGACCCCGAGAAGTTCTCCACAGATCTTCGAACTGGTGTTCCCATGACGCCCTCGCTCTGGGATCATGGAGGCATGACGTTGACGGCGCTCCCGATCCCCACCGCGGCCCCCGCGGTGGCCGGCGCGAGCGCTGCCCTGGGCGAGGCGCACGCCATCGCCCTCGAGCACGTGGCCCGCGAGGAGCTGGGTCACCTGCTCGAGACGCTGGCCGTCGTCGAGTCGCAGGCCGAGTCGCTGCGCCTCAAGGTCCTCGCCGAGGCCGAACGACGCCAGGTCGCCGCCGATGACGCGGCCACGGGCACCGATGCCTGGGCGGCCGCCCTCACCGGCACCACTCGCGAGGTCAACGCGGGCGGCCTGCACCTGGCCGAGCTGCTCAAGACGAAGTACCACCACACGCGCGAGGCGTACGCCGCCGGCCAGCTGCGCGCCGACCAGGTCCGGGTGGTCGTCCGCGCCGCTGAGCAGGCACCGCTCGAGACCACCCCCGAGCAGCTCGCCGCCGCTGAGGAGGTGCTGGTCAACAAAGCCACCGGGGTCGGCACCCGCTCGGGGCGCCCGATGAACGCCAAGCGGCTCCGCCAGGCGGCCCGGCGGATGCTCGACGTCGTCGACCGCGACCTGGCCGACAAGCACGAGGCGATCATGCTCGGCCGCGAGTCCCGGCGCGCGAAGCACGAGACCTACCTCGCGCTGCACGACAACGGCGACGGCACCTACTCCGGCAAGTTCACCCTCCCCGAGCTCCACGGCTCCCTGCTGCGCACCGCCATCGAGACCCTCTCGGCACCCCGCCGCCTCAACAAGGCGCGCACCGGCCCCGACGGCGAGAACATCTCCGGCTACGACGAGTCCGCCCCCACCGGGCCGGACCACGGCCTGTCGGGCTGGGAGGTCGCAGGCAATGCCCTGTGCGAGCTCATCGAGCACCTGCCCACCGACGGCTGGAACGGCGCCAACGCCCTCACACTCCTGGTCACCATGACCGCCGAAGACCTCACCCGCGACCTCGCCGCCACCGGCGACCTCGACCCCGCCACCTGGCCCGACTGGCACGGACCCCACGAGACCGGCACCGCCAAGCTCGACACCGGCACCCGGGTCGCCGCCGGCGACCTCCGGCGACTCGCCTGCGAAGCAGGCCTCGTCCCCGCCGTCCTCAACTCCCGATCAGTTCCACTCGACCTCGGCCGCACCAAACGGCTCCACACCCACCACCAACGAAAAGCCCTGGCGCTCGTCCACGACACCTGCGCCATCGGCACCTGCGAGAGACCCTTCGCCTGGACCGAGATCCACCATCTCCTCCCCTGGGCCCACCGCGGCGACACCGACCTCGACAACGGCATCCCCCTCTGTTCCTGGCACCACCACCGAGCCCACGACCCCAGGTGGCACCTCACCCAGCACCCACTCCGAGGCTGGGAGCTGAAGGCACGCCGGACCGCCCGGCACTGAGCCGACCTGCCCGACCAGCCCGACCAGCTACTCCGGCAGGCCCAGCAGCGCGGCCGCGTTGTGCCAGCAGACCGCGCGCAGCCAGTCGTCGCCCAGCCCGAGCCGCTCGAGGCCCTCGAGCTGGTGGGCGTAGGGGTACGGGATCGTTGGGAAGTCGGTGCCGAGCAGGATCCGGTCACCGAGGTCGGCGAGCCGCTCCAGCATCCCGTCGGGGTAGGTGGTCGTCCAGAAGTCGGTGAAGGTCATCGTCGTGTCGAGGTGCACCCGGTCGTAGGTGTCGGCGAACGACATGAAGTCCAGGTAGTCCGGCGCGCCGAGGTGCGCGACCACCAGGCACAACCGCGGGTGCGCGGCCAGCACCCGCGCCATCGGCGCGGGGCCGGTGAAGTCGTTGCCGACCGGCGCGTGCCCGGCGTGCACCACGACCGGGGTGCCGGCCTCGGCCAGCAGCCCCCAGACCGGGTCGAGCAGCGGGTCGTCGAGGTCGAACTCGCCCACCTGCACGTGCACCTTGAAGATCTCCACCCCGGCCTCGAGGGCCGCCGAGACGTAGGCGCCGGCCTCCGGCTCGGGGTAGAACGTCGCCGACCACAGCGACTCCGGCGCCAGCAGCTTGAACTCGGCCCCCCACTCGTTGAGGTAGCCGGCGATGCCGGGCCGGTGGGCGTAGGGCAGCGACGAGAAGCGGCGTACGCCGAGCGCGCGCAGCTGCTCGACCCGCTCCTGGGTGGTGCCGCGGTAGCGGATCGGCCAGGGCCGACCGATCTTGGGCCCGGCCTCGTCGAACTGGGCCCACACCCGGCGCTGGATCCGCTCGGGCAGGAAGTGGGTGTGCACGTCGAGCAGCCCGGGCAGGCCGAGCCGCTCCCAGAAGGCGGTGACGTCGCCGACCTCCTGGGCCCAGGTCACCTCCTGCTGGTCGGCCTCAGTCACGCATGCCCTTGAGGCGGCGCCCCACGGCCTGCTCGACCTCGCGCTTGGCAGTGCGCTCGGCGATCGACTGGCGCTTGTCCCAGTGCTTCTTGCCCTTCGCCAGGCCGATCTCGACCTTGGCGCGGCCGTTGACGAAGTACAGCGCCAGCGGGATGACCGTCAGGCCCTTCTCGCTGACCCGGCGCTCGATCTTGTCGATCTCGACCCGGTTCAGCAGCAGCTTGCGCTTGCGGCGTGCGGCGTGGTTGGTCCAGGTGCCCTGGGAGTACTCCGGGATGTGCACCCCGTGCAGCCACGCCTCGTTGCGGTCGATGTCGACGAAGCCGTCGACGAGGCTGGCGCGGCCCATCCGCAGCGACTTCACCTCGGTGCCCTGCAGCACCAGGCCCGCCTCGAAGGTGTCCTCGATGGCGTAGTCGTGGCGCGCCTTCTTGTTCTGCGCCACCATCTTCTGTCCCTGCTCCCTGGCCATCCGTCCATTCTCCCAGGTCAGGTCAACGCGGTTGCGGCGGGACCACCGACGAGCCGCTCGTCAGAGCCAGTTCATCGGGTCGACCGGGTTGCCGCCGACCAGCACCGTGTAGTGCAGGTGGCAGCCGGTCGACCAGCCGGTGTTGCCGGCGTACCCGATCGTGGCGCCGCGCGAGACCCGGTCACCGACGTTGAAGCGGTAGCTGCGCGCGTGGTTGTAGACCACGGTCAGCGAGCGTCCGTTGACCTGGCCGAGGTTGAGGAAGAGCCGGTTGCCGTAGACCGACGAGTAGTACTTCGCGATCACCGTGCCCGTGCCGGAGGCGGCCATCGGCTGCCCGCACGTCACGCCGAAGTCGGTGCCGTCGTGCATGCCGCGGTAGCCGTAGATCGGGTGGGTGCGCATGCCGAACGGCGAGGTGACCGCGCCGCCGACCGGCCGCAGCAGGTAGCCCGACGGCTTGGCCGCCACCGAGGTGCCGCGCGCCCGCCGGGCGGCCGCAGCGATGCGGGCCTTGATGCGGTCCTCCTGCTTGCGCAGCGCGGCCAGCGCCGCCTGGTCGGCCTGCTTGGCGGCCGTGGCCTCCTTGCGCGCCGCGAGCCGCTTGTCGACCAGTCCGCGCACCTCGTCGCGCACCTGCACCGCCTGAGCGGTCAGCGACTTCACCTTCGACAGGTGCGCCGCGGCGGCGGCCCGCTCGTCGGCGACCCGGTCCTTGGCGGCCTCGACCTCGTCCTCGCGAACCTGCAGCAGCACCTCGGCGGCGTCCAGGTCGTCGTACATCGACGTCTCGCGGCCCACGATGGCGCTGCTGGCCGCCTGCTGGCGGGTCAGGTCGCTGGTGGAGCTCGAGTTGAGCAGGCTGCCCAGGACCAGCAGGTCGGGGCTGCCCTGCATGTAGGTGTCGGCGATGCGGTCCTTGACCACGTCGCGCTGGGTCTCGAGCGCCTCCTGACCCACGACCAGGTCGTCGCGGGCGGTCTCGAGGCGCAGCTGGGCCGCGGCCAGGCGCTGCTCCATGCGGGCGTCCTCGAGCTTGGCCTCGTCGAGCTTGCTGCGCACGGTGCCCAGCTCGGCCTTCGCCGAGTCGAGCTCGGCGCGGGCCTTCGCGGCCGCCTCGAACGCCTTGCGGGTGGCCTTGCTCGAGTGCTCGAGGTCCTCGGTGGCGCTGTGGATCTCCTTCTGGACCTTCTTCTGCTGGTCCTTCAGGTCGTCGTCTGCGTGAGCGAGTGGGATGGCCAGGGCACCCAGAACCAGCGCACCGGCCGTGGCGGCCGATGCGAGGCGGTGGCGCGAGGCGCTGGGGAAGGAGCGCACCGTATTGCCTTCGACGTCGGGGAAGAGTCGATCGAACGGTACGGCGCGCGGCTCAGACTTTGACGTATTTGCGGGTCAGCGCGAGTGTCGGCAGCAGCGTGAGGACCGGTCCGAGCACCGCCACGACGCCCAGCGCGACCAGGTAGTCGTCCCAGCCGACCCAGGGGATGAACTCCAGGTAGTCGCTGAAGCGCTGCTGCACCCCGAAGTACTGGAAGCCCGCCAGCGCTCCACCCGCGAGCACCACGCTGACGACCGCGGTGACCAGCGCCTCGAGCAGGAAGGGCAGCGCGATGTAGAGCGTCGAGGCGCCCACCAGCCGCATGATGCCGATCTCCTTGCGGCGCGCGAAGGCCGCCAGGCGGATGGTGTTGGCCACCAGCAGCAGCGCCGAGACCACCAGCAGCAGGGCGATGCCGAGCGCGGCGCGCTGCATGGCCTCCATCGTGTTGATGATCTTGCCGGCGGTCTCGCGCTGGTCGACCAGCTTGGCGACGCCGTCGAGCCCGACGATCGCCGAGGTGATGCCCTCGAACTCGGCGGGGTCCTCCAGCGTGATCCACACCGACTCGGGCAGGTCCTCGGCGCCCAGGATCGCGTTGGGGCCCTCGAAGCGGTCGGCCTCCTCGGGGCCGTAGAGCTCCTTGACCTTCTCGAAGGCCGTCTCCTTCGACTCCACCCGGTAGGACGCCACCTCGGGGTTGTCCTCGACCGCCTGGAGGATGCGCTTCTTCTCGGCGCTGGTCACCTCGCCCTGGCAGCTCTGGTTGGGGTCGTCGTCACGGCACAGGTACGCCGTGATCTCGAGCTCGCTGCCGAGCTGGTCGCTGGTCTTCTCCGCCTGCCGGTTGAGCAGCGCCCCGGCGCCCACGAGCGTGAGCGAGACGAAGAGGGTCAGGATCACCGCCAGGTGCATCGAGAGGTTGCGACGCAGCCCCTGGCCGAGGTTGGAGAAGACGTAGCGCATGGAGGGAGGGACTCTCTGCCTGTAGGGGGCCGGTGGAGGAGGTGCGCTGGGTACGGCGCGGGCGACTCAGTGCTGACGACTCAGTGCTGGAAGCCGTAGGCGCCCTGCGCCTGGTCGCGGATCACCTTGCCGTGGTCGAGCTCGATGACGCGCTTGCGCATCTGGTCGACGATGCCGTGGTCGTGGGTGGCCATCACCACGGTGGTGCCGGTGCGGTTGATCCGGTCGAGCAGCTTCATGATGCCCACCGAGGTGGTGGGGTCCAGGTTGCCGGTCGGCTCGTCGGCGATCAGGATCATCGGCCGGTTGACGAAGGCCCGCGCCACCGCGACGCGCTGCTGCTCGCCGCCCGACAGCTCGTCGGGCAACCGGTCGGCCTTGGAGTCGAGGCCCACCAGCTCGAGGGTCTCGGGCACCAGGGCCCGGACCTCCTTGGGCGAGTGGCCGGTCACCTGCATGGCGAACGCGACGTTCTCGGCGACGGTCTTGGACTGCAGCAGCCGGAAGTCCTGGAAGACGGTGCCGATCTGGCGGCGCAGCCGCGGCACCTTCCAGCCCGCCAGGCGGTTGATCTCCTTGCCGGCGACGTAGACGCGGCCCGAGGTGGGCCGGGCCTCGCGCAGGATCAGGCGCAGGGCGGTGGACTTGCCCGAGCCCGAGCTGCCGACCAGGAAGACGAACTCGCCCTTCTCGACGTCGACCGACACCTGGTCGAGGGCGGGCCCTCCGGTGCCGGGGTAGGTCTTGGTGACCTTCTCGAAGCGAATCACCCGGTCGAGATTACGCCAGGACGCCTGACAACCCGGACTCCTCGGGCCGCGCCCCGTCCGTAGGGTGGGCGGGTGCCGTCCCGCTCCCTCCTCGCGCTGCTCCCTGCCCTGGTGCTGCTGCTGGCCGCGTGCAGCGACGAGCCCGCCGCGCCCGGAGCCGACGGTGCCACGGAGCCGACCGGGCCCGCGGTGAGCACGGTGGCGCTCGCCGACATCGACACCTCCGACCTGGTGGTGCCGCGCGTCGGTCTGTGCGACGGCCTGCCGGTCGCGGCGGTCGAGGCCGCTCTCGGCGGCGAGGTCCGCCGCAGCGAGACCTGGGCCGACGGCGAGGAGGCCCGCCTGTCCGCCGAGGTGCGCGACGTGGCCCACGAGGACGGCTGCCGCTTCGACGGCCCCGCCCGCACCAGCGCCGCCGCCTGGGTCTTCACCCCGCCGGTCTCCCCCGCCCGCGCCGAGGAGCTGGCCGAGAGTGCCCTCGACGGCGCCGGCCGCAGGTGCCGCGACGTCCCCGACGCGGCGGCGTACGGCGACCCGTCGGTGGCGCAGACCTGTCGCAGCGGCCCGCTGCGCGAGACCAGGTACGCCGGGCTGGTCGGTGACGCGTGGGTGACCTGCAGCCTCAGCGCGCCCCGGTCGGTGGAGCGCGCCGACCTCGAGGAACGCGCCGACCGATGGTGTGCCGCGGTGCTGTCGGGGGAGGTTTGACCCACCCGCCCAGGTGGGACGATCGCCTCGTGACCACCTCCGCGAGCCGCACGCCGGGGCGTCTCCACGTGGAGCCGGCGGACCTGCGCACCGCCGCACGCCTCCTCGACTCGACGGCGGGGTCGCTGGCGTCGGTGGCTCCGAACCTCGACGGACGACCCGACGCCGGGGCCTCGTCGGACGAGCTGGCCACGGCGCTGGGCGCGCTGGCCCAGGCGGTGGCTGCGGTGGCGGACGAGGTCCGCGACATCGCGGACCGGTGACCGTCTCCCCGACGTCGGCGAGGGCCTGGACGACGTCGGTGACGCCCTGACCTTCTGGGACTGATCGTGATCTACCTCTTCATGCTGCTCAGCGGCACGGCTGCGGCCGGGTTCAACACCTGGCAGCGACGCGGTCGTTCGAGCGCCGCTCGACGATGGGCCCACGGCACCCACCGAGACTTCGCCCAGCGCAACGTGCTGATCCTGTGGCCGCTGCTCGCCGCCGCCCTCCTGCTGGGCGCCGCCCTCGGGGGGCTGCAGCGCGCGGGCGGCCCGACCACACCGGTGGCGCTGCTGCTGGGACTCGTCCTCGTGGCCTGGGTGGGCTTCGCCGCGCTTCCGCTGCCCGTGCCCTCCGCGGTCCAGCCGCGGTGGTACCGCGACCGGCCCACGTCGCCGGACGGCCGGTCGCGTGACTGACCCCGCTCCCCCGTCGTACGCCGCCCCGGAGGTGCCACCGGGGTGGGACAAGCTGGCGCTGGCGCCGGTGGGCGCGCTCTGCGCCGCGGTGCAGGCCGGTGACCCGGCCGGAGCGGGCGGGCCGGCCGCGCGGGGGTCTTTTCGCGCCAACCTCGTGCTGACCTGCGACGACCTGCACGGGCTCAGCTTCCGCGACTGGCAGGTGGGCACCGACCAGCTCCTGCCCCGGACCCTGCGTGACTACCACCTCATCGAGATCGAACGGCTGCGCATCGACGACCTGCCGGGCGGGCGACGGCTGGCGCACCACGTCGACCTCGACGGGCGGGCCCTGACCATGGAGCAGTGGTTCGTGCGCGAGGACGATCGGCACGCCTGGTCGCTGACCGCGACGTTCGAGACCTGGTCCTACGACGCCCTCGCCGACTGTTGCGCAGACGTCGCTGCGGCGTGGCGACCGGTCAGCGGCCGCCGGAGGAACAACGCCGATGTCTGACCCGTCCACTGCCGCCCAGGGGCAGCGCGTCGACGACCAGGGTCTCGCCGCGCTCCTGCTCTCCGGCCACCCGGTCGCCGAGGTGGCGCGTGAGCACGCGGTCGCGGTGGACCTGGTGGTGGCCGGGCCGACCCTCCTGCGGCACCGCGCCTGGGCGGCCCCCGACCGGATGGCGGTCGTGCTCGCCGTGCAGCCGGGACTGCACCAGGTGATGATGCTCCCGCCCTCGCACCTGGCCGTGTCGCTGGTCCGCCTGACGCGCCCGGGTGTCGCACGTCGTGGCCCGCGCGTAGAACGCGTCTACCCGGCGGGGGAGCTCGACCGGCTCCTGTCCACCGACCCGGCGGTCCGCGCCGACGCCCTCGAGCTGGCCGGCGCCTCGCGCGCCTGGCGGCTGGAGGTGTCCTCACCCGGCCGACGGGTCGAGGTCGTGGCGGTCGACGGAGCGCACGGCCCCTTCCTGGCAGATCCTGGCGCCGACCTGCTCCGCCCGGTCGATGCGACCTCGCTCTACCGGGTGTTCTCGACGCTGCTGCCGTCCGCCGACCCGCTCCCGCGCTCGCCCGCGGGCTCCGAGCCGCGGGCTCAGGGTCCGGCTTGGAGGTCCACCGCGTCGAGCGAGGCCCCGAGGACGTCCAGTGCAGCGACACACATCCGCGCCGCCGCCGCGGACTCGGAGACCGGCAGGACCCGCCAGTAGCTCGGCCACGAGGGCTGCACCCCCGTCGCGTCTATCTCGCCGGGCACCAACCAGCCCAGCCGCCGCAGCCGCGTGTGGGCGGTGTCGTCGATCTCCCAGCCGCCGCCGAAGGAACGAGCCCCGACGCACTCGACGTACACGTGCGCCCCGTCGCGGCGCGCCTGCACGTACCTGGTGGGCGCCGTCGGCGCCTGTCGACGCCACCACGCCCGGCGCTCCAGGACGCGTGGAGCCTCGCCGAGCACGACGAAACCACCCTCGGGCAGCTCCCGGAGACGGCACTCGAGACGACGTCGCACGTCGTCCCAGCCGACCATCAGGCGTCGGTCTTCTCGGCGCCCATCCGCCAGCGGATGCCGGCCTCGAGGAAGCCGTCGAGGTCCCCGTCGAAGACGGCCTGGGGGTTGCCGACCTCGTAGGAGGTCCGCAGGTCCTTGACCACCTGGTAGGGGTTGAGCACGTAGTTGCGCATCTGGTCGCCCCACGAGGCCTGCACGTCGCCGCGCATCTCGTCGAGGTGCGCCTTCTCCTCGGCCTTCTTGCGCGCCAGCAGCTTGGCCTTCAGCACGACCATCGCGGAGGCCTTGTTCTGCAGCTGCGACTTCTCGTTCTGGCACGAGACGACCACGCCGGTGGGGATGTGGGTCAGGCGCACCGCGGAGTCGGTGGTGTTGACCGACTGGCCGCCGGGACCGCCGGAGCGGTAGACGTCGGTGCGGATCTCCTCGTCGGGGATCTCGATCTCGTCGGTCTGCTCGAGCACCGGCACCACCTCGACGGCGGCGAAGGAGGTCTGGCGGCGGCCCTGGTTGTCGAAGGGGCTGATCCGCACCAGGCGGTGCGTGCCGGCCTCGACCGAGAGGGTGCCGTAGGCGTAGGGCGCGTGGATGGCGAAGGTGGCCGACTTCAGACCCGCCTCCTCGGCGTAGGAGGTGTCGAAGACCTCCACGGGGTACTTGTGCTGCTCGGCCCAGCGCGTGTACATCCGCATCAGGGTCTCGGCGAAGTCGGCGGCGTCGACGCCACCGGCGCCGGCGCGGATCGTCACCAGCGCCTCGCGGGCGTCGTACTCGCCGGAGAGCAGGGTGCGGACCTCGAGCTGCTCGACGGCCTTCTTGACCCGGGCCAGCTCGCGCTCGGCCTCGGCCATCGAGTCGGCGTCACCCTCCTCGACCCCGAGCTCGACGAGGACCTCGAGGTCCTCGATGCGGCCCGAGAGCTCGGCGAAGCGGTCGACCTGGCCCTGCAGCAGCGAGAGGCGCCCGGTCACGCGGGTGGCGTTGGCCTGGTCGTCCCACAGGTCGGCCGCGCCGACCTGCTCGCCGAGCTCGGCGATCTCACGACGCATCGCGTCGATGTCGAGCACCTGCTCGACGGTGCGCATGGTCGCCTGGAGCTGCTTGATCTCTAGGTCGTAGTCGATGCCTGCCACAAGGAGCAAGACTACGCACCTCCCGGGGCGGTTCCTACTTGCGGCCGAAGACCTGGGCGGCGTACCAGGTGCCGTCGGCGCTCTGGCGCGCCCCGACCCCCAGCAGCCGGAAGCGGCCGTCGAGGATGTTGGCGCGGTGGCCCGGGGACCCCATCCAGCCCTTCACCACGGCCTTGCCGCTGGAGTAGCCGTAGGCGACGTTCTCGGCGACCCGGCTCAGGTCGCACTTCTCCAGCACCGGACCGAGGTCCTGGTGGAACATCCGCTCCTGGTCCGCCATCCGGCGGGCCTGCCGGTCGGCGAAGCGCTGCACGCACTTCTGCTTGCGCAGCCCCACCAGGTCGCGCTTGGTGCGCTGCACGTTGGTCTTCTTGTGCACCGACTTCTCGTACGCCGCCGCGCTCGGGCCAGGGGTGGGCGTCGGCGTCGGGGTCGGCGTCGGGGTCGGCGTCGGGGTCGGCGTCGGGGTCGGCGTCGGGGTCGGCGTCGGAGTGGGATCGGTGGGCTCCCAGTCCGGGTCGAGGAGCCGGACCTCGTAGGAGAGGTCGTCGGTCGGGGTGTCCCCCAGCCGGGCGCCCGACACCGTGACCGAGACCGTCCGGTCGCCGGGTTCGGAGCCGAGGTCGGGCACGGAGAAGACCACCCGGTCCCATGCTGCGGTCTCGACGTCGGCGGCGACGGGTGGCTGTCCGTCGATGCTCACCGTGACCCTCGCACTCTCGAGGTTGCGTTGGTCGTCGGTCGCCAGGAACAGCGACCACCGCCCGGAGTCCGGCAGAAGCGGCCGCGGGAACCACCCCGCCACCGGCCACGTCACCGGTTCGACCCGGTCGACCTCGCGCCACGGGTCGTCGACCACCCACAGGGCGTTGGCCCGCGAGGTGCTCCCGGCACCCACGCGGGTCAGTGTCGGGTGGAGGATCCACCACCGGTGCCCGACCCATCCGTTGTTGGACCCAGGGTCGTTGATGTAGCCACCGATCGACGGCACCCCGGTGACACCGAGGTAGAGGTTCGACCTGGACGCCGCCTCGGCGCCCTCCTCGCTCCAGCACGGCCACGACTTGTCCGGGCTGTGGCTCAGCCGGCTGGCGGCATGCATCATCAGCGCAGCCTTCTGCGCCTTGGCGGACCATGCCTCGTCGAGGACCACCGACGGCAGGCCGGCGAGGTCCCTGACGTAGTTGACGGCCCCGATGATGCCCTCCTGCGTCTGCTCCCCCGTCCGACCCTCGCGGCACGATGCGACGTCGCCGCCCTGCCACTCGGTGGGGACGTCCTGCAGCGGCAACCAGACGTCCTCGTAGTCACCCAGCACCTCCGCGCGCGTCGACGCGACCGCGGATCGCTGCGGGCTCGCGGCCTGCGCGACCCCGTCGGCCGGTGCCGCCGGTCCGGGGCCGGCCTGCGCAGTCGTCGTCGCGACCGGCCCGGCACCGATGAGTACGGCGACGACGGCCAGGGCGGCCAGGGGCCTGCGGGGTCCACGGTTCACGTGAGGAGAGTGGACCAGGCGAGCGGCTGTGTCTCGCGATTCGAGCATCTGGGGTGAAGAAGAGGCCCCCTCGGGCGGTTCCTACTTGCGGCCGAAGACCTGGGCGGCGTACCAGGTGCCGTCGGCGCTCTGGCGCGCCCCGACCCCCAGCAGCCGGAAGCGGCCGTCGAGGATGTTGGCGCGGTGGCCCGGGGACCCCATCCAGCCCTTCACCACGGCCTTGCCGCTGGAGTAGCCGTAGGCGACGTTCTCGGCGACCCGGCTCAGGTCGCACTTCTCCAGCACCGGACCGAGGTCCTGGTGGAACATCCGCTCCTGGTCCGCCATCCGGCGGGCCTGCCGGTCGGCGAAGCGCTGCACGCACTTCTGCTTGCGCAGCCCCACCAGGTCGCGCTTGGTGCGCTGCACGTTGGTCTTCTTGTGCACCGACTTCTCGTACGCCGCCGCGCCGGCGGCGTGGGCGGTGGTGGGGGCGGCGACGCCTCCGACGACGGTCAGGAGCACGACGAGCAGGGCGGCGAGGGGGGATCGCATACCCGGGAGGGTACGGGCTGCTAGGCCGCCGGCACCCGTTCGCGACGCTCGAGCAGGTCCATCGCCGGGCCGACCAGCACGCCGTGCACCAGCACCGAGGCCACGACCGTGAAGCCGACGGTCGACCACAGCCAGCTCTGCCCGAAGTCGTCGACCTCACCGGCGGCGTAGGCCAGGTAGAACAGCGAGCCGACGCCGCGGACCCCGAAGAACGCCGCGGTGAGCCGCTCGGCCCGGGTCAGCCCGCCCCGCTCCCCCGGCGGCACCGGCCGCACGCTCAGGGCCAGGTAGCCGGCCAGCGGCCGCACCACCAGGATCAGGCCCAGACCGATCGCGACCCCGCGCCAGTCGAGGGCCTCGAGCAGGCCGCGGGTCAGGGCGATGCCGAGCACCAGCAGCACGAAGAGGGTCAGCAGCCGCTCGAGCCGCTCGACGACCTCGTGCATCGCGCGGTGGTAGTCGTGGCGGCGCTCGGAGGCCCGGAAGGTCATCGCGCAGGCGAAGACGGCCAGGAAGCCGTAGCCGCCGAGCACCTCCGCCGCGCCGTACGACGCCGTCAGCGCCGCCACCGCGAGCAGCGGCTCGCCGCGGTCGGCGATGCGCAGCGTGGGGCTGACTGCACGGAAGGCGAAGCGGGCCAGCACGTGGCCCACCGCGACGCCGGCGAGCACCCCGATGGCGGTCTTGCCGAACAGGTACCAGCCCACCCACTCCAGCGCCGTGGCGCCGAGCGCGCCGCCGCCGGCGACGAGGACCGCGAGGTAGACGAACGGGAAGGCCAGACCGTCGTTGAGACCGGCCTCGGCCGTCAGCGCGAAGCGGACCTCGTCGTCCTCGTCGATCGGTGCGCAGTCGTCGGCCTCCTCGCCGACCACCTTCCTGGTCGCGGGCCCGCCGACCTGCACGTCGGAGGCGAGCACGGGGTCGGTGGGCGCCAGCACCGCGCCGAGCAGGATCGCCACCGCGGGGGCCAGCCCGGCCCACCAGCCCAGCAGCGCCACTCCTGCGATCGAGAGCGGCATCGCGATGCCGAGCAGTCGCCAGGTCGGCGACCAGGCCCGGCGCGACGCCTTCTGGCGCGGGTCGAGGGGCCGGTCGAGCGCCAGGCCGACGCCCATCAGGGCGATCAGCACGGTGAGCTCGGTGATGTGCTCGATCGCCGCGCGGTTGTCCTGCGGGCTCAGCGGCAGGTCGTCGGGCAGCGGGGTGGCGCCCAGCAGCATGCCCAGCCCCACGAGGACCATCGGCGAGGTCAGCGGCAGCCGGCCCAGCGCGGTGGGCAGCACGATGGCCAGCAGCAGGCTGGCCCCGGCCACGAGGTAGACGAGGTCGGCTGTCACGTGGTCGAAACTACCGCCACCGACCGGGTGGTGCCGGGCGCGGCGGTGCGGGGCCGGGTCCGTGCGATCGCAAAGTTAAGGTGCGGTCCGTGACGACCACGACCCGTCCGGCGCCGACGTCCGCGCCGGCGCCCCGGCCGACGGCCGCTCCGCTCGCCTACCGCCCCCAGCTCGACGGCATCCGCACCGTCGCGGTGATGCTGGTGCTGCTCTTCCACGCCGAGCTGCCCGGCTTCGCCAACGGCTTCCTGGGCCTGGACCTCTTCTTCGTGCTGTCCGGCTTCCTGGTCACCACCGTGGTGCTGCACGGCGCGAGCGCCAGCGGCGAGCTGCGGCTGGGGGCGTTCTTCGCGCGTCGCGCCCGTCGGCTGCTGCCGGCCGCCGTCGTCACCGTCCTGGGCACGTGCGCCCTCTTCGTGCTGCTCGCCTCGAAGCCCGAGCGCCTCGAGCTCGTCTCGCAGGCCCGCTCGGCGCTGCTCTACGTCGCCAACTGGCAGTTCATCCTCGACGGCGCCGACTACTTCGCCCGCGACGTGCAGGAGTCGCCGTTCCTGCACTTCTGGTCGCTCTCGGTGGAGGAGCAGTTCTACGTGCTGCTCCCCCTGGTGCTGCTGGTGTGGTGGCGCTGGGGCCGGCGCAACGAGGTCGTGCTGCTCGGCGTGCTGGTCGGCCTGGTGGTCGCCTCGGCCGTCAACCAGCTCGTCTGGGCCCAGGTCAACCCCTCCTGGGCGTACTACGCCACCGACGCCCGGCTCTACCAGCTGATGACCGGCGCGGCGCTCGCCGTGCTGCTGCGGCTGCGCGCGGCGCGCGGCGCGGACGAGACCACCACCGCCCGGGGCGCCGCGCTGCTGGCCACCGCCGGGGCCATCGGTGTCGCGGTCGTGGCCTCCGAGCTGCTCGCGATGGCCGCCACGACCCGCAACCTGGTGGCCACCCCGCTGCTGGCGGCCCTGGTGGTGGGGGTCTACCTCGCCCCGGGCGCCTGGCTCTCCCGGCTGCTGTCGCTGCCCACGCTGACCTACCTGGGTCGGATCTCCTACGGCATCTACCTGTGGCACTGGCCGATGCTGCTCGCGGTCGGCCGGGTGGTCGAGGTGGGCCCCGCCCTCACGGCCGCGGTCGGGACGGTGCTGTCGGTGGGCCTGGCCTCGATGTCGTACCACCTGCTGGAGCACCCCGTACGGCGCGCGCGCTCGCTCGACGGCTGGTGGTGGCCCACCGTCGCCGGCGGCCTGGCCGTCAGTCTTGCGGCCGCGCTCCTGGTGGCGCCCGCGCTGCTGCAGAGCGACAGGACCCCGATCGCGACCGCCTCGGCCGCCACCACCCGGGTCGACCAGTCCCTGACCAACCGCCGACTGGGCCGGCCGGTGCCGCCCATCGACTACGCCGAGGTGGCCGAGAACAAGGGGCCCGAGGGCGTCTACTGCACCCCCGACGCCCCCGAGGACTGCCTCGTGGTCGACGGTCCCGGTCAGCACGTCGTCCTCGTCGGCGACAGCCACGCCCAGATGCTCACGCCCGCCTTCGAGGCGCTGGCCGAGGAGAAGGGCCTGCGGCTCTCGGTCAGCATCGTGACGGGGTGCCCGTGGCAGGACGGCCTCCTCAACACCCGCAACCCCACCGCCGTGCAGGAGGCCTGCACGACAGCACGGGAGGACTTCTACACCGAGACCCTGCCCCGCATGGACGCCGACGCCGTCGTCCTGGTGCACCTGCCCCGCAGCGACCGCACCTGGGAGGGCAAGATCCGCTCCCGCGAGGGCGAGCAGCTGCCGCTGGCCCGCATGCAGCTCGACGGCGTACGCCGCACGGTCGACCTGGTGGAGGCCGCCGGCGCCAGCGCCGTGATGGTGCGCAGCATCATCGGCACCGGCGGGTTCGATCTCGGCGGGTTCGATCCCCTCGACTGCCTGGCCCGGGCCCGGGTGCTGGGCGACTGCGTCGTCACGGTGCCGCTGGAGCGTCCGCTGGCCGACGGGATGTACGACACGGCCGCGATCGACACCGAGTCCGCCGGGGTGGTCGACCTCAACCCGGTCATCTGCCCCGACGCCCCGGTCTGCCTGCCGGTCGTCGACGGCACGGTCGTGTGGTTCAACCCCACCCACGTGACCGCGACCTACCTCGTCGAGCAGCGCGAGCAGATCTGGACGGCGCTCACCGGCACCGGGCTGCTCTGAGCCCGGCGCCGGTGAGGGTGCCGGTGTCCGCTCGGTGGCTCAGAAGCCGCCGAAGAGCGTGCCGAGGGTGATCACGGTGACGAGCGCGACGACCGGGATCGCTACAGCCACCACGAAGATGTCCTTGTAGGACTGGCGGTGGGTCAGCCCGCAGATGGCCAGGACCGTGACGACCGCGCCGTTGTGGGGCAGGGCGTCGAAGCCGCCGGCGGCCAGCACCGTGACGCGGTGCATCAGCTCGAGGCTGATGCCCTGGGCGTCGGCCAGCCCGCGGAACTGCTCGCCCAGCGTCTGCAGGGCGATGCTCATGCCGCCCGAGGCCGAGCCGGTGATGCCGGCCAGGACGTTGACCGCGACGGCCAGCGAGATGACCGGGTTGCCGGAGATGCCGAGCACCGAGTCGCGCACGGTGCGGAAGGCGGGCAGCGAGGCGATGACGGCGCCGTACCCGACCTCGCTGGCGGTGTTGAAGATCGGCAGGAAGGAGCCCATGGTGCCGGTGTTGACCGACTCCTTGACGTCGCCGAAGCGCTTGAGGTTGAAGGCGACGACGACCAGCGTGGAGACCACCAGGGCCACCACGATCGCCCAGATGCCGCCGACGGTGTCGATGTCGGTGTTGCCGTAGGCGTCGCCGGCCAGGTAGTCGGTGTCCATGGCCGGGAAGACCCAGGTGACCAGCACGTAGTTGAGCGCGATGACCACGAAGATCGGCAGGAACGCGACGAGCACGCTGGGTCGCGGCAGGGTCGACTGGTCGGTGGCCACCGGCTCCCCGGTCGCGGCGGTGGCCGTCGCGGTGCCGGCACCCTCGGGGGCTGTGCCGGTCTCGGTGCCGCCCGAGGTGCCGGTCGAGGTGCTGCCCCGCTCGTCGCGGTCGGTGCCCTTGCCGGTGACGCGGGCCAGCAGGCCGGGACCCTTGGGAGCCTCGGCGGGCAGGTAGGTCTCGCCGGCGGCGGTGAGCTTCTTGGCGCGGTACATCAGCCACGCGGTGCCGCCGCCGAACATCATGATCGCGGCGATGATGCCGAGCCCGGGGGCGGCGAAGGCGTTGGTGCCGAAGAACGGGGCCGGGATGGCGTTCTGGATCTGCGGGGTGCCGGGCAGGGCGGTCATCGTGAACGTGAACGAGCCGAGCGCGATGGTCGCGGGGATCAGCCGCTTGGGCACCCCGGCCTCGCGGAAGAGCGCGGCCGCGATCGGGAAGACCGCGAAGGCCACCACGAACAGCGAGACCCCGCCGTACGTAAGGATGCCGCAGGCCAGCACGATCGCGAGGATCGCCTTCGTGTCGCCGAGCTTCTCGACGATGAAGTAGGCGATCGCGCGCGCCGAGCCGCTGTCGTCCATCAGCTTGCCGAAGAGCGCGCCGAGCAGGAACAGCGGGAAGTAGGTGATCAGGTAGTTGCCCAGTGCCGGCATGAACACCTGGGTGTAGGTGGCCAGCATGGGCAGCCCGCCCGCGAACGCGGTGGCCAGGAGCGCCATCAGCGGGGCCAGGATGATCACGTTGACGCCGCGGTAGGCGAAGAAGATCAGCAGGGCCAGCGACAGGATGATTCCGAAGAGCCCGATCATGGGCGGGGTTCCTTCCGTTCAGGTCGACCGCCGTCGCGGGGTGTGACGGCGGTCTCGTGCATCAGGGTGACGCTACGCACGCTCTGGCCGAAGAGGTATGTGCTGCGACCACACAGAAGGTCCGCCGCACTGTGGCTCGTCTAGACAGGTGTGCTGAACGGGAACCGATCACCGCTCGACGTCGGAGACCGCCGACCCCTCGGCCGAGACCGTGGGCGCCTCGGGAGCACCGGGCATGCTGAGCGGCAGATCGAGCGGGGCGCTGAGGCGCACCTGCACCGACGAGCGGGCCTGGTCGACGACGACCACGAACCGCAGACCGGGGTACTCCTCGTGAGCACCGACGCTGCGCAGGTAGTCGGCCACCCCGGCCCGGGCGACCCCGGCGTCGAGGGCGAGCTGGTCCTGCGGCACGCCCTCGGTGTACGTCGACGCCCCGGTCGCGCCCGCGTCGGCGCCGTACAGCGCGGCACCGTCGGCCAGGGTGCTGAGCCCCGAGCGCTGCAGGTAGGCGGCGCTGACGTCGACCACCACCGCCACCCCCAGCGCGAGCACGAAGGCGAACCCGACGATCAGCACGCTGACCTGGCCCCGCTCGTCGCGCCGGCTCGTGGGTCGGGGCCTCATCGGGTGATCTCCTGGTACTGCCCGATCGGGACGGTGTGGCTGGAGGCCAGCGCGAAGCTGGGCGCTCCCCCGCCGAGCACGTCCGGCATCAACGGCAGCTCGACCTTCGAGTCGACACGCACCGTGATGACCGCGGTGCCCGAGTGGCAGTCGGCCAGCTCGCCGCAGCGCACGTCCACGGTGACGGGGACGTCGTCGAGGCCCTGATCGGCCAGCGCCTGCCGGGCCGCTGCCCTCGCGCGGTCGTGGCCGCTGGCGTCGTCGGGGGCCAGGGCGTAGGCCCGCGCCGCCGACCGGGCTGCGGACTCCACGCCGAAGGCACCGCGCTGGACCTCGAAGACGCTGACGACGATCCAGAGCATCGGCACCAGCAGCAGGACGCCCAGCCAGACCAGCTCGACCAGGGCGCTGCCGGTCTCGTCGCGGGACCGCCGTCCCACCGGCCGCCGGCTCACTGCTCCTCCCTGACCGCGTGGCCGGCGACCTCGATGCCCACCCCCGGGCCTCCCAGGCCCAGCGCGGGCACGGTCGCCCGCACGGTCACCACGACGGTGGGGGCGCCGTCGACGAGCACGGTGCGGGCGGTGACGTCCTGGGCGAAGCGGCCCGAGACGGCGCCGTCGATCTGGCTTCGGGTGCGCGCGACCCCGTCGCCCTCGCCGCGACCGGCCGTGGCGGCGTACCGGGCGCCCTCGGAGGCGGCCGAGGCCAGGGTGTTGCGCACCAGCAGCACCAACGAGACCTGAAGGATGCCCAGCACCAGCGGCACGAGCACGACCAGCACCAGGACGAAGTCGACGATGGCCGCGCCGCGGCAGCTGCGCCGACGCAGCAGCGGCACTACTTCACCTTGTTGAGGGCGTTGCGCAGCATCTGCCCCAGCTCGTCCTGGGCGATCGAGCCGATCGCGACCACGATGCCGGCCGACATCACGGTCACCAGCACCCACCCGGGCACGTCGCCGCGGTCGTCGCGGCGCGGGCCGCTGCGGTGGGCGGGTGCCACCAGGGCGAGCCAGAGCAGCACCAGTCGGTGCGCGAGGAGGGATGTCATGTGGGTGTCCTTTCCCGAGAGGGTCATGGGGTCGTCAGGTCGAGCCCGACGACGCCGGGCCAGAAGGCGAAGAGGATGGTCACGGGCAGCACCAGGAACACGACGGGCACCATCATCAGCACCTCACGACGTGCCGCCGACTCGATGAGCTCGCGCCGGCCGGCCTCGCGGACGTCGGCTGCCTGGGCGTGCAGCACGTCGGCCAGCGGCGTGCCGCGCTCGACAGCGGTGGCGATGCCCTGCGCGAAACGGGAGACCAGCGGCAGGCCGCTGGTGGCGGCCAGGGTGTCGAAGGCGGAGCCGACCGGCTCACCGGTGCGCACCTGCGCGAGCACCCGGGCCAGGTCGGCCGACAGCTCGCCGCCGGACCGGCTCACCACCCGGTCGAGCGCCCGACCGGGCTCTCCCCCGCGGCCACCGCCAGCGCGAGCAGCTCGGCGACGGTCGGGAACTCGGCGAGGATGCGGCGCTCGCGGGTGCGGACCTGGGCCGAGAGGTGGTTGTCGCGGGCGAGCACACCGACCACGAAGGCGATGGCGCACACCAGCGCCGAGCTCACCACCGCACCGGGGTCGCCCAGGGTGCGCAGCAGCCCCCAGGCCGCCGCCAGCGAGAACGCCACCAGCCCCCATTGGACCTGCTCGACGCGGAACTCGTGGACGCTCCTGTCGATGCCGGCCCGTGCCAGCCGCCGGCGCACCGAGGTCGCGCCGCCCAGCACGCGCTCCACGCTCTGGGCCAACGAGCGCAGCACCGGCCCGAAGACGGCGACCACCACCGAGGACCCTCCCGGGACCGCCGGCCCCGCGCCCGGACGCCCCGCCTGCGGCAGGTCGCGCAGGTAGGGCAGCACCCGGTCAGCCAGCTGCGGGCGGCGTACGACGCGCAGCCGCGCCGCGACCAGCAGCAGCCCGGCGGCGGTCGTGGCCCCCAGCAGGGCACCCCACATCGTCAGGCTCACGACAGGATCCGCCTCTCGGTGGGCAGCCGGCCGATGCGCATCATCAGGCGGTAGGCCAGCACGCACAGCCCGGCGCCGACGGTGAGCACCACGACCCCGGCCGGTGAGGCGTAGCGGCGGATCACGTCGCTCTGCAACGACATCAGCAGCAGCACCACCCAGGGCGCGGCGACCGCCAGGCGCGCGCCGTTGACGGTCCAGGCCTGCCTCGACTCCAGCTCGGAGCGGGTGCGGGCGTCCTCGCGCAGGTAGCCCGACAGGTTGCGCAACAGCCGGCCCAGCTCGCCGCCGCCGACCTCGCGGGCCACCCGCAGGCCCTCGACGACACGGTCGCCGACCGGGTCGGCCAGGCGGTCCTTGAGGCGGTCGAGGCTCTCGCCGAACCGGCCGGTGACCTGGTAGTCGAGGGCGAAACCGGTGAACGCCTCGCGCAGCGGCTCCGGCCCCCGGGTGCCCAGCGCCGAGAGCGCGTCGGGCAGCGACATGCCGGCGCGCACCGCGGAGGACAGGTTGTCGACCGCCTCGGGCCACACCTCGGCGAACTCGCGCAGCCGCCGCCGCGCCCGGGCCGCGACCACCGTCACTGGCAGGTAGGCCGCCAGCACCCCGAAGACGACCGCGACCGGCGGGGTCCGGGAGACCAGCTGCACCAGCAGCGCGGCCCCGACACCCGCAACCGCGCACATCAGCACGAAGGACGTCGAGGACACGCCCCGCAGCCCCGCGGAGCCCAGCAGCCGTTCCAGCCGCCCCGGTCCGGTCGAGGTCGCGCGAGGTCGCCGCGGCATAGTGAAGGCCGACCAGATGAGCAGCAGCCCGACCCCCACCCCGAGACCCACCAGCGCGCCCACGCTCAGACCTCCTGCTCCGCGCCCACCGCGAGCAGGCGGCGTACGTCGATGCCGTGACGCTCGTAGAGCTCGGTGCGCGGCGGCATCCCCTGCGCGCGGCGCAGCTCGCCCTGGGTACGCCGGAAGATCGGCTCGACCTCGATGATGTCGTTCTCGGTGCGCCCCGGCACCGCCACGATCTCCTCTACGTGCCGCCGACCCCGGTGGTCGAGACCCAGGTGGACCACCAGGTCGACCGACGAGGCGACGGTCGGCACCACGAAGCGCGAGCCGATGTTCTCACCCGCCAGCAGCGGCAGCGTGCACATCTTCACCAGCGCCTCGCGCGCGGAGTTGGCGTGCAGGGTGCACATGCCAGGCAGCCCGGAGTTCAGCGCCAGCACCAGGTCGAGGCACTCCTCGGCCCGCACCTCCCCCACGATCACCCGGCTCGGCCGCATCCGCAGCGTCTCCTTGACCAGGTCGCGCAGCCGGAT
Source organism: Nocardioides sp. OK12 (assembly GCF_024341885.1). Lineage (NCBI taxonomy): Bacteria > Bacillati > Actinomycetota > Actinomycetes > Propionibacteriales > Nocardioidaceae > Nocardioides > Nocardioides sp. OK12. Next base: position 224,984 of record NZ_BNET01000001.1, on the reverse strand, counting down.
CTCGCCGGTGCCCTCCAACCCGGCCTGGCGGGTCTGCAGCGGCACCCAGTCGGGGTGCGGGAAGCGCAGCTCGAAGACCTCCTCGGCCGAGATCACCCGCTCGCTGCCGGGGATCGCGGCCGCCAGGCAGTTCAGCATCGTCGTCTTCCCGGCCTGGGTGCCGCCGGAGACCAGGATGTTGAGCCCGGCCCGCACCGAGGCCTGCAGGAATTCCGCGGCCTGCGGGGTCAGGCTGCCGAGCTCGACCAGGTCGCCCAGCCGGGCCGCGCGCAGCACGAACTTGCGGATGTTCACGGCGGAGAAGCCACGGCTGATCCCCTCGAGGACCACGTGCAGCCGATGCCCTTCGGGCAGCATGGCGTCGACGAAGGGGCGGCTCATGTCGATGCGCCGCCCGCTGGACTTGAGCATCCGCTCCACCAGCTCGGCGACCTGTGCCTGGGTGAGCATCAGGTTGGTCAGCTCGTGGCGCCCGTTGCGGGCCACGAAGACCCGGCTCGGGTCGTTGATCCACACCTCCTCGACGCTCGGGTCGTCGAGCAGCGGCTGCAACGCCCCGAAGCCCGAGACCCGGGCGACGAGCTCGTCGACCATCGCTTCGAGGTCGCCGACCGGCGCGACCGCCCCGGTCAGGCTCCGGTCGTCGTGGGCCCGCACCAGCGCCTCGGCCAGGCGGCGTACGACGCCCGGGTCGCGCTGGGGGTCGACACCCTCGCGTCGCACCCCTTCGCGCAGCGCGTGGTCGAGCTGCTCGAGGGTCTCGGCGTGACCGGGCAGCCCGGAGGGAGCCGACGCCCGGCGGGCGTCGGCGTGGGTCATCGCCATGGAGGCTCCCTCCGAGTAGGGATCCGAGAGGTGGGAGTGCGTCGTCGCTGACGCTACGCAGTCCTTTACCTACCCGGGAAGAGGCCCTCCTTAACCTGTGGAGAACCTCCCGCCCCGCCGACCCGGCCCAGATCTCGCGCCGAGCCGGCGCGTACCTGCGCTCCAGCCTGTTCGGAATCGTCCGGGATCGCCCGGTCCGGTCCCAGCGGCGACTGCTGCTCACCACGATGAGGCTCCCCCGACCCCAAGGAGCCTGCATGTCCCCCGCACGTCTCACCCGTCTGGCCGGCGTGGCCACGTCCCTGACCCTGCTCGTCGGCGGTCTCAGCCTGGCCCCGGCGCAGGCCGCCGGACCAGCGGCCGGCACGACCGCTGTGTCGTCGACCGAGGACCGGGACCGCGCCAAGCCGTTGCGGATCAAATCGCCCGGGGTCTCCTGCGAGTGCGGCGGCGCCGGCTACCTCTGGGGCTGGTCCGTCGTGGGCATGCGGTTCACGGGCGTGCAGAAGGGCCACACCTACCGCGCGTTCATCAAGGGCGGTGGCGAGGCCACCGCGACGCAGTCCTACGGGTACGCCATGTTCTCGCAGGCCGGCCACGACTTCGAGTACGGCGAGACCTACAAGTTCGTCGTCAAGGAGTACAAGCGCAAGAAGCTGGTGCGCACGAGCAAGGCGAAGAAATACACGATCCCCACCCCGGTGGCCCACCCGGACATGGCGCGGCTGGAGACGATCGAGGCCGACGGCAAGGACTACCTGGTCGCCGGGCGCACCTACTCGGTCGCCTACGAGGGCGAGTGGCAGGACGGCATCCAGTTCGCCAAGGGCGTCGACCGCTACCTCACCGAGGACGGGGGCTTCGGCTGGTACGAGGAGGAGGGCTACCCGCTTCCTTGGGTCGAGCACGCTCCCGATGCCGCACTCACGCTGGCTCCGACCGAGGAGCACCTCGGACAGCAGTGGAACATCTACGTCGTCGGGTCCGTCCCCGCACCGAAGGACGTGCCGCGCAAGGGCATCGAGGCCGGCGACCCGGTGCGGGGGTCCGAGTGGGGCCACCACTGGTTCGTCTCCATCATCTCCGAGGAGGAGGCCGCCCAGCTCGAGCAGTAGCCGGTCGGCGCGGGACCGGGGCCGGGTCAGTCGCGGGCGAGCCGCTCGAGCAGCTCCCCCGACTGCTTGACCCCGGTCAGCGCGGCGGGGTGCACGTCCTCGCCGCGGCGCAGCACCGTGAACCGCCCGTCGGGCTCGACGACCGCGACCGCCACCTCCTGCGGTGAGCGGACGCCGGCGGCGCGCAGCTCGCTCCACAGGCCGGTCTCGTCGAGGCCGAGCCGCGTCAGCTCGTGGCGCTGCACCTGCCCGGCCACCATCACCGCGACCGCTCGGTGCCGCCGGCGCGCCACCATCCGCTCGCTGCGACGTACCCGCCCGGCGACGCCCTCGACCGCCAGCAACGTCGCCAGCGCCAGCAGGCCACCGCTGAGCGTCGGCACCTGGCCGAGGATCGAGCGACCCACGATCGCGCCCAGCACCGTGACGACCGCGAGGTCGAGGCTCGAGGGCGAGGCGTGGAGCCGCTGACCCGCGTGCGAGAGCAGGGCCGTGATCGCCAGGTAGAGCACGATCGTGGAGACCACGATCGCCACAGCGCCGAGTAGAGGCAGGCCGAGGTAGAAGCCGAGGTCGTCCATCGACCCATCGTGGCCCATCACCACCGCCCGCGTGCCGGGGCCACCGACCGGGGGAGATCTGCGCCGGGTCAGCGTGGGCTGGTCAGCGTGGGGCGGGGGCGGCGGGGGTCGGGTGGGAGGTCTCCTTCGAGACGCTGCCCAGGAAGACCAGCACCATGATGAGCACCACCAGGTTGACCAGCCCCGCCATCAGCGCCAGCACCGCGAGCGCCATGCTGACCATCGAGCCCAGGGCGAGGGCGCCGAAGACCAGCGCCGCCACGACGTACGTCGTGCGCAGCGAGCGGGCGCCGGCGCTGCGGGTCGGCACCACGGCCATCACGCCGGTCAGCACCCCCGCCACGACGACCAGGTCGACGACCCCGGTGGCGAGGTCGAGGGGCAGCTCGACCTCGCGGAGCCCCGCGAGCCCGGGCCACAGCGGCACCGAGAGGGCGGCCCCGACCCAGGCGGCGACGGCGCCGACCCGGAACCCGGGGTGCAGGTGGGCGAGGCGACCCAGCGCGACGGCGACGAGGACCCAGCCGACGGGGTCGGGCAGGAGGTCCGGCGCCACCTCCCCGTCGCCGATGCGCAGGTCGCCCACCACGAGCAGCAGGCCGACGACGACGGTGCGGAGCGGGGTCACGCGCCCAGGCTAGGCCGCCGTCGCCGCGGCGCCCTCAACAGGCCGTGACCTTGCGGTAGACGCCCTCGCCCGTCCGGCGCACCGACGTCACGGTCGCGTCGCCCTGGCCCAGGTAGTCCTGGCTGCCGAGGGCGTAGAAGGGGTTGTAGGGGTCGTTGCCGTAGCTGACCGCGCGCCCCGCGTCCTCGTGGGTGGCGTTGCTGGTGGTCCAGCAGTCCACCGCGGGCGGCGGCGTGGTCGCCGTGGGGGTCGGGGTCGGGGTGGGGGTCGGCGTGGGGGTCGGCGTCGGCGTGGGGGTGCCCGTCGTGCCGCTCACCCGGCGGTTGTTCGCGAAGAAGAACGAGGTGACGTAGCGCGGGTAGTCGATGCTGGTGGCCTTGATGTAGCGCCCGCCCGGGCCGCCGCCGGCCGGCCAGTTGTGGCCCAGGCCGGTGTTGGTGAGCAGCGAGACCCGGGGCCCCTCGGCGTCGGACCAGACCGTGCCGCTGCCGGCGGTGCTGGTGCCGGGCAGCGTCGACATCGTGACCGGCGAGGTCGCGGTGGCGTCGTACAGCCCGGCCATCACCTCGGCGTTGAGCAGGTTGTAGCCCGTGGCGACGGTGTAGTCGTCGTTGCCGTGGATGACCGAGGTGAGCTGGGTGTCGAAGCCGGCGGTGTGGCTGCCGGCGAAGCGGGTGCAGGTCGAGGTCGCGGCCGACTTCGTGGTGGAGACCGTCGAGATCTGCGAGGAGGTGGTGCCGACCGTGGGCCCGGCGTTGATCCCGATGCCGGCGAAGACGTCGGGTGCCAGGCAGCCCATCACCATCGTCTCGCCGCCGCCCGAGGAGAGACCGGAAAGGTAGACCTGGTCGGCGTCGAGACCCAGCGTGGTCCGGCCGAGCAGGGTCTCGACGAGCGCCAGCAGGTTGTCGTCGTGGCGCGCCGGGGCGCTGCGGCTGTGGTTGCCGTCGTAGTAGTCCCAGCACCCCGCGATCACGCCGCCGCCGGGCGCGGCCGGCACGGCCACCACCATGCCGTAGTCGTCGGCGGTGGCCTGCCAGTTGCCGGCGGTCTGCAGGTCGGTGTTGGTCTGCACGCAGCCGTGCAGGTTGACCATCAGCGCCCTGCCGTCGGCGATCGCGGGCGCGGTGGTCGGCACGTAGAGACGCACGTTCATCCCGGCGATGGTCTCGCTGGTCCAGCTGCCCGCGGCCCGGGCGCTGGTGGTCGCTCCGGGTGCCAGCGCCAGCGCGACCGCGGTGAGCACCACCGCGAGCACGCCGGCCAGCGCGGCCGGGACGCCCCGGCGCTGCGCCGTGGCTGTGCTGGTGGGCAGGGACGGGGTCGGTACGTCGTTCATGGTGCTCCTCCGAGTAGGGCCAGGCATGACGTGCAGCTGTGGTGCAGGTGTGGAACGGGTGGTGCGGGTCGGCTCAGGCGTGCAGGTCTCGTACGGCGGCGACGACGGCCTCGGCCCCGCGCGGGGCCAGCACGATCGTGTAGTGGTTGACGTCGTCGACCTCGACGTCGCGCAGGTGCGGCACCAGCGCGCGCGCCCGCTCGGCCGCGTCGGGGGCGTAGAGCGCCTGCGGCTCGTCCATCAGCCCGCGCGGGGCGCGCAGGAAGACGGTGGGCAGCGTGAGCGAGCGCATCGCCTGCTCGTAGGTCGGCCCGCCGAAGAGCTGCGCGGCGTCGGCGGCCACGGCGGCCACCGCGGCCGAGGGCCTCAGTCGCGGCGCCTCGCCCTCGAGGTCGTAGTCGACGTACCCCTCGACGACGGGGCTCCAGTCGTCGGCGAAGGCGGGGTGCTCGCGCCAGAAGTCGCGGTAGGTTTCGTGGCTCTCGAAGGTCATCCGCAGCCGCTGCGCGGCCGGCCCGAGCACGTCGTCGGGCGTGGCGGTCGGCGAGGGCACGCCCCCGGCGGGCGCCGCGAGCGGCAGGCCGCCGTCGACGAGCACCAGCCCGGTGGCCCGCTCCCCCACCAGCGCGGCCAGGGTCAGCACCACGAAGGCGCCCATCGAGTGGCCCACCAGCGTCACCTCGCGCACCCCGAGGTGGTCGAGCACCTGCTCGAGGTCGCGGGCGTGGCGCTCGAGGCCGTACGGCGCCGGCAGGCCCGCGCTGCGGCCGCGGCCGCGCAGGTCGGGGGCGACGACCCGGACACCGGGCATCGCCTCGGCGACCAGCGGCCAGCAGCGGTGGTGGGCGGTGATGCCGTGCACCGCGAGCACCACCGGAGCCTCGGGGTCCTCGGGCCCCCAGACGCCGCAGGTCAGCTCGCCGCCGTCGACGGGCACACGGACCGTGCGCGGGCCGGCCGGGTCGGTCGGGGCGGCGGGCCCCGAGGGGTGCCGGGTGGCGGTGGTCATCGCTGGTCTGCTCCTGGGTCGGTGGCGGGGTCGGCGGCGGGGTGGTCGGCGGGGTCGGGGTGGCCGGCGGCCAGGGCGCGCTCGATGAAGGCCATCACCTGCTCGAAGACGTGGTCGGGCACCGTGGCGGTGGCGCCGGGGCCCAGCGTGCGGCCGGGCTCGTCGCCCCACAGCACCCAGCGCATCCCGACCATCTCGCCGATGCCCATCAGCACCCACGCGACGACCTCGGGGTCGATCTCGCCGACGTCGCCGACCTCGCGGGCCCGCTCGAGGTTGGCGATGTAGCCCTCGACGATGCGCGTGTAGTGCAGCTTGAGCGCCCGCGGCGAGACGAACTCGGCCTCGCGCACCACGCGGTAGAGGGCGGGGTGCTCGGCGGTGAAGGCGAAGAACGCCCGGAAGCCGGCCCGCTCCCCCTCCAGCCGGGTGGTGGCCCCGGCCGAGCCCTCGCTCATGGCGTGGCGCACCCGCCGGTTGAGGTCCTCGACGAGCTCCTCGAAGACGGTGAGCTTGGAGTCGAAGTAGAGGTAGAAGGTGCCCTGGGCGACCCCGGCGCGCTCGGTGATGCGGGTGATCGAGGCGTCGGCGTAGCCGTGCTCGGCGAAAACGTGCTCGGCGGCGTCGATGATCGCCTTGCGGGTCGCGGTGCCGCGCTTGGTGCTCGGCGGCTTGCGTGCGCTCTCGCTCATGCCCGGACCTCCTGCTCGCGCCACCGGTCGGCCAGCGCGCGCCGCATGATCTTGCTGCTCGAGGAGCGCGGGATCTCGGCGACCACCGCGACGTGGCGCGGCACCTTGAAGGCGGCCAGCTCGTTCGCGCAGTGCTCGCGCAGGTCCTGCTCGTCGGTGGCGACCCCGGGGCGCAGCACGACGTACGCCGCGCACACCTCGCCCCAGCGCTCGTCGGGCACCCCGACCACGGCGGCGTCGGCCACGGCGGCGTGCGCGAGCAGCACCTGCTCGACCTCGGCGGGCGCGACGCTCTCGCCGCCGGTGATGAAGATGTCCTTGATGCGGTCGACGATGCGGTAGTAGCCGTCGGCGTCGCGGGTGGCCAGGTCGCCGGTGTGCAGGCCGCGGCGCCGCTCCTGCTCGGCCCGCTCGTGCTCGGGCTCGCGGAAGTAGCCGGCGAAGACGTTGGGCCCGCGCACCACCAGCTCACCGGTGCCGGGGCCCTCGACCAGCGCGCCGGTGGCCGGGTCGACCAGCTCGACCTCGACGTGCGGGTACGGCGTGCCGGCCATGCCCACGCGCCGGGTGGCCTCCTCGGGCGGCAGGCACAGCACGTTGGGGGCGGCCTCGGTCAGCCCGTAGCCCTGGGTCAGCGCGACCCCGCGCCGGTGCCAGGTGCGCAGCAGCGGCTCGGGCATCGGCGCCCCGCCGACGATGGCGTGGCGCAGGCTGGTCAGGTCGGCGTCGGCGAAGTCGGGGTGCTCGGCGAGCATCAGGTAGGTCGCGGGCACCCCCATCGTCGTGGTGATCTGGCGCTCGGCGATCAGGTGCAGCACCCGCCCGGCGTCGAAGGTGCGCTCGAGCACCACGGTGGCGCCCATCCACCAGGCCAGCAGCGGCTGCACGTTCCACCCGCCGACGTGGAACTGCGGCATCAGCGCCAGCACCACGTCGCGGCTGGTGATCTCGGCGGTGCGCGAGAGCGACAGGTTGGTCCAGAAGCAGTTGGCGTGGGTCAGCACCGCGCCGCGGGCCTGCCCGGAGGTGCCGGAGGTGAAGATGATCAGCAGCGGGTCGTCGTCACCCACCGGGCGGGCCGCCCCGCCGGTCGTCGTACGCCGCTCGCCGCGGGCCCGCTCGAACCCGCCGGGCGTCGGGGCGTGCTGCTCGACCCCCTGGGTGCCCATCGCGGCCACCGGCACCGTGCCGACGACGAGGTCGAGGGTGGCGCGGGCCAGCGCCGTGAACTCCTCCTCCACCAGCAGCAGCGCCGGGTCGGCCTCCTCGACCTGGCCGGCCAGCTCGCGCGGGGACAGCCGCCACGACAGCGGCACCAGCACCAGCCCGGCCTTCGCGCAGGCGAAGAACAGCACCACGTGGTCGGCGCTGTTGCCGGTCAGCGTGGCCAGCCGGTCACCGGCGGTGTAGCCGGCCGCGAGCAGCCGCTCGGCGAGGTCCTCGGCGCGCTGGTCGAGGCGGGCGTAGGTGAGCACCACCCCGCGGTCGTCGATGGCGACCCGCTCGGGGGTGGAGGTGGCCCGGTCGGTGGTCCAGCGACCCAGGGTGTGCAGGCCGTCGCGGCGCGGAGTGGTCATGGGCCATCCTCACCCGCGGCGACCGCGGGGCGCCCGGCCCGGCTGCGCGCCCCGGCCAGGCGGGCGCCGAGGCCGACCAGGCCGCCGGGCACGAAGAGCACCACCAGGATGAACAGGGTGCCGAGGATGAACAGCGGCTCCCCCAGCGGCACGCTCAGCACGGCCGGGAGCCCCTCGACGGCGTCGGAGGCGGCCAGCGCGGTCAGCCGCTGGTCGAGCAGCGTGTAGACGATGCCGCCGACCACCGCTCCCCAGCGCGAGCCGAGGCCGCCGAGCACGACGATCACCAGGATGGTGAGGGTGAAGTCGGCGGAGGCGATCCGCGGGGTCGCGCCGCTCTGGAGCAGCAGGTAGACCATGCCGACCACGACGGCCAGCACCGAGCCGGTCACGAAGGCCAGCAGCTTGACCGCGAAGGGGCGCAGGCCCAGCACCCGCACCCGCAGCTCGTTCTCGCGGGTCGCGGCGGCGACGTGGCCGGCGCGGGAGCGCTCGAACCAGGTCACCAGCGCGAAGACGACCACGAGCAGCACCACGGCCACCCAGTAGAGGTTGCGGGTGTCGGTGACCCCGACCAGCGCGTCGGGCACGTGGGTGGTGTCGAGGCGCAGGCCCTCCTCGCCGCCGGTGACGTCGCTGTTGCGGCGGATCAGCACCGAGCCGGCCTGCGCGAAGGCCAGGGTGACCATCGCGAAGGAGATGCCGCCGACCCGCAGCCCGACCGCGCCGAGCACCAGCGCCACGACCGCGCCGCCCAGCAGGGTCAGCGCCATCGCCGGCACCAGGCCCAGGTCGGTGCGGTCCAGGACGATGCCCAGGCCGTAGGCGCCGATGGCCAGGTAGAGCGCGTGCCCGAAGCTCAGCAGCCCCGCCACCCCGAAGATCACGTGGTAGGTCAGCGCCAGCGAGGCGAAGACCAGCGCCAGCGCCATCAGCTGCAGCGTGCCGGGCGTGTACGTCGCTCCCGGCAGCACGCCGGGGATGCTCAGGTTGACCAGCGGCAGCACCGCGAGCAGCGCGACGAGGCCGAGCATGCCCAGCAGCCGCGGCAGGCCGGGCCCGCGGCGCGGCCCGGCGCCCGGCCCGGCCGGGGCCGGGGACGCCGGGGCGTCGGCGGTCGGGGTGGGGCTGGTGCCGGTGGTGGTGTCGGTGCTCATGCGCGGGCTCCCATCAGGCCGGAGGGACGCACGAGGAGCACGGTGGCCAGCAGCAGCACGACCACCAGGTCGCCGGTCCCGGAGAGGTAGAAGTTGGCCATCTGCTGGAGCACCGCGACCACCACGGAGGCGATCGCCGCGCCGAGCAGGGAGCCCAGGCCACCGATGACGGTGACGATGAAGGCGAAGATCAGCAGCGACCCGCCGAGCTGCGGGGAGACGTAGCCGAAGTAGTGCGAGGCCAGCACCCCGCCCAGGCCGGCCGCGGCGCCGCCGATGGCGAAGACGACGGTGAAGGCGCGGCGCACGTCGATGCCCAGGGCGGTGACCATGGAGCGGTTCTCGACGCCGGCGCGGATCACCAGGCCGAAGCGGGTGAAGCGCAGGAAGGCGATGATGCCGCCGAGCACCAGCAGCGCGACGCCGATCAGCACGAACCGGTCGTTGGGCACCCGGGCGCCGAGGATCGTGGTCGTCTCGTTGAACCAGGCCGGGCCGGTGACGAAGATGGCGTCGGTGCCCCAGATGCCGTCGAAGAGCGCGACCGTGGCCAGGGCCAGGCCGACGGTGACCAGCACCTGCTCGATGTGGCGCTCGTAGAGGCGCCGGATCAGCAGCAGCTCGGTGAGCACCGCGGCCAGGGCGCCGACGCCGGCGCCGACCAGCAGCGAGAGCAGCAGCGAGCCCCACGAGTCGCCGCCGAGGCTGCGGGCGGTCTCCCAGCCGGCGAAGGCACCGAGGGTCAGGAACGAGCCGTGGGCGAAGTTCAGCACGCCCATCAGGCCGTAGATGAGCGAGAGCCCGGAGGCGACGAGGAAGTAGAGCGCGCCCAGGCCCAGGCCGGTGGCGAGCAGCAGCACGATCGTGCTCACGAGGGGACCTCCTGGCTGTGGGTGGAGTGGGACTCGCCGGTGGAGCCGACGCCGAGCAGGCTGACGACCCGCTGCTCGTCGTCGAGCAGCTCGGCGGCGTCGCCGGTGTGCACGACCCGGCCGTCGGACATCACGACCGCGCGGTCGGCCAGGCGGCGGGCCACGACGAGGTTCTGCTCGACGAGCAGGATCGGGACCACCTGCGCGGCGCGCTCGAGGGCCTCGGTGACCTCCCCGACCAGCTTGGGCGAGAGGCCCTTGGTGGGCTCGTCGACCAGCAGCAGCCGGTTCTCGTTGAGCAGCGCGCGGGCCAGCGCGACCATCTGCTGCTGCCCGCCCGACAGGGTGCCGGCGGCCTGCTGGCTGCGGGCGATGATGTCGGGGAACAGGTCGGCGACCAGCTCGCGGCGAGGGTTCGAGGTGCGCTCGGCCAGCCGCAGGTTCTCCTCGACGCTCAGCGAGCCGAAGACCTCGCGGTCCTCGGGCACGTAGCCCACGCCGCGCTGCACGATGCGGTGCGTGGGCAGGGTGTCGATGCGCTCGCCGTCGAGCTCGACCACCCCGCTGCGCTCGACCAGGCCGAGCACCGCCTTGATGGTGCTGGTCTTGCCGACGCCGTTGCGGCCCAGCAGCGCGGTGACGCCCTGGGCGGGCACCTCGAGTGTGACGTCCTCGACGACCTGCTGCTGGCCGATGCGGGCCGAGAGGCCGCGCACGCGCAGCACGGGCTGCGCCTGCGGCGTCGTACGGGGGGTGCTCATGCGGTCGCTCCGAGGTAGGCGCTCTGGACGGTGGGGTCGGCCATCACGGCCTCCGGGGAGTCGCAGGCCAGCAGCTGGCCGTGGTGCATGACCGCGAGGCGGTCGACCAGGCCGAGCACGACGTCCATGTGGTGCTCGACCATCAGCACGGTGGTGCCGTGCTCGCGGTGCACCCGGCGGATGAGGTCCATCAGTCCCTCGACGTCGGCGCTGCCGACCCCGGCCATCGGCTCGTCGAGCAGGATGACGTGGGGGTCGCTGGCCAACAGCATGGCGATCTCGAGCTTGCGCTTGTCGCCGTGGGCCAGCCCGCCGGCGACGGTGTGCTCGTGGTGGGCCAGGCCCACCTGGTCGAGCCGGTCACGCGCCCGCTCGGTGGCGGCGCCGCCGCGCCCGGGGAACCGGACGAGGCTGAGCGCGCCGCCGAGCGCGGCCTGGGCGGCCAGGCGGACGTTCTCGACGGCGGTGAGGCCGTCGAAGAGGCTCGAGGTCTGGAACGTGCGTCCCAGCCCGGCCCTGGCGCGGGCGTCGACCGAGCGGGCGGTGACGTCGTCGCCGGCGAGGTGCACCGTGCCCGCGGTCGGGCGCATGACGCCCGAGAGCAGGTTGAACAGCGTCGTCTTGCCCGCACCGTTGGGGCCGATCACCCCGAGCATCTCGCCGCGCGGCACCGCCAGGGAGACCCCGTCGATGATGACCGCGCCACCGATGCTCAGGTGCAGGTCGCGCACCGCCAGGACCGGGCCGGGCTCGCTCACGAGGTCGCGACCGGGGGTGCGACGGCGTCGGGCTCGACCTGGTCGGCCAGCTCGGGCACGAACGAGCCGCCCTCCTTGGTCAGGGTGGCCGCGAACATCGGCTGGATCAGTGCGTGGTCCTCGGCGCGCACCGTGGTGGTGCCCTTGGGGCCCTCGAACTCCCAGCCCTCGAGCGCCTCGATCATCGCGTCGACGTCGTCGCCGCCGCCCTCCTCGATGGCGTGCACGATCATCTGGCCGGCCACGAAGCCGTCGGGCGAGAACAGGTCGGCCTCGGCGCCGGCCTCCTCGAGCGACTCGACCATCGCGGCGTTGACCTCGTTGTCGGGGGCGCCGGCGAAGTAGTGCGACAGGAAGGTGATCTGCTCGCTGGCCGCGCCGTAGGCGCCGTAGCTGGCGATGTCGCCGAGACCGGTGGTCACCGGCACCTCGTCGAAGACCTGCTGCTGGTCCAGCGACTGCCACATGGCGCTGGTGGTGTCGCCGGCCCAGGCCACGAAGACCAGGTCGGGCTCGGCGTCGAGGATGCGACGCGCGAAGGGGGTGAACTCGGTGGCGTCCTCGGGCACGAGCACCGGCTCGACGTCGGCGCCGGCGCCGCCCAGGACGGCCTCGACACCGGCCACGTTGCCCTGGCCGAAGGCGTTGTCCTGCGCGAAGACCGCGACCTTCTTGCCGTCGAGGTCGCCGATCAGCGAGCCCGCGGTGGCCACGTCCTGGTAGGTCTGGCGGCCCGAGCGGAAGGTGTAGCGGTTGATGCCGGTCACGGCGTCGGCCGCGGCGGGCCCGGAGATGTAGAGCACCTCGTTCTGCTCGGCCTGCTCGGCCAGCGAGAGCGCGACGCCCGAGGAGACGGTGCCGGCGATGATCTGGGTGCCCGAGCCGATCGCGTCCTTGGCCAGGCCGACCGCCTTGGCGGGGTCGCCGGCGTCGTCGACGAAGTCGAGGTCGATCTCGCGGCCGTCGACCTCGCCGCTGCCGTCGGTGGCGTAGTCGATGCCGGCCTCGAGGCCGTTGCGGTAGGCCTCGCCGTAGGCGGCGAGCGGGCCGCTCTGGGAGTAGATGATCGAGACGGGCACCGCGCCGCCCTCGCCGTCCTCCCCCGCCGAGGCCGAGCCGCTGTCGGGCGCGCAGGCGCTGAGGCCCAGCACGCCCACGACCGCTGCTGCGGCCACTGCCAGGGTTCGTCGTCCGCCCTGTCGGGCCGGGGTGCGCTGCGTCATGACTTCTCCTTCGTCGTCCAACCTGACGGATGATTCAGGTCTCATGACGTGACCGTAGCCACAGGGCTGACTCCTGTCAACGACCGGTACGGACCGCCGCTCGTACGCTCGAGGGGTGAGCACTCCCCCGGTCCCGCCCGCCCAGCCCGACGCCCTGCCCGACGCCCTGCCCTATGCCCTGGCCCGCCTCGGCACCCGCGAGCACCCGACCTTCGGCCTCGACACCTTCGGCGACCTCGAGCTCGGCCCCGACGGGCGACCGGTGCACGAGGCCGAGGCGATCCGCCAGGTCGTGGCCGAGGGGGTGCTGGCCGACGAGGTCGGGGTCGACTACCTCGGGCTCGGCGAGCACCACCGCGACGACTACGCGATCTCCGCCCCCGACGTGGTGCTGGCCGCGATCGCCGCGCAGACCTCGCGGATACGTCTCGGCTCCGGCGTCACGGTGCTCTCCTCCGACGACCCGATCCGGGTCCACCAGCGCTTCGCCACGCTCGCGGCGATCAGCGGCGGGCGCGCCGAGGTGCAGCTGGGCCGCGGCTCCTTCACCGAGTCCTTCGCGCTCTTCGGCCACGACCTGTCCGACTACGAGGTGCTCTTCCACGAGAAGCTCGACCTCTTCGCCGCGGTGCAGACCGAGCAGCCGGTGACCTGGTCGGGCACGACCCGCCCGCCGCTGCGCGAGCAGGTCGTGCACCCCCGCACCGAGGCCGGGCTGCTGCCCGCCTGGATCGCCGTCGGCGGCACGCCGCAGTCGGTGGTGCGGGCGGCGGCGTACGGCATGCCGCTGGTGCTGGCCGTCATCGGCGGCTCCCCCGCCGGGTTCACCCAGCTCGCCGACCTCTACCGCCGCGCGCTCACCGAGTACGAGCGCCCCGAGCTGCCGGTCGGCATGCACTCCCCCGGCCACGTCGCCGCCACCGACGAGCTGGCGCGCGAGCAGATGTACCCCCACCAGGCGGCGGCCTTCAGCCGGATCGGGCGCGAGCGCGGCTGGGGCCCCTACACCCGCGCGGCCTTCGACGAGGGCGCGAGCGCGCAGGGCGCGCTCTTCGTGGGTTCCCCCGAGACCGTGGCGACCAAGATCGCCTGGGCGGTGCGCACCCTGGGCCTCTCGCGCTTCCAGATGAAGTACGCCGTCGGCGCGCTGCCGCACGCCCAGCGTGCGGAGTCGATCCGGCTCTACGGCACCGAGGTCATCCCCCGGGTGCGGGAGCTGCTGGCCCAGGAGCGTGCCTGACCGGGCAGCCGGCCACGCCCGGCGTCGGGAAGGTGCCCAGCTGCTCGATCTCGTAGCCGTCGGGGTAGGAGCGCACCCACGGCAGGTCGGCGACCGTCTGGGGGCTCATCCGCGCCGGGAACAAACGCAGCACCCGTCCGCGTGCCCGCAGCCCGGCCCGGGCGGCGAGCACGACCGGTCGCGGGGGTGCGGCGTAGCCCAGCGCCTCGCGCAGCGGCGGGTCCATCAGGGCCCGCGAGAACACCTCGACCGCCGGTGCGGCGATGCGGGGCTGGAAGGTCAGCATCAGCGCCAGCGTCGAGGCCGCCACCGCCCGACCGCCGGCGTCGGGGCCGAAGTGCTCGGCCTCGTAGTCGTCCATCAGCCGGGCGAAGCCGTCGTAGGTCTCGGGCACGTCGGGGATCGCCATGTGCCGCCCGAGGGTGCGGTAGTAGTTGACCGAGGCCCGCAGCTCGGTGCTGGTCAGGGGCCGCTTGCCGTAGTCGTCGAGCCAGCGCTTGGGCACCACCACGAACGTGGACAGCACGTAGCGGAACTCGTGGTCGGGGATGTCGTAGGCGCGGTGCATCTGGTTGACGCGCCGGATCGCGGCCCGGGCGTCAGGGTGGTCGAAGCCCTTGAGGGAGGGCTGCTCGAGCAGCAGCGCCGTGTCGTCGTAGCGCCGCTGCACCTGCTCGGTGAAGGCGCCGGTCTCGGCGAGCAGCCGCCCGATGCCCGGCACCGCGTAGGTGCGGAACAGCGCGAAGGACAGCGCCTGGTTCATGTCCCACGGGAACTCGTGGACCACCGCGTTGCGGTAGATCTCGACGAAGTCGCTCTCGGGGTCGAGCGCGTCGTTGACGCGCCGCCAGTGCTCGCGCGGGACCCCGCCGAACGTCTTGCCGTGCCACCGGAACGACCGCATGGCCGTACGTTAGGCGCCCGGCGCGCTCCAGCCCAGCAGCGCCGCGACGTCGCCGGGCAGCTCCATCGGGCTGAAGGGCTTGGCCAGCACCCCGGTCACGGCCAGTCCGTCCCACGGCTGGGTGGGGCCGACCCGGCTCTTGGCGGTCAGCAGGATGACGGGGATGTCCCTGGTCACGGGGTCGTCCTGGAGCAGGCGGAAGGTCGTGATGCCGTCCATGTCCGGCATCATCAGGTCGAGCAGGATGGCGTCGGGCCGGGCGCTCGCGGCGAGCTCGAGCGCCTCACGACCGCGCGACGCCTCGAGCACGTCCCACCCGCCGACCTTGCTCAGCGAGATGCAGGTGACCATGCGGACGTCGTCGTCGTCGTCGACCACCAGCACGCTCGGCATCGTTCCCTCTCGACGGTCACGGCCCCGGACGACCGCGAGCGCCCACGATACCCGGGGCGGCACCCCCGCAGGTCATCCCCAGGAGCGCTCAGGAGCCCCTGGGTCCGTGCATCCGGACCACCGAGTAGGTCTGGGTGTCGACCTGCTCGATGGTGCAGTCGGCCCGCGAGTGCAGCAGCGCCCCGATCATCGTCGAGAAGCCCAGGTGCTGCTCGTTGTAGGCGCACACGTCCCACCCGCAGACCCCGCGGTCGTCGCGGACCAGCTCGACGACCTCCTCGATCATCGACTGGAAGACGTGGGTGCGACGGTGCTGCGGGGCGACCAGGGTGAAGCCGAGGTAGTAGACCGCGTCGCGGGCCGTGTGCTCGGGGTAGTGCGCGGCGAAGTAGTCGGGGCTGATCCACGGCACGGTCTCGAGGTCGCGGGTCAGCGTGGTCAGCCCGACCACCTCGCCGTCGAGGTCGCGGGCGACGTACTTCATCACCCGCGGGTCCGACATCTCCTCCACGAACTCCTCGCGGTGCAGCACCTGGCGCGCCACGGCGCGCGTGGCCAGCGGCTCGAAGGTGGCGGCGTACAGCGCGTGGAAGCGCTCGACGACCTCGGGCTCGAGCACCGTCTCGACCTCGATGGTCACGGTCAGCCCCTCGAGGGTCCGCTCAGGCACCGGTGCCCCACCCCTGGACCTCGTAGGCGGCCACGGCCAGGGCACAGACCGGGTCGTCGACGCAGTGGGCGCTGGCCACGACCGTGTGGCTCTCGACGTCGACCCAGCCGCGCGAGGCGCACAGGTCCTCCAGGCTCAGCGCGATCTGGGTGCGCAGGGCCTCCTCGCTGCCGCTGTGGTGCTCCACGAACACCCCGGCACCGCTGGTGGTCTCGCGGGCCCAGCCCAGACCGGCCCACACGACCTCGCCGTGCTGCTCGGCGCCGGCCGAGGCCAGCACGCACCACAGCCGGTCCCCGTGGTCGTGCTTCAACGGCTCGTGCGACTCCACCACCGTGCTGCCCGGCGGCACCACCGAGGACAGCGTGACCAGGTTGAGGTCGGCCACCCCGGCCTCGCGCAGCGCGGCGTCGAAGGCCGAGAGCCGGGTGCGGCCGGTGCCGCTGCCGGTGCGCACCGTGATCCGGGGCGCGGCGGGCGGTGGGGTCGTGTCCAAGGGAGCCTCCGAGGCAGCGGGACGGTGGTGCGGGGCTGTCCCCGCCGGCGAGCGGGCCGATTCTGCCCCGCGGCTCAGACCGGCACCTCGGAGGGTCCACGCACCGGCGCGGCCCGCAGGCTCAGGTGGGCGGTGGTGCCGACGCCGACCTCGCTCTCCAGCCACACCCGGCCGCCGTGGCGCTCCACGATGCCGCGGCAGATCGCCAGGCCCAGGCCCGAGCCGCCCTCCTGGCGCATGTCGGAGGAGTCGACCTGCACGAACCGGTCGAAGATCGCGTCGAGCTGGTCGGCGGGGATGCCACGGCCCTGGTCGCGCACCCGCATCTCCACCTCGCCACCCACCAGCCGCGCGTCGAGCTCGACCACCGCGCCGGGCGCGGAGAACTTCACCGCGTTGCCGATCAGGTTGGTCAGCGACTGCACGATGCGGTCGTGGTCGGCCAGGACCTGGGCCGGGCACCCGGCACCGCGCACGAGGCGCACCTGGCGGCTCTCGGCCAGCCCGGTCATCTCGCGCTCGGCGATGGCCAGCAGGTCGTCGACGTCGTGCGGCGCGACCTCGAGGGCCAGGCTGCCCGACTCGATCCGCTCGAGGTCGAGGATGTCGTTGATCATCCGGGTCAGGCGCTCCGAGCTCATCAGCGCCCGGTCGACCATCGCCGAGGCGGGCTCGGGCAGCTCCCCGAGCACGCCCCCGGCCAGCAGCCCCAGGGAGCCGCGGATCGAGGTCAGTGGGGTGCGCAGCTCGTGGCTGACCACCGAGAGGAACTCGTTCTTGACCCGCTCGACCTCGTGGCGCGAGGTCACGTCACGGAAGACCACGACCCCGCCACGGACCTCGCCGGTGTCGCCGTCGACGAGCGGGCTCGCGGTGATCTCGACCGGGAACGCCTCACCGTCCGCGCGCAGGTAGCGGTCGTCCTCGCTGTGGGTGACCAAGCGCGAGCCGACGGCGTCGGCGATGTAGCAGTGCTCGGCCGGGTAGGCCCTGCCCTGCTCGTCGGGGGCGTGGAAGACGTCGTGGGCCACGCGCCCGGTCAGGTCGGCCACCTCGTAGCCCAGCATCTGGGCGCCGGAGGGGTTGACGAAGGTGACCCGGCCCTCGAGGTCGACGCCGTAGATGCCGTCGGCCACCGAGGAGAGCAGCACCTCGGTCTCGCGCCCCATCTGGCGCAGGTCGGCGGTGCGCTCGCGCACCTGGTCCTCCAGGTTGGCGCGCAGGTGCCGGTTGTCGCGCGCGATCAGTCCCTGGCGCAACCCCGCCCCGCCGATCAGCAGGAACCACAGCACGGCCTCGACGCTGAGCAGGCCGCCGGCGCCCTCGCCGATCACCTCGACCATGGTCGCGACCAGGAGCACGCCGAAGACGACGGCGGTGTCCCAGTCCTCCGCGCCCGCGACCCCGTCCTCGCGGGTCACGTCGCTGACCCGGCTGGGCCACCAGGCCGCCAGGGCGAGCAGGAGGTAGCCGCCCATCCAGCCGAGGTCGAGCACCGTGCCGAAGTCGAAGGTGCCGGCCGCGACCCGCACGGCGTACCCCAGGTCGGTCATCGTGTAGACGATGAAGCCGGCCGCGACCAGGCCGAGGGCGACCCGGTCGGGGCCGCGGGTGCGGCGCAGCAGGATGAGCGCGACGGTCGCCAGCACGACGTCGAGGATCGGGATGACCGTGCCCGCGAGCAGGGAGACGTTCTCGCCCGAGGCGAGCAGCTGGTCGTAGACCAGGCTGGCGGCGATCATCAGCACCGCGGTGCCGAGGATCAGCCCGTCGAGCGCCATCACCGCCAGGTCGACCCGGCTGCGGTTCACCTGGGTGAACCAGGTCAGGCTCACGATCGCCAGCACCAGCGCCAGGGCGATCGCGGTGTCGCCCACCGGCGAGGACACCGCGCTCGAGGAGTCCCCCAGCAGCATCGCCAGCACGTTGCCGGTGAGCGCGGTCAGGCCGGCCAGGGACAGCAGCCGCCAGGCGCGACGCCGCCCGCCGGTCGACCACCGGGCCCGCACAGCGGTGCTCGCGGTGGCCAGCGCGCCCGCCACGACCAGGCCCAGGGCGCTGACACCCCCACGTGCCTCCAGCGAGAGCGACGACGCCAGCAGCGACCAGAAGACGACGAGCACGGCGGCGGCGACGACGGTGGCGACGACCAGGAGGACCCGCTGCCGCCTGGCATCGGGGGGGCCGGACGTCATGCGCGGAGACTACGTCGCGGGGGCGTGCTCACACCCGTCGGGCCCACTCGTCGACGAGGCCGACGAGGTCGGCCACCGACTCGCGCACCACGGTGGGGCGGTAGGGGAAGGTGCCGACCTGGTCGGGGCGGGTCGAGCCGCTGGTGACCAGCACCGTGCGCAGCCCCGCCTCGAGCCCGGCGATGATGTCGGTGTCCATCCGGTCGCCCACCATCACGGTGGTCTCGGAGTGGGCGTCGATGCGGTTCAGGGCGCTGCGCATCATCAGCGCGTTGGGCTTGCCGACGTAGTAGGGCGCCCGCCCGGTCGCGGTGGTGATCAGCGAGGCGACCGCGCCGGTGGCGGGCAGCTTGCCGTCCTGGCTGGGCCCGCTGGGGTCGGGGTTGGTCGCGATGAACCGGGCGCCGTCGTCGATGAGGCGGATCGCGCGGGTGATCGCCTCGAAGGAGTAGGTGCGGGTCTCGCCGAGCACGACGTAGTCGGGGTCGCGGTCGGTCATCACGTAGCCCGCGTCGTGCAGGGCCGTGGTCAGCCCGGTCTCCCCCACGACGTACGCCGACCCGCCGGGGCGCTGGTCGTGCAGGAACTGCGCGGTGGCCAGGGCGGAGGTCCAGATCGCCGACTCGGGCACGTCGATGCCGCTGCCGAGCAGGCGGGCGCGCAGGTCGCGCGGGGTGAAGATCGAGTTGTTGGTCAGCACCATGAAGCCGAGCCCGGAGCGCTGGAGGGCCTCGATGAACTCCTGGGCGCCGGGGATCGGCACCTCCTCGTGCACCAGCACGCCGTCCATGTCGGTCAGCCAGGTCAGCACCTCACGGCGCGGGGCATCCTGGTCGGGCTGGTCGTGCTGGGCGGGGTCCTGCGGGGGCGCGGCCACCGGCTCAGGCGTCGGCCGAGGAGGGGGCCGAGCTGGTCGAGGGGGCCGCGGCGCCCTCGAGACGGAAGCCGACCCCGCGCACGGCGACGATCTTGTCGGTGACCCCGACGCTCTCGAGCTTCTGGCGCAGGCGACCGATGGTGACGTCGAGGGTCTTGGTCGAGCCGTACCAGTTCTCGTCCCACACGTCGGCCATCAGCCGGCCGCGGGCCACGACCTTGTCGCGCTGGGAGGCCAGGATGTTGAGCACCTCGAACTCCTTGCCCGTCAGCGGGACCTCCTGCTCGCCGCAGTAGACGCGGCGGGCCGCGACGTCGACGCGCAGCCCGTGGGGGTCGGGATCGCCCGAGGCGGAGAAGCCGCTGGCGGTGCGGCGCAGCAGCGCCCGCACCCGGGCCTGCAGCTCGGCCAGGCCGAAGGGCTTGGCCAGGTAGTCGTCGGCGCCGTAGTCGAGGCCCACGACCCGGTCGAGCTCACCGGCGCGGGCGGTCACGATCATGATCGCACCCTCGTAGCCGGCCTCCCGGGCGCGCCGGCAGACCTCGAGGCCGTCCATGTCGGGCAGGCCCAGGTCGAGGATGACCACGTCCGCGGGGATGCCGCTCAGGTCGTCGAGGGCGCGCTGACCGCTGTCGACCCAGGACACCTCGTAGCCCTCACGTTCGAGGGTGCGGACGAGGGGGAAGGCGATGTCTTCCTCGTCCTCGACCACCAGGACACGCTGAGCCATGGTCCGAAGCATAGGGCCCCGGGCATCGGGGCGAGGCGCCAACACGGCAGTTCGACGACGCGACACCCCGGACCCCTCCCCGTCAGGGAGTGCTCTCCCACGCATACGTGGCTGTGGCGGCCTGCCCGCCCGCGGAGAAGGGCGGCGCGGTCTCAGGGAGCGAGACGGTGAAGCGGAAGGTGCTCTCCCCGCGCGCCGGCACCCAGCCCATGTCCTGGCGCACGTCGGCCATCGCACCGAAGGGGCCCTCGTAGACCACCCGCTCGTCGTGCTCGATGCGCAGCACCAGCGCGCCACCGGCGGCCGTGGTGGGTGCGGCGTTCTCGACCAGCGCCAGGCGCACCTCGCTGCTCTCGGGGTTGCGGATCGTCACGGTGCGGCTGGCGCTGGCCCCCGCCTCGAGGCTGGTCACGCTCAGCGTGGTGCCCTGCTCGCCGGCGGAGAGCGACATGCCGGCGCCCGCGTCGGTCTCGCTGCCGCGCAGCGGGATGCCGCTGAGCCACACGGTGCCCGCGAGCACGAGCAGCACGACCAGGAACACGCCACCCGTGCGCAGCTGCGAGCTGCTCAGGCTCGGCAGCTGCGGCTGTCCGTGCCGCTGGAGCTGGATCGAGGTCATGGCGGGTCCTCCCCTGGTCGCGCACCGGTCGAGCGCCCGGTCCCTGTGACCGTAGGACCCGGCGCGCACGCCGCGGCCACGCCTCGACCACGACCGGTCCACGGTTCGGTAACACCGCTCGGCAGCACCCTCAGCGCGGCTCCGCGAACAGGTCGCCCCGCTCCTCCACGCGCTCCAGGACCTCCTCGAGGCGCAGCTGCTCCAGGCCCAGGGGGTCCTCGGCGCCGGCCTCGACCTCGTCCCACGAGACCGGCGCGGCGACGTACGGCCGGTCGCGCCCGCGCAGCGAGTAGGGCGTGATGGTGGTCTTCGAGCCGGCGTTCTGCGACCAGTCGAGGAAGACCTTGCCGCCGCGGCGCGCCTTGGTCATGGTCGCGGTGACCCGCCGGGGGTGGGCAGCGGATAGCTCCTCGGCGACCTCCTTGGCCAGCTCGGTCGACTCCGCGGGCGGCAGGCGCCGCGGCAGCGTCGCGTAGAGGTGCAGCCCCTTGCTGCCGCTGGTGACCGGTCGCGCCTCCAGGCCGCGCTCGGCCAGGCGGTCGCGCACCAGCAGCGCCACCTGGCAGCACTCGTGCAGCCCCGCCGGGTCACCCGGGTCGAGGTCGATGACGATCCGGTCGGCGTTGCGCGGCCGGCCGTTGCGCCCCACCCGCCACTGGTGCACGTGCAGCTCGAGGGCGGCCAGGTTGGCCAGCCAGGTCAGCGTCGCCAGGTCGTCGACCACCGGGAAGACCAGGCGGTCGCCGTGGCGCGACTCCCCGCGGCTGCCGGTCGTGGGCACCGACACGGTGCGCACCCACGACGGCGTGCCCGAGGGGGCGTTCTTCTCGAAGAAGCTGCTGCCGCCGGTGCCGTGCGGCCAGCGGATCCGGGTCACCGCGCGGTCGGCCAGGTGCGGCAGCAGGGTGGGCGCGATCCGGGCGTAGTACTGCAGCACCTCGCCCTTGGTCGTCCCCGTCGCGGGGTACATCACCTTGTCGAGGTTGCTGATGCGCAGCGTGCGGCCCTCGACGTCGACCAGCACCTCCTCGCCCGCCATCAGTCCCCGCCTCTCACGACTGGTCTCACGACTGGTCTCACGACTGGCCTCACGACTGGTCCGGCAGGTCGGCGGGGGCCAGGTCCTCGCGCAGGCCGCGGTAGGACGGCTGGCGCAGGCGGGCGTGGCCGGTGCCGTGGGTGTCGACGTCGACGACCAGCACCGGCTCGACCCAGTGCGTGCCGCGGGCGTCGAGCCGGGGCACCTCGTCGGCGAAGGGGCTGCGGTCGCGCGCGAGGTCGGCGACCAGCGCGGTGAGCTGGCGCGAGACCCGCGCCCCGATGCCGCTGCCGACCCGACCGCGGTAGGCCAGCCCGTCGGGGGTCGGCTCCCCCACCAGCAGCGCGGCCAACCGGTCGCTGCTGCCCTCCTGGGGCCGCCAGCCCCCGACGACGTAGGAGCGGCGGTGGCGGTGGGCGAGCTTGAGCCAGTGCGGGCTGCGCCGCTCGAAGGTGTAGCGCGAGTCGAGGCGCTTGCTGACCACGCCCTCGAGCCCCTGCTCGAGGGTCGCGGCGTGCAGCATCGCCCCGTCGTCGTACGCCGCCGGCACCTGCCAGCGGCCCAGGTCGAGGTCGGCGAGGCGGGCGCGCCGCTCGTGCAGCGGCAGGTCGCTCAGGTCGGTGCCGTCGAGGCGCAGCAGGTCGAAGACCATGAAGGTCGCCGGCAGGGCGCCGGCGAGCCGCTCGGCGGTGCTCGCCCGGCTCACGTGCAGGCGCTCCTGGAGCACCCGGAAGTCGGGCACCCCGGCGTCGTTGAGCACGATCACCTCGCCGTCGACGAGCAGGTCGCGCGCGCCCACGGCGTTCTCGACCACGTCGGGCCAGGCCACGCCGACCTCGTTGACGTTGCGGCTCCACAGCCTCGTCGAGCCCCCACCGGCGGGCGTGAGGTCGGCGAGGATGCGCACACCGTCCCACTTCACCTCGTGGGACCACTCGGCGCCCGTGGGCAGGCTGCTCGTCTTGGTCGCGAGCATCGGGCGCAGCGGTGGCACCCGGCCATCCTGCCCGAGCGGGCGCGCACGCGCCCCCACCCGGGCGATGACGAACCGGCGTCCCACCCGTCACACTGGTGGTGTCCGCGAAACGAGAGGCTTCCCCATGCGCGCGATCTGGAAGGGTGCGGTGTCCTTCGGGCTCGTCAGCGTGCCCGTCAAGCTCTACTCCGCGACCGAGTCGCACGACGTGTCGTTCCGCCAGGTGCACGCCAAGGACGGCGGGCGCATCCGCTACCAGCGGGTCTGCTCGATCGACGGCGAGGAGGTGCCCTACGCCGACATCGCGAAGGGCTACGAGACCGAGGACGGCGAGATGGTGATCCTCACCGACGACGACATGGCCGAGCTGCCGTCGACGTCGTCGCGCGAGATCGCGGTCGAGAAGTTCGTGCCCTCCGACCAGATCGACCCGATGCTCTTCGAGAAGAGCTACTACCTCGAGCCCGAGAAGTCCGGCGCGAAGCCGTACGCCCTGCTGCGCCAGGCGCTGCTCGAGGCCGACCGGATGGCCGTGGTGACCGTCGCGCTGCGCCAGCGCACCACCATCGCGGTGCTGCGGGTGCGCGACGACGTGATCGTGCTGCAGACGATGATGTGGCCCGACGAGATCCGCACCCCCGACTTCTCGGTCGAGGCCGGCGAGGTCAAGGAGGCCGAGACCAAGATGGCCACGATGCTCGTCGAGACCCTCGCCGGCGACTTCGACGCCTCCGAGTTCGAGGACGACTACGCCGCGGCCGTCGAGATGATGGTCAAGACCAAGATCGAGGGCGGCGAGATGAAGCGCACCCCCACCTCGACCAAGTCCTCCGGCGAGGTCGTCGACCTCCTCGCCGCCCTCCAGCGCTCCGTCGACGCCGCGAAGTCGGGACGCCGCGAGAGCGACGAGTCCGACGAGGACTCCCAGGACTCCGAGGGCTCCGAGGCCGGCGAGAAGCCCGCGAGGAGCGCCACCAAGAAGACGCCGGCCAAGAAGACGGCCGCGAAGAAGTCGACGGCCAAGAAGAGCACCAGCAAGTCGAGCGCGGCCAGGAAGACCAGCGCGAAGAAGAGCACCAGCAAGAAGACGACGACGAAGAAGGCGGCGGCCAAGAAGGCGAGCTGAGGCGAGGCCGGCGGGAGTTTCATCGGGTACCCGATGGAACTCGCGCTACCCGGCTGAACCTTCGGTCAGGTGGCGCCAGCTTCATCGGGTACCCGATGAACCTTCGCGGCCTCCCCCTCCCCCGGGCGGGCCGCGGCGGAGTCGGGGAACATCCGGTCGGCTCGGGCGAAGAGCACGTCGGTGAGCCGGGGCGCGAGCAGGTTGAGCACCTCGCCGAGGTTGCCGGCGAGGGTGCTGACCAGCACCGGCCGCTCCTCCAGGGCGCGTACGACGCGCGCGGCGGCCTGCTCGGGGCTCGCGCCGCGCCCGGCGTAGGCCTCGGTGGGCGCGGTCATCGCGGTCTCGACCAGCCCGAAGCGCATCGAGGTGAAGGTGACACCGTCGCCCCAGGTCTCGCGGCCCGCGACCCGGCTCCAGGCGTCGAGGGCGGTCTTGGAGGCGATGTAGGCCGAGAACTTCGGGGCCTTGAGCTGCACGCCCCAGGTGACGATGTTGACCACGTGGCCCGAGCCGCGCTCGCGCATCGAGGGCAGCAGCCCCATGGTCAGGCGCACCGGGGCCAGGAAGTTGATCGCCATCGTGCGCTCGACGTCGTGGAACCGGTCGCCGCTCAGCGCCAGCGACCGCCGGATCGAGCGCCCGGCGTTGTTGACCAGGTGGTCGACGTGGCCGTGCTCGGCGAGCAGCCGCGCGACCAGCGCGTCGACGGCCGCACCGTCGGTCAGGTCGCAGGGGTACGTCGTCGCCGTGCCGCCCCGCTCGCGCACCCGGCCGGCCACCCGCTCGAGCTCGTCGGCGCGCCGCGCCACCAGCAGCACGTGGGCGCCGGCGGCAGCGGCGGCGTACGCCGTGGCCTCGCCGATGCCCGAGGAGGCCCCGGTGATGACCACGTGGGTGCCGCGCAGCGGGCTGGGCCGCCCGGTGAGCGGACGGGTGAGCCGGTCGAGGCGGGCCAGCGGGGTGCTGAGCAGGTTCATGCGCGTTCCCATCGGAAGAGGCGGGCCGCCAGGAGCGTGACGACCAGGGCGAAGAGTGCCAGCACGCCGATCGGTGCGAACGCAGCCGTTGCTCCCTCGCCGCGCACCATCACGTCGAGCATGCCCTCGTTGAGGTAGCGCAGGGGAAGCGCCAGCGACACGGTCTGCAGCCACTGCGGCGCCGCGTCGAGCGGGAAGAACGAGCCGCTGAGGAAGGCCATCGGCAGCACCACGAAGTTGGCCGCGTTGACCGCGCCCTCGGCGCTGCGGGTGACCGCCCCCGCCAACAGCCCCAGCGCCATGAAGCTCAACGTGCCGGTGACCAGCAGCGGCACCGCCATCCACCACGACCCGGTCAGGCTGAGCCCGAAGAGGGCGGTGCCGAGACCGAGGAAGATCGCCATCTGCACCAGCGCGATCACCAGGGTCACGCTGACCCGCGCGGCGACCACGGTGCGGGTCGCGACCGGGGCCAGCTGCAGGCGGCGCAGCAGCTTCGACTGCCGCCAGCCCTGCAGCGTCGCGGCGGCGCCGAACGCCGCGCTCATCGCCACCGCCCAGCCGAGCAGGCCGGGGGTGACGAACTGGATGGCGCTCAGCGACTCGTCCTCCACCTGCTCGACGGCGAGCCCGTACGCCGGCGCGCGGCCGGCGTCCTGCGCGAGCAGCGCGACGTTGGTGCCGTCGACGAAGGCCTGCAGCGAGCCGCGCGTGACGGCGGCCGCGACCTGGTCGGTGAGCGTGATGTGTGCGACCAGGGTGTCGTCGCGCATCTCGACCGCCACGTCGGCGTCGCCGCTGCGCACCAGCTCGACGGCCGTGTCGAGGTCGTCGGTACGGGTCACGGTGAAGGTGTCGTCGAAGGCCTCCCGCGCCCCGTCCGGCAGCTCCTGGAGGACCGGCACCTCGCCGACCTGCACCATGTCGAGCTCGGAGCGGGACTGGTCGGCGAAGACGCCGCCGAAGAGGACCAGGAACATCAGCGGGAAGACGAGCGAGAAGAACACCGACGCCTTGTCGCGCGTGAAGCCGCGCACGATGGCCAGGGAGAGCGCCCAGAACTGCCTCACGCGCGGTACTCCCGTCCGGTGAGGGTCAGGAAGACGTCCTCCAGGGTGCCGGTGTGCACCTGCACCCCGTCGAGCAGGTCGAGCTCGGCGAGCCTGCCGACGACCCGCGCGGGCTCCCGGGTGACCAGCACCGTGCCCTCGGCGCCCGCCCGGGCGTCCTCGACCCCGCCCAGCGAGCGGCCCGCGGCCCGGTCGAGCAGCCCCGGGGCCACGGTGATCCGGGTGGGTGCGTCGAGGCCACGCACCAGCGCGGCCGGGCTGTCCATGTCGAGGATCCGACCGTGGTCCATGATCGCCACCCGGTCGCACAGGGTCTCGGCCTCGTCCATGTGGTGGGTGGTGAGCACGACGGTGCGGCCCGCCTCGTTCAGCCCCGACAGCAGGTCCCACAGGTTGCGCCGCGCCTGCGGGTCGAGGGACGCGGTCGGCTCGTCGAGGAAGAGCACCTCGGGGTCGTGCACCAGCGCGCAGGCGATGGAGAGCCGTTGGGCCTGGCCACCGGACAGGTCCTCGACCCGGGTCCCGGCCTTCTCCGCCAGACCCACCCGCTCGAGCCAGTCGTCGGCCTCGCGGGCGGGGCGGGAGTAGAGCGCGGCGAAGGTCCGGATCTGCTCGCGGGCGGTGAGCCGCTCGAAGAACGACGACGCCTGCAGCTGCACCCCGATGCGCGGCAGCAGCGCCGCGTTGCGCGGCCACACGGGCTCACCCAGCACGGTGGCGCTGCCCGACGTGGGGCGCCGCAGCCCCTCGACCATCTCCAGCAGCGTGGTCTTCCCGGCCCCGTTGGGCCCCAGGACGCCGACGAACTCGCCCTCGGCGACCTGCACCGAGACGGCGTCCACCGCCCGCAGCGTGCCGTAGGTCATCGTCAGGTCGACCGTCTCGATCGCTCCCATGTCCCGGACCCTAGTACGCCGCCGGCGGGCCCACCCGTCTAGGCCAGCGAGGCCTGCCAGGCCTCGTGCAGCGCCGAGAACCGGCCGTCGCCGGCGGCCACGAGCTCCGCCGGGCTGCCGTCCTCGACGACCCGACCGTGCTCCATCACCAGCACCCGGTCGGCGATCTGCACCGTCGAGAGCCGGTGGGCGATGATCACCGCGGTGCGCCCGGCCAGCACGGTGCGCAGCGCCTGCTGCACCAACCGCTCCGAGGGCACGTCGAGCGACGACGTCGCCTCGTCGAGGATCAGCACCGCGGGGTCTGCCAGGAAGGCCCGGGCGAAGGCGACCAGCTGGCGCTGGCCGGCCGAGAGGCGGCCGCCCTGGTTGGCGACGTCGGTCTCGTAGCCCTGCGGCATGGCCGCGATGAAGTCGTGGGCGCCCAGCGCCGTGGTGGCGGCCACGACCTCCTCCATCGTCGCGTCGGGCCGGCCGAAGCGGATGTTGTCGGCGATCGTGCCCGAGAACAGGTAGTTCTCCTGGGTCACCATCACCACGTGGTCGCGCAGGGTGTCGCTGGCCAGGTCGCGCACGTCGATGCCGTCGAGCAGCACCCGCCCGCCGGTCGGGTCGTAGAAGCGGGTGGCCAGCTTGGCCAGGGTGGTCTTGCCGGCGCCGGTGGTGCCCACCAGCGCCACGGTCTGGCCGGCGGGCACGACCAGGTCGAGGCCCGGCAGCACCGGACGCCCCTCGACGTACTCGAAGCGCACCGAGTCGAAGCGCAGCTCCCCCGACGCCTGTGCCAACGGGCGCGGCGAGGTGGGCTCGGGGACGTCCGGCTCCTGCTCGAGCACGCCCGCGAGCTTCTCCAGCGCCGCCGAGGCGGACTGGAAGGTGTTGTAGAACTGGCTGATCTCCATCATCGGCTCGAAGAACTGGCGCAGGTAGAGCAGGAACGCGGCCAGCACCCCGACGGTGACGTCGCCCTGGTAGGCCAGGTAGCCGCCGTAGAGCAGCACCACCGCGATGGTGATGTTGCCGATCAGGCGGATGCCGGGCATGAACCAGGCGACCAGGCGGAAGGCGACCAGGTTGGCGCGGCGGTACTGGTCGTTGACGTCGTCGAAGATCTCCTGGTTGCGCTCCTCGCGGCGGAAGGCCTGGACCGCGCGGACCCCGCCCATGGACTCCACGAAGTGCACGATGACCAGCGCGACCTTCTCCCGGGTGACCCGGTAGGAGCTGGCCGAGGCCTTGCGGAACCAGTTGGTCAGCAGCGCCAGGAACGGCCCGCACAGCAGCGCGACCAGACCCAGCCGGACGTCGAGGAAGAGCAGGATGCCGGCGGTGCCGACCAGGGTGATGGCCGCGGTGACCAGGCCGTCGAAGCCGGTCTCGAGCATCTCGTGGATCGCGTCGACGTCGGAGGTCTGGCGCGAGATCACCCGTCCCGAGGTGTAGGTGTCGTGGAAGGCGGGGCTGAGGGCCTGGAAGTGCCCGAAGACCCGTCGGCGCAGCGCCAGCAGCACGTCCTGGCCGATCTGGCCCTGGCGCACGAGGAACCGGTTGCGGGCCACGGCCTGGGTCAGCGTGGCCACCAGCACCACGGCCACCACGGTCAGCAGCGTGGAGAGGTCGTCGCGCTCGCGGATCGGCGGGATGCCCGAGTCGATGCCGACCTTGACCAGGTAGGGGATCGCCAGCCGGGCGGCGTTCTCGACCAGCACGATCAGGACCAGGACCTGCAGGGCCCGCTTGTAGGGGCGCAGCAGGTCGCGCAGCAGCCGCTTGGCGCCGCCCCCGAGGGAGCCGGCCGTCAGCCGCTCGGCCGCCTCGTCCTGGTCGACCTCGGCCTCGCCGCGCCAGGTCTGTGCGGTGCTCATGCCGACACCTCCTCAGCCTGCTCGTCGTCGAGGTCGTCGTCGCCCGCGAGCAGGTCGCGGTACGCCGGCACGGTCGCCAGCAGCTCGCGGTGCGGCCCGACGTGGGTGATGGTGCCGTCCTGCAGGAGCGCGACCCGGTCGGCCAGCTGCACCGTGGAGGCCCGGTGCGCCACCACGATCGCCGTCGTCGAGGACAGCACCCGGCCCAGGGCCTCCTCGACGAGCGCCTCGGTGTGCACGTCGAGCGCGGACAGGGTGTCGTCGAGCACCAGGACGCGGGGTCGCGCCAGCACCGCACGGGCCAGCGCGAGCCGCTGGCGCTGCCCGCCCGAGAGCGCCATCCCCTGCTCGCCGATGCGGGTGTCGAGGCCCCACGGCAGGTCGTGCACGAACTGCGCCTGGCTGACCTCGAGGGCCTGCTCGATCTCGATCTCGGTCGCGTCAGCGCGGCCCAGGGTGAGGTTCTCGCGCGCGCTCATCGAGAACAGCGTGGGGTCCTCGAAGGCGGTGGCGACCAGGGTGCGCAGGTGGTCGGTGCGCAGCTCGCGCACGTCGACGCCGTCGATGAGCACCCGGCCACCGGTGACGTCCCACAGCCGCGGGACGAGCGCGGTCAGGATGGTCTTGCCCGAGCCGGTGGCGCCGACCAGGGCGACCGTCTCGCCGGGGCGCACGTCGAGGTCGACGCCGCGCAGCACCGGCTCGTCGGGGGCGTCGGGGAACGCGAAGTCGACCTGCTCGAGGCGCAGGTGGCCGCGCGGGTCGTCGACGACCCGGTCGCCGCCGACGATGGAGGGCTCGGTGTCGTAGATCTCCAGGATGCGCGCCGAGGCCGTCATCGCCTCCTGGGCCATCGCCAGGATCACGCCGAGCGAGGAGACCGGCCACACCAGGCTCAGCAGCAGGGTGATGAAGGCGACCAGCTCGCCGAGGGTCAGCTGGCCGCGCCCGACCCCGAGGGCGCCGAGCAGCAGCACCACGACCACCGCGACGTTGGGGATCACCTCGAGGAAGGTCCAGAACTTCGCCGAGAGCCTCGCCTTCTCGACGCTGGTGGCGTGCAGGCGTCGGGCGGCGACGTCGTACTGCTCGCCGATGTGGGCGCTGCGCCCGAAGGACTTCACCACCCGGATGCCGACCGCGCCCTCCTCGGCCAGGGTCGCGAGGTCGCCCTGCTCGTCCTGGACCCGGCGCGAGATGACGACGTAGCGCTTCTCGAAGCGCATCGAGAGCCACACGATCGGCACCGCGGCCGCGGCCACGACGAGACCCAGCGGCCAGTACATGTGCAGCAGGACCGCGGTGGTCGCCACCAGCTGCACGACGTTGATCAGCAGGAACAGCAGGCCGAACCCGGAGAACCGGCGGATCGCGGCCAGGTCGGTGGTGGCCCGCGACAGCAGCTGGCCCGAGCCCCACCGGGTGTGGAAGGCCATCGGCAGCCGCTGCAGGTGGGCGTAGAGGTCGCGGCGCATCGTGGTCTCGAGGCCCAGGACCGCGTTGGACTGCACCCAGCGCCGCCACCACACCAGCACCGCCTCGAGCACGCCGAGCAGCAGCGCCAGCCCGGCCAGCGGCAGCAGGGCCCCGAGGTCGCGGTCGGTCACCGGCCCGTCGATGATCGCCCGGGTCACCAGCGGGATCCCGATCGCCAGGGCGACCCCGCCCAGCGAGGCGACGAGCATGATGGCCAGCGCCCCGACGTGGGGGCGCAGGTAGCCGCGCAGGCGCCACAGCGAGTGGACGCCCGCGGGCGGCGGGCTGTCCGGGTCGGGACCGAGCGCGTCGGTGCCACCACGAGATCCGAGAGTCGTTGACATCGACACCGATCCTAGGCGCGGCCACCGACACCCCACGACCCGGTTTCCTCACCCCCGACCCGGTGTCGGCGCGAACGGTGCACGGCGTGCAGGAGGCGGGCACCTCACCCGGTCTCGACGACGGGGTCAGCTGGTGAGCAGCCCCCGCACGATCCGCAGCCCCACCGAGAGCCGCGCGAGGTCGGCGTCCTCGTCGGAGCAGATCTCGCCGAGGGTGCTGGCGGCACGGCCCACCGCGGTGGCGTCGCCGTCCTCCCAGGTCGAGATCCGCGCGGTGGCCGACTCGTCGTCGCCGGTGGCGGCGATGACCCGCAGGGTCAGCTGCAGGTGCACCGAGTGCAGGTCGTCGCGCAGCGCGGCGCGCGCCATGGTCTGCCAGCGGTCCTCGCGCGGCAGCCCGAGGATGCGCAGCACCAGCGCGGGCAGCCCCAGCCGCTCGCCGAGGGCGAAGTGCACCCGGGCGACCTCGGCGGGGTCGAGGCCCTCGCGGGTGGCGGCGTCGACGATGCCCAGCACCATGTACGCCGGCGGCAGGACCGCCACGCGGGTGGCCAGGTCGTCGGGCACGCCGCGCTCGACCAGGCGGTCGCGGCGCTGCTCGAAGGCCGCCAGCTCGCGCCCGGTCATCAGCTCGGGCAGCTGGGCCACGGTCTCCTGGACCGGCCCGGCCAGCTGCTCGACGGTGGCGCTGCTGTCGAGCGGGGCACGCCGGTTGGCGACGAGCCAGCGGGTGGCCCGCTCGACCAGGGTGCGCATCTCCAGGCGCATCCGGGTCTGCACCGAGGCGTCGAGCTTGTTGTCGTAGGAGTGCAGCTCCTCGCGCAGCGGCAGCGACCCGAAGATCTCGCGGGCCACGAAGTTGGCGTGGGTCAGCTCGGCGGCCCCCACCCCGGTCTCGCCGCCCAGGCGCGGCCAGAACGTCATGCCGGCGCCGTTGACCAGGTCGTTGACCACCTGGGTCACGATGATCTCGCGGCGCAGCGGGTGCTTGCGGATCTGCTCGGTGAAGCGTTCGCGCATCGCTGTGGGGAAGTAGACCAGCAGGTCCTGGTCGAGGTAGGGGTCGTCGGGCACGTCGGACTCGATGAGCTCCTGGGCCAGCACGATCTTGGTCCAGGCCAGCAGCACCGACAGCTCCGGCGCGGTCAGCCCCTCCTTCTTGTCGGCCCGGCGACGCACCTCGCGGCTGGTGGGCAGGCCCTCGACCGCGCGGTTGAGGACGCCCTCGCGCTCGAGGCGCTTCATGAACTCCTCGTGCACGTGCAGCAGCGACGGCGCGTGCGAGAGCGCGTTGGCCAGCGCCAGGTTCTGCTCGTAGTTGTCGCGCAGCACCAGCGCGGCGACCTCGTCGGTCATCGCCGCCAGCAGCTCGTTGCGCTGCTTGCCGGTCAGGTCGCCGTCGGCGACCACCCGGTCGAGCAGGATCTTGATGTTGACCTCGTGGTCGGAGGTGTCCACCCCGGCGGAGTTGTCGATGAAGTCGGTGTTGACGCGACCGCCACCGCTGTCGGGGTCGCCGCCCAGGCGGGCGTACTCGATGCGCCCGGCCTGGGTCAGGCCCAGGTTGCCGCCCTCGCCGATGCAGCGCGCCCGCACGTCGCGACCGTCGACGCGGATCGGGTCGTTGGCCTTGTCGCCGGCGTCGGCGTGGGTCTCCTCGCGGCTCTTGACGTAGGTGCCGATGCCGCCGTTCCACAGCAGGTCGACGGGCGCGGTGAGGATGGCGCGCATCAGCTCGGCCGGCGTCATCGACGACACGTCGTCCTTGATGCCGAGCGCCTCGCGCACCTGCGGGGTGATCGGGATCGACTTCTTCGAGCGCGAGTGCACCCCGCCGCCCTCGGAGATCAGCGAGGTGTCGTAGTCCTGCCAGCTGGTGCGCGGCTGCTCGAAGAGCCGCTTGCGCTCGGCGTACGACGTCGCGGCGTCGGGCGTGGGGTCGAGGAAGATGTCGCGGTGGTCGAAGGCGGCCACGAGCCGGATGTGCTCGGAGCAGAGCATCCCGTTGCCGAACACGTCGCCGGACATGTCGCCGATGCCGACGCAGGTGAAGTCCTCGGTCTGGCAGTCGATGCCGCGCTCGCGGAAGTGGCGCTGCACCGAGACCCAGGCGCCGCGGGCGGTGATGCCCATCGCCTTGTGGTCGTAGCCGACCGAGCCGCCGCTGGCGAAGGCGTCGCCGAGCCAGAACCCGTAGTCCTTGGACAGCTCGTTGGCGATGTCGGAGAAGGTCGCGGTGCCCTTGTCGGCGGCGACCACCAGGTAGGAGTCGTCGCCGTCGTGGCGCACCACGTCGACCGGCGGCGCGGTGCGCCCGTCGACGAGGTTGTCGGTGATGTCGAGCAGGCCGCTGATGAAGGTGCGGTAGGAGGCGATGCCCTCGGCCATCCACGCCTCGCGGTCGGAGGGGTCGGGCAGCTGCTTGGCGAAGAACCCGCCCTTCGCGCCGACCGGCACGATGACGGTGTTCTTGACCATCTGCGCCTTGACCAGGCCCAGCACCTCGGTGCGGAAGTCGTCGCGCCGGTCGGACCAGCGCAGCCCGCCGCGGGCCACCGAGCCGAAGCGCAGGTGCACGCCCTCCACGCGCGGGGAGTGCACGAACACCTCGTACTCCGGGCGCGGGCGCGGCAGGTCGGGGATCGCCGACGGCTCCAGCTTGAGGCTGAGGTACGACTTGGGCTCGCCGTCGTCGGTGCACTGGTAGTGGTTGGTGCGCAGGGTCGCGCCGATGTGGGTCAGGTAGGAGCGCAGGATGCGGTCGTGGTCGAGGCTGGCGACGTCGTCGAGCGCGCCGGCCAGCCGCTCGCGCAGCTGCTCCTCGCGCTGCTCGCGGTCCTCGCAGGTCGGGTCGAAGCGGACCTCGAAGAGCTGCACGAGCAGCCGGGTGATGTCGACGTTGCTGCTCAGCGCCTCCTCGATGGTGTCGAGCTGGAAGGGCGACCCGCCCTGGCGCATGTACTTGGCGTAGGCGCGCAGCACCGAGACCTGGCGCCAGCTCAGCTCGGCGGCCAGCACCAGCACGTTGAAGCCGTCGGTGTCGGTGCGCCCGTCCCAGATCGCGCGCAGCGACTGCACGAACAGGTCGCGGGAGCGCTCCGGCAGCGAGCGGCCGTAGCGCAGCCCGAACTCGTAGATGTAGGAGGCGCGCTCGAGGCCGTCGATCTCGTACGGGCGCTCGTCGACGACCTCGACGCCGAGGCTGGAGATCATCGGCAGCACCTTGGACAGCGACAGCGGGCTGCCGACCCGGTAGACCTTCAGGCGCACCTCGCCGCGACCGGCGTCGAGGTTCTCGTGCAGCGCCAGGTCGAGGCCCTCGTCGCCCTCGATCGCCTCGAGCCGGCCCAGGTCGACCGCGGCGGTGCGCGCCGAGTAGTCCTCCTTGAACGCCTCGGGGAAGGAGTCGGCGTAGCGCCGGCCCAGCACCGCCCCGGCCTGCTCGCCGTACTCGGAGAGCACGGCGGCCAGGAAGTCGTCGCGCCACGAGCGCGACGCGTCGGCCAGGCGCCGCTCGAGGTCGGTGGTGTCGAGGGCGCGCAGCTGGCCGGTGACGGTCGGGTCGCTCTCGCCGCGCGGCAGGTGCACCACGAAGTGCACGCGCGCGGTCGTCGACTCGTTGATCCGCACGGTGAACTCGATGGACTCGCCGCCCAGGCGCTCGAGCAGGATGTCGCTGAACCGCTCGCGCACCGCGGTGTTGTAGCGGTCGCGGGGCAGGTAGACCAGCACCGAGACGTAGCGCCCGTAGGTGTCGGGACGGATGATCGCGCGCACCGCACGCCGCTCGCGCGCGTGCATCGCGGCCTCGGCCATCGTCGCGAGCTGGCTCACGTCGGTGTGGAAGAGCTCGTCGCGCGGGTAGGTCTCCAGGGTGTCCATCAGCGCGCGGCCGGCGTAGGAGCGCGGGTCGAAGCCGCTGCGGCGCAGCACCTCGCGGGCCTTCTCGCGCAGCAGCGGGATGCGGGTGAGCGACTCGGCGTACGCCGTCGAGGAGAACAGGCCCAGGAAGCGCTGCTCGCCGGTCACCTCGCCCCGCTCGTCGAACGTCTTGACCCCGACGTAGTCGAGGTAGGCCGGGCGGTGCACGGTGGCCCGCGAGTTGGCCTTGGCCAGGACCAGCAGGCACTTCTCGCGGGCCTTGACCTTGACCGGCTCGGGGAGCCGGGCGAAGGAGGTGCTGTGGGCCTGGTCGGCGCGCAGGATGCCCAGGCCGGTGCCGGGCACCGCCCGCAGGACGTCGTCCTCGCCGCCGTCGATCTCGACGGTCTCGAGGCGGTACTCGCGGTAGCCCAGGAAGGTGAAGTGGTCGTCGACGAGCCACTCGAGCAGCTCGGCGCCCTGGCGGACCTCCTCGGCGGTCAGCTCGACCGGCGGGTCCTCGCGCAGGCCGCGCACGACGTCGAGCATCCGCTGCCGGGTGCGCGGCCAGTCCTCGACGGCCTCGCGCACGTCGCGCAGCACCCGCTGGACGTCCTCGACGATCTGCTCGGTGTCGTCGTCGTCGGCGAGCCGGTCGATCTCGACGTGCATCCACGACTCGCGCACCGAGGAGTCCTGCGGCTCCATCGCGCCGTCGTCGACGACCCGGGCGCGCTGGAGCTCGCCGGTGATGTCGCGCTCGACGTCGAAGTGCGGGTGCACGACCAGGTGCACGTCGCGCAGCTGGCGCGAGAGCTCCATGGTCAGCGAGTCGACGAGGAAGGGCATGTCGTCGGTGACGACCTCGACGACGCTGTGCCCGCCGGCCGACCAGCCGTGCTCGGCCAGGGTCGGGGTGAAGACCCGCACCGAGGCGCGGCCCTGGGGTCGCTGCTGGGCCAGGCGGTAGTGGCTGGCCAGGGCCCCCCACACGTCGCTCTCGGCGCGCTCGGCGAGGTCCTCGGGGGCGACGTGGCGGTAGTAGGCGGTGAGCAGGTCGCCCACCTCGGCGTGCGGCGGGCCGCCGCTGCCGCGGCCGGCACGCGCCAGCTCCGCGGCCTTGGAGATCAGCTCGGACTTGTCGAGATCGTGCGTCGTCGTTGACACGTTCCCGACCCTAGGACCCCGACGTGACGCGGACAACACGGGCCCCGGGGTGGTGCGGAGGTGTGCCGGGGGCTCAGAGCTGCGAGCGCAGCTCCCACAGCAGCGGGTAGTACTGCAGCGGCAGCCGCGAGCGCAGGTACGTCGACCCGCTGGACCCACCGGTGCCCGACTTCGCCCCGATCATCCGCTCCACCATCACCACGTGCCGCGCCCGCCACGACGCGGCCAGCTCGTCGTGCTGCAGCAGCGCCTCGGCCAGCGCCCACAACGCGGCGTGGGAGTCGCGGTCGTGCGCCACCGTGTGCAGCGCCCGCGCCACCTGCTCGTCGTCGCCGACGTCGAAGCCGGCGCCGCCCAGGGCGGTGACGAAGGCGTCCCACAGGGTCGGCTCCTCGAGCCGGCGGCGCAGCCGCTCCTGCTCGTCGTCGCTGAGGCCGCGGAAGCGGTCGAGGTAGCCGGGGTCCTTCGCGCCGGAGAGGAACTCCAGCTCGCGGAACTGCACCGACTGGAAGCCGCTGGCCGGCGCGAGCCGCTGGCGGAACTCCAGGAAGTCCTGGGGCGTCATCGTCTCCAGCACGTCGACCTGCTGGACCAGGGTGCGCTCGATGACGTGCACGCGCGCCAGCAGGTGCTGGGCCCACCACAGCCGGTCCCGACCCGCGCCGGGCGGCGAGAGCAGGGCGTCGCGGGCGGCGGTGACCTCGTGCAGCAGCTGCTTGAACCACAGCTCGTAGACCTGGTGGATCGTGATGAACAGCAGCTCGTCGTGCGCCGGCGGGTCGGACTCGAGGTGCTGGCTGTCGAGGAGCTGGGGCAGGCGCAGGTAGGACCCGTAGGTCAGCTGCGCCCCCTGCTCACCGAAGGACACGAACGTCTCGTCGCCCCGCGTCGCGGCACCCTGACCTGGCTGACCACTCATGGCCCCAACCTCGCACAGCGCCACGGCGAGGTCTTGGTGGAGGGTCGGCGCGCCGCCTAGGGTCCCGCGGTGCGCTCCCCCCACCTCCGCCGTCCCCACCGCCGTCCAGCCGCCCTGGTCAGCACCCTGTCGGCCGGGGTGCTCGTCGCCGGGCTGGGCGGGTGCGCCGGCTCCGGCACCACCAGCTCGGCCGGCTCCACGGAGACACCCAGCCCGACGTCCGGCCCCACCTCGAGCCCGACGTCCGGCCCCACCGCCACCCCGAGCCCGGAGGCCCTCGCCGTCGGCGACCTCGCCAAGGACCCGGCGGCCCGCAAGGCGGTCGCCCGGGCGGTCCGGGCGCTGCTCACCGCCGGCACCGGGACCGTCACCGTGCGCGCCGACCTCGCCCCCGTGGCGAGCATCCGCGAGAAGGGCAGCTACGACATCGACGGCCAGGACTGGGCAGCGACCCGCACGTTCGACGTCGACGGCCAGGACCTGACCGCCGAGATGCTCACGGTCGACGCCACGAGCTGGATGCGCATGGACGCCCCCGGCTGGGGCTGCTGGGTGGGCGCGGGCGCCCTCCAGGCCACGATCGGCGTCCCGAGCGCGGGCGCACCGCACCCGGCGCCGGTGATCGCGGCGTCGTACCTCGTGGGTCGCGAGCAGGTCGGCCCCGGGACCTTCCTGGCCACCGCCGACCTCGTGACGCTGGTCCAGCTGCTGAGCAGCAAGTCCCTGGTGACCGGTGAGCTGGACCCCGAGAGCGACATCCCCGTGCCCGCGACCGTCACGCTCTCCGAGGGGGTGCTGGAGAGCATCTCCGTCCGGGTGCGCGACCTGCTGCCGGCCCTGGAGGGGGCCGGGGTCGCTGCCGAGGCGCTGGCGGACCTGCGCGAGCTGCGGCGCTCCGGCGGGGAGGCGGCCCGGACCGCCGAGGAGGTGCTCGACGGCTCGCTCGAGGCCCGCTTCGCCGACGTGGGCGCGCCGGTCTCCATCACCGCGCCCGGCCCCGAGGAGGTGCTGGAGGAGGTCGACGAGGCGACCTTCGAGCAGGACCTGCGCTCCTGCCCCGCATAGCGACATACCCACGGCATGATGGCGCCCATGAAGTTCACCCACGAGCTCACCTACGACGCCTCCCCCGCCGACGTGTACGCCATGCTGAGCGACCCCGCCTTCCGCGAGAAGGTGTGCGCCGCCCAGCGGGTCGTCTCCGCCGAGGTCACCCTGACCCCTCGCGGCGCCGACGGCTTCAGCCTGGTGGTCGACCAGGTGCAGGACACCAGCGACCTGCCCTCGATCGCCCGCAAGATCACCGGCGACACCACCCAGGCCGTGGTGGAGGAGGAGTGGACGAGCCCCTCGGGCGGCACCGTCACGATCCTCTCCCCCGGCAAGCCGACCTCGATCGGCGGCACCGTGGCCCTCGAGGCCGACGGCAGCGGCACCCGCGAGGTGGTCACGCTCGACGCCAAGGTGAAGGTCCCCCTGGTGGGCGGCAAGCTCGAGTCGATGCTCGCCGAGCAGATCAGGAAGAACCTCGACGTCGAGCAGGGCGTCGGCACCGCCTGGCTGGCGGGTGAGCGCTGATGTCGAAGCACCTGGTCGAGGAGATGGCGTACGACGCCCCCCTCGCCGCGGTCGCGGCGATGCTGGCCGACCCGGCGTTCCGCGAGGAGGTCTGCGAGCGGCAGCGGGTGCTGCGCCACGACGTGCGCGTGGACTCCTCCGGCGACGTGCTCGAGGTGCGCATCGAGCAGGTCCAGGACGCCGCCGGCGTCCCGTCGTTCGCCAAGAAGCTGATCGGGGACGAGATCACGATCGTGCAGGAGGAGCGCTGGACCCGCCCCGAGGCGGGCGAGGTGACGATGACGATCCCCGGCAAGCCCGGCGACATGCGCGGCACGATCACGCTCGTGGAGCGCGACGGCGTCACCACCGAGACCGTCGACCTGACCGTCAAGGTCTCGATCCCGCTGGTCGGCGGGAAGGTCGAGGGCCTGGTGACCGACATGCTGCGCAAGGCGCTGCGGGTGGAGCACAAGGTGGGGCGCGACTACCTGTCGCGCTGAACCGGGTCCTCGGGCCGCTCGACCGGGTCGTGCCCGTCGTCGTGCTCGTCCTGCTCGTGGCGCGAGCGCCACCAGACCACCACGCCGAGCACCACGAACGGCCCGAAGGCCAGCGCCAGGGTCAACGCGCGCTCCACGGGGTGCAGGGCACCGAGGTGGAGGGCCACCAGGTGGGTCTGGGTCGTCATCGTGACCATTGTCGCTCACCCCTGGGTGGCGGAATGCGGCAGGCACCCCGGCCGGTTGGGACAGACATGCCTTCCCTCTTCCAGCCCCTGACCGCCGGCGCCCTGACGATGCCCAACCGCCTCGTGATGGCGCCGCTGACCCGCAACCGCGCCACCGGCACGGTGCCCGGCGACCTGCAGGTCGAGTACTACGCCCAGCGCGCCTCCGCCGGGCTGATCATCACCGAGGGCAGCCAGCCCACCGCCGAGGGCCAGGGCTACCCGAACACCCCCGGCTTCCACTCCCCCGAGCAGCTCGCCGGCTGGCGCCGCGTGGCCGACGCCGTGCACGAGCGCGGCGGACGGATCGTCGCCCAGCTGATGCACGCCGGGCGCATCGCCCACCCCGACAACACCGGCGGCCAGGAGGTCGTGGCCCCCTCGGCCATCGCGGCCCCCGGCGAGATGTTCACCGCGACCGGCGCCAAGCCGCACTCGACCCCGCGGGCGCTGACCACCGAGGAGGTCCCCGACGTCGTCCAGGGCATCGCCCGGGCGGCGCGCAACGCCGTCGAGGCCGGGCTGGACGGCGTCGAGGTGCACGCCGCCAACGGCTACCTCATCCACCAGTTCCTGGCCCCGGGCTCCAACACCCGCGACGACCGGTACGGCGGCTCCCCCGAGAACCGCGCCCGCTTCGCCGTCGAGGTGACCCGGGCCGTGGCCGAGGCCGTCGGCCCCGAGCGGGTCGGCATCCGGATCAGCCCCGCGCACAACATCCAGGGCGCCACCGAGGAGGACGCCGCCGACGTGCGCGCGACCTACACCCACCTCGTCGAGCAGCTCGCGCCGCTCGGCCTGGCCTACCTCAGCATCCTGGCCGACCCCCGCCTCGACCTGGTGCAGGACCTCCGCTCGGCCTTCGGTGGCGTCGTGCTCGCCAACGACGGCTTCGGCGAGGTCACCACCGCCGAGTCGGCCCAGGAGATCCTCGACAAGGACCTCGCCGACGCGGTCGCGGTCGGGCGGCTCTTCATCGCCAACCCCGACCTGCCGCGCCGCTGGGCCGAGGGTGCCGGGCTCAACGAGCCCGACGCCGCCACCTTCTACGGCGGGGGCGCCGAGGGCTACACCGACTACCCCGCGCTCGAGGCGTGACCTGACGCCGCACCGCTCGTTCACCGGGGCAAGGCCGGGTCGCTCGGGTCCGGCCACGTCTCGGAAAGGTGGTACCGACATGGCCAAGCGCCTCGTCGCCGTCCTCGCCCTCTCGTTCGGTCTCTCGCTGGTCGCCGCAACCGCTCCGGCCTCGGCCGCGAGCATCTGCATCGACTACGACATCTCGATCAACGGCCAGGGCCAGGCCGGCAGCCAGTGCCTGCCCGGCTGATCCACTCGTGACGCACGAGCGCCCCGCCCGGTCTCCCGGGCGGGGCGCTCGTCGTCGTGGGTCTCAGCCCATGTAGGGGTAGCGGTAGTCGGTCGGCGGCACGAACGTCTCCTTGATGGAGCGCGGGCTGGTCCAGCGCAGCAGGTTGACCGCGGCACCGGCCTTGTCGTTGGTGCCCGAGGCGCGACCGCCGCCGAAGGGCTGCTGGCCCACCACGGCACCGGTCGGCTTGTCGTTGATGTAGAAGTTGCCGGCCGCGAAGCGCAGCGCCTCACGGGCCCACGCGACCGCCGCCCGGTCCTGGCTGATGATCGCGCCGGTCAGCGCGTACGGCGCGAACGACTCCATCTGCTCCACGACCGACTCGAAGGCCCCCTCCCGGCTGTCGTCGTAGACGTGCACGGCCAGGATCGGGCCGAAGTACTCCGTCGCGAACATCTCGTCGTCGGGCTGGTCGGAGACCACGACGGTGGGCCGCACGAACCAGCCCACGGAGTCGTCGGTCTGGCCGCCCGCGACGACCTCGAGGCCCGGGGTCGACTGCGCCCGCTCGATCGCGGCGACGTGCTTGGCGAACGCGCGCTCGTCGATGACGGCACCCATGAAGTTCGACAGGTCGGTGGGGTCGCCGACCTTGATGGCCTCGACCTCCTCGACCAGGTCGTCCTTGATCCGGGCCCACACCGAGGCCGGCACGTAGGCACGCGAGGCCGCCGAGCACTTCTGGCCCTGGAACTCGAAGGCGCCGCGGACCATGGCGGTGCGCAGCACGGCGGGGTCGGCGGAGGGGTGGGCGACGATGAAGTCCTTGCCGCCGGTCTCGCCGACGATGCGCGGGTAGGAGCGGTAGCCGGTGATGTTCTCGCCGACCGTGCGCCACAGGTGCTGGAAGGTCGGCGTGGAGCCGGTGAAGTGGATGCCGGCCAGGTCGCGGTGGGTCAGCGCCACCTCGGAGACCTCCAGGCCGTCGCCGGGCAGCATGTTGATCACGCCCGGCGGCATCCCGGCCTCCTCGAGCAGCTCCATGATCAGCGAGGCCGAGAGCTGCTGGGTGGGGCTGGGCTTCCACAGCACCACGTTGCCCATCAGGGCCGGGGCGGTCGGCAGGTTGCCGGCGATCGCGGTGAAGTTGAAGGGGGTGATCGCGTAGACGAAGCCCTCGAGCGGGCGGTGGTCGGTGCGGTTCCAGATGCCGGGGCTGTTGGCGATCGGCTGGTCGGTCAGGATCTGCTTGGCGTAGTGGACGTTGAAGCGCCAGAAGTCGATGAGCTCGCAGGCCGAGTCGATCTCGGCCTGGAAGGCGGTCTTCGACTGGCCCAGCACGGTCGCGGCGTTGAGCCGCTGGCGCCACGGGCCGGCCAGCAGGTCGGCGGCCTTGAGGATGATCGCGCAGCGGTCGTCGAAGGACATCGCACGCCAGGCCGGCGCGGCCGCGAGGGCGGCGTCGATGGCGTCCTGCGCGTCGGCGCGGGTGGAGTTGTGGGTGGTGCCCAGCACGTGCTGGTGGTCGTGGGGCTGCACGACGTCGATCGCCGCGCCGCCGCCCTGGCGCCACTGGCCACCGATGTAGGCGGGCAGCTCGCGGGGCTCCTTCTCGAGCACCGCGATCTGGTCGAGCAGCGCCTCGCGCTCCGCGGAGCCGGGGGCGTAGTGGAGGTTCGGCTCGTTGACGGGAGCCGGCGGGAAGGAGATGGCGTCCATGGCCCGACCCTAGGCGCCCGGGGCCCCCTGGACCAGTTGACCGATCTCCTGGGTCGCGAACCACGCCAGGTCGTCGTCGGGGGCGGCACCCTCCTCGGTGTCGACGTGCACCGCGGCCACCTCGCGCACCGTGACCGGGTCGCCGCGGCGGGCCACCTCGGCCACGACCACGACCCGGCGCCGGCCGGCGCCGACGATGCCGGCGGAGGTCTCGGCGGCCTCGAGCAGCGCGGCGTACTCGGCGTCCTCGCTGTCGTCCTCGGCCTCGACGGCGGCGTCGGTGGTGAGCGGCTCGCCGGCGTGCAGGCGCGCCAGCAGCTCCAGGCTCGAGGGCAGGTAGAGGCGGGTCATCAGCGCTTCACGCTCTTCTTGCGGCGACCGCGCGGCGCGCGCGGGCGGACCCCCGAGACGGTGTCGAGCAGCTCGTCGAGGGCCTCGGCCAGGCACTGGCCCAGCACGTCGGCGTCGGGCACCTTGTCGCGGTCGGCGGTGATGCCGTAGGAGACCTGCCCGTCGTACGACGTCACGCCGATGGCGAGCAGGTGGCCGGGCAGCAGCGGCGGGACCGGGTAGGTCTCGACCATCCGCGCCCCGGCGGCGTAGAGCGGCGACTGCGGGCCCGGCACGTTGGTGACGATCAGCTGGGCGCCGCGCCCGGCCTCCCAGGCCGCGACGCGTGACCCGATGGCGTGGAAGGTGCTCGGGGCGAAGCCGGCGATGCCGG
The DNA here is from genome assembly GCF_024341885.1 of Nocardioides sp. OK12. Classification (NCBI taxonomy): domain Bacteria; kingdom Bacillati; phylum Actinomycetota; class Actinomycetes; order Propionibacteriales; family Nocardioidaceae; genus Nocardioides; species Nocardioides sp. OK12. The sequence continues at coordinate 182,565 of NZ_BNET01000001.1, read as the reverse complement.
CGAGGCGGTTGGCGGCCACGCCCCGGCCGGTCTCGGCGTGGCTCTGGAAGGAGTAGGAGACCTGGTGCAGGCGCACCACGGCGCTGGGCTCGCCCACCGGCAGGTCGACCACGTGGGCGGCGATCTGGCTGCCCAGCGAGGTCGCCTCCAGCTCGCTGTCGATGACCGAGACCGGCACGACCGCGCGCACCCGCCGCAGCCCGGCCATCGACTCCGAGCGGGTCATCAGCCAGGCCCGCAGCGCGCCGGAGACCGTGGCGAGCACCACGTCGTTGACGGTGCCGCCGTGCCCGTCGCGGATGCGCTGGTGGTCGGCCAGGGTGGTGTGCACCGACACCACGCGGCGCTGCTGGGAGTGCCGGCCGCTGATCGGGGTCTCCCGCTCGCCGCCGCGGCCGGTGAGCGCGCCGAGCACCTGGCCGGCTCGCTCGCCGGCGGCGTCGGCGCCGCGCACCAGCGCGGCGGAGGTGCTGCGCAGCGTCTGGCCCAGCACGTCGGGGCGTGTCAGGTTGTCGCGCACGGCACCGGCCACCAGGCTCGGCACAGAGGGCCGCTTCCAGGCGTCCCAGTCGTCGCCGCCGAGCAGCTTGGGCTCGGGCGAGGTGTCGAGCAGCACCTGGGCCAGGTCGACCGTGTCGACCCCGTCGACCAGGGCCTGGTGGGCCTTGTAGAGCAGGGCCACCCGGCCGTCGGCCAGACCCTCGACGACGTACACCTCCCACAGCGGCTTCGAGCGGTCGAGCGGCCGCGAGACGATGCGGGCCACCAGCTCGCGCAGCTGCTCGGGGGTGCCGGGGCGCGGCAGCGCCGAGCGGCGCACGTGGTAGCCCAGGTCGAAGTCGGGGTCGTCGATCCAGATCGGGTTGGCCAGCCGCCCCGGGACCGCCTTTAGCCGCTGGCGGTAGCGCGGCACGAAGGAGATGCGGTCCTCGATGAGCGCGAGCAGCTGCTCGTGGTCGAAGCCGGACGCACCGGGCTCGAAGACCTCCACGGTGGCGTTGTGACGCGGCGTCGAGGGTGTCTCCTCGGCCAGGAAGGCCAGGTCGCGCGCCTGCACCCGGGTGGTCATCTGGTGGGGCCCCTCTCGCCGTCGACCTTGTCGTGCATGGGATTCTGTCAGAGACGACCCCCCGCGGCCGACCGGCCACGACAGGAAGAGCCTCATGCACCGCGTCCCGACCCGTCCCTCGTCCCGCGGCCTGGCCGCCCTGGCCGCCCTCGTGCTGCCCCTGGCACTGGTCGCCTGCGGCTCCGACGAGCCCGACAGCGGCGCCGACGGCACCCAGGAGCCCGTCGCCATCGAGATCACCGTCGAGGACGGGGCGATCACCCCCAAGGGCGACCGGATCGAGGTCGGGGTCGGCGACGAGGTCGTCTTCACCGTCACCTCCGACGTCGCCGGCTCGGTGCACGTGCACTCGACCCCCGAGGCCACCTTCGATTACACCGAGGGCACCACCGAGGAGACGCTGACCTTCGAGCGTCCCGGTGTCGTCGAGGTCGAGGCGCACGACCCCGACCAGCTGATCGTCCAGCTCGAAGTCTCCTGACGTGGGGCTGAGGCTGGACGACGCGGCGCGCACGGTCGAGGCCCACGGCATCGGCGGGGCCAAGGACCTGCCGATCTCGCCGGAGCTGGCCATCGCCGGCGCCGTCGCGGCGCTGACCATCTCCTTCACCGTCCTGGCCCTGGCCTGGCGCACCCCGCGCTACGCCTCCCAGGACGTGCCGCCGCGCGGGGGCCACCTGCTGCCCGACGCGCTGCAGGACGTCCTCGACTCGGCGCTCTGGCGCGGCGCGCTGCGGGTCGTCGGCCTGCTGTTCTTCGGCTGGGCCGCACTGGCCGCGGTCGCGGGCCAGGACCTGCTGACCAACCCGTTCTTCGGGATGTTCTACGTGTGGCTGTGGGTCGGCCTGGTGCCGGCCTCCCTGCTGCTGGGCCCGGTCTGGAAGGCCGTCAGCCCGGTGCGCACCTTCCACCTGCTGCTGGCCAAGGTCTCGGGCTCCGACCCCGCCCGCGGCGTGCTGGCCTACCCGGCCCGCCTCGGCTACTGGCCGGCCGCGCTGGGCCTGTTCGCGTTCGTCTGGCTCGAGCTGGTCTACCCCTACTCCACCGAGCTGGGCCCGGTGCGCCTGTGGGCGTCGGTGTACGTCGCGGTGATGCTCCTGGGCGGTGCGCTCTTCGGCGACACCTGGTTCGAGCGGGCCGACCCCTTCGAGGTCTACTCCTCGCTGGTCGCCAAGCTGTCGGTGTGGGGCGAGCGCGACGGGCGGGTCGCGATCCGCTCGCCGCTGGCCAACCTGGCCACCACCGAGGTGCGCCCCGGGCTGGTGGCGGTGGTCGCGGTGCTCTTCGGCAGCACCGGCTTCGACTCCTTCCGCGAGTCGCCCACCTGGGTGCGCTTCCTGCTCAACACCGACGCGATCGCCAGCCGCGACTGGGCGGCCACCGTGGCCGACAACATCGCGTTGCTCGTCTTCTGCGGCGGGGTCGGGCTGCTCTTCGCCCTGGGCACCATGCTGACCGGGGTCGGCCACGGCCAGCGGCGCCGGCACCTGCCCTCGCAGTTCGCGCACACGATGATCCCGATCATCGTCGGCTACATCGCCGCGCACTACCTGTCGTACTGGCTCGAGGTCGGCCAGGACACGCTGATCAAGGCCAGCGACCCGATGAGCACCGGCGCCGACCACCTCGGCACCGGCGACTGGAGCGTCAACTACTGGCTCTCCTACCACCCCACGCTGCTGGCCAACCTCAAGGTGCTGGGGGTCGTGCTGGGCCACGTGGTCGCGGTGGTGGCCGCCCACGACCGGGCGATCTCGCTGCTGCCCAAGCGCCACCAGCTCACCGGCCAGCTGCCGCTGCTGCTGCTGATGGTCGGTTTCACCGCCGGCGGGCTCTTCCTCCTCTTCGCTGCCTGAGCCCGGCGGGCGCCGCGGCCGGAGCCGCCCCGACCAGGGCGTCGGCCAGCTCGGCGACCGCGCGGGTCAGCGGTGACTCGCCGCTCTCCAGCAGGGTGCGCCCGGCCACCAGGGCCCGGTCGACGCCGGCACGGTCCTCGGGCAGGAAGTGCAGCGAGGCGGGGGCCACGAAGCCGTGCACCATCGAGGCGACCTCCTCGCGGGTCCAGCCCAGGGTGGGTCGCATCTGGTTGACCGCCACCCGCACCGGGGTGCCCGGCCAGCGCTCCGCCAGCTCGACCAGCCCCCGGGCCAGCCGCGAGAGCCCCACCGGGTCGGCGGTGCCCACCACCAGCACCTCGTCGGCGACGTCGAGCGCACCCAGGGTCAGCGCGTTGCGGCCGGGCCGGCCGCCCAGGTCGGCGGCCGGGTCGTCCTCCAGGGAGGCGCCGGTGTCGACCACCACGTGGCCCTGCTCGCGGCCCAGCTCGAGCAGGAGCTCCAGCGAGCCGGCGCGCACCTCGCTCCACCGGTCCGAGCGCGGCAGCCCGGTCACCACTCGCAGGTGCGGCCCGAGGGCCCGCTGCACCGAGGCCAGCCGCTCCTCCAGCACGCCGGCCGTGGCCAGCCGGGCCGCGGCCAGCAGCCCCGAGACCTCGTCGAGCACACCGAGCTGCTGGGCGGTGCTGCCGGCCTGCGGGTCGGCGTCGACGAGCATCGTCGTGCTGCGGCGGCGGGCCAGCTCGGAGGCCAGCGCCACGGCGACGGTGCTGCGACCGGGGGCCCCGGCCGGGCCCCACACGGCCAGCACCCGCCCGGGTGCCGGGGCCCCGTCGGCGTCCTGGCTCCCCTCGGCGTCGAGGGAGGCCAGCACCCGCGGCGGTGCGCTCGGCGGGCCCGGGGGCGGCGGGGCGCCCGGCCCGCCGGCGTACGCCGCCCGGTCGGCCACGCGGGTCGGCTCCGGGCTCGCCTCGGGCGCGGTGACCGCGTCGGCGACCGTGTCGACGCGTCCCTCGGGCACCAGCGTGCGCACCCCGATGCGCGAGGCCCGCAGCCTGGCGGTGTCGGGGGCCACGGAGGCGGGCACGACCGCGACTGGGCGCACCCGGTAGCGGCGCAGCAGGTCGACGGCCGCGGCGTCGAGGCCGTGCGCGTCGAGCCCGAGCACCGCCGCGTCGGCCTGCCCGGCCGACGCGGCGGCCAGCAGGTCGTCGACGTCGACGCAGCGCTTGAGCAGCACCACGCCGCTGCGGGCGTTGAGCGCCTCCACGGCCGTGGACTCCCAGGCCGCGCCGGCGGCGGCCACCAGCACGACGACCGGGTCGGACCCCACCCCCGGACCCACCCCCGGGCCCACCGCTGGGCTCACTGCTGGGCCCGCGAGACGAGGACCGTGGGCTCGCCGAGGCGGCCGAGCAGCGCGACGTAGGCGTCGGCGTCGTCCTCGGGCACCGCGACCACGACCCGTCGCTGCCCCGAGGAGCCGAAGCCGCCGTCGGGTGTGCTGGCGTCGACGACGGTCACGTCGGCGAGCACCGGCCCGGGGTCGAGCTCGACCTTGCGGCCGTCGGCGTCGCGACCGGTGGCCAGCAGGTAGACGTCGACGGTCATCCCGGCACCGAGGTCGGGCAGGCGCTCGGGGTCGACCGAGAGCGGCAGCTCGACGCGCCCGGAGTCCTGCGCCGAGCCGAGCGCGGCCGCGGGCACCAGCTCGCCGGCCGCCACCGGCCGCAGCAGCGTCGCGTCGGCGGGCAGCTCGTCGTCGGCGCCGAGGTAGCCCTCCAGGGCCAGCGCGTCGTCGAAGCGCACCCGCTGGGCGACCAGGTCGTCGGGCTCCAGGCGCTGGCCCGCCCCCAGGTCGCTGCCCGCCGACCACACGGTCACCATGTCGTCGGCGGCCGCGAGCAGGCGGGCACCGAGCACCACCGAGGCCGCGACCAGCGCGACGCCGACCCACAGCCGCGGGTCGCGCCACCCGGGGCGCCCGGCCCGTACGGCGCCGGGGACGGCGCCGGGGGTCGCGCCGGGGACGGCGCCGGCGGCGGTCGGCGCGCTGCTGGTCTGCTGGTCGGTCGTCACGGCGGGCATCATGCCCACTCGGGCGCGCTCTCTCACCTGCTTCTCCACAGCCCGGGGTGGGCTGCGCCGTCGCGGGCCGCCAGGTGGGAGCATGGCCGCATGCCCGGCACGCCCCGCTTCCTGACCCTGGCCGACGTCGCGGAGGTCCTCAACACCTCCAGCGCCCAGGTCTACGCGCTGGTGCGCCGCGGCGACCTGCCCGCCATCAAGATCGGCGGTCGCGGGCAGTGGCGGGTGGAGTCGGCGCAGCTCGAGCAGTTCATCGAGCGGATGTACGCCGAGACCCGCACCTTCGTCGACGAGCACCCCTACGTCGAGGCCGAGCGCCCCGAGTAGCCCTCCGGGAGTTTCATCGGGTGCCCGATGGAACTGGCGGTACCAGGCTGAACCTTCAGCCGGGTGGCGCGAGCTTCGTCGGGCACCCGATGGAACTCCCGGGTGGCGTCCTCAGCCCACCTCGGCGCGCAGCGTGATCGCGACGGTCTCGCGCACGCCCTTGCGCAGCACCGTGAACTCGATCGTCTCGCCGGGCTGGTGGGAGCGGATCGAGACGATCAGCGCGATCCCGTCGGTGACCCGGTCGCCCTCGACCTCGACCACCAGGTCGCCCTCCTGCAGGCCCGCCTCCTCGGCGGCGCTGCCGCCGACGACCTCCTCGATGCGCGCGCCACGCCCGTCCTCGCGGCCGGTCCGCACCTGGGCCCCGATCACGGGATAGCGCGCCTCGCCGGTCTTGAGGATCTGGTCGGCGGTGACCTTGACCTGCTCGATCGGGATGGCGAAGCCGACGCCGATGTTGCCCGAGCTGCCGCCGCCGAAGCCGCCCCCGCCGGTGGTGGCGATGGCGGAGTTCACCCCGACCACCTGCCCGACGAGGTTGACCAGCGGGCCGCCGGAGTTGCCGGGGTTGATGGCGGCGTCGGTCTGCACCGCGTTGATGTAGGAGGACTCGTTGGCCGAGTCGCCGGTGGTGACCGGGCGCTGGAGGGCGCTGACGATGCCGGAGGTGACCGTCGAGCTCAGCCCCAGCGGGGAGCCGATCGCCACGACCGTCTCGCCCACGCGCAGCGCGGCGGAGGCGCCCAGCGCGGCCGGGTCGGTGCCCTCGAGGTCGGGGACCTCGAGGACGGCGAGGTCGTAGACCGGGCTGCGGCCCACCACGCTGGCGGCGTAGCGCGCGCCCTCCTGGTCGACCACCTGGATGCGGCCGCCGTCGGCGGCGTCGGCCACCACGTGGTTGTTGGTGATGACGTGGCCCTGGCGGTCGAGGATGAAGCCCGACCCGGTCGCCCCCTGGTCGTCGCCGCCGAGCTCGGCGACGATCTGCACGGTCGCCGGCAGCAGCGCCTCGGCGACCGCCGCGACCGTGCCGTCCTCGGCGCGCAGCGGCGCCTGGGTGATGGTGTCGACCCCGGCCAGGCCCTCGCTGACCGGGCCGAGCCCGTTGCGCTCGACCGCGGTCACCAGCGCCCCGCCGACCGCGCCCCCGAGCAGGCCGACCACCAGCGCCACGACCGTCACGACCGGCCACACCCAGCCGCTCACCCGGGCCCGCGGGGCGGGCCGGGCCGGCGGCACCTGCTGGCCGAGGCCGGCGTACGGCGCACCCGCCCACGGTCCCGGCTGCGGCGGCAACCAGGCCCCGTGCTGCGGGGGTGCCGGCTGCGCGGGCTGCTGCGCGGTGTCCTGCGCGGTCTGCTCCTCGTCGCTCACCGGCCCATCATCCCCCGGGGGTCCTGAGCCCCGCCCCACCCGGGCACCGGATGCCCTGGATCAGGGACCGACGACCCCTCGCACCGGCACCACGCCGGGCCCGTAGGAGGGCACCGTCACCGACGTGACCGGCACCTGCCGGTCGGCCGTCGGGGCGTCGGCGGGCGCGGCGCCCAGCGCCAGCAGCCCCAGCACCGCGACGCCGGCGGCGCTGCCGACGGTCGCCACCACCCCGCCCGCGCGGCGGGCGCGGCCGGCGGGCTGCTCGCCCAGCGCCAGGTAGACCTCGCCCGGGGTGAGCGCCGGGGGGTGCGCCGAGGGGTGCGCGGGGGTGGACGCCGGACCGGGGCCGGTGGCGGGGAAGCCCGGCGCCAGGCCGCTCTTCAGCGCACCCTTGAGGTGGTCGGGGGCGCCGGCGCAGGGCGCCGCACCCAGGCCGCCGAGGCGGGTCTTGACCGCGCCCAGCCGCTCGACCAGGTCGCGGCACTGGTGGCAGCCGTGCACGTGCTCCCACAGCCGGTCGGCCTCGTCGGGGCCCAGGCGCCCGTCGAGCAGGGCGCTGGCGCGGGTGCCGAGGTGACCGATCACCGGGCGCCCCCCACGGACCCACCCAGGGTGGTGGCGCCCGAGGTGTCCCGCCCGACCTCGAGCCCCGGCCCGGCGAAGCGCAGCCGGCCGTTGCCGGGGGCCCGGTGGGCCAGCGCGGTGCGCAGCATGGCGCGGCCGCGGTGGATGCGGCTGCGCACGGTGCCGAGCTTGGCGTCGAGGATCTGCGCGATCTCCTCGTAGCTGAGCCCCTCGACGTCGCAGAGCACCACCGCGGCGCGGAAGTCGGGCGGCAGCGTGGCCAGGGCCCGCTCGACGTCGTCGTCGAAGCGCTGGTCGGCGTACGCCGCCTCGGGGGCCGGCGAGCTGCTGGTCAGCCGGGCGGCGCGCTCGTCGGAGAGCGCGTCGAAGCGGATCCGCTGCTTGCGGCGGGCCTGGTCGAGGAAGAGGTTGGTGGTGATGCGGTGCAGCCAGCCCTCGAAGGTGCCCGGGGAGTAGGAGTCCAGGGAGCGGAAGACCCGCACGAAGACCTCCTGGGTGAGGTCCTCGGCGTCGTGCCGGTCGCCGGTCAGGCGGTAGGCCAGGCGGTAGACCCGGTCGGAGTGGTCCTCGACGATCTGCGCCCAGGTCAGGGCGCCGTCGGGGTGCTCGGGACTGGTCATCGCGGTCTCCTGCTGGTGGCGCCGGGTGCGCACGGTGTGTGGTCCTCCACGCTAGGGCTCCTTGCTGAGGGGAGCCTGTGAACGTCGTCGCCCCCTCCAACGAGCGGCCCGGCAGCGGGGTTCCCGGGGCGCGGGGCCGCCCCGCGATAGGTTGGGCCCGACCGTGCGGCGAGTGACCGCGCGCCACGTCTGCAGGAGGCCCGTCATCACCACGCCGATCACCCCCGCCAGCTGGTCCCACGCGGAGGCGTTCGTCCCCGAGGACGACGTCCTGGCCGCGGCCCGCGCCCGCGCCGAGGAGGTCGGGGTGGTGCCGATCAGCCCCGGCGGCGGCGCCTCGCTGCGCTTCCTGGCCTCGGTCCTCGAGGCCCGCGCGGTCGTCGAGATCGGCACCGGCACCGGGGTCTCCGGCCTGTGGCTGCTGCGCGGCATGCGTGGTGACGGGGTGCTGACCACCGTCGACATCGAGGCCGAGCACCAGCGCCTGGCCCGCCAGTCCTTCACCGAGGCCGGCGTCGCCTCGCAGCGCGCCCGCACCATCTCGGGCTCGGCGCTCGACGTGCTGCCGCGCCTGACCGACGGCCACTACGACCTGGTCTTCTGCGACGGCGACAAGCGCGAGTACTCCGCCTACCTCGCCGAGGCGCTGCGCCTGCTGCGCCCCGGCGGCGTGGTGGCCTTCGACAACGCCCTGTGGCACGACCGGGTCGCCGACCCCGCGCAGCGCGACGAGGAGACGGTGGCGATCCGTGAGCTCGGGCGCACCGTGGCCGCCCACGAGGGCCTGCTCTCGGTGCTGCTGCCCGTCGGCGACGGCCTGCTGTGCGCCAAGAAGGTGTGGAGCCCCGACGACGAGGACTGACCTCGCCGCGCCCCGGTCCGCTCGGGACTGCGCGGGCCTGCTCGGGCCTCAGCCCTCGTCGCGCGCGACGGGGCTGAAGCCGTCCCAGCCCTCGGCGACCGCGAGGACGTCGCAGGACTCGATCAGCACCGGGGCGCTGCCGATGATCGCCGAGCCCGGCGCGTCGGCGGCGCCGGCGGTGAAGCTCTCCTCGAACGCGGCGCGGGCCTCGTCGCTGGCGAAGACGTAGACGCCCTCGAACCACTCCCCCGCCCGCATCCGCCAGGTCTTGAACTGCAGGCCCGACATGCCGGTGAACTTCGCGTGCGAGGTGCCCTCGACGTACGCCGCGAGCTCGGCCTCGACGCCCTCCGGCGCCTCGGCGAGCGACCAGCGCACGGTCAGGCCCTTCACGAGGCGTCCCCCTGGGCGCCGACCCCGGCCAGCGGGTCCTCGGAGCCCAGCCAGGCCAGCAGCGCGCGGGCGCCGAAGCCGGTCGGGCCGGCGCTCCACTCGTCGACGTCGACCGGCGAGTCGCCGACCGAGGCCACGTCGAGGTGGGCCCAGGGCACGTCGCCGGTGAAGTGGCGCAGGAAGAGCGCCGCGGTGATGGCGCCCGGACCGCCGCCGGCGTTGTCGGCGTCGGCGACCTCGGAGGCGATGCGCTCCTCGTAGACGTCGGCCAGCGGCATCCGCCACAGGGTCTCGCCGGAGGTCTCGCCGGCCGCGGCGATGTGGGTGGCCAGTGCCTCGTCGTCGGCGAAGAAGCCGCCGGTGCGCAGACCCAGGGCGACCTTCATCGCCCCGGTCAGGGTGGCGACGTCGACGATGGCGGCGGGGTCGAGCTGGGCGACGCCGTAGGCCAGCGCGTCGGCCATGACCAGGCGGCCCTCGGCGTCGGTGTTGGTCACCTCGGAGGTGCGCCCGCCGTAGTGGCGCACCACGTCGCCGGGGCGCATCGCGCTGCCAGAGACGGCGTTCTCGGCCGCCGCGACCAGCCCGACGACGCGCACCGGGCAGCCGACGGCACGCAGCGCCGCCATCGTGGCGATGACCACGGCGCCGCCGGTCATGTCGCGCTTCATCGTGGCCATGCCCTCGGCGGGCTTGATCGACAGCCCGCCGGTGTCGAAGGTGATGCCCTTGCCGACCAGCACCACCGTCGGGGTCTTCTTCGTGACGCGGGCCGGGGTGTAGTCGAGGCGGATCAGGCGCGGCGGGCTGGCCGAGGCCTGCCCGACGCCCAGGATGCCGCCGCAGCCCTCGGCGGCCAGCCGCTCCTCGTCCCACACCTCGACCTCGAGGCCGGCGCGGGTGGCGGTCTCGACGGCCTGCGCGGCCAGCCAGGCGGGGTTCTTGAGGTTCGAGGGGACGGTCGCCAGCAGGCGGGCCTGCCAGCCCGCCCCGGCCACGGCGAGCGCTCGCGCGAGCACCGCGCGGTGGGCCTCGGTGTCGCCGACACCGGCGAGGACCGCGCGTGCCACCGGGCGCTGCTCGGGCTCGCGGCCCGACCAGCGGAAGCCGAAGGAGCCGAGCACCAGGCCGACGACGAACGCCTCGAGACCGGCCTCGAGCCCCTCGGGGCCCGCGACGGCCGGCACCGAGGTGGCGACCGCCTCACGGTTGCGCACCGCCCGCGCCAGCGCCGCGCCGGCGCGGCGCAGGTCGACGGGGCGCTGCTGTCCGACGCCGACGAGCAGCACCCAGCGCAGCTCGGCGTTGTCGGGCCCGCCCAGCGGCACCGGCACCCGGGTGACCTCGCCGGCCGCGCCGGTGGCCTCCTCGAGCTCGAGCACCGCGAGCAGGTCGAGACCGAGCTGGTCGGAGAGCTCGGCCGCGCCGGGGCCCAGCACCGGGCCGGTGCTGGTGTCGTCCTCGGCGGGCAGCACCGGGACGGCCACCACGTCGACGCCCAGGACGGCGTCCGGCCCGAGGTCGCTGAGCGCGACGTCGGGCGGGGTGACCTGGGGTGCCAGGCCGGGGGCCAACTGGTGAGGGAGCGGGGCGGCGGGGGTCTGGGCCATCGAGGGGAGCAGCCGGCTCAGCCGACGACGCCCTTGAGGGCGTCCCCGAGAGCGGTGGCCTCGTCAGCGTTGAGCTCCACGACGAGGCGGCCTCCACCCTCGAGCGGGACGCGCATCACGATGCCGCGCCCTTCCTTGGTGACCTCCAGCGGACCGTCGCCCGTCCGCGGCTTCATCGCCGCCATCCGGCACCTCTTCCATTCGTGCGTGCAGGGGTGCGCACCCGAGGACCCGGGAGGCACGTGAGTGCCTAGTATCCCCCATCCCCCTGGTGATCGGCACCACAGGGTCGGGCAGACTCGGCGCATGACCTCCCAGAGCGCCCCCGCGACCGTGCTGCTCGACGTCTCCGGCGGCGTCGCGACCATCACCCTGAACCGTCCCGAGGCGATGAACAGCCTCGACATCGCCACCAAGGTGCAGCTGCTCGACGCGCTGCGCCGCGTGGGCGAGGACGACGCGGTGCGCTGCGTCGTCATCACCGGCACCGGCCGCTCGTTCTGCACCGGCCAGGACCTCAAGGAGCACATCTCGCTGCTCGAGAACGGCGGCAGCGACGCGCTCTTCACCACCGTCGACGAGCACTACAACCCGATCGTCACCGCGATCGCCGAGCTCGACAAGCCAGTCGTCGCGGCCGTCAACGGGGTCGCGGCCGGCGCCGGCGCCAGCATCGCGATGGCCTGCGACCTGCGGGTGCTCGCCGAGGGGGCCGGCTTCAACCTCGCCTTCGCCGGCGTCGCGCTCTCCTGCGACACCGGCGCCTCGGTGCACCTGCCCCAGCTGGTCGGGCGCGCCAAGGCGATGGAGCTGCTCTACTTCCCCCGCACCGTGCCGGCCCAGGAGGCCCTCGAGCTCGGCCTGGCCACCGCGGTGGTGCCCGCCGACGAGTTCGCGGGCGAGATCGAGGCGCTGGCCACCCGCCTCGCGGCCGGCCCGACCCTGGCCTTCGGCTCGATGCGCCGCTCGGTGGCGTACGCCGCCACCCACGACCTCGCCGAGTCGCTGGCCTTCGAGAGCGAGCAGATGACCCGCACCGGCGCGACCGCCGACCACCGCGCCGCGGTCGAGGCGTTCGTGGCCAAGCAGCGCCCGCAGTTCGAGGGCCGCTGACGCAGGTCGCTCAGACCACGGCCGACCAGTAGGCCCAGGTGAAGACGGCGACCCCGACGACCATCCCGACATGGGCCAGCACCGAGAGGCCCGGGCCGGTCGACCAGGAGTCCTCGGTGCCGGCCTGGGCGTGCTTGCCCTTCGAGGGCAGCCAGCGCGCGAGGATCAGCAGGCCCACCAGCGCCACGACCCACCACAGGCCCAGCGCCACGACGCCCAGCAGCGACCCGCCGAGCGCGGTGTCGGCGGGGGCGACGAGGAAGGTCAGCCACAGCACCAGCGCCAGCGCGCCGGCCCCGGTGTGCGCCGCCAGCCAGCGCCGCCCGACGTCGGCGCGCCGGGCGGCGCCGTCGCTGCGGCCCAGACGGGCACGGGTGAGCACGACCACCACCGCCGCGAGGGCGGTGAGCACGTAGACGACGACCTGGGAGGACACCCGCGTGAGTGTGCCCTACGGCTCGTGGCGCGCGCCACGCTCCCCGTCGACCTCGCCGACCCCGTCGGCCCCGGCGGCCTCCAGCTGGGCGGCCACCCGGTCGAGCAGGGCGTCGACCTCCGACATCCGGTAGCCCCGGAAGGCCAGCGAGAACCGCACCCGGCGCAGGTCGTCGCCCCGCAGCGTGCCCGCCGGCACGCTGACGTCGGGGCGGTCGTCGTACGTCGGCGCGAGCGGGGTGCCGCGCCCGGCGGCGACCATCGCGATCGCGCCCATCACCAGCACCAGCAGGATCGCGAAGAACCACATCATCGCTCGATCATCGCTCGGCCCCTTCCTGGGCGGCCACGACGTGGCGCACCGCCTCCTCGACGTCGTCGGTCAGGTGTAGCAGGTCGAGGTCGCCCTGCGAGATCTTGCCGTCGGCCAGCACGGTGTCGCGCATCCAGTCCAGCAGCCCGCTCCAGTAGTCGACGCCGACGAGCACGATCGGGAAGCGGGTGACCTTGCGGGTCTGCACCAGCGTGATCGCCTCGAAGAGCTCGTCGAGGGTGCCGACGCCGCCGGGCAGCACCACGAAGCCCTGGGAGTACTTCACGAACATCGTCTTGCGCACGAAGAAGTAGCGGAAGTTGATGCCGACGTCGACCCACTCGTTGAGCCCGGCCTCGAAGGGCAGCTCGATCCCGAGCCCGACGGAGGTGCCGCCGGCGTCGCAGGCGCCCTTGTTGGCGGCCTCCATCGCGCCCGGCCCGCCGCCGGTGATCACCGCGAAGCCGGCCTCGACCAGCAGCCGGCCCACCTGCTCGCCCTGCGCGTACGACGGGTGGTCGGGCGGGGTGCGCGCGGAGCCGAAGACCGCGATCGCGGGCCCCAGCTCGGCCAGCGCGCCGAAGCCCTCGACGAACTCGGCTTGAATCCTGAGGACCCGCCACGGGTCGGTGTGCACCCACTCGGCACCGCCGCGGGAGTCGAGGAGCCGCTGGTCGGTGGTGGTGGTCTCCTCGGTGCGGGTGAAGACCGGGCCCTTGAAGCGCCCGCGCAGCCGCGACACCTCAGGCCCCCGCCCGCTCGGCGCCGCCGGTGAGCCAGGCACGCAGCGCCCGCTCGCAGTGCTCGATCTCGGCGACCGGCACGTGCTCGTCGGCCTTGTGGGCGAAGAGCGGGTCGCCGGGGCCGTAGTTGACCGCCGGGACGCCCAGCGCGGTGAAGCGCGCGACGTCGGTCCAGCCGAACTTGGGGGCGACCTGCCCGCCGACCGCCGCGACGAACTCCTTGGCCGCGGGCCGGTCGAGCCCGGGCATCGCGGCAGCGCCGAGGTCGGTGAGCGTGACGTCGTACCCCTCGAAGACCTCGCGGACGAACGCCTCGGCCTCGTCGGTGGAGCGGTCGGGGGCGAAGCGGAAGTTGACCTCGACGACGCACTCGTCGGGGACCACGTTGCCGGCGACGCCGCCGCGGATGGCGACCGCGTTGAGGCCCTCGTGGTACTCCAGGCCGTCGATGACCGGGCGGCGGGCCTCGTAGGCGTTGAGCCGGGCCAGCACGTCGGCGGCGCCGTGGATGGCGTTGACGCCCTTCCAGGAGCGGGCCGAGTGGGCGCGCTCGCCGGTGGTGCGCACGTCGACGCGCAGGGTGCCCTGGCAGCCGGCCTCGACGCCCGCGTTGGAGGGCTCCATCAGAATCGCGAAGTCGGCCTCGAGCAGGTCGGGGCGCTGCTCGGCGACCTTCTTCAGCCCGTTGTGCTCCTCCTCGATCTCCTCGGCCTCGTAGAGCACGAACGTCACGTCACGCACCGGCTCGCGCACGGTGGCGGCCAGGCGCAGGATCACCGCGTCGCCGCCCTTCATGTCGCAGGTGCCGAGCCCGTGCAGGAGGCCGGTCTCCTCGTCGAGGCGGCTGGGGAAGTTGCCGTTGACCGGGACCGTGTCGAGGTGGCCGGCCAGCACCACCCGCTCGCCGCGACCCAGGTCGGTGCGGGCCACGACGGTGTGGCCGATGCGGGTCACGCTCAGGTGGCCCAGCGTCTCCAGCGCCGCCTGCACCGCGTCGGCGATGCGCTGCTCGTCGCGGCTGACCGACTCGATGTCGCACAGCTGGCGGGTCAGGGTCACCACGTCGGCGTCGAGGTCGAGCACCGGGGTCGCGTCGCTCGTCGTACGCGCGTCAGGGCTGGTCATGGGGCCCATCCAACCAGCCGCTCCCCCGCCCCGGGGTGGGTGCGCGCCGCCGACCCCGAAGGTTCATCGGGTACCCGATGGAACTGGCGCCACCACACCAAAGGTTCATGTAGGTGCCGTGAGTTTCATCGGGTACCCGATGAAACTCCCGCTACCCCCGAACTGCAACACGTTCTACTGTGGCACGCATGCGCAACGGCCTCGTCCTGTTCACCTCCGACCGCGGCATCACCCCCGCACGTCTGGCGGCGGCCGCGGAGGAGCGTGGCTTCGACACCTTCTACGTGCCCGAGCACACCCACATCCCCGTACGCCGCGACGCCGCCCACCCCGGCACCGGCGACGCGACGCTCCCCGACGACCGCTACACCCGCACCCTCGACCCGTGGATCTCGCTGGCCACCGCGGCCGCGGTCACCAGCCGCATCCGCCTCTCCACCGCGGTGGCGCTGCCGGTGGAGTCCGACCCGATCACCCTGGCCAAGCAGGTCGCGACCCTCGACCACCTCTCGGGCGGGCGGGTCGAGATCGGGGCCGGCTTCGGCTGGAACACCGACGAGCTGGCCGACCACGGGGTGCCGGCCGACCGGCGCCGCACGGTGCTCAAGGAGTACGTCGAGGCGATGCGGGCGCTGTGGACCCAGGAGGAGGCCGCCTACGACGGCGAGTTCGTCTCCTTCGGGCCGAGCTGGGCCTGGCCCAAGCCGGCGCGCCACGTGCCGCTGGTCATCGGCGCCGGCGCCGGGCCCCGGACGTTCGCCTGGATCGCCCGGCACGCCGACGGCTGGATGACCACCCCGCAGCAGCGCGACATCACCCACCAGATCGGGGCGCTGCAGCGGGCCTGGAGCGAGGCGGGGCGCGAGGGCCGGCCCGACGTACGGGTCCTGATCGCCTCCAGGCCCGACCCCGACGACCTGGCCGCGTGGGCGGAGGCGGGGGCGACCGAGCTGATCTGGGGCGTGCCCGACAAGGAGCCCGACGAGGTGCTCGCCAGCCTCGACCGGCTGACCGCGCGCCTGGGGCTGGCCCCCGAGCCGCTGCTCGGCTAGACCGGCCGGGCCGGGGCGAACCCCCCATCTGAGGGAGTGCCCTCGCCGCGGGACCCGCCTAGCGTGGTGGGACCGGCGAAGGAGCCGCCCATGACGATCAGCACCGACCTGGCCGAGCGCACCCTGCACGGCGTACGCCGCTTCTGCGAGGCGGCGGGCGTCGAGACCGACCTGCTGGCCGGGGTCGCGGCCCGGGTCAAGCCCGTCGTCGGGTGGGACACCGGGGTCTTCTTCACCACCGACCCCGCGACGACGCTCTTCACCGACGCCTGCGTCGACGGCTTCGGGCTCGACACGTGCGCGCCGTGGTTCCACCACGAGATCAACGTCGACGACGTCAACCTCTTCCGCGACCTCGCCGGCACCGGCGGGGTCGCGCTGCTCTCCCGCTCCTGCGCCGACCCGGTCGCCGACAGCGCGCGGCACCGCGAGGTGATGCGCCCGCAGGGTCTCGACGCCGAGGTGCGCCTGACCGCCGACGACCCGAGCGGCACCTGGGGGGCGATCGAGGTGCACCGCGAGCGCGGTGCCCGCGACTTCGGCGACGACGAGCTCGCGCTGCTGGCCGCGCTCGGGCCGGTCGTGGCCCGGGGCATCCGCCGCCAGGCGCTGGCCCGGGCCTGCCTCGAGGGGGCGGGGGTGAGCACGCCCGGCCTGGTGCACCTGACCCGCGACGGGCAGGTGCGGCCCGGCACCGAGGCCGGCGCGGCCTGGCTCGAGCTGCTCGCGCCAGGCGAGGAGCAGGACGTGCACTCGGCACTGCTGACGATGACGGCGCTGCTGCGCGGCCCCGGCGACGTGACACGGGTCCGGGCCCGCGCCGCCGACGGGCGCTGGGTCACCCTGCACGCCTCGCGCGCCTGGGGCAGCGACGACGCGGTGGTCATCATCGAGCCCGCGGGCCCCTCCGACGTCGCCGACCTGCTGGCCCGCGCCCACGGCCTGACGCCCCGCGAGCGCGAGGTGGCGCTGGGCCTGGCCCGTGGCCAGTCCACGGCGCAGCTCGCCGAGCGCCTGGGCGTCTCCCCGCACACCGTGCGCGACCACCTCAAGAACGTCTTCCGCAAGACCGGCACCACCAGCCGCACCGAGCTCGTCTCCCACCTGTTCTCGCAGTGGTACGCCGAGCGCCTCTTCCACCACTAGCGAAGGAGAACGCGATGACCCTGCAGACACCCGCGATACTGGGACCGACCGAGGGCGAGCACTGGCACTTCCTCAACGGCCTGATGTCGATCAAGGCCGACGGCGCCCAGACCGACGGCGCGATGACCGCCCTGGTCTTCGAGGGCCCCCGCGGGTTCGGACCCCCGCTGCACAGCCACGACGTCGAGGAGGAGCTCTTCCACGTCCTCGAGGGCGAGATCCGCTTCACCACCGGCGAGATCGAGCAGGTCGTCGGTGAGGGCGGCACGGTCTTCCTGCCCAAGCAGCGCCCGCACCAGTTCCAGGTGCTGTCCCCGACCGCGAAGATGTTCCAGGTGACCACACCGGCGCAGTTCGGGGACTTCGTGCGCAAGCTCGGCACCCCGGCCGAGAGCGCCACGATCCCGGAGCCGACCGAGGTCGACGGGGCGCGGGTGGCCGAGATCTGCGCCCAGTTCCAGATCCAGGTGCTGGGCCCGCCCCCGCCGCCGCTCGACTGAGCGGCCGGACGAGGGGCGGGCACCGCGGGCCGGCCTCAGGCCTTCGCGACCGCCACGGTCGCCTTCTCGCCCTCCCCCACGGTCACCGGCGTGCCCGGGTGGTCGACGTTCGAGGTGACCTCGTACGCCGTCGCCAGGGTCTCGCCGGTGATCAGCTCGCGGTGCGTCGACGCGGCCGCCTGCACGGCCTCCGAGCCGGCGATCGTCAGCACGATCCGGTCGGAGACCTCGAAGCCGGCGTCGCGGCGGGCCTGCTGGACCGCGCGCACCAGGTCGCGGGCCAGGCCCTCGGCGGCCAGCTCGTCGGTGACCACGGTGTCGAGCACCACGAAGCCGCCGCCGGGCAGCATCCCGATCGCGTCGGTGTCGTCGGCCGAGCCGGCGACGGTCTCGAGGGTGTACTCGCCCTCGAGCAGCGCCAGGCCGCCCGCGGTCACGGTGCCGTCCTCGGCCACCGACCAGTCGCCCGACTTCGAGCCCTTGATCGCCTGCTGCACGTCCTTGCCGAGCCGGGGCCCGGCGGCGCGCGCGTTGACGCTCAGCCGCTGCGAGACGCCGTACGACGCCGCCTCGGGCGCGTCGGCGCCCAGCAGGCGCACCGACCGGACGTTGACCTCGTCGGCCACGATCGACTCGAAGCCCTCGAGCGCCGCGGGGTCGGCGACGACCACGGTCAGCCCGGCCAGCGGCAGGCGGTTGCGCAGCGAACGGGCCTTGCGCAGCGCCGAGGTGGCCGAGCAGACCTCGCGCACCTGGTCCATCGCCGCGACCAGCGCGTCGTCCGCGGGCAGCTCGCCGGCGGTGGGCCAGTCGGTCAGGTGCACCGACCGCTCGCCGGTCAGCCCGCGCCAGATCTCCTCGGTGGCCAGCGGCATCAGCGGCGCGGTGACCCGGCAGACCGTCTCGAGCACCGTGTAGAGGGTGTCGAAGGGGGCCGAGTCGTCGGCGTCCCAGAACCGCTCGCGCGAGCGGCGGATGTACCAGTTGGTCAGCACGTCGAGGAACGAGCGGGTCGCGTCGCAGGCGTCGGCCACGGCGTACGAGTCGAGCGCGGTGGTCATCTGCTCGACGTACTGGCCGCACTTGGCCAGCAGGTAGCGGTCGAGGCGGTCGGTCGAGGCGGTCGAGGCCTGCGCGTCGACGGAGCCGGCGTTGGCGTAGAGCTGGAAGAAGTACCAGCTGTTCCACAGCGGGATCAGCACCTGGCGCACCGAGTCGCGGATGCCCTGCTCGGTGACCACGAGGTTGCCGCCGCGCAGGATCGGGCTCGACATCAGGAACCAGCGCATCGCGTCGGCGCCGTCGCGGTCGAAGACCTCGCGCACGTCGGGGTAGTTGCGCAGGCTCTTGGACATCTTGTTGCCGTCGGAGCCCAGCACGATGCCGTGGCTGATGCAGTTCTCGAAGGCCGGCTTGTCGAAGAGCGCGGTGGCCAGGATGTGCAGCGTGTAGAACCAGCCGCGGGTCTGGCCGATGTACTCGACGATGAAGTCGGCCGGGAAGTGGCCGGGGTGGCCGTCGGTGCCGCTGAACCACTCGGCGTTCTCGAACGGGTAGTGCACCTGGGCGTAGGACATCGACCCCGAGTCGAACCACACGTCGAGCACGTCGGGGACCCGGCGCATCATCGACTTCCCCGTGGGGTCGTCGGGGTTCGGGCGCACCAGCTCGTCGACGAAGGGGCGGTGCAGGTCGGGCTCGCCGGCATGGTTGCGCGGCAGGTCGCCGAAGTCGCGCTCGATGTCGGCGAAGGAGCCGTAGACGTCGAGGCGCGGGTACGCCGGGTCGTCGCTCTTCCACACCGGCACCGGGGAGCCCCAGAAGCGGTTGCGGGTGATCGACCAGTCGCGAGCGTTCTCCAGCCAGCGGCCGAACTGCCCGTCCTGGATGTGGTCGGGCACCCAGTTGATCTGCTGGTTCAGCTCGAGCATCCGCTGCTTGATCGCGGTGACCTCGACGAACCACGACGAGACGCCCTTGTAGATCAGCGGCTCGCGGCAGCGCCAGCAGTGCGGGTAGGAGTGGTCGTAGGTCTCGCGGCGCAACAGGATCGTGCCGGGCGTGACCGCGCCGGCCTGCTCGCCGCGCGTCGTGGACTTGAGGTGGTCGATGATGTGCAGGTTGGCGTCGAAGACCTGCATGCCGGCGTAGTCGTCGACGGGGTGCGTGAAGCGGCCGTCCTTGCCGACCGGCATCACCGCCTCGATGCCCTCGCGGTCGGTGACCTCCTTGTCGATCTCACCGAAGGCGCCGGCGGTGTGCACCAGCCCGGTGCCGTCGGTGGTGGTGACGGCGTCGTCGGCGGCGACCACGCGGAAGGCGTTCTCGTGGCCCAGGAAGTAGGAGAACGGCGGGGTGTAGGTGCGCCCGACCAGGTCGGCGCCGCGGTAGCGGCCCAGCACCTCGATGTCGTCGGTCGAGCCCAGCTCCTTGGCGTACGACGCCAGCCGGGCCTCGGCGAGCAGGTAGCGC
This sequence comes from Nocardioides sp. OK12, assembly GCF_024341885.1. NCBI lineage: Bacteria > Bacillati > Actinomycetota > Actinomycetes > Propionibacteriales > Nocardioidaceae > Nocardioides > Nocardioides sp. OK12. The sequence continues at coordinate 162,897 of NZ_BNET01000001.1, read as the reverse complement.
GCGGTGGTCTCGGTGCCGGGCACGGCGGCCTCCACGACGACGTACTCGATCTCGGAGCCGACCATCACCGCGAGGTTGGAGGTCAGCGTCCACGGGGTCGTGGTCCAGATCAGCAGGTGCGCGCCGTCGAGGACCTCGTCCTCACCGGTCGCGTCGAGCGCGTAGCCGACCGTGACCGCGGGGTCCTGGCGGTTCTGGTAGACGTCGTCGTCCATCCGCAGCTCGTGGTTCGACAGCGGCGTCTCGTCGTTCCAGCAGTAGGGCAGCACCCGGAAGCCCTCGTAGACCAGGCCCTTCTCGTGCAGCTGCGAGAACGCCCACATGACCGACTCCATGTAGTCGGGGTTCATGGTGCGGTAGTCGTTGTCGAAGTCGACCCAGCGCGCCTGGCGGGTCACGTAGTCGCGCCACTCGCCGGTGTAGGTCATCACCGACTCGCGGCAGGCGTCGTTGAACTTGTCGATGCCCATCTCGACGATCTCGTCGGTGGTCTTGATGCCGTTGAGGCGCATCGCCTCGAGCTCGGCGGGCAGGCCGTGGGTGTCCCAGCCGAAGCGGCGCTCGACGCGGCGCCCGCGCATCGTCTGGTAGCGCGGGATCAGGTCCTTGACGTAGCCGGTGAGCAGGTGGCCGTAGTGCGGCAGCCCGTTGGCGAACGGCGGGCCGTCGTAGAAGACGAACTCGTTCTCGCCGTGCTCGCCCGCGTCGCGCTGGTCGATGCTCGCCTGGAAGGTGCCGTCGGCGGCCCAGTAGGCCAGCACCCGCTCCTCGATCTCGGGGAAGCGCGGGCTCGACGGGACGGCGCTGGCGCCGCTGGGGTCGGTGGAGACCTTCGGGTAGGTCACGGCTGCTCCTGGGGTACGTCGGTCGTCGGGGCTGACTGCCACGAGGACGACTCCCCTGCCGGGGTCCGCGGTACCACCTCGCTTGCTCCCGCGGGTGCTGCTGCGGGGGCCGCTCGTTGCTGGCTGTGACGGGCCCACCCGTCCGGTTCTACTCACCCGAGGGCTTTCTTCCGGAGGCTCGCCGCTGATGACGGCTCAGACGCCTGTGCCCCGATCGTACGCCGCCGCACCGATCAACCGCGCCTCCGGGAGGACATGTCAGAGAAACTTGACACCATGGCGCGCCGGGCCTGATGCTGGTGGTGTCAAAGAACTCTGACATCAGGAGACGTGCCGCCATGCCCTCGACCACCGCTCCCCACCCGGCCCGACCGTGGCTGCTCGCCACCGCGCCGGCCCTGGTCCTGGCCGCCGGCGTCGGCGCCGTCGCCGCCCGGGTCCGTGACGACGCCCCCGCCGAGGTCTCCTTCACCGTCTTCGCCGTGATGACCTTCGGGTGCTTCCTGGCCCTGGGGGCGGTCCTCCTCGACCGCACCGAGCGCCCCGAGCAGCACGAGGACTCCATCGAGTCCCAGTGGGCCCGCTCCGCCAGCAGCGGCGCCTTCTACGACCTGGTCGTCGCCCTGGGCGTGGTCACCTTCCTCACCGCCCTCCTCGACGCCGGCCACGTGCCGCTGTGGCCCTTCGTGGTCCTCGGCCTCGGCGACCTGTCCGTGCGCCTGGTCGTCCTGCAGCGCCGCGAGGGCTGATGGACAACCACCTCAGGGCGATGCGCGAGCGGGCCGGCCTGTCGCAGAGCGAGTGCGCGACGGCGCTCGGCGTCTCGCGCCAGACCGTGATCTCGATCGAGAAGGGCCACTTCGACCCCCGCTTGTCGCTGGCCTTCCGGATCAGCCGGCTCTTCGACACCCCCGTCGACGAGATCTTCGCCCCCGACGACCCCACCCCCTGACCCGGCCCATTTCTTGCACCGACCCGGCCCGGATCTCGCGTCGACCCGGCCCGAACCTCCCGTCGTGCGGCAGGCTGCTGCGCATGACCTCCCACCACGGCATGTTCGTGCCGGCCGACGAGGACCCGCGCGGCGACACCGGCAGCAGCCGGGGTGAGCGGGGCTGCGTGACCGGCTACCTCGAGGCCTACCGCCACACCATCGCCATGAAGTGCCAGGGCCTGTCCCCCGCCCAGCTCGCCACGGCTTCGGTGCCCCCGTCGGCGATCTCCCTGCTCGGGCTGGTGCGCCACCTGGCCCGGGTCGAGCACCACTGGGCCCGGCGGGTCCTCGAGGGCCGCGGCGACCTCCCCCGCCTCTTCGACGAGCCGGGCGACGACGCCGGCTTCACGCTCCCCGGCGCCACCGAGGAGACCGACGAGACCACGGTGCACGAGGCGTTCGAGCTCTGGCGCGGCGAGTGCGCGTACGCCGACGGGGTGGTCGCGACTGCCTCCCTCGACGACCTCGTCAGCGTCGGTGACGAGCGGATCGAGGTCCGCGACGTGCTGGTGCACCTCGTCGAGGAGTACGCCCGCCACGCCGGCCACGCCGACCTCGTCCGGGAGTGCCTCGACGGCCGCACCGGTCAGTGACCCGGCCGTCTCAGTGCGGCTCGAGCCAGGCCAGCACCCGCTGCGCCGCCTCGTCGGCGGTGAGCCCGGCGTTGTCGAGGCGCAGGTGCTCGACGTCGGCGAGCAGCTCGTCGGCGAGCGTCGGGTCGGCGGGGTCGGTGTTCATCCGCAGCCGGCCGTCGACGTCGCGCACGTGCGCGTCCGACCAGGCGAGGTCGGCCTTCGAGGGCTTGGCGGCGATCCGGTCGGCGCCGGAGTTGCGGGCCAGCCTGGTCTCGAGGTCGGCGTACAGCTCGACCCAGCGCACCGGCAGCCCCGCCTCGCGGAAGGGCGCGATCATCTGCCGCACCAGGTCGGCGTCCGCGGGGTCGTCGACACCCCAGACCAGGGTGAAGACCAGCTTGAGCCCGTGCTCGGCCGCCTCCTCGAGCACCCGGCGCCGGAACTCGAGGGTGAGCTCCTCGAAGGCGGGCGTGCCGTGCCCGAAGACCTCCAGCAGCGGCTCGACCGTGTGGTGGTTGTGGAAGAGCCGGTAGTCGCTGCGCGCGCAGATCGCCCGCCCCACCGTCATCTTGCCGACCGCCGGCGGTCCGGTGATCAGCAGCAGCTCACCCGTCATGCCCGGACCGTACGCCGTCGGCGCGGCGCGGCCGAGCGGTTTTGCGCCGGGTCGACGCGAGATCTGGGACGGGTCAGCGGGAGATCTGGGACGGGTCGACGCGAGATCTGGGCCGTGTCAGCGCAGCGAGAGGACGTCGTCGGGCACCACGGTCAGGCCGTGGGCGCGGGCGGCGTCGAGGAGGCGGTGGCGCACGTCGGAGTGCACGGCCGAGGGCAGCTCCTCGAGCACGAGGCGGCGCACAGCGCCGTGGCGGAAGGCAGGGGTGCCGTCGGGGGTGTGCACCACCAGGCCCGACTCGACGGCGCGGGCGAGCGCGGCCGGGCCGACGGCGTCCTCGACCACCCCGGCCGGGATGTGCGGGCCGGCGACGGCCGCGACCCCGACGGCCAGCAGGGCCAGCGGGTCGAGCGCCGCGAGGCGGCGGTGCACCGAGGCCGGCAGGGCGTGCGCGAGGCGGGGGGCCAGGTCGGTGGGGTCGACGGCGGTGCCGGCGGCGGCGAACTCGGCGCGCAGGCCCGGCTCGTCGAGCAGCGCGCGGAGCACGCCGGGGTTGCCGGCGCTGGCGCGGTGGTAGGCCGAGACCAGGCCGGAGGCGCCCTCGAGCCGCTCCCCCAGCGCGTCACCGACCACGTCGGCGACGCCCGCCCGCTCCAGGCAGGCCAGGTCGATGAGGGTGCAGTCGCGCTCGTCGGAGATCTCGGGCACGTCGTCGTGGGCGCCGACCAGCAGCGGCGCGCGCGAGCGGTGGCACCGACGCGCCACCTCGGCGCGCTGCGCGGGGTCGCAGAGGTCGGCGTCGTCGAGCACCACCAGCACCTTGTCGCGCCCCGCGAGCATCGGCTCGAGGTCGTCGACCAGGTCGAGGGGCGAGGCGGCCCAGGGCCGCGGGCGCAGCCTGCTCACCCGCACCCCCTCGACGGACGCGCGCCGGGCGGCCTCCTGCAGCATCGTGCTCACCCCGACGCCGGGGCGCCCGCGCACCACGGCGGGGCGCACCTCGCGCACCACGACCTCGAGGATCGCCAGCTCGCGGTTGCGCCCGCGGACCAGCGGGGAGACGGGGGTGCCGGGACGCGCTGCGGAGGCCATCAGACGATCCCTCCGGTCGGCGTACGGCGCGTGGCGCCGTCCCGCTCCCCCCGAGCAGGTCCTCCCAGCGTAGGCGCCGCGCAGCGCTGTGCCAACGCCCCCGGGGGCGTCCCACCGCGGGGAGGGGGTCGCCGAGCGTCGGCGGGCTTTCCTAGGGTGGGGTCGTGACCGCGACCAACGAGCCCACGACCACCACTCCCGCCCGCACCACCGGGCCCGCCTGGGGCCACGGCCTGGCCACCGTCACCGGCGACGGCACGGTCCTCGACGTGTGGTTCCCGCAGCCGCGGCTCGGGTCGCGCCCGGACGCGGAGGAGCCCGCCCCCAAGGTCCTGGTGGACCTCGAGGGCAGCGACCACGCCCGCGGCGTGCGCCGCGAGGTCGTCCTCGTCGAGATCGCCGACCTGCAGCAGCCCCCGGCCGACACCGCCGACGTGTGGCTGCGCCTGCACCTGCTCTCGCACCGCCTCGTGCGCCCCCACGGCGTCTCGATGGACGGCGTCTTCGGCAAGCTCACCAACGTCGTGTGGACCTCCGCCGGGCCGTGCGCGGTCGCCGACTTCGAGATGGCCCGGGCCCGGATGAAGGCCGGCGGCACCCACGTGGCGGTCTACGGCATCGACAAGTTCCCCCGGATGACCGACTACGTCGCCCCCGCGGGCGTGCGGATCGCCGACGCCGACCGGGTGCGCCTGGGCGCCCACCTGGCCGAGGGCACCACGGTCATGCACGAGGGCTTCGTGAACTTCAACGCCGGCACCCTGGGCTCCTCGATGGTCGAGGGCCGCATCTCGGCGGGCGTCGTGGTCGGCGAGGGCAGCGACATCGGCGGCGGCGCCTCGATCATGGGCACCCTGTCCGGCGGCGGCACCGCGGTCATCTCGATCGGCGAGCGCTGCCTGCTGGGCGCCAACGCCGGCATCGGCATCTCGCTGGGCGACGACTGCGTCGTCGAGGCCGGCTGCTACGTCACCGCCGGCACCAAGGTCACGATGGCCGACCCCGAGGGCGGCGAGCCCCGGGTGGTCAAGGCCGCCGAGCTGTCCGGCGCCTCCAACGTGCTCTTCCGCCGCAACTCGGTCACCGGCGCCGTCGAGGCCGTGGCGTGGAAGGGCGAGGGCATCGCCCTCAACGCCGACCTGCACGCCAACTGAGCGGGCCGGCGGCCGGCGCCAGGCCCCGCCTCAGCGTCCTCTTGGGGTCGTCACGGACGATGTCCCCATGAGGAAGGTCGTCCCCGCCGTCGCGATCACCCTGGCCCTGGCCGGGGTGATCGCGCTCGGCGTCTGGGCGGTGGTCGACCGGGTCGGCGGCGTCTTCACCAGCCGCACCTGCACCGCCACGGTCGACGGCCTCGAGGTCCAGCTCAGCGCCGAGCAGGCCGAGAACGCCGGGCTGATCGCGGCGATCGGCGTACGCCGAGGGCTGCCGGCGCGCGCGGTGTCGATCGCGCTGGCCACCGCCTACCAGGAGTCGAAGATCCTCAACCTCGACTCCGGTGACCGCGACTCCCTGGGCATCTTCCAGCAGCGGCCCTCGCAGGGCTGGGGCACCGAGGCGCAGCTGCAGGACCCGGTCTACGCCACCAACGCCTTCTACGACGCCCTGGTCGACGTCGAGGGCTACCGCGAGATGGAGGTGACCGAGGCGGCGCAGGCGGTGCAGCGCTCGGGCTTCCCCAACGCCTACGCCGACCACGAGGCCGACGCCCGGGTGCTGGCCTCGGCGCTGACCGGCAACTCCCCCGCCGCGCTGCACTGCGAGGTGCCCGGCGACGTCGAGGCCTCCGACTCCGACCTGCGCGACGTCGGGCTGACCTTCCGGGCCAACCAGGTGCGCAAGGAGGTCACCGCGGTCTTCGGGGAGCTGCCGCTGGGCGGCTTCGCCCCCGGCGGCGTCAGCACCGGGCACAGCGAGGGCTCGGCCCACTACGACGGCCGGGCCGTCGACATCTTCGTGCGCCCGGTCTCGGATGCCAACAAGGTGCGCGGCTGGGCGATCTCGCACTACCTGGTCAGCCAGGCCGAGCGGCTCGCGATCGCCACGATCATCTTCGACGACAAGATCTGGACCGCTCGCCGCTCGGCCCAGGGCTGGCGCGAGTACGACGTCGACACCTCGGGCGTGGCCGAGTCGACGGCCGAGATCCTCGAGCACCGCGAGCACGTGCACGTCGACGTCTTCGCCTGAGGCGGCGACCCCCGGCCGGGCCCACCACGGCTCAGTCGTCGGCGGTCTCCTGGGTGGCCCCGCGCGACAGGCGCAGCCGGCGCCCGCGGGCGACGTCCTCCTCGTGCTTCTCGTCGGCCTTCTCGATGCCGGTGGTGTCGCGCGCCGGCAGCTGCACCGACTCCTCAGCGGCGATGCCGGCCTGCAGCTCGCGCCCGCGCTCGAGCTCGGCGTCGAGCTCGGCGCCGAACAGCAGGGCGAGATTGGTGATCCACAGCCACAGCAGGAAGACCACGGCGCCGGCCAGCGAGCCGTAGGTCTTGTTGTAGCTGCCGAAGTTGGCGACGTAGAAGCCGAACGCGGCCGAGGCCACGATCCAGGTGACGATGGCGAGGACGGCGCCGAGGCTGATCCACCGGAACTTGGGCTGCTCCACGTTGGGCGTCGCCCAGTAGAGGATCGCCACGATCAGCACCACGACCAGCAGCAGCACCGGCCACTTGGCGATGCTCCAGACGGTCACGACGCTCGAGCCGAGCCCGATCGCCTCGCCCACGGCCTCGGCGGCCGGGCCGGTCAGCACCAGCGCCACCATCACCAGCGCGGCGAGCAGCACCATCACCAGGGTCACCAGCAGCATGACCGGGCGCAGCTTCCAGACCGGGCGGCCCTCGCGGATCTCGTAGATCCGGTTCATCGCGCGGCTGAAGGAGTTGACGTACCCCGAGGCCGACCACAGCGCGGCGAGCAGACCGGCCACCAGCGCGAACCCCGAGCCCTCGGCCTGAGCCAGCGACATCAGGGTCGGCTCGATCGTCTCGACCGCGGTGCCGGCGCCGACGTCGCCCAGGATCTGCAGCAGCGTGGTGACGGTCTCGCGCGGGTCGCCGACCAGCCCGACGAGCGAGAGCAGCGCCAGTGCGGCCGGGAAGAGCGCGAGCACCCCGTAGTAGGTCAGCGCGGCGGCCAGGTCGGTGCACTGGTCCTTGCCGAACTCGCGGCCGGTCTTGCGCAGCACGTACTTCCACGACGGTGCGGTGACGTCACCCGGTGAGTCGGGCTTGAGGTCGCTGTCGGGGTCCGGGGCGACCCCCTCGCGCCCGGGGCCCTTCCGCGGCTCGCCCCCGTCCCGGTCGTCGGCCGGTACGTCGCGCAGCTCGACGCGTCGCGTCCGCGAGCCTGCGACGTAGCCCAGCGCCGCGCCGGCCACGAGCCCGGCCGCACCCTTGCGCCGCGAGGCACTGCCGGCCCCGTCCGTCACTCCTGTCACGTCCTTCGCAGTCCTGCCCATTCCGCCGAAGGTAGGCGCAACGCTCGTCGAGGGGCACCTCCCTGAGGGGTGGTCGGGGACCCCGGGGACACCATCCGGGGTATTCCCGATGACGCGCGGCACCGACCGCTGCCAGACTCGGCGCATGGCCCAGCCCACCGCCGCGCAGCCGCCCACGCCCGCGGCCAGCGCCCACGACCTGACCAAGGTGTACGGCGCCGACGAAGCGCAGGTGCGCGCGCTCGACGGCGTCAGCGTCGACCTGCACCGCGGCGAGTTCACCGCCATCATGGGGCCCTCCGGCTCCGGCAAGTCGACCCTGATGCACTGCCTGGCGGCGCTCGACACCCCCACCAGCGGCGAGGTCGTCGTCGACGGCACGGCGCTGCACGGGCTCAGCGACAAGCGGCTCACCGCGCTGCGCCGCGAGAAGATCGGCTTCGTCTTCCAGGCCTTCAACCTGGTGCCGACCCTGACCGCGCAGGAGAACATCCTGCTGCCGCTCGACCTGGCCGGCCGCAAGCCCGAGCCGGCCTGGTTCGACACCGTCGTCGACGCGGTCGGGCTGCGACCCCGGCTCGGGCACCGCCCCAGCGAGCTCTCCGGCGGCCAGCAGCAGCGCGTGGCCTGCGCGCGGGCCCTGGTCAGCCGGCCCGCGATCGTCTTCGCCGACGAGCCCACCGGCAACCTCGACTCGACCAGCTCGGCGGAGGTGATGCGCTTCCTGCGGCGCAGCGTCGACGAGTTCGGCCAGACCATCGTGATGGTCACCCACGACCCGGTGGCGGCGGCGTACACCGACCGGATCCTCTTCCTGGCCGACGGCCGCATCGTCGACGAGCTGCGCGACCCCGACCGCGACGGGGTGCTGGAGCGGATGCGGCGCCTGCAGCCGGCGCCGGTGCCGCCTCGGGCGGGCTGAGCGGTGCTCCGCCTGACCTGGCGCACCCTGCTGGCGCGCAAGGCCCGCCTGGCCATGAGCACGCTGGCGATCGTGCTCGGCATCGGCTTCCTGACCGGAGTGCTGACCTTCAGCAGCGGCATGTCGACGACCTTCGACGGGATCATCGACGGCTCGACCAGCGACGCCGTGGTCCGCCCGGCCGGCACCGCCTCCTTCGAGGCCGTCGGCGCGGGCAACACCCATACCCTCGACCCCGACGACGTCGCCGAGCTGGCCGCCCTGCCCGAGGTGGCCGGCGCCGACGGCAACGTCGACGGGCTGGGGCTCTACGTGCTCGACCCCGACCTCAAGCTGGTCGGCACCGGCGGTGCGCCCACGCTCTCCTTCAACTACACCGACACCCCCAACATGGACGGCGAGCCCATCCTGGCGCTCGACGAGGGCCGGTGGCCCGACGCGGTCGACGAGATCGTCCTCGACACCACGGCGGCCACCAACGCCGGCTACGAGGTCGGCGACGCCGTCACCGTCATCCCGCCGGGCGTCGACGGCAGCGGCCCGGTCAGCGTCGAGCTCGAGCTGGTCGGCCTGGCCGGCTTCAACGCCGGGGCGGGCACCGCGGGCGCCACCCTGGTGATCTTCTCGACCACCGGCGCGCAGGAGATGTTCCTCGACGGCGCCGACGCGTTCACCTCCGTGGCGCTGACCGCCGCGCCCGGGGTCGACCAGCGACAGCTCGCCGAGGCCGCCGGCGCCGTCGTGCCCGCCGGCTACGAGGCGGTCGCGGGTGACGTGGTCGCCGAGGAGTCGAAGTCGGCGGTCGGGGAGTTCCTCGGCTTCATCGACATCTTCCTGGGCGCGTTCGCGGTGATCGCCGTGGTGGTCGGCGGCTTCATCATCGCCAACACCTTCTCGATCCTGGTCGCCCAGCGGGTCCGCGAGCTCGCGCTGCTGCGCGGGCTCGGCGCCAGCCGCGCACAGGTGCGCCGCTCGGTGCTCCTGGAGGCCGCCCTGACCGCCGTGCTCGGCTCCAGCGTCGGACTCCTGCTGGGCCTGGGCCTGGCCCGCGCCCTGGCCGCGCTGTTCACCAGCATCGGGCTGCCCATCGACGGCGGGGTGCTCGACCTGACCCCGGCGACCATCGCGACGGCGTACGTCGTGGGCCTGGGCGTGACCCTCGCCTCGGCCTACCTGCCGGCCCGACGGGCGGCGACGGTCGCGCCGGTCGTGGCGATGCGCGAGGAGACCGGGCCCAGCGGGGCCGGGCTGCGCCGCCGCACCCTGCTGGGTGCGCTCGCGCTGGTGCTCGGCGGCGTCCTGGCCGCCCTGGGCCTGGCCGGCGCCCCCGGCAACGACGCGCTCTGGCTGGGCGCCGGCGCGGTGGTGTGGGTGCTGACCACCGCGGCGATCAGCCCGGTGCTGGGCCGGCCGGTGCTGCTGGCCGCCCGGCGCGGCTTCGGCGCCCTCTTCGGCACCACCGGCCGTCTCGCCGGCGACAACGCGCTGCGCAACCCGCGGCGCACCGGCGCCACCGCCTCCGCGCTGATGATCGGCCTCGCGCTGGTCTCGGCGGTGGGGGTGCTCGCGGCGTCGGTGAGCGCGTCGAGCGACCGGCTGGTCGACGAGCAGTTCGAGTCCGACTTCCTGGTGCAGTCACCGGTCTTCGGCAGCTTCCCGGTCGCGATCGGCGACCGGATGAGCCGCGTCGACGGCGTCGAGGTGGTCTCGCGGCAGCAGGCGGTGCTGGCCACGGTCGGCGACGACGAGGACCCGACGTACGTCGCGGCGACCGACGGGTTCTTCGGCGACGTCTACGACCTGAGCATGGTGGCCGGCAGCGAGCAGCCGGGGCCCGGCGAGGTCGTCGTCTCGGCCGACACCGCGGCCGAGCGCGACCTCGAGCTCGGCCAGAGCATCGACCTCGGCTTCCCCGGCGACCGCCGGGTGCCGGTCGTGGTGGCCGGCATCTTCGAGGACAGCCAGGTCGCCGGGCCGCTCAACGTCGGCTTCGACGTGCTCGAGGCCGCGGGGGTGCGGCGCGTCGACTCGGCGCTGAGCATCAACACCGAGCCCGGCGCCGACGTCGAGGCGGTCCAGGCCGACCTCGAGGCGCTGGTCGCCGACCTGCCGGTCGTGGCGGTGCAGGACAAGGAGGAGTTCGCCGACTCGATCACCTCGCAGGTCAACCAGCTGCTCTACATCGTCTACGGTCTGCTCGCCCTGTCGGTGGTCATCGCGGTGATCGGCATCGTCAACACCCTGAGCCTCAGCGTCCTCGAGCGCACCCGCGAGATCGGGCTGCTGCGCGCCGTGGGGCTCTCGCGGCGCCGGCTGCGGCTGATGGTGACCCTGGAGTCGGTGACCATCGCCGTGATGGGCGCGGTGCTCGGGCTGGTGCTGGGCGTGCTGATCGGGGTGCTGCTGCAGCGCTCGCTGCGCGAGGACCTCTCCGAGCTGGCGCTGCCCTGGACGAGCCTGGTGGCCTTCCTGGCCGTCGCCGTGGTCTTCGGGGTGCTCGCCGCCATCGTGCCGGCGGTGCGCGCCTCGCGGATGAACGTGCTCGAGGCGATCGCGACCGAGTAGACCCCTGACGCCGGCCCGCGCCGCTGGGTCCTTCGGCCCTGGGCTGTGCAACGCGCCAGGCCTAGCGTGGGAACCCCGCCCCCCGGAGGTGCCCATGACCCACGACCCGTTGCCGCCCGTGCGGCTCTCGGTCGTCCTCGAGGCCGGCTGCCGCACCATCGAGCAGCACATCGACGACTACCTGGCCCGACGCGGCGGCCCCACCGTCGCGGCGCGCCGGCTCGGGGAGGCGGTCTCGGCGCTGCGGGAGCACATCTACGTGCAGGAGGAGCTGGTGTTCCCGCTGCTGCGCGAGGCAGGGATGGAGGGCCCGGTGCACGCCATGTCGCTCGACCACTACCAGCTGTGGGAGACCCTCGACCGGCTCGATGCCGACCTGGCCACGCCCGGCACCCCCGACGTCCGCACCGCGGCGCGGATCCTGCAGGCCGAGCTCGACCGGCACACCTCGACCGAGCGGCCCGTCATCCTCGCCCACGTCGAGGACACGCTCACCGAACGGCAGCAGGCCACTCTCCTGAACCAGCTGAGCCACGCCCACACGCCGCCCGGCTGGACCTGCGCCGACCCCAGCGAGCCCGGCTAGTCCCGCTGGCTCGGCTGGCCCAGCCGCCAGGTCACCGGGCTCAACGGGTCGGGCTCGTAGCAGCAGTAGGTGCCCGTGCGGAGCCGTTGCGACAGGTGGGCGCCGAGGTCGGGGTGCTGCTCGGCCAGGCGCGCCAGCCCGTAGCGCAGCGAGCGCGTCACGCTCGTGCGCGCGCGCTCGGCCGAGCCGCCGGTACGCCGGTCGCGACCCCCCAGGCCCACTGCCCGCGAGAGCTCGGCGAGCAGGTAGTCGCGGTCGCGCGCGGCCATCTCCTGGCGCGCCAGGTCGTCGGCGCGCACCGCCTCCTCGAGGTCGTCCTCGACCTCGGCCAGCCGTCGGCGGTAGGCCGCCTTGGCCTCCTCGTCGAGCACCAGGAGGCCCGGGGCGTCGACCCGGACGACCCCCTCGGGGGCCTGCGGGTCGGCCTCGCCGGCGACCAGGTCGAGCACGTGCAGCTCCTCGCCGGGCCGGGCCAGCAGCCGCTCGAGGTAGCGCAACCCCTTGAGGTCGGGCAGCACCCGCTCGACCCCGCCGAGCGCGACCCGACGGCTGCTGCCGAGGCGTTCGAAGACCGCGACCGGCGGCCCCGCCGCCCGCTCCCCCGGCTCCTCCTCGCCCTGCCCCGCGGCCGCGAGCAGGCGGCGTACGTCGAGGGCGGCGCCGAACGCCTGGTAGGCCGCGAGCGCCGAGTCGCGCTCGAGGCGTGCCGCGTCGGGGCGACCGGCTGCGTCGAGCGCCGCAGCCAGCACCTCGCGGGCGCCCGCCGTCTCGTACGCCGCCTCCGCGTCGGCCCAGGCCGCGACCGCGGCCGTGCCGGCCTCGACGGCCGGGCGCCCGGCGGCCAGCTCGGCGCGGGCCCGGGCCAGCGCCGCGGCGGCGCAGAGGCCCGGGCCCGGCCAGCGCTGCGCGATCGCCTCGAGCCGCTCGGCCGCGCGCGCGACCGCTGGTGGCCGGCCGAGCGCGGCGGCGACCTCGGCCTGCGCCTCCAGCAGCGGCGCGACCCGCAGCTCGACGAAGGGGGGCCGCTCCTTGGAGGGCATCGGGAGCGGGTGGGCGACGGCCTCGTCGAGCAGGCCCAGCGCCTCCTCGCCCCGGCCCTGGGCCAGGCGCAGGAGGGCGAGCGCCGGTTGGGGGCACCAGGCGTGCTCGTGGGCCTCGAGCAGGGCCTCCTCCGCGCCCACCAGGTCACCCAGGCGCAGCCGGATCGTGCCGAGCTCGACCAGCGGCCAGCCGTACTCGCGCCGCATCCAGGGCCGCAGCTCCTCGCAGGCGGCGACCGCCTCGGCCTCGGCCTCCTCCCCCGGTCCCGACCAGCGCAGCATCTCGGCGCGGTGCACCCGGCAGCGCCCGTTGATGCCGCCCACGGCGCGGCCCGGGCGCCAGCGCTGCATCACCTCGGTCCACTCCCGGGCCCGGTCGTGGCGCCCGACGCCCTGCGCGGCGCAGACGAGCTCGCAGAGCATCATCCCCGCCGTCAGCGGGTCGACGCGCTCGGAGGTCAGCTCGATGGCGACCTCGTCGAGCAGCTCGAGGCCCTCCTCGACCGCACCGTCGAGGATGCGCAGCCGGGCCAGCGCCGTACGCCCCACCACGATGGCGGCGACGACGTCGCGCTCGCGGCCGAGCTCGACGGCGCGGCTCGCCAGCTCGCGCGCGGCGACCGGGTCGCCGCTGAAGAACCGCTCGTAGCCGGCCACCATGGCCACCACCGCCCACACCGGCGACTCGGGCGTGGGGCCCAGCAGCTCCTCGGCGCGGCGGTTCCAGCCGCGCACCGTGGCCATCAGGCCCGAGTCGATGAGCAGGTGCAGCGCGGTCATCGCCGCCGCGCGCCCGGCCTGCTCGGTCTCCCCGCGCTGCTCGTGCAGGTCGTGCAGCCGCTCCCAGGACCCGATGGAGCGCTCGAGGTCGCCGGCGCCGTAGCAGGCCGCGGCCTGCACCTCGAGGGCGTCCGCCAGCTGCGGACCGTCGTCCTCGGCGAGCGCCCCGAGCTCGGTCAGGGCGTCGGTCCATGCGCCGGTGCCGAGGGCCGCGCGGGCCCGGTCGAGCGTCACTGTCCCACTGTGACACCGATTGTCACGCCGTACGAGTGACAGCCCAGCCACCCACTCGCACAGGAGACTCCCATGCGCATCTCGCAGCACGACCTGCCCGTCAAGATCGACGTGCCCGGCGCCACCGCCCGCCAGCTGCCCGACTTCGGCCTCGCCGAGGGCCCGCTGGCCGCCGAGTGGTTCTCGCTGGCCGCCGGCACCGACATCGCCCCGCTGCTGGTGGGCCTGCCCGGCGACGCCTGCCAGGCCACCCACGTCGGCTACGTCATCTCCGGCGCGCTGGTCGTGAGCTACACCGACGGCGACCCCGAGCGCTGCACCACCGGCGACCTCTTCAGCTGGCGCGCCGGGCACAGCGTGCGTGTCGAGCAGGACGCCGAGGTCATCCTCTTCAGCCCCTCCCACGCCCACACCGTCGTGCTCGACCACATGCTGGGGGTGATGGGCGCGGCGGTCTGAGCGGCCCGCGGGAGTTTCATCGGGTACCCGATGGAGCTCGCGCTGCCGCCATGAATCTTCAGCCGGGTGGCGCCAGTTCCATCGGGTGCCCGATGAACCTTCAGCCCGCCGCGAGCCGAGCCACCGCGGCGGAGACCCGCTCGTCGGTGGCGGTGAAGGCGACCCGCACGTGGCGGGCGCCGGCGCGGCCGTAGAAGACGCCGGGGGCGGCGAGGATGCCGCGCTCGGCGAGCCAGGCGACGGTCTCCCAGCAGTCCTGCTCGACCCCGTCGACCACGCGGGTCGACCACAGGTAGAGCGACGACTCGGAGTGGTCGACGCGGAAGCCCGCGCCCTCCAGCGCGGCGCGCAGGGCCGTACGCCGCGCGGCGTAGCGGGCGTGCTGCTCGTCGGCGTGCGCGTCGTCGTCGAGGGCGGCGACCATCGCGTGCTGCATCGGCCCGGGCATGATCAGCCCGAGGTTCTTGCGCACCGCGAGCAGCTCGCCCACCAGGGCCGGGTCGCCGGCGACGAAGGAGCAGCGGTAGCCGGCGAGGTTGGAGCGCTTCGAGAGCGAGTGCACCGCGAGGATGCCCTCGAGGGAGCCGCCGTTGATGTCGGGGTGCAGCACCGAGACGGGCCGCTCACCCTCCCAGGAGCACTCGACGTAGCACTCGTCGGAGACGAGCACGGTGCCGCGCTCGCGGCACCAGTCGACGACCTTGCGCAGGTGGGCCGCCGGCAGCACCCGCCCCGTCGGGTTCGACGGGGAGTTCAGCCACAGCAGCGCCGGCGCCTCGGGGCCGAAGGAGGTCAGCGAGTCGGTGGCCACACCGGTCGCGCCGCACAGCGCCGCCCCGACCTCGTACGTCGGGTAGGCCAGCTCGGGGTAGGCCACGACGTCACCGGGCCCCACGCCCAGGTGCAGCGGCAGGGTCGCGACCAGCTCCTTGGAGCCGATCGAGGGGATCACCGCGCCGAGGTCGAGCCCCGGCACGCCGGTCACGCCGTGGCGCCGCTCGAGCCAGTCGAGGCACGCCTGGCGGGTGCGCTCGAGACCGATCGTGACCGGGTAGCCCGGCGAGTCGCTCGCCGCGCGCAGGGCGGCCTGGGCCACCTCGGGCGTCGGGTCGACGGGGGTGCCGACCGAGAGGTCGACGATGCCGTCGGGGTGGGCGCGCGCGGTGGCGGCGTACGACGTCAGCTGGTCCCAGGGGAAGTCGGGCAGGCGGGCCGAGACCGGCCCGCCCGACCGGCGACGCTGGTTCAGGAGTCCTGGTTCTGCGGCGGGAGCGCGGCGACCATCGGGTGGTCCTTGTCGATCTCGCCCATCTTCGCGGCGCCGCCCGGCGAGCCGAGGTCGTCGAAGAAGTGCACGTTGGCGTCGTAGTAGCCCTTCCACTCCTCCGGGGTGTCGTCCTCGTAGAAGATCGCCTCGACCGGGCAGACCGGCTCGCAGGCACCGCAGTCGACGCACTCGTCGGGGTGGATGTAGAGCATCCGCTTGCCCTCGTAGATGCAGTCGACGGGGCACTCGTCGACGCAGGCGCGGTCCTTGAGGTCGACGCACGGCTGGGAGATGACGTAGGTCACCGGTTCCTCCTCGGAGGCGGGGTCAGCGGGGGTTCAGCAGGGTGGCGGCATCCTGGTGACGCCGTTGCGCAGCCTAGTATCCCGCCGTGCCTGCATCGCCGGAAGCCCACCCCTCGGGAGCGCCGCACCTGGGCCCCCACGTCGTGGGCACCCGGGTGGTCGTGCGCCGCGTCGTACGCCGCCCCGGCGCCGAGGGTGGGCCCGGCGAGGTCGAGACCGGCCCCAGCGGCGGCCCGGCGCTGACCGACGTGCTGGGCACCTGCCTGGCCTGGGGCGAGGGCGTGTGCGTGGTGCAGCCCGCCGACGGCGAGCCGGTGACGATCCCGGTCGCCGACATCGTCGCCGGCAAGCCGGTGCCGCCGAGGGCGTCGGTGCGCCAGCGGGTCTCGGCCCGCGAGGCCGAGGGCCACTCGTTCGTGCTGTTCCCCGACGTGGAGCGCCGCGACGTCGGCGAGTGGGTGCTGCGCAGCGACCCGGCGCCGATCGGGCGGCTCTACAAGCGCGCCAACTCGGCGCTGGCGATGGGCGACCCCGGCTGCTCGTTCGCCGAGGCGGAACGGGCGGTGCTCGACTTCTACGCCGAGCGCGGCCGCGACCCGATGGTCTCGGTCGAGGCCGACGGCGACGTCGAGGCCGCCTTCCGGGAGCGGGGGTGGGTGCCCCACCCGCACGGCGAGGTCGAGTTCCGCCTGGGTTCGCTGGTCGCGGTGCGCCGCGCCCGCCGCGGGCGCGGCCGGGGCCTGGGCGTGGTCGCCCTCGAGGGCGACCGTGACGAGCGGGTGCACGTGGTGGTGCCGGGCACCGCCGAGCCGCGCGCCGAGGGCCGCGGGGCCGTGCACGGCGACTGGCTGGGGCTCAACGGTCTGCGCACCCGTCTCGAGCACCGCCGCCAGGGCCTGGCCGGCGAGGTCCTCGACGCCCTGCTCGAGTGGGGCGCCGAGCGCGGCGCGATGACGGTGTGGCTGCACGTCGAGTCCGACAACCCCGCCGCGCGCGCCCTCTACGACGGCCTCGGCCTGGCCGTGCACCACGTGACGCGCTACCTGGTGCCCGGCGACGCGGGCTGAGGCGGCTCAGTCCTCGTCTCGCACGCCGATGCCCTCGTCGCGGCTGTGCCCCGGCCCCGCTGACCCGGCACGCCCGTCGTCGTTGCCGTACGACGTGGCCCGGAAGACCCTTTCGGCCCCGGCGGTGATGGGGATCCACCAGCGCCGCTGCACCGCCAGCACCAGCGTGCCGGCCACCAGCATCCCGGCGATGTTGATGCCGAGCTGGGCCAGCGACCCCAGGATCTCGGCGGTCTCGAGGAACGCCAGGCCCAGCGCGAGGTTGCCGGCGGCGGGCACGGTGGTGACGCTGATGAAGACGCCGACCATCGTGGAGGTCTTCTGGATCGACAGCGCCAGCACGCCCGCGGCGCCGGCGATGAGGGCCACCACCAGCGACCACTGGTCGGGGCGCCAGATGAAGCCGGTGTTCGGCCGCTTGGCGGTCACGTCGGCCAGGTCGATCATCCCGGTGGCCCGCCCCAGCAGGCACGACAGGCCCACGACCGCGATCGCCAGCACGAAGGACAGCACCAGCAGCTGCAGGCTGCGGCGCACGAGCCGCCACCGGCCCAGCACGACGCCGGCACTGGCGCTGGCCACCACCGCGAAGTCGGGGCCCACCACCATCGCCCCGACCACGAGCACCGCCGAGTCGGTGAGCACCGCGACCGCGCCCAGCGCCACCGCCAGCACCAGGAACAGGTGGTAGGAGACCGTCGGGTCGGCCCCGCCCTCGGCGTCGGCCTCGACCTGCTCCCAGATCACCGCGTCGTCGGGGTGGCCGGGCGCGAGCGCCTCGAGCTCCTCGGCCCGGTCGAAGGGCGCGCCGCTGGGGTCGACGACCAGGATCGAGCCGCGCTCCTTGAGCCCGCACCGCTCGAGCTTGTCGATGAGCGGGCCGGCCTTCTCCCGGGCCACGTCGCACTCGAGCAGGTCGCCGGGCGGGTTGATCACCACGTCGCGCTGCAGGGTGACGTTGGTGGCCCAGTCGGGCTCGCACAGCGTCTCGCGGACGGCGTCGGTCAGGTCGGCGGGTGCGGTGAGCCGCAGGTGGACCAGCATCCGCTCACGATAGGGCCACGCTCAGCCCCCGGAGCCCGCCTTCGCCGGCTTGCACTCCACGCCGTCGGAGGGCGTGTAGACGGTGTTGAACTTCTCGGTGCGCTCCAGCTCCGACTCCCCCGCGCGGCGGAAGTAGCGCCACACGTTGATGGAGAAGCCCGCGGAGCCCTCGTAGGCGTAGCAGTCCTCGCCCGACAGGGTGCGCGTCGTGGGCTGGGTGTAGTCGTAGCGCTCACCGGTCTTGGAGGTGATGTCCCAGTACTTGGTGGAGTAGAAGGTCGCGGTGACCACGCCGGTGCCGGTCGCGTCGCCGGGGGTGACGTTGGTGTCGATGAGGATGCCGTGGGGCGTGTCGTTCTTGAAGCGCAGGTCGATGGCGCCCCACGCGACCGTGGCCTCGCGCCCGACCGGGTAGCGGTCGATGTAGAACGAGTGCGGCTTGTGCTCGACGTCCTCGAGGCCGGCGAAGAACGCGGCGTTGAAGAGGGTGGTGGCCATCTGCGAGACGCCGCCGCCGAGGTCCTCCTTGAGGATGCCGTTGGAGATGATGAAGCCCTCGGTGAAGCCGTTCTCGCGGGTCCGCTCGCCCACCGTGTCGTTCATCGAGAAGGTCTCGCCGGGGGCGAGCACGGTGCCGTCGATGATCTCGGCGGCGCGACCGATGTTGACGTTGCGGTACTCCGCGTTGGGGTAGTAGGTGGTGAACGTCGAGACCTGCTCGCGGATGTTGAGCTCGCGCGCGTCCTTGGTGGTGAAGTCGGGCTTCTCGACCTTGGCCTCGACCTCGGCGCTGCGCCGGCCCTCGCGGCGCACGACGACCTCGAGCAGCGCGTCGGTGACGTCGGCGGGGTCGTAGGTCACGCCGGGCTTGCCGGGCACCACCTTGGGCTTGCCGTCGACCAGCGCGACGGTCGCGTCGACCGGGGCGCCGTCGCCGGCGGTCGCGGCGTCGACGAGGCCGACGAGCTTCCTGGTGTTCACGGCCGGCTCGAGGGCGCCGTCGACGGCCTTGAGCCGCACGATCGGTGCGTACTGCTGCGGGTCGAGGCTCACGGTCGCGTCGCCGAAGTCGAGCGAGACCGGCGCCGACATCGCGGGGTTGGCGAACTCCTCGACGGCGCGGTCGACGTCGGCGTCGTCGATGTCGGGCTCGACGTCGCGGACCACGAGCTCGGCGCTCGCGTCGTCGTCACCGCCGGCCATCGCGACGTACGCCGCCACGACGGCCTCGCGGGCGGCCTCGACGTCCAGCTCGCTGCCCACCTTGGCCTTCGTGGTCTTCACGCCGGTGGCGGTCAGGCGCACCTGGCCGTCGACGGCGGGCTGGGCGACACCCTCGGCGGCCTCGTCCAGGGCGGCGTCGAGCGCGGACTCGTCGACCTCGACGACGGGGTCGAGGTCCTCACCGCCGGTGAAGAAGTCCCAGAGCCGGTCGGGCGCCCACGACTGCCGGCCGCCGGCGTCGGCGACCGAGGCTGCGGTGTCGACCGAGAGGCCCGCCTGCGCCGGGTCGATCTCGGTGGTCTCGCCACCGGGCAGCGAGACGCTCAGCGGCGAGCCGAGCCGCTCGTCGAGCCCGGCGGCCAGGGTGCGCTCGGCGCGCGCGGGGCTGCGCCCGCCCACGTCGATGCCGGCGATGGTGGTGCCGCGCGGCACCTTGTCACCGGCCACGGCGCCGGCCACGGCGTAGCCGCCGCCGGCCAGCAGGACCAGGACACCGAGGATCAGCACCACGGCCTTGGCGCCGCTGGACTCGCGGTCGTCGGAGGGTCGCTTGGGGTCTCGGCTCACACGTTCCACTCTAAGAGCCAGCACCTACAGCCTTGAATCCTCGCCGGGAGGGGTGGATGGCGCGGTGGGGTGCGGGCGCCGCGGCACGCTGACCACGGCCGCCACCACGAGCACCAGCGAGAGCCCCAGCAGCCCGTAGCCGAGCAGGCCCGAGCCGATCAGGTAGTCGCCCTCGGGCCGTGGCCGTGCGGCGGCGACCAGGAGCAGCGCCATCCCCAGCGCGTAGGCGACCCGGGTGGTGAAGCCGGGCGGCAGCGCCAGCAGCACCGCCAGCGACGCGGCCGCGCCGAGCGCCAGGCCCCAGCCGGTGGCGTGCACCAGCAGCACGCCCAACCCGGTCACGGCACCGGCCAGCAGGAGGGCGCCCACGGCCAGCACGCGCAGCGGCATGGGCAGGAGCGTGCTCAGAGCCCCGCGAAGAGGTCGGTCTCGAGGCCGTCCTCCCCCACCGGGCCCAGGGTGCCCTTGGCGATCCGGTAGAACTCCTGGCCCCACGCGGTGGCCCCGACGTTGTTGGAGAGCGCGAAGAACGGCCCGTCGGTGGTGATCTGGGTGGCGTGCGCGGCCAGGGCGGCCATCTTGGTGTCGACGTAGTCGGTGGCGTCGACCGCGCAGGCGAGGTCCTCGTCGGGGGTGATGAAGTGCGGCAGCGGGCCGTCGGGGTCCATGCCCTCGAAGCTGGTGGTGTCGCCGGCCTCGCGCAGCGCGCGCAGCCCGGCGCGCATCCGGCTCTCCGACATCGCGCCCCAGTAGATCTTGGCGATCTCCCACGGCGCGCCGAGGTCGCGGCGGTACGACGGCACCGCGGCGAGCTGGGCGGCGTACATCGCGACGCGGTGGGCCTGGATGTGGTCGGGGTGGCCGTAGCCGCCGAACTGGTCGTAGGTGACCAGCACCTGTGGGCGGACCTCGCGGATCACCTCGACCAGCAGGTCGGCGGCCTCGGTGAGGTCGGCGCGCCAGAAGGCGTTGTCGTGGATGTCGTCGGCGGCGACCGCGTGGCCGTCGGCGTGCCACTTCATGCCGGAGTCGCGGAATCGGCCGAAGCCGCCGAGGAAGCGGTGGTCGGTGACGCCGAGCGCCTTCATGGCCGCGGCGAGCTCGGTGCGGCGGTGCTCGCCGAGCCGGTCGTCCTTGTCGGCGGCGAGGTGCTCGAGCTCGGGCACCAGGATCTCGCCCATCTCGCCGGCGGTGCAGGTCACCAGCGTGACGCCGCGGCCCTCGGCGGCGTACTTGGCCATCGTGGCGCCCTGCCCGATCGACTCGTCGTCGGGGTGGGCGTGCACCAGGAGCAGGCGCTGGTCTCCGGAGGTGGTCGACATGGGCTCGATCCTAGGTCTGCGCGCCAGGTCTCTTGATGCGCCGGGGGCCGGACGGCAGGTCGAGGGGCGCGGCCGGGGGCGGGGTCGCGGCCACGGTGTCGTCGTCGAGCCAGCCCTCGTGGTCGTCGACGAGCACCTCGACCAGCCACTGCGGGGCGTCGGTGAGCACCGCCCAGGGGTGGTCCTCGTCGTCGTCCTCGCCGGCCAGCCGCTCGCGCTCGAGGTGCGCCTCGTAGCCGTCGCCGCGCAGCCGCCGCAGCACCGCGGTGGCGTCGTCCTCGTCGAAGAGGACCGCGCGCAGCACCGCGCGGCGCTGCTCGGTCTCGGCCGCGCGCAGCAGGTGGGTCAGCTCGGGCAGGAACGGCCGGTCGGCCGCCATCCAGTCGAGCCCGCCGGGCCCGTCGAGCCCGTCGGCGCCCACCCAGGTCAGGCGGTCGTGCTCGTGGGGCGCGGGCTCGCCCTCGACGATGCGGGCCACCGCCACCCGCAGCTCGAGGTGGTCGTCGATCTCGCTGGTGCCGCCCAGCCAGGCGGTCACCTCGATCTGGCAGCCGAGCTCCTCGGCGATCTCGCGCTCCAGCGCGTCGGCGGGCCGCTCGCCCGGCTCGACCTTGCCGCCCGGCAGCTCCCACCGCCCCGCGGCCTCGGGCGGCGTCGTACGTCGCGCGGCCAGCACGCGCGCCCCGCGCACGATCGCCGCGCCCACCACCAGCCTCCGCTCAGCCACGCCCGCACGATATCGACCCGTTGGTCGAGGAGGTTGCGCAGCAACCGCCTCGGGACCACCCCATGAGGCAGGCTGGGCCCGTGACCTCTCGGGACCGCACCCCCACCCGCTCCGCTCCCCCACCCGGCGCCGTACCGCTCGTCCCGGCGGCGGCGTTCGTGCTGGTGTGGTCGTCGGGCTACATCGCCGGCCCGGCGGGGGTGAGCGTGGTCGAGCCGTTCACGCTGCTCACCCTGCGCTTCGCGCTGGCCGCGCTGCTGCTCGCCCCGCTGGCGTGGTGGCTGCGCGGGCCGATGCGGATGACCCGCGACGAGGTGGTGCGGGTCGGGGCGGTCGGGCTGGTGCTCAACGCGGTGCAGTTCGGGCTGATGTACGTCGCCTTCGAGCTCGGCCTGGGCGCGACCCTGGCCTCGCTGCTGCACTCCCTGTCCCCCGTGCTGACGGTGGTGCTGGCGGGGCTGCTGCTCGGCGAGCGGCTGACCCGGGTGCAGGTGCTGGGCTTCGCGGCGGGCGTGGTGGGCGTGCTGGTGGTGCTGGGGCCCGACGTCGACGGGGCCGGCGGGCCCCTGGGACTGGTGCTGGGGGTGGCGAGCCTGCTGGCGCTGAGCCTGGGCACCCTGGGGCAGCGTTGGATCCACGTGAGCGCCGACCCGATCTGGTCGGCGACGGTGCAGTGCGCGGTCGCGGCGGTGCCGCTGGGCGTGGTGGCGCTGGCGGTCGAGGGCACCGGTGGGGTCGACGACCCGCTGCTGGGCCTGGCCGCGATCGGCTACATCGCCGGCATCAACTCGGTGGTGGGGCTGCTGCTGCTCGGCGTGCTCGTGCGCCGCGGTGGGGCCAGCGCCGGGGCCAGCGTCTTCTTCCTGATGCCGCCGGTGACCGCGGTGCTGGCCTGGGTGGCGTTCGGCGACACCCTGGGCCCGCGCCAGGTGGTGGGGCTGGCACTCTCGGTGGTGGGCGTCGCCGTCGCGACCCGCGCCGGGCGCGCCCGTCGTACAGCAGCAGCCGCCGCGAGACTCCAGGAGCCGACCGCATGAGCCAGCCCGAGGCCGAGACCGCGTGGGTCGACGAGGCGAGCGGGCTGCGGCTGGCTCGCAGCGCGGCGTACCCGCGGGTGCCGGGGGCGGTCTGCCTCGAGGCCGTGCCGCTGACGGGTCAGCTGCGCCGCAGCTGGGCGTTGCGCGCGCTGGGCATGACGGCGTGGACGTGGGAGAAGCCCGACCGGCGCGACCGTGAGTGGTGGCCGCAGGGCGTCACCGACGCCGCCGAGGCCGACGCGACGCTGCTGGTCTCGTGGTACGCGAAGTCGGGCGGCTCCCGGATCTCGGTGGTCGACACCCGGGCGGGCTGGTATGCCCACGTGCGGCTGGCGGTGCCCCGCGTGGACGACTCGGGGGCCCTGGAGCTGGCGCCGCTCAAGGTGCATGCCGGCGGTCTTGCCCGCACCGGTCGCTGGCTGCACGTCGCGGCCACCGCGAGGGGCTTCTACACCGCACACCTGGACGACGTCGTCGTCACCGACGAGGGGCCGGTGCTGCCGGTGCGCCACGCGCACCGCGCCTCGGCGCCCGACGGTGTCGAGCCGCTGCGCTACTCGTTCCTGTCGGCGGGCGCGTCGGGGATCGTCGTGGGTGAGTACGCCCGCGGCAAGAGGACGCGGCGCCTGGCCCGCATCGACGTCGACCCCCGCACCGACCTGCCCTGCTCCGCCCCGGTCGTCGTGGGCGAGGGCGTGGCCGGCATGCAGGGAGTCGTGGAGCGCGAGGGCCGCTGGTCGGTCACCACCTCGCACGGCCCCTGGGGCCCCGGCACGCTGTGGACCGGCTCCCCCGGCGACTTCCAGGCCCGCCGGTGGGCGATGCCGATGGGACCCGAGGACCTGTACGCCGACGCGGCCGGCGACCTGTGGACGGTCACCGAGCACCCGCGTCGGCGGTGGGTCGTGCGGCTGCGCACCGCCTGAGTGCGCCGACCGGTGCCGGACGTGACCCGGCGCCTGCCCCGGGGGATGGGGGCAGGCGCCGGATGTGCGGTGCCGGTCCGCTGTTCCGACAAGCGGCCCGAGCCACTCCCCGGCAGCGGCGTCGGGAAGTGACCCGGACCGCGTCCGTGGTCCCGTCGAAGTACGGGAGGCTCAGAGCCCGAGCCCCTCAGCCGGTGACCGGCCCAAGGCGCTCGCGCGCCTCGGGCCGGTCCTGGTCAACGCGAGGTCAGCGGACCTTGCGCTTGTTGGACTTGCTGGCGTTGTAGGTCACGCCGTCCTTGTCGAAGGCCACCGAGCGGGCCATGTAGGACGTGCGCTTCTTGGAGTTGTCGCGCACCGAGAAGGTGGCGACGCCCTTCGCGTCCGTCACTGCGGTCCCGACCAGGCGCTGGCCCCGCTTGCGGGTCAGCTTGTAGAGCTCGACGGTGGCTCCGGCGGGCACGTCGGAGACCTTGACCTTCAGCTCGTCGGCCTGCTTGCCGTTGTTCGAGCCCGTCAGCTTCAGCACCGGGGTGATGTCGGTGACGACCGGGCCCACGAAGGAGACGGTGTCATCGACCTTCGCGATGCGGTTGCCGTTCAGGGACACGATGGCCGCGACGGAGGCCGTTCCCGCCGAGGTGCCGGCGAAGTCGTAGAACGCCTTGCCGTCCTTGTTGACGTTGTCCCAGTTGTTGCCGTCCGAGTCGTTGGGGCCGGGGCCCGAACGCACGAAGTTGACCTGCGCACCGCGGAGCGCCTGCTCCTCCTGGTCCTTGGCCAGCAGCTCCATGGTCACGGTCGTGCCGACCGGCACCTCCTCGGCGCCCTGCTGGGCGAGCGTGAAGGTGGAGGCCGCCGGGTCGACGGTGTACCACTGGATCGCCGAGGTGGTCTGCTCGACGTCGTCGCGGTTGGCGATCACGTAGGCCTGCGGGTTGGTCGGGGTGGAGAGCAGGGCGCCGGTCGCGATGTTGGCGCTGTAGGTGAACGACCGGGCGCCGTCGGCCTCGACCTCGAGCACCTGCGACGTGGCGCGCTCGGCCCACGCCACGACGGCCGGCTGGTTGGCCGAGAACGCCGAGCGGAAGCCGTTGACGTGGGCCAGCGGGGTGTTGTCGGTGATCGTGAGACCCATGCTGGTCGGGTTGCCCCAGAAGTCCGTGGTCTTCACGTCGTAGTTGACGTTCTGACCCTCGACGTCGCCCGGGGCCGCCGCGCGCGCCTTGGGGAGCACGGTCGAGTCCTGGTCGCTGGAGAGCTCCACCACGAGGGGGTTCGTCTTGGCCAGGTTGGCCGGCGCCCCCACGGTGGTCCACCGCACGTCGTGCGTGTCGGAGGCGCCGCCGCTGGTGGCACGGATCTTGTCGTCGACCCGGCCGTCGTCGTCGAAGCCGGCGTTGCGCTCGATGGTGACGAAGAAGGTGCCGACGCCGTCCTTCAGCGTGACCTCCTTGCTCTGCCCGGAGTCCTTGTAGTCGACGACGTCACCCTGCTTGGGGGTGCCGTCGAAGGCCTTGGCGTTGCTGCTCGTGTCGACGAAGAAGCCCTCGTCGACCGTGAGCTTCACCTTCGGCGAGTCCAGCTGCACACCGTCGCTGTTGAAGGCGACGACCGTGCCGCGGCTCAGCACGCCGGGGATCGACTCGTCCTGGCCGGCCGACGGGAAGGTGACGCTGGCCAGCCCGTCCTGGGTCGGGGCGCCGGGGCTGTCGGGGTTCTGCACCTCGATGCGGGTGGCCTCCAGCGAGCGCAGGAAGTCGAGGTCCAGGGTCGCGTCCGCCGAGTCGGCGGCCACACCCGGGGCCGCCGGGTTGTTGAGGGCCACCGAGGCGGCGGTGACGGCGTCGTTCAGCTCGGCGCCCGGTGCGGGCGTCGGGTCGATGACGGTGACGGAGAAGCCGCCGCCGGCACCCGTGGTGCCGGTCGCGTTGTGCTTGCCACCGACCTGGGTGTTCTTGTCGACCTGGTCGGCCGTCGGCGCGAAGTACGCGTCGCCGGGGGTGGGCGGCATGGTCGCGCCGTTGGCGTCGGCGTCCGCGGTCGGGGTGAAGGTGAGACCGAAGGTCCGGCCCGGCAGCACGGCGCCGCTGGGCAGCTGCAGCTTGCCCGACTGGGTGGTGGTGCTGCCGGCGAGTGCCTGGGCGGTGGCCCCCTCGTCCCACACGAACTTCGCTTGGTCGGACTCGATCACCAGGGGCGTGGCGGTGGTGCCGTTGGCCATGCTGACCTCGACCTTGATCGAGGACAGGGTGTTCTGCTGGCCCTTGATCGCGCCGGAGGCCTCGGTGATGGTGGTGCGGCCCTTGTTGTCCGTCACGGGGACCGTCACGTTGTTGACGCTGGTCTGCTGCACGCCGCCCGCGGTCCAGGTCCGGGTGACCTTGACGGTCGGCGCGGCGTTCTGGACCGGGTTGCCCGCGGCGTCGGTGACCGTGATCGTCACCTCACCGGTCTCGTCGTCGTCCTGGGCGGCGCCCAGCTTGTTGGCGAGCTCGATCTTGCTGGCCGCGGCCGGCACGTTGGTCTGCTCGACCTTGAGCAGCACGTCGCCGGCGTTCTGGAAGTTGTAGTCGCCGTTGACGTCGACGACCAGGTAGGCCGACTGCACGTTGGGGGCGGGGTTCTTGTCGTCGCCGCCGTCCATGTCGGACTCGTCGAGCACGACCGGCACCTGACCCTGGGCGTTGGTGGTGGTGTCCCAGAACTGCGCACCGGCGGTGTCGCGCAGGTTGGTCCAGTCGTAGGTGCCCGCGGCGTCGGCTGCGTAGACGTTCGCACCGGCGACCGGCTGGCCGTTCTGGTCCAGGACGGTGACGTTGTAGCGGGTCAGGTCGTTGAGAGGCACCCCGTCGGGAGCGCCGCCACCGGCTGCGCCGTAGTTGCCGCCGTTGACGTCACCGGCCACGTTGGCCTGGTAGCCGTTGGCCACGGCCACCGTCGAGGACGCGGCGGTGACGCGCTGGAGGTAGGCCGAGTAGACCTGGGCGTCGCTGCTCTCGCCGTTGTCGACGGTGATGACCACGTCGTCGTCGAGGTCGCTGGGCTTGCCGAGGGTGGTGTCGTCCACCAGGTTGCCCGCGGCGATGTCCACGACGGCGCGGAAGTTGCGGAGCCCGGCGGCGTCGGCCGCGCCGGGGGTGGCGGCCGAGGCGAGGCCGGCGTTCGGGCCGGCGTTCTGCACGTTGACGGGGTTGGCGCTGCCGGTCTTGCCCGAGACGACCGCGGTCCGGGTGCCGAAGCCGACGTTCTCGAAGACGCCGACCCGCGAGCGGGTGGCACCGTCGAGGGTGATGGCGTTGTTCGCCGCTGCGAAGTTCGTCGCGCGGGGAGCGGACGTCGCCAGCACCGCGTTGCTGCCGTCGAGGGTGACCGCGCGCACCGACAGGATGCTGGCCGACGCGGTGAAGGCGCTGGTGGCGAGCCCCTGGTTCAGGGGGACTGTCGCGATGGTGCTCCAGACGCCGGCGGGCCCTTCGCTCTCGAAGCGAATGGAGTGGGCGGCGTTGTGGCTGGAGGCCGCCACCAGGCGCACGGTGCTGTTGGTGCCGTCCGACTTGTTGGAGACGTCGGCGATCGAGGGGCTGTAGAGGACGACGGCGCCGACGCCGGCCTCATCCAGGGTTCGGGCCTGGGCCGGCGCTGTGGCCAGGCCGGTGAGCGCGAGGGCGGAGATGGCGCTGAGTGCCAGGCCCCGCTTCATACCGCTGCTGTTCATGGATGTTCCTTCCAAAGTGGGAGCACTCCACCGGAAGGTGCTTCCGGTGGGCTGGACCCGAGTCCGTGTGACCGCCGAGCTGGGAGCAGGGCGGGACGCAGGAACCCTAGGAAGGTAAAGAGCGACGGCGCGCGATTGCTGCGCAGCCAAAAATTGCTCTCCTATAATCATTTACACGGGCGCTGTCAATCGGTATGGACGGGTCATTTCGCAAAGTTCTTGCACGCGCCGCGACCAGAACGGTTTACATGTGCACCGGGGCCCGGGAAGCCTCACGACGGAACCGCGGGAGACGGTCAGACGGGGAGGAGAAGAGGAGACACCCCATGTCGGTCCCGGTGGACTCACGCGACGACACGACCGCCAGAGGGCCCAGCCGCAACGGTCCCGGCCGGCCGATCCGCCTTCCGGACGACCCCGCCTCCGAGCGCTCCGGAGCCGTCGACCCGTGGGCACGAGTCGGCTGGTTGCTGTCCACGTCGCGCGCCTTGCACCCCGACATGTCTCGCCGGGACGTGCTCACGACCGCGCTGCGCGACCTCGGCATCACGGCCGATCTCAGCCGGGTCAGCCGGTGGGAGTCCGGCCAACAGGTGGTGCCCCTCCCCGTGGTGCGTGGCTACGAGCAGCTGCTAGGCGTGCCGGAGGGGACCTTCGTCGCGGCCACGCGCGGTCTCCTGCGGGCCTCGGTGCGGGCGGTGCGCGTGGCGTGGCCCCCGGCGAAGCCGGTCGCCGAGCACGACACCGCGACCGCCTCGCTCCTGGACCGCGCCACGTCGGGCGAGCAGCTCACGGGCGGCGAGTGGCTCTTCCTCGCGCTGGACCTGGAGCGGTTCGGGCAGCTGATCCTGCCGACGGTGACCTGGCGGACGTTGTGCGACCGGGTGGTCGACGAGCTGACGCGCACCGCGGGACCTGCCTTCGCCCGCCGCTACGAAGCGTGCGTCACCCTGATGACCCACCCCTCGGGCTGCCCGCACATGATCGCCTCCATCGAGGAACGTCTGGCGGCCCCCGACGCTCGATGGGTCTCCGTGCTGACGTCGCTGCTGCAGTTCACGGCCTCCGAGGCTGCCACCGAGCTGCTGATGCGCGCTCTGGAGGGCAGTGACAGAGCGACAGCCACGGCGGCAGAGCTCGCCGTCGCGGACAAGATGGCCCGCCGTCACCTGGACGACGCCATCCTGACCCGGATCGAACGACGGGTCCGTGACGAGCTGCTGCGCGACAGCGCTCATCGGCTGGCCACCACCAACGCCGTCCACCACCTGCCCGAGCCGCACTTCAGCCGCCTGCTCACGGCGCTGCCGGACCGACGGTTGCGGCGTCGGCTGACGCTGACGCGGGCCCGCCACGATCTCGTCGACCCGCAGGTCAGCACCTCGATCAGCAGGAACGTCGCCCGCAGGGTCCAGGCGCACACGCCACAGTCACCGGCCGAACCCGACCGGATGCTGCAGCGCCTGGTCCGGGAGTCGCTCTTCCACCCCCACACACCCCGACGCCAGCTGGCCTGCTGGCTCCTGCATGTCAGCCGTTACCGCGACACAGCCGCCGACCGGTACCTGCGCCTGGTGAGCGAGCCCAACGAGTTCGTCGCCGCCCGCGGTTGGGAGGCCCTCTCGGTCCTCGGGCTCGGCACCCGCGGTCGCGCCGCCATCTCCATCAGCATCGACGAGCGACGCCCGGCTCTCCAGCGGCGCGGCTTGACGACCATCGCCCTGCACGGGGGCGAGCTCACGGCCACGGAACGCCAGGCGCTCGCGCAGGTGATGGGCGCGTCGACCGACGAAGGGGTCCGGATGGCTGCCGCCAGTGTGTTGGGCCTGCGGCTACGAGAGGGGGACGCCGACGCGGGTGAGCAGGCATCGGCGTACGGCCCCCGGAGGCTTGAGGATCCTGACTGTGTCGTCCTGACCGAAGGCGCTCGGGTCGGGGGGAACGGCTAGGAGGCCCCAGCGCTTGCACAGGAAGACTCCTGTAGCGACGCCGTACTCCGCGCGTCCGGCTCAGCTGTTGCCGCAGGTGAACTCGGCGACGACGTCGATGCTGTCGCCCTCCGTCGGGTTGGCCGCAGCGTCGACGTTGACCGAGGTGCCGTCCTCGCTGGCCTCCACTCCCTCGGAGTCGTCCGGCGGGGTCGTGTAAGCGATTCCGTCCACGGTGACGACGGCGCTCGTGGGGATGTCCCCCGAGCCGGCGAAGACCTGGATCGACCCCTTCTCGCCGTCGTAGAGGTAGTAGGCGGCCGGCTGTCCGGACGCGGGCTGCACCGACTCGCCCTTGCCCTTGAAGCTGGCCTTCGCCCCGCCGGTGACGTCGACCTTGACCTTGCACTCGCGCTGCTTGTCGCCGCTGCCGTCGTCGGTCACGCCGGTCTCCTCGTCGTAGCCGGCCGTGGCAGACGAGGTGGCTTCAGGGTCGGCGGAGGTCTCGTCGTCGCCGCTGCAGCCGCTGAGGACGAGGGCGGTCGTGGCGAGGGCGGCCAGGGCGGTGGCGGGATGGGAGAGGCGCATGGCCCGAGTCAAACATCCACCCCCGCTCGAAAGTAAAGCGGGGCGACACCCAGCACCCCCAAATGCCCACCGGGGCCGCACACGGCGTGTGCGGCCCCGGTGATGCAGCCGGAGAACCCTGGTGTCATATGGTGACAGGGCGGTCCGGACCATTCTCAAGCAGCGGCAACAGAGAATGGCCCGGACCGCGTCTGTGTCTCCGGCTCAGTGAGCTGTGCTCATCGATCTCGCTCAGGTGACTGGGCGCAGGAGCAGGGGACGGAGTTCTCGGTCCCCCGGGGAGAGTCGCTCCGGGGCGGCTGGACCGCCCCGGAACTCCTCACGTCAGTCCAGCTGGGATCAGCGGGGCTTCTGGGTGTTCGACTTCGCCTTCTGCGAGATCTCCGTGGCGGAGACCTTCGCGATGAAGCGGGTCTTCTTGTTCCCGTTGCGGTCCGCGACCTTGAAGGTCAGGGTGCCGCCCTCGGGGACGATGTCCTCACGGACCTGCACCAGACGCTTGTTGCCCTCGGACTTCTTGCCGCGGATCTTGAACAGCTTGACCGTGGCACCCTCGGCCTCGTCGTCGACCTGGAAGCGGACGACGTCCTTCTTCGGGCCGTTCGAGTCGGCAGAGATGATCGCCTCAACGACGACCGGCTCCGGACCCTGGTCCTCGCCGAACGAGACCGTGTCGGTCGCCTGCGAAGCGGGGACCACGGTGGCGCCCACGTAGCCGATGGCCGTCACGGTGGCGGTGCCCTCAGCGGCGCCCGAGAAGACGTACGTCGCCATGCCGTCCTCACCGGTCGCGACCGGGGTCGGGTTGTTCGGGTCGCCGTCCTGGAAGTCGTCGGGACCGGTACGGAAGAAGTCGACCGAGAACTCGATCGGCTCACCGTTCTGGTCGACGGCCGTGTAGTCCATGATGACGG
Organism: Nocardioides sp. OK12; assembly: GCF_024341885.1. Taxonomy (NCBI): domain Bacteria; kingdom Bacillati; phylum Actinomycetota; class Actinomycetes; order Propionibacteriales; family Nocardioidaceae; genus Nocardioides; species Nocardioides sp. OK12. Next base: position 132,116 of record NZ_BNET01000001.1, on the reverse strand, counting down.
TGGTGCCGACCGGAACGGTCTCCGGGCCCTGCTGCGCCAGCGTGAAGGTGCTGTTGGCGAAGTCGACCGCGTAGAACTCGACCTCGGGGCCCTCGCCCTCGATGTCCTCGGAGTCCGGGACGACGACACCGAGGTCGTTGTACTCGTTCACCGGGGCGTCCCAGGTACCGACGGGCATCGAGTCGCCGGCGACGTTCGAGTCCACAGCGAACTCGACGTTGTCGTTGAAGTCGGTGCGGACCGAGATCGGGTCCGCGTCACCGACGCCGTCGATGTCGATGTCGACCTCGACGTTCTTGACCAGGTTGCCGAACTGGTCGGTGGCCTGGACGTCGTAGGCGGCCGTGTCAGACAGCGGCAGCTTCGGGAGCACGGAGCTGTCCTGGAACTTGTCGCTGGCCAGCTCGATGATGACGTCGCCGCCGTTGAGCGGGTTCTCGGACGAGAAGTCGTAGTCCTCGGTGTCCGACTGACCGTCGACCGTCGCGGTCACGTTGACCGTGGCCTCGCCGTCGTCGTCGAAGTCGTCGCTGCCCTTGATGCCGATGTAGTACGTCGCGTTGCCGGTCGAGTCGGTGACCACGGTGATGGTCTGACCGCGGTCGACGATGTCACCGGCCTGGTCACCCTCCTCCGGGTCAGCCGGCTCCCCACCCATGGTGGTGAAGAAGGCGTCGCCGTCGACCGTGAGGGTCACGAGGACGTTGGCGGCAGGGTCGTTCTCGACCGCAGTGGTGTCCGGGTCGTCGACCGTGACCTTGACCGTGCCCGAGGTGACCTCGCCGGGCTTGCCGGTGGCGGTGTTCTCGGTGATCTTCACGACGGCGGTGCCGTCAACTTCGTCGGTGACGAAGTCCACGTCCACGGTGTTCGAGTCCTCGTCGGCGTCACCGATGTCGTCGGTGTTCAGCGTCGTGGCGTCGAGCTCACCGTCGAGCTCGGACTCCGGGCTGCCCGCCACGGCAGGATCGAATAGCGCCACGGAAATGTTTCCGTCTGCGTCAGTGGTGTCCTCAGCGACAGTCGTGCTGACCCGGGTCGTACCCTCGGGCTGGTCCGCCTGCGGAGCGATCACGACATCGTCACCGGCACCGTTGCGGGTGTAGGTGAACTGAACGTCGCGGCCGGCAAGCGCCGTCCCGTCGTCGAGCTTCAGGCTGCCGGTGTAGGTGGCGGTCGTTCCGGCCGGGGCCGGGTCGCGCTCGTCCAGGACCAGGTTGGCCTGGCCCGACTTCACCGTCAGCGGCGAGCCGGAAAGGTCGCCGGCGCCCTGACCGGGCGTACCGTCCTGGTTGAGGTAGTAGTTGAGGACGTACGTGCCCTCCTGCGCCTGGTAACCAGTGGGCAGCGGAACCGTCGCCTCGCCGTCCGAGTCGGTCGCGGTCGTGGCACCCGAAGTGGTGACGGCGACGGGGTTCGGGGTGGCGGTCGTCGGGAAGGCCTTGAAGGTCCAGGTGTAGTTGACGATGGCGCCGGAGATGCCCTCGTCGTTCTGGTCCGTGACGGTGACCGAGATGTCGCCGGCCGAGTACTCGTCCTCATCGAAGGCAGCGCCGTCGTTCGATGCCGCCACGATGGAGGTGGGCTGCTGGGCCTCCTCGCTGATGGTGACGGTGCGGCGGAAGTCAGTGCCGTTCTCGTACGCGTAGTTCTCGTTGGTGTTCACGTAGAACGAGAAGGTCTGCGACTCACCAGCGGGGTCGGCGTTGAAGACAGCCTCGCCCTGCGAGTTGGTGAACTTGGTGCCGAGACCGTCCTGGGAGACGACCTCAGCGCCCACGACAGGGGCACCGTCCTGGTCGGAGACCAGGACGGTGACGTCGCTGTTGCCACCGGGGATGACGGTGTTGTCATCGGCGGTGACGGTCACACCGGAGATGGTCTGCTCGTAGAGCTCGACGGCCTCGGCGTCATCGCCGCCGGCCTCAGCCACGATCAGGGCCTGGTCGGCCGCGGGCGGGGTCGCCGGCGCGAAGTTGTAACCAGTGAAGTCGACCGGGGCGGAGTAGGTGCGCGAGCTTGCGCCCGGCGCCACGGGACCAGCGACATCCTCATCGTTGGGTGCACCCAGGCCGGGCGACTCAACCGTGAGGGCGGGGTCCGCCGACAGGTCCGAGGTGGTGCCCGAGACAGCACCGAGCAGCTCCTCGCTGGTCACGGTACGACCAGCCGAGGCCGCGTAAGGCTGGTCGAACACGCCGACCTCAGCCCCGCCGGCGTAGGCGATGTCAACCGACTCGGCGGTCGGGCTGATGGTGACGGAGTTGTTGATCTCGTCGACGTCGGTCTCGGCCTGGCCGGCTGCAAGACCCACAGCGCGGAACGCAACCTGGGTGTTGAAGAGGGCCGGGGGCGGCGTCCACTCGGTGTCGAATGCACCGGCGTCGCGAGACACAGTCGCGATCGTCGTCCATCCGGCGGTCGCGGCGGTCGCAGCCGGGTTGGTGTTGTACTCGAAGCGAACCTGCTGCACGTTGGCGGCAGCGTTGGCGACGAGGTGGATGCTGCTCTCGACACCGTCGTTCTTGGTGGAGGCAGTGCCGTCGGGCGTGTAGAGCTCAACATCGCCGGGCGTGGTGGCCTGGTCGGCGAGGGGGATGGCGGAAGCCGAGGTAGCGAGGAACGGGAGACCCGTGATCGCCAGGGCGGTGATGGCCGAGCCGGCCAGCCCCCGCTTAATGCCGCTGCTGTTCATGTGCAAAAGATCCTTCCGGATGTGTGTTGAGGACCGACCTCGACCGAGCCCGAGGCCATGCCACAGCGATCCCGAAGGCCGCTGTGAGTCCGGAAGACGCAGAGTGCGCCCAGCCAGACGATCGCGACTCTAGGAAGGTAAAGAGATGTGATGTGGCTTTAATGCAAGTTGCAACGACCTTTGCAATAACTGAGACGGGCATCACTAGTTGTGGGTATATAGCGCCACGGCATCGGGGCCGTGACAACGAGTCGACAACACCAGGGGAGCTGTTTTGCGAGGATCGGCCCGTCCGACCCGCTCGACCACGCCAAGGCTCAAGGAGCCTCCGACAGGCCTTACGAAGCGGCGAGGGCGACCGGTGCAGATGCCGGACGACCCCAGCACCATGCGGTCCCGCACCACCGACCCTGTGGCTCGCACCGCGTGGTTGCTGACCACCAGTCGTTCCTGCTCGAGCGACCCTGAACTGGCCAGCCGCAAGGACTTCGTGGCCCGACTGCGCGAACACGATGTCACCGCCGACGTTAGCCGGTTGAGCCGCTGGGAGTCGGGCGCGAAGAACGTGTCCAGCAAGGTGGTGCGCGGCTACGAGCGGGCCATCGGACTGCCGGCCGGCGTGCTGCTGGCGACACAGCGTGGACTCATCCGCTCCTCCGACCCGAGCGCGCCGGAGCCCGAGCCCCTGCAGTTCTGCGAGGCCGACAGTGCGCCCGACCAGCTCGTCTCCGAGCTCCTCGAACAGGCGGGCGACCCGACCGCCCCCATGTCCGGGGGCGACTGGCTGCGACTGGCTGTCGAGGTCACCCGCTTCGAGATGGTGCTGCTGCCCAAGGCGACCTGGACGGCGGTCTGCGACCGGCTCGTGAACGAGCTGGCCCGCACCACCGGAGGGGACCGGCTTCGCCGCTACGAGGCCGCGGTCACCTTGATCTGCCACCCCGTGGCCCAGCGTCACGTCCTGGCCGCTCTCGGCTCCTGGCTGACCGACCCGCACGTGCAGGTCGTCAGCCCGATCCTCTCGCTGCTCCAGCATGTGCGCGACGAGGCCGCGAGCAAGCTCGTGCTGCGCCTGCTCGACTCCGATGCTCGCGCACTGAGCCAGGGCGCCGTGCAGGTCGCGGCCGCCAAGGCGGCGCACGGGCACTTCCAAGGCGTGGCGCTGGCTCTCCTGGAGCAGCGGGCCATCCGCGAGCTGGTCACGCCCCAGGGTCAGAGCGGCATCGACATCCTCGACCTGACCACGTTCCTGCCCGAGCAGTCCTACCGCCGGGTCCTGATGACGCTGCGCGACGCCCAGCTGCGCCAGCGGGTCGAGTCGAGTCGTGAGAGCCACTGCCTGGTCCCGGCCGAGGTGGCCAGGAACCGCAGCCGCGACATCGCAAGCCAGGCCCAGTCGGCCACGCCGACGATTCACGCCGCCGAGCCCGACCTCCTCCTGCAACGGCTCGTGAGCGAGGCGCTCTTCCACGTCCACGGCGCGCGCCGATCGATGGCAGCCAGCCTGCTGCGCGTCAGCCCGTACGGCGCCGCCGTCGCCGACGCCTGCCTGTCGCTGGCCACGAGGGAGAGCGAGTTCGTCGGCGCGCGCGCCTGGGAGGCGGTCTGGCAGCTGGGCACCGGCACCCGACGAGGCCACGTGACCAAGTTGGCCCACGAGCACCGCCACCCGTGGATGCAGCGACGCGCCCTCACTGCGCTCGGCAACAGCGGCGCCCCGCTCGACGATCGGGAAGCCGCGCGGGTCGTCGACGCGACGTTGACCACCCCGCACCGCGGCGTCCGCTCCGCGGGGCTGCTGGCACTCGGCATGGGCTCCCCCGGCAGCCTGGGCCGCATGGACTCGCTACCCGCAGAGCAGCGCGAGATCGCCAACTGGTGGCTGCGGGTCGGCCCCGCCCTGGCCGACGCCGGCTGATCCGAACCTTCGTCCACAGATCTCGCGCCGCTCTAGCCGTCGAACGCGCGTTCGAGTAAAGTCGGGGCATGACAGCCGCTCCCTCCATCCGCGATCTCGCCGCCCTTGGCGAGGCCGAGCTGGTCGAGGCGCTGCGGGCGGCGGAGGAGCAGAAGTGCCGGCTCGACGCGCTGCAGGTGGAGCTGACGGCTCGTCTCGACGAGGTCGTACGCCGCCGCCACGCCGCGGCCGGTCTGCCCACTGAGCGGCAGGGTGTCGGGGTGGCCTCGCAGGTCGGGCTGGCGAGGCGCGAGTCGCCGAACCGGGGTGCCCGCCACCTGGGGTTGGCGAAGATCCTGGTGGCCGAGATGCCGCACACATTGGCTGCGATGCGCGCCGGCTGGTGCAGCGAGTGGCGTGCGACCCTGCTGGCCCGCGAGACCGCCTGCCTGTCGCTGGAGGACCGGCGCCGGGTCGACGCTGAGCTGATGGCTGACCCCGAGACGACCGAGGGGTGGGGTGACAAGCGGCTGGTGGCCGCGGCGCGGGCCCGTGCCTACGAGCTCGACCCGCACGCCGCGCTGAAGCGGTCGAGGAAGGCCGAGGGCGAGCGGTACGTGTCCCTGCGACCGGCACCGGACACGATGACCTACCTGACCGCGCTGCTCCCGGTCGCCCAGGGGGTCGCGGCGTACGCCGCGCTCACCCGCGCCGCCGACTCCGCCCGTGCGAGTGGTGATGAGCGCTCCCGCGGGCAGGTCATGGCCGACACCCTCGTCACCTCCGTGCTCACCGACCGCGTCGAGCCGGCGCCAGTTCCTGTGGTCCCGGTGGCGGTGAACCTGACGGTCTCCGACGCCACCCTCCTCGGCGGCGGCCACCAGCCCGGTTGGGTCGCCGGCTACGGCCCGGTGCCGGCCGGGTTCGCCCGCGAGCTGGTCGCCACCGCGATCGCCGATGCGCAGGCGACGCTGCGCCGGCTCTACACCACCAGCGCCGGGGCCCTGGTCGCGATGGACTCCAGGGCCCGTACCTTCCCCGCGAGCCTGGGGCTGTTCATCGACCTGCGCGACCAGTCGTGCCGCACCCCGTGGTGCGACGCACCCATCCGGCACCACGACCACGTCGTCCCCGACCACGCCGGCGGCCCCACCAGCGCCACCAACGGACAAGGACTGTGCGAGGCCTGCAACCAGGCCAAGGAAGCCCCCGGCTTCACCGCCACCACCGTGCGCAGCACCGTCGTCACGACCACCCCCACCGGCCACCAGGTCCCCTCCCGCGCACCCGACCTCCCACCCGGCGACCCGCCAGTCACACCCGAACCCTCACGACCACGGGTCGACATCCTCCACCCCCGCCTACAGATCGTCCTCGACGACTACACGCCCGCCGCCTGACCCCGCGCCGAGAAAGTTCGGCCCCGAAGGCAACCGACCGCGCCCCAGCACCGTCTAGGAAGCATGGGGATCTCGGAACTGCCGACACGGGTGCGGCTCGGCGCCGGCGTGCTGGTGGTCGTCGCGGCCGTGGTGCTGGCGCTGATCGTGGCGACCTGGCCGGCGCAGACCGACGACGGCGAGCGGCCGCAGCGCCCCCGCCGCAGCGAGCGGGCGGTGCCGCCCCCTGCCCCCGCGGAGCGCGAGACCACCGCCGAGCCCGGGCGGGCGACGTACGAGCCGAAGCAGCGCCAGCCGCGACCCAACATCGTGCTGATCACCACCGACGACCAGAGCGACGCCGAGCTGCGGTTCATGCCGCGCACCCGGCGGCTGCTGGGGGCCGCGGGCATCGAGTTCACCGACGCCATCAACCCCCACCCGCTGTGCTGCCCGGCCCGCGCGGAGATCCTCACCGGCGAGTACGCCCACAACAACGGTGTGCGCCACAACGACGGCCCCCACGGCGGCTGGTCGGCGTTCGTGGCGAGCAACGAGAAGGAGAACCTCGGCCCCTGGCTGCGCCGGGCTGGCTACCGCACCGCGTTCGTGGGCAAGAACCTCAACGAGTACACCTTCGCCGCCCCGCGCCCGCGCGGCTGGGACTTCTTCTCCCCCACCGGCGAACGCACCTACTCCTACTACGGCACCACCTTCTACAACGACGGCCAGCCCCGCGGCTTTGGCGACAAGTACGTCGCCGACATCGTGCGCGACGAGTCGGTCCGCCTGATCAAGGCCTGGGCCGCCGAGCCCGAGCCGTTCTTCCTCTGGGCCTCCCACGTCGGCCCGCACGCGGCGTACGTCGACGGGTGGCGCTCGCCGGTCCCCGCCCGTCGCCACGCCGGCCTCTTCGGCGACCTGCAGGTCGGCACCCGCGCCAAGGCCTCCTTCAACGAGGCCGACGTCAGCGACAAGCCGCCCTTCATCAGCGGTCGGGGCAAGCTGTCGCTGGTCAAGCTCACCAAGCAGGTGCGCGACCGGGCCCGGTCGCTGCAGGCCATCGACCAGGCCAACGCGCGCACCATCCGGGCGCTGCGCCGCAGCGGCGAGCTCGACGACACCCTCGTCGTCTTCGTCAGCGACAACGGGTTCCTGCTCGGCGAGCACCGCTACTTCGGCAAGGACGTGCCCTACGACGAGGCGCTCCAGGTGCCGCTGCTGGCCCGCGGCCCCGGCATCGAGCCGGGCACCACCAGCCGCGCCACCGCCAGCATGGTCGACCTCGCCCCCACGTTCCTCGACTACGCGGGGGTGCTCGACGACGTGCGCGCGGCCGGCCACACCGACGGGATCAGCCTGCGACCCGTCTGGGCCGAGGCCGCCCCCGTCAACGACACCTCGCTCATCCAGGCCGGCACCAGCGACCCCGAGGCGCTGGCCGCCTTCGGGTGGGCCTGGCGCGGGGTCCGCACCGGGCGCTACACCTACACGCGCTGGTGGGACGGCTTCGAGGAGGTCTACGACCGCCGCCGCGACCCTGGCGAGCTGCGCAACGTCGCCGGGCAGGCGTCGTACCGAGGGGTGCGCCGCGAGCTGCGCCGGCGCTACGAGCGGCTCGCCGACTGCAGCGGCGTGCGCGAGTGCGAGCAGCAGGACTTCGGGGCCGTCCCCTCACCGCGCTGAGCGTGATCCGGGGACGAAGCACCCACCTCGCCGCCGGCGTGGCACCCTCTCGCCTCGTGCTCCCTCGACTGCGCCCTGCCGCGGCGCGCGCCCTGACGCCCCTCCTGCTGCTGGCGCTAGCGCTGGCCCTCCTGGCGGGCGGCCTGCCCGCGAGCCGGGCCTCGGACCAGACGACCCGACCCGGCGAGGACTCCCGGGGCGCGGAGAACCCGGTCGCGGCCGCCGAGCCGCAGCGCCCCAACATCGTGCTGATCACCACCGACGACCAGACCGACGACGAGCTGCGGTTCATGCCGCGCACCCGCCGGCTGCTGCGCCGCCAGGGCCTCGACTTCACCGACGCCATCAGCCCCCACCCGCTGTGCTGCCCCGCCCGCGCGGAGATCCTCACCGGCGAGTACGCCCACAACAACGGGGTGCGCCACAACGACGGCCCCCACGGCGGCTGGTCGGCCTTCATCCGCCGCAACGAGAAGCAGAACATCGGCCCCTGGCTGCAGGACGCCGGCTACCGCACGGCCTTCATCGGCAAGAACCTCAACGGCTACTCCTTCGAGGAGCCCCGCCCCCGGGGCTGGGACTTCTACTCCCCCACCGGCAAGAAGACCTACTCCTACTACGGCACCACCTTCTTCAACGACGGCCAGCCCCGCGGCTTCGGCCGCAGGTACGTCGCCGACATCGTGCGCGGGGAGTCGGTGCGGCTGATCAAGCAGTACGCCCCCGAGCCCGAGCCGTTCTTCCTGTGGGCCTCCCACGTGGGCCCGCACACCGCCTTCGTCAAGGGCTGGCGCTCAGCGGTTCCCGCCCGACGCCACGCCGACATGTTCCGCAACCTCCAGGTCAGCAACCGCACCAAGAAGTCCTTCAACGAGGACGACGTCTCCGACAAGCCCGGCGTCGTACGCCGCCGCAAGCGCTTCCCGCTCGACCACCTGACCCGCCACGTGCGCGACCGGGCCCGGTCGCTGCAGGCGATCGACGAGGCCAACGCCCGGATGGTGCGGGCGCTGCGCAGCACCGGGGAGCTCGACAACACCCTGATCGTCTTCGTCAGCGACAACGGCTACCTGCTGGGCGAGCACCGGATCTTCGGCAAGAACTTCCCCTACGAGGAGGCGCTGCAGGTGCCGTTCCTGGTCCGTGGCCCCGGCATCGAGCCGGGCAGCCGCAGCCGGGCGACGGCCACCCTGGTCGACCTGGCCCCGACCTTCCTCGACCTCGCCGGCGTGCTCGACGACGTGCGCGCGGCCGGGCACACCGACGGGATCAGCCTGCGCCCGGTGTGGCGCAGCGGCGCCCCGGTCAACGACACCTCGCTCATCCAGGCCGGCACCGGCGACCGCCGGCAGCTCGCCGCCTTCGGCTGGGCCTGGCGCGGGGTCCGCACCGGGCGCTACACCTACACGCGCTGGTGGGACGGCTTCGAGGAGCTCTACGACCGGCGCCGCGACCCCGGCCAGCTGCGCAACGTCGCCGGGCAGGCGTCGTACCGAGGGGTGCGGACCGAGCTGCGCCGTCGCTACCAGCGCCTCGCCGACTGCGCCGGCGTACGCCGGTGCGAGCAGCAGGACTTCGGGCCGGAGCCCGCGCCGCGCTGACCCGCTGACCCGCGGTCGGCCGGGCGGGGCTCAGGCCGGGCGCGGCGCCAGCGCCAGCTGGCGCGACTGCGCGACGAGGCGACCGGTGGAGTCCCAGACCTCGCAGTCCTCCTCGAACATCCCGCCGGCCAGGTTGCGGGTGCGGTGCTGCACCTTGAGCCACCCCGGCGCCGGCTTCGCGCGCACGTGGGCGGAGAGCTCGAGCGTCGGCGCCCAGCCCATCACGCCCAGGTCGAAGGTCACCGGCGGCAGCGCGTCGAGCACCAGCAGCAGCGACAGCGGGTCGGGCTCCCGCTCGCCCTCCAGCCGGAACCACGCCTGGAAGCGCCCCCGGCCGCTGGGCTGACCCGTGGTCCAGCCCGCCTGGTCGCGCGGGAAGCGCATGTCGAAGCGCGACATCAGCGGCGCCATCTCCAGCACGTACGACGGCACGTCGGCCCGGCCCACGCACTCCTCGCGCGGCGGCAGGTCGGGCTCGGTCGCGGTGGTGCGCACGTCGCCCTCGAAGCGGTCGAGGTCGGAGTAGGTCGCCAGCACCGTGAGCCGGGTGGCCTCGCCCTGCTTCAGCTCGGCCGCGACCGTCGACATCCGCCCGCCGGCGCGCTTGACCTCGACGTCGACGGTGGCCGGGCCGGCCTCCGCGGCGGAGAGGTAGTAGGCGCTGATCGCGACCGGGTCGGGCTTGTCGGCCAGGTGGGTGCTGATCGCGGTGCCCACCACGGCCAGCTGGTAGCCGCCGTTGAGCCCTCCCCCGACCTTCCAGCCCGGCGCGAGCTGCGCGGCGTACCGGCCCTCACCGGCGGGGGTCACGGTGGTGTCGACATCGAACTCGGCCTGCTGGGTGGTCATGGGTGGCAAGGTACCGACCCGCCGACGAGGGGGTGTAGCCAGCCGCCGCGCAACGGGCCACGGTGGGACGACGAGCACCCCAGCACCCGAGCACCCGGAGGACGACATGGGCACCCTGCACGGCCGCGACGACCAGCCGCTCCACACCGAGGGCGTGCCCGACGAGGAGGGCCTGTCCCAGGCCGACGTCGCGGAGCGGCTCGACAAGGACCCCGACGAGCAGCTCAACGCCACCGACCCCGACTCCGACGTCGAGCTCCACGCCCCGCAGGAGCGGGTCGACGACAGCGACTGAGCGGCGCTCAGCCGGCGCGGGGCGAATACATGATGACCGCGACCCCGACCAGGCACAGCGCGGCGCCGGTCAGGTCGAAGCGGTCGGGCCGGAACCCGTCGACGACCATCCCCCAGGCCAGCGAGCCGGCGACGAAGACCCCGCCGTACGCCGCCAGGATGCGCCCGAAGTTCGCGTCGGGCTGGAGCGTGGCCACCAGGCCGTAGAGCCCCAGTGCGACCACGCCGGCGCCGACCCAGAGCAGGCCGCGGTCCTCGCGCACCCCCTGCCAGACCAGCCAGGCGCCGCCGATCTCGGCGAGGGCGGCCAGGGTGAAGAGCAGCAACGAGGTGGCGACGGGCACGGCAGCAGTCTCGCAGGCCCCTCGACAGGGCAGACTCGGCGGCGTGGAGCAGCCAGGCACGACCCCCGGACCAGCACTGCCCGTCCCCGACGGGCTGGTGGAGGCCTTCCGCGCCCACGAGCGCGCCGTCGCCGAGGGTGACACCGCGGCGCTGGCCCGCTTCGTCGCCCCGGGCACCAGCACCCTGGCCGGGGACCCGCGCGGGCTGCTCGTGGGCAGCAGCGCGATCACCGCGTACGCCGTCGCGCCGGGGCCGCGGCGGCTGGTGCAGACCCACGTGCAGGTCACCGACCCCGACCACGCGCTGGTGGTGGCCGTGACCGAGCACGCCTCGGGCGGGCGCGGGCAGCAGACCCAGCTGTGGGCGCGCACCGACGCCGGCTGGGTGGTCACCGCCGCCCACACCTCCGAGCCGGCGCCGGCCCTCGACACCCGCGTGTGGCGGGTGGTCGGCGACCCGCTGGTGCCCGGCACGCCCGGCGGGCCGCTGTCGGGCGAGAGCGTGGCGGTCAAGGACGTCTACGCCGTGGCCGGCCACCCCGTCGGCGGCGGCAACCCGGCGTGGGAGGCCGCCGCCCCGATCGAGCGCGGCGACGCCAAGGCGGTGCTGGGCCTGGTCGAGGCCGGCGCCGACCTGCGCGGCATCGCGCGCACCGACGAGCTGGCCTGGTCGCTCTTCGGCACCAACCCGCACTTCGGCGCCCCGCCCAACCCGCGGGCGCCGTACCGGGTGCCCGGCGGCTCCTCGTCGGGCCCGGCCAGCGCGGTCTCGCTGGGCCACGCCACCATCGGGCTCGGCACCGACACCGGCGGCTCGTCGCGGGTGCCCGCGGCCTACCAGGGCCTGTACGGCGTACGCACCACGCACGGCGCGATCGGCACCCACGGGGTGCTGGCGCTGGCGCCGAGCTTCGACACCGTCGGCTGGATGACCCGCGACGCCGACCTGCTCGCGCTCGTCGGCGACGTGCTGCTGCCCGACTCCTCGGCCCGCGGCAGCGGCGAGCTGGTGCTGGTGCCCGAGCTGCTCGACCTCGCCGAGCCCGACGTGCGCGAGGCCGTCGAGGGCTGGGTGGCCACCCAGGGACTGGTGGTGCGCGAGAGCTGGTCGCTCGGCGAGCTGGCCGAGTGGCGGCGCGCCTTCGTCACCCAGCAGTCGTGGGAGGCCTGGACCGTGCGCGGCGCCTGGCTGCGCGACCGCCTCGACGTGCTCGGCCACGAGGCCCGTGCCCGCTTCAGCCACGCCGCCAGCATCGACGAGCGCACCGCCGAGCGCGCCCAGGAGGTCGTGCTGGCCGCCCGCGCCCGGCTGCGCGAGCTGGTCGGCGACCGGGTGCTGGTCACCCCCACCACGCCGTCGGTCGCGCCGCTGCTCGGCAGCGACCTCGCCGCCCTGCGCGAGCCCACGCTCTCGCTGACCTGCCTCGCCCCGCTCGCCGCGATGCCGGCCGTCACCCTGCCGCTGCGCACCGCCGCCGGGCTGCCCTGCGGCGTCAGCCTCACCGCCGCCCCCGGACGCGACCGCGACCTGCTGGCCCTCGCCGCCTCGTTGGCCTGAGCCCGGCTGCAGGAGTCCCCGGTCGGCCGGGGACTCCTGCACTTGTCAGGGGTTGCAACACCTGACAGGTGAGGGACTCGCCCACCAAGTACGCCGCTGGCGAGACCCGGGTCGAGCCACCAGCTGACCCCAACCCCTCCCCGACGACTCGTCGTCCACAGGCCAGCACCCGCCCAGGTAGGCCCGCCGACGCCCGGGGCACCACCGGAGGCATGGACGAACTGACTCCTCACGACCCGTTGCTCACTCCCCTCCACCTCCGCAAGGACCTCGTCGCGAGCGGCTGGACGGACCGAGCCATCTCCCGCGCCGTCGCGCGCGGCGACCTGGCCAAGGTCCGCTGGGGCGCCTACGTCAGCAGAGCGTCGTACGACGCCCTCGACGAGGCGGGCCGCAACGGGTTGCGGGCTCGTGCGGTGGTGGCCCAGGGCGGGACCGACCTGGTGGTCTCGCACGCCTCGGCGGTGCCGTTCTGGGGTGCACCGGCCTGGGGGCTCGACCTCACCGACGCGCACGTGACCAGGCCCGACCGGAAGGCGGGGCGTCGCGAGGCGGGCGTCCAGCAGCACCGCGGCAAGCTGCTGCCCGGGGACACGGCGACCCGCGGCGGGCTGGTCGTCTCGTCGCCGACGCGGCTGGGTCTCGAGATGACCACCACCGGCCGCGCCGAGGCCGCGCTGTGCGTGGTCAACGACCTGCTGCACCGCGGGCTGACCACCCGGGAGGCGCTCGAGACGCGCTACCGGGCCCTCGGCGAGGACGTCACCGAGCCGATGGACCACTGGCCAGGCACCTTGACCGCCAACATCGTTCTGCGCCTCTGCGACCCACGGCTGGAGTCGGTGGGCGAGAGCCGGCTGCTCTACCTGTGCTGGGCCAACGGGCTGCCCATGCCGGTCCCGCAGTACGAGGTGCGCGACCGGTGGGGCCGGCTCGTGGCGAGGGTCGACTTCGCCTGGCCGGACCTGGGTGTCTTCATGGAGTTCGACGGCAAGGTGAAGTACACCAGGCTGCTGCGCCCCGGCGAGAGCGTCACCGACGCGGTGCTGCGCGAGAAGAGGCGCGAGCAGGAGGTGTGCGAGGCCACCGGCTGGCGTCCGGTCCGGGTGGACTGGCCCGACCTCGAGCGGGGTCCCGCGACCGCTCGACGCATCGGGGCGGTGCTCTCGCCGCCCCCGCTCAGCGCCTGAGCCGTCGTACGGCGAGAGCGGGCCGCCGCACTGGTCGGGCGAGTCGCTCGCTTGTCAGGTGTTGCAACCCCTGACAAGTGCAGGAGTCCCCGGTCGGCCGGGGACTCATGCAGGGCGCCCGCTCAGCGGTAGACGTCGGGGTCGGTGTCGCGCAGGTGCTGGAGCAGGTACGCCGCCTGGGCGCGGGCGCCGGCGGCGTTGGGGTGGGCGGGCACGCCGACTGCGGGGTCGTTGACCGAGGGCCCGTAGGTCTCGGCCCAGCGCACCTGGGGCGCCTGGCACAGGTCGTGCCCGGCGCTCTGGCGGTAGGTGTTGACGACCTCGGCGCCGCCGCGCCGCGCGGCCCGGTGCACCATCTTGTTGAGCTGGCGGAACTTGGCGGAGATGTAGGCCATGTCCTCGTCGGTGGCCGGCAGGGTCGGGTAGCAGCCGTGGTCGGGCACCACGTCGAGGTAGTCCATCACCAGGATCCGGGCTTTCGGGGCGCGGCGGTGGATCTGGCGCAGCGCCTTGACGAGCTTGATCTCGGACGCCTTGATCCGCTGCGCCAGCTGGTCCTCGCCACCGGCGGTGTACTTGGCCTTGCAGCCGCCGAGCGGGAGCCCGGGGCCGCTGTCGGAGACGGGGTTCTCGACCGGGATCAGGTTGAGGCAGTCGAGGCCGGCCCCGGCGATGCCGGCGTCGTTGCCGCCGATGCCGACGCTGACCAGGTCGGTGGTGCGGGTGAGCCGGTCGAACTGCGGCGGGTTGGTGCCGCCCAGGGGCAGGCCCTCCTGGGGTCGCCGGAAGTGCTTGGTGGTGGCCGAGCCGCAGGAGGCGTCGCGGAAGACCGGCACCGCCAGCGCCTCGGCCACGAGCTTGGGGTAGTTCGACTTCGACTGCGCGCAGTCGATCGGGGCGTGGGTGGTGTCGGGCAGGCCGTAGCGGTCGACGAGCACCACGTCGGCTGTCCAGGAGTCGCCGAGTGCGACGTACTCGGTGAACGTCGGCAGGCGCCGCTCGGCCGGTGCGGCAGCGGCGGGCCCGGGGCCCGCCCCGGGGGCGGCGAGCAGGGCGCCCACCAGCGGGGCGAGGAGTGCCAGCAGGGCGTGGGGACGTGCCGTCATGCCCTGCTCAACGCGCCTGAGTGACGCAGGTCACGCCCCGTGCTCGGGGTGGGCCAGGCCCTGAGCGGCGCGCGCGAGGTCGTCGACGACCCCGGCGAGCTGGTCGGAGGTCTCGGTGGCGAGGTCGACGTGCAGCCCCACCAGCGAGGCGTCGACGAGACGCACGACCCGCCGCGCGCGTCGCGGCGGGGCCCCGCAGCGCACGAAGTAGTCGCGCAGCGCGGCCGCCCACTCGGCGTTGGAGGCCTGCACGTCACTGCGGTAGGGCTCCTCGCCCAGCAGCCCGGTGGCGGCGGCCTGCACGTAGGAGGTGATCAGCGCCTGCAGCGGCGGGGTGCTGAACGCCTCCCACAGCCCGTGCACCCCGGCCCGCACCGTGCGCCGCGACGGCAGCGCCTCGACGGCGGCCACCGCCCGCTCGTTGACCCGCTGCACGACCGCAGAGACCAGCGCGTCGCGGTTCTCGAAGTGGTAGATCAGCATCCGGTCGCTGGTGCCGATCGCCGCCGCGACCGGGCGCAGCGTCAGCCCGATCAGGCCGTGCTCGAGGACGTGGTCGGTGACCTCGTCGAGCAGCTGTTCGCGTCGGGGCATCCGATGAGTGTAGCGATCGCTACACTGGCGGGGTGCCTGCCCTGCTCCTGACGCTGGCGATCGTGGTCGAGGTGGCCGCGACGGCCAGCCTGCCGCGCACCGACGGGTTCACCCGACCGGGGTGGACCGCCGTGGTGGTCGCCGGCTACGCCGTCGCCCTGTGGCTGCTGTCGCTGGTGGTGCGCACCATGCCGGTCTCGGTGGCGTACGCCGTGTGGGCCGGCCTGGGCACCGCCCTGGTCGCGGTCGTCGGCGTGGTGCTGCTGGGCGAGCCGCTGGGCTGGGTCCGCGCCGTGTCGCTGGGTCTGGTGGTGGTCGGCGTGGTCGGGCTGAACCTCAGCGGCGCCCACTGAGCGGCGCGTCCCCGCCCAGGTGCCGGCGCTGGTCGGCGACCACCGCCTCGAGCGCGGGCCGGGCGCTGCGCGCCAGGTAGGGGAAGCTGAGGAACCCGTGCGGCATCAGGTGGAAGTCCTCCACCCGGGCCGGGGTGCCGGAGGCGACCAGCGCCTCGGCGTAGCGCACCCCGCTGTCGTGCAGCGGGTCGAGCCCGGCGACGACCACCACCGCCGGCGGCAGGCCGGCCAGGTCGGGGGCGTGCACCGGCGAGAGCCGCCAGTCGGTCGGGTCGGTCCCCTCGGGCAGGTAGTGGCCGTAGAAGATCTCGAGGTCGTCGTTGCTCAGCACGATCCCCCGGTTGCCGACGTACGACGCGTGCTCGCGCAGCGCCTCGGTGAGGTCGGTCGCGGGGTAGAGCAGCGCCTGGTGCAGGACCGCCGGCCCGGACTCCTCGCGGGCCCGCAGCGCGAGCACCGCGGCGAGGTTGCCGCCGGCGCTGTCGCCCATCAGGCCCAGGCGCTCGGGGTCGGCGCCCAGGACGTGGGCGTGCTCGACGGTCCACAGCAGCGCCTCGTAGCAGTCGTCGAGCGCGGCGGGGAAGCGGTGGGTGGGGGCGAGCCGGTAGTCGACGGCCACCACGACGGCGTCGAGGTCGTCGGCGACCGCGCTGCACAGCCAGTCGCCCTGGCGGGCGCTGCCGAGCACGAAGCCGCCGCCGTGCAGGTGCAGCACCACGGGGCGCGGCCCGAGCGCGGGCCGCTGCGGCACGTAGAGCCGCAGCGGCAGCTCGCCGTGGCTGGCGGGGAAGGTGCGGGTGCTGATGCGCACCCCGCTGCGCGGGCGGCCCAGGAGCAGGTTGGCCGGGCCCCGGGCGGGGATGGTGGCCCCCTGGACCCGGCGCAACCGCTCCTCGCTCATCCGCGCCACCGACATCGCCGGCGTGGCGCGGAACAGCGCGTCGAGCGCGCGTACCCCCAGGGGCGGCTGCTCGCTCATCGTCGGTGCGGGTGCCTCAGCGCCGCATGAACCTGCCGAGCAGGCCCTTCACGCCGCGACCGATCGCCGCGTCGCTGCTCGAGCCACCGGCGCGGCCGGCGCCCGCGCCCATGCCACCGCCCATGCCGCCGCCGGCCGGACGACGACCGCCGCCCTTGCCCAGGAACCTGCTCACGATGCTGCCGATCATGGTGTCTCCCTCCTCGCCGGCGCGCTGCGCCGACTGCTCTTGCGTGGACCCCACTCCCCTACCCAGCGCCGCGCCGGGTCATGCCACCTCACCCCTTGGTGGTGGCCCGCTCAGCCGACCACGCGGTCGGCGACGATCCGGGACTCCCCGTCGACCTCGGCCACCTGCAGCCGCCGGGTCTCGCGCGAGCCGCCGTCGTAGGTGAGGGTCACGTCGACGGAGCCGCCGCCGACGTCCTGGATGGCGATGATCTCGACGGTGGAGATGGTCGACCAGAACCCGTCGTAGCTCTCGCGCCCGATCTGGTCCTGCAGGTCGGGCGACAGGGTGGCCCAGCCCGCGTCGCGGTCGCCGGGCAGCGCCGCGTAGTAGTCCTCCAGCAGCGCCACGGCCTCCTGACCGCGCACCCCCTGGGTCGCGGCCGGCGGCTCGCTCGACCCGCTGGGCTCGGTCGTGGGGCCGGTGGTCTCGTCGGTCGGGTCCTCGGTCGGCTCGTCGGTGGCCTCGGCCGACCCCGACGGCGCCGACGTGCTCTCCCCCGCCGACGGGGCGTCGCCCTCGTCGTCGCCGGAGGTGGCGACCCACACCAGCCCGCCGACCGCGAGCAGCAGCAGCACGACGGCCGCGACCACCCACCCCGCCCGGCGCGTACGCCGCTCCTGCGGGGCGGGCGCGGCGGGTGCGGCCACGGGTGCGGGCGCCGGTCGTGGCTCCGGCTCCGGCTCCGGCTGCGGCGTGGGCGCGGGGAACAGCTGGGTGGCGGCGCCGGTCTCGTCGACGCGGGTGTCCTCGACGCCCGCCCCGCCGTCGGCGACGGCGCGCAGCTCGCGCGCCACCCGGGCCATCGACCAGCGGGCCTGGGGGTCGGGCTCGAGCATGTGGCCCAGCAGCCCGGCGAGCGCACCGGCCCGGCGGGGCGGCTCGGGCTGCTCGTGGGCGATGGCGTGCAGGGTGGCGATGGCGTTCTCGCGGGTCGCGAAGGGCGGGCGGCCCTCGACCGCGGAGTAGAGGGTGGCGCCCAGCGCCCACACGTCGGAGGCGGGCGAGGAGTCGGCGCCGCGGGCGAGCTCGGGCGAGAAGTAGGCGGGCGTGCCGGTCATCAGCCCGGTCTGGGTGCGGTGCTCGTCGAGGGTGTCGCTGCGGGCGATCCCGAAGTCGGAGATCTTCGCGTGGTCGCCCTCCTTGACCAGGATGTTGCCGGGCTTGACGTCGCGGTGCACGGTGCCGCTCTCGTGGGCCAGCGCGAGCCCGTCGGCGACCTGCGCCCCGATCGCGGCCACCCGGCGCGGCGCGAGCGGCCCCTCCTCGCGCACCAGCTGCGACAGCGTGCGCGAGGGCACGTACTCCATGACCAGCCAGGTGTGGTCGCCCTCCTCGACGGCGTCGAAGACCGAGACCACGTTGGGGTGCTGCAGCGCCGCCGAGCGGCGGGCCTCGCGCAGCGCGCGGGCCAGGTCGGCCGCCTCGCCGGGCAGCGCCCCGATCTCCTTGACCGCGACCTCGCGGCCCAGCAGCTCGTCACGGCACAGCCAGACCGCGCCCATCCCGCCGCGCCCCAGCTCGCGCTCGACGCGGTAGCGCCCCGCGATCAGCTCCGGTGCCATCCGTTCCCCCTTCGGCGCCCCTGGCGGGGCCGTTGCTCGCCCACCCTGCATACCCGATCGGGGCCCCGTCCACGCGCGCGGAGGGTGGGCTCCCCTCGATCCGCCGCCTCAACCGGGCAGCACCGGCTCCAGCCCGAGCCACCCGGCGAGGTCCTCGAGCTCGGCGCGCACCCCCTCGCGGGTGGCGACGTCGAAGGGCTCGTCCTCGTGCACGGCGTGCACCACCAGCGCCCCGGCGCGCCGGTCCGCGGTGGCGTCGACCTTGCCGAGCAGCCGGTCGCCGACCAGCACCGGCAGCGCGTAGTAGCCCCAGCGCCGCTTCGCGGCCGGCTTGTACATCTCGAGCTGGTAGTCGAAGTCGAGGAGCTCGACCATCCGCTTCCGGTCGAAGACCAGCCGGTCGAGCGGCGAGAGCAGCGCCACCCGGCCCTCGAAGGGCTCGTCGAGGGCAGCGAGCTGGTCGGGGTCGGCACGCCACTGCCCGCGCACGCCCTCGACCACCACCACCTCCCCCACCGCGCCGACGTGGTCGGGGTCGGGGCCCGGCACCTTCGCCGAGCGCTCCCGGGCCAGGCCCAGCGCCCGCAGGCGGCGTACGGCGCGCTCGTGCAGCGCGTCGTGGACCGGCGGCAGCTCGTCGTCGGCGTACACCCGCTCGGCGAGGTCCCACAGCGGGGTGCGGCCCTCGCGCCCGGCGACCGCGACCTCGCCGCGCGCCGCGAGCACCTGCAGCAGCTTGGCGACGTTCTTGCCGTTGCTCCACCCCGAGGAGCCCCACGGGCGCACGCACGTGTCGGGCAGCGCGGTGGCCGGCAGCGGCCCGTCGGCGCGCAGCCGCTCGAGCACGTCGGCGCGGCAGCCGCCGTTGTCGAGCACCCACTCCCAGGCCTGGTGCTCGTAGGCGTCGTGCAGGTCGGGGTCGGGCCACACCGCCATCTCGGCGCGGTGCAGCGCGACGTCGGCGTGGTGCACCAGGCGCATCGAGATCTCGACCAGCCGCTGCTCCTCGCAGCGGTCGGCCAGCTCGTCGCGGTCGAGGCCGCCGCCGAGCCGGCTCCACAGCACCAGCTCGGCGCTCGGCGCCACCCGCGTGGTCAGGTCGACCTGCACCATCGTCAGCGCCCGCACCACCTCGAGCACGTCGAGGCCGCGACGCCGGGCCGGGGCGTCGAGCAGCTGGGCGCGCACCGCCACCCGGCGCGCCTGCTGCGCGCTCAACCGGTGCGGGGAGCCCCCGACGGTGCCCATGCCTGGCAGCGTAGGCGCCCCGACCGACGCCCGCGCCCACTACAGTCGCCGCCGTGACCCCTCTCAGCGCGCTCCTCCACCGGGGCCTGCACGCCGCGTGGCGCTACGTCGACGGCCTCGGCGAGATCGTGCCCGGCTCCCCCTCGGCCGCCGCGTTCGGCAGCCTGGGGCGCGGCAGCAGCATCGGGTTCGCACCCGCCACCATCCTCAACCCCGCCTCGATCCACATCGGCGAGGACACCCTCATCGGGCGCTCGGTGACGCTCTCGGTCGGGTACGGCGCCGGCGACCCCACCGCCCCGCCCCGCGGGCTGGTGATCGGCGACCGGTGCGCCATCGGCGCCCGCAGCTCCTTCACCGCCCACGAGTCGATCGAGATCGGCGACGGGGTCTTCTGCGGCCAGGGCGTCTTCATCACCGACACCAGCCACGGCTACCAGGACCCCACGATGCCGGTCGGCAAGCAGTTCGGCGCCCACGACCCGGTCGTCGTCGGCGCCGGCTCCTGGCTGGGCCACGGCGCGATGGTGATGCCGGGCGCCCGGCTGGGCCGCAACGTCGTGGTGGCCGCCGGGTCGGTGGTGCGCGGCGAGGTCGAGGACCACGCGGTGGTGGCCGGCAACCCCGCGCGCGTCGTACGCCGCCTGGAGCCCGACGTGGGCTGGGTCGGCTCGCGCGGCGACGTGCGGCCGGTGGTGCCGCAGGCCGAGATGCTGGCCCGGCTGGCCGAGGGCTGAGCCCGGCTCAGCCGGTGGCGGCGACCGTCCGGGCCAGGTCGTCGAGCTCGGTGTGGAAGGCCTCGAGGATCTTCTCGGGGTCGGGGATGACGCGGGTGTCGGCCTTGAAGCCGACCCGCACGGTGCCGGCGTAGGTGAAGATGCAGGTCCCGAGCGTCTGGTCGCCCGACCCGGGCACCCAGCCCAGCAGCCCGCTGATCCGGGTGCCTGCGAAGTAGCGCGCCTCGCGCGGGCCCGGCACGTTGGTGGTGACCCCGGTGGCCTTGCCGGCGAAGAAGGTCACCAGCATCCGGCTCAGCCGGGCGCCCAGCCGGCCGATGCCCTGGATGAGCGCGAAGGTGATGACCGGCTCCGGCGAGCGCTTGATCGTGTCCATCCGCCGCTTGGTCTCGGCCAGCCGGTCGGCGGCGGTGAGCAGCCCCGACGGCAGGAGCAGCAGCACCAGCGCGAAGCGGTTGCCGAGCTCGCGCGGCAGCGGCAGGTGCATCGGGCGCAGGTTGACCGGGATCATCGTGGGGATGTCGACCGAGCGCCCGTCGTGGGCCAGCTGGTACTGCTCCAGCGACCCGGCCAGCGCCGCGACGAGCACGTCGTTGACCGTGGCGCCCGAGCCCCGGGCGATGTCCTTGACGACCCCGAGGTCGATCGGCTCCGACCACACCGCCACCTTGTGCTCCCCCGCGTCGCCGGACAGGCCGGTGTCGGGGTTGCGGGTCACCAGCAGCTTGCGCAGCGCCGCCACCCCGCTCAGGCCCAGGCGCAGGCCCTCCAGGACGGTGCGGCGCACCCGCTCCGGTCGCAGCAGCGCCGGCACCTCGGGCGCGGCCCGGCGCGCGGCCTGCACGACGTCGGCCAGCGCGCGGTGCGGCGCCGCGGGCTCGTGGGTGCCGTCGCGGTCGCCCTCGGAGGTCTCGTCGGTCAGCGAGAGCAGCACCTGGGTCAGCGCGATCCCGTCGGCCAGCGCGTGGTGTAGCCGCACGTAGAGCGCGGTGCCGCGGTCGAGGCCCTCGACCAGGTGCATCTCCCACAGCGGGCGGTCGCGGCGCAGCGGGGTGCCGAGGAAACCGCTGACGTAGGCCTGGAGCGCGGCGTCGTCGCCGGGCGCCGGGAGCCGCACCTCGCGCACGTGCTGGTCGAGGTCGAGCTCGGGCACGTCGCGCCACCTGCTGCGGCGCCGGCGTCCGGTGCCGGCCACGGGCCGGCGGGAGAAGACCGGGTAGACGTCGAGGAGGCGGGTGCGCACGACGCGGTCGAAGCGCTCGCGGTCGAGCGGGCCGTCGAGGAACATCAGGCACTCGATGACCATCAGGTTCTGCGGCCGGTCCATGCCGAGCCAGATCGCGTCGACCGGGTCGACCCGGTGCTCGGTGCGGTGCCCGATCACGGCGTGGTCCTGTCCTCGAGCGTCATCAGGCCCCTCCCAAGGCTGTGCGGCACGTCACCGCGAACCTACGTCGCCGACGGTGGCGCCACCTCATCCCGAGCATCCCGACGCCGCTCCCGGTCCCCCACCCACGGGTGGTTTCCGCGCCGCCGGGGCCGGGTAGCCGACCAGCATGGACGACGCACCCACCACAGCGAGAGAGACCTCGACCGGCCCGCCGTCGAGGTCGTTCGGGCTGGTCTACGGCCTCGGGTTCGGCGGCTTCGTGGACGGCATCGTGCTGCACCAGATCCTGCAGTGGCACCACATGGTCAGCGACGTCGACGACTACCCCACCACCACCCTGGCGGGGCTGGAGGCCAACACCCTGGCCGACGGGTTCTTCCACGTGGCCACCTGGCTGATGCTGCTGCTCGCCTCGGTGCTGGCGATCCGCACCTGGCAGCAGGGACGCCTCGCGCCGAGCTGGAGCTTCCACTTCGGGCTGGTGCTCGCCGGCTGGGGCGTCTTCAACCTCGTCGAGGGCCTGGTCAACCACCAGCTCCTGGGCGTGCACCACGTGCGCGACGACCTGGGCGCGCCGCTGTCGTGGGACCTGGGCTTCCTGGCCGCCGGGGCGCTCCTGGTCGTCGGCGGGTGGCTGCTGCACCGACGCGGCGCCGCGCGGCTCAGCCCGCGTTGATGCGGCGGTTGACCGCGCGCAGCAGCCAGCTCGGCGTGACCCCGGCCGAGCCCAGCATCAGCTGCGCCTGCCGCCCGACCGCGCGGTGCGCGCTGAGCCGGCGACCGGGGCGGACCGCGGCGAGCACCTCCTCGGCCACGTCGTCGGCGGTGAGCCGGATGCCCAGCGAGCGGGTCGAGGCGGTCTCGACGCCCTGCGTCATCGCGGTCTGCACGAACAGCGGCCACAGCGCCCGCACCGTGATGTCGTCGGCGGCCCACTCCAGGTCGAGCGCCTCGGTCAGCCCGCGCACCGCGAACTTGGTCGCCGAGTACGTCGCCAGCTCGGGCTGGCCGTAGATCGCCGAGGCCGAGGCCAGGTTGACCACGTGCGCGCCCGGCGTGGCTGCCAGGTAGGGGTGCGCGGTGTGGCAGCCGTTGACCACGCCGGTCACGTTGACGTCGACCTCGCGCTGCTGGGCCTCGAGCGGGACGTCCGCGAAGCGCCCGGCCACCAGGATGCCGGCGTTGTTGACCAGCACGTCGAGGGTGCCGCCGGTGTGCGCGGTCAGCGTCGCGAGCGCGGCGCGCCACTGGTCGGCGTCGCGCACGTCGAGGTGGCCGGTCACGACGGCGTCCCCAAGCTCGGCGGCCAGCGAGGCCAGGCCGGGCTCGTCGACGTCGTACGCCCCGACGAGCCACCCCTCGGCGGCGAAGCGGCGGGCGACGGCGCGGCCGATGCCGGCGGCGGCGCCCGTGACCAGGACGGATCGACGTGTCATGCGCGCCAGCATCGCAGGCGCCCGGCCTCAGGCGGGCACGGGGCGCGAGCGCCGCAGGAACAGCGCGCAGACCACCAGGCCCCAGCCCCCGAGCACCAGCCACGGCACCGCGGCGGCGTCCGTGCCGCCGAGGCGGCCGTACATGAAGCCGCCGCCGAGGTTGCCCACGACGCCGCCGATCGCCAGGGCCAGGCCGTGGACGCCGAAGTAGGAGGCGACCGAGGAGGGGTCGGCGTAGCGCGAGACCTCCGAGTTCATGATCGGCGAGAAGAGCACCTGGCCCAGGGTGAAGACCACGACGCCGACCGAGAGCCCGACGGCGCTCTGCCACAGCCCCATCACCACCAGGCCCGCGGCGAGCCCGAGCGTGGCCAGGGCCAGCGACTGCCGCGGCGCCAGCCAGCGGTCGGCCGCACGGGTCATCGGCAGCATCACCACGACCATCACCACCGCCGCCAGCGAGTAGACCGCGCCCAGGCCCACCGAGCTCGGCAGCACGTCACGGGCCAGCACCGGCACCGCGAGGTAGAGCTGAGAGACCAGCACCCAGGTGCCGGCCACCAGCGCGCAGAAGCCCAGGAACGGCCGGTCGCGCAGCACCGGCAGCAGCCCGGCGGGGTCGGGCGCGGTGCCCTCGGCGTGCATGTCGCGGGGCAGCCCGACCAGGGTGATGACGAAGGCGACCAGGAACAGCCCGGCCGACGCCGCGGCGACCCACTGGAAGTCGAAGCCGGCCAGCAGCCCGCCCAGCAGCGGCCCGCAGACGAACCCGAGGTTGCTGAGGATCTCGCGCAGCGAGTAGACCTGCACCCGGTTGCGCTCGCCGGAGAGCAGCGTGTACGCCGCGTAGCTGGCGGGGTGGAACAGCGAGCCGCCGAGCCCGGCCAGGACGCTGGCCACGACCAGCCCCGGCACCGTGGTGACCACGGCGAAGAGCCCGAAGCCGGTGGCGCGCAGCAGCACGCCCGTCGCGATCGCCCGCCGGTGCCCCAGCCGGTCGGCCAGCAGGCCCGACCAGGGCATCAGCCCCTGCTGGCTGGCGCCGCGGATCGCGGCCAGCACCCCGACCACGCCCACGGTGAGCGCCAGGTTGTTGAGCAGGTGGTAGGCCAGCAGCGGCACCAGCATGTAGAAGCCGACCGCCATCGTGAAGGTGTCGGCGAGCAGCACCAGCAGCGGCGCCTCGAGGCGGGTGCGGCCCGGTCTCGTGTCGCTGGTGGTCATGCGGTGCGTCCGAGCAGGCTGCCGTGCCGCTCCACGGTGCGCCGGGCCGCGACCAGGGCGGCCAGGCCGGGCACGCTCAGGCCCAGCACCGGCACCAGCGTCGGCAGGACCGTGCACAGCGCGACCCAGGTGACCAGCACGACCAGCACCCCCGCGGAGCGGGCGGGCGCCGTCACGACCAGCCCCAGGGCCAGCCGCAGCCACTGCCGCGCCGAGCCGTCCCGGGCCAGCGCCGCGGCGGCCGGCAGGTGGGCCACCACCAGGGCGCCCAGCGCCGCCAGCGGCACCAGCGCGGCCAGCAGCAGCACCGCCCACGGCGACGACCGGCTCGCCAGGAAGACCACGTCGGCCACCACCAGCGCCACCACGACCGTGGCCGCGACGCTGAGCGGCAGGGTGCGCCGCCAGGTGGCGGCGAGCTCGCGGAAGGTGGTGGTGAAGACCGTGTCGAGGTCGTCCTCGAGCCAGCGCTGCAGCGCCCGCACCAGCGCCACGGCGGCGCACAGCCAGGTCACCACGCCCAGCGCGATCACGAAGCCGGCGATGCCGGCGAACGCCAGGTTGGCGGGGTAGGCCAACCAGCGCAGCGCCGCCCCCTCCCAACCGGGGCCGGCACCGGCACCACGGCCGGAGGGGCGACGCAGCGTGCTCACCCGCCCAGCGACGACGTGCCGACGGCGATCCGGGTGCCCGCGGCGGCGCACTCCCCGGCCAGCGCGGCCTTCGCGTCGGCGCCGTCCTCCAGCGCCACTGCCAGCTCCTCCACGACCCCTCCTCGGCTGATCCCGACCACCACTGTGCCGTCCTGCTCGCGCACGTGGGCGGAGGAGGGCGTGTCGTCGTGCCACGCGAGCGGCTCGAGCACGCTGACCAGGACCGCCCGGGTGGTGGGCCCGGTCTCGCGCACCAGGGTGTGCTGCACGCTCTGCACCGCCAGGCTCGGGGTGCTCGCGGTCGGGTTGGCGAAGACCTCGGTGGGCCGGGTCGACCAGGTCGCGTCGCCCGGCGCGGGGCCGGAGACCCGCAGCCGGCCGGGGGCGGCCTCGGTCAGGGCGGTGCCGTCGGCGACGTCGAAGGGGTGGTCGGCGTGCAGCAGCCACGACCAGGTGCGCGGGGTCTCGCTCTCCAGGTGGTCGACGACCAGCAGGGTGCCGCGCGGCGACAGCGCGAGGTGCCGGTCGACCCGGCGCACGCCGAGCTCGTCGGCGTACATGGCGCCGGTCTCGCTGGAGGCGCAGGTCCAGCCGGCCTCCAGGACGGTCTCGGTGATCCGGGCGACGTGGTGCTCGGCGAGGTCCTCGTAGACGTGGTAGCGGTCCTCGTTGGCGAAGCCCTGCCCGTCGACCAGGATGCCGTTCTGGTGGCCGTGGCGCTTGCGGTTGGAGTAGCCCTCGTCGATCGCCAGGTAGGCGTCGTGGCCCAGCAGCGTGAAGGTGCCGGCGTCGGGCTGGTGGTGCCCGGCGTTGAGGGTGCGCCAGCCGCGCTCGCGGTCGAGCCGGTGCGAGGACTCCCACGCCTTGTGCCCGCCGCCGGGCGAGGCCTTGAAGGAGACCATCACCGCGTCGTCGTCCCACGAGGTGCGCCCGACCACGAGACCGAGGTCGGCGAAGAACCGGCTGGTCGGCAGGGTGTCGACGGGCTCGGGCTCGACGCTGGGGTCGTACCAGAGCAGCTCCTGGTAGGCCTCGGGGCGCACGCCCGGCTTGACCCCGCTCTCGTAGGCCTCGCGCCAGTAGAAGCGCTCGCTGACCCGGTCGGCGAGCCACTGGGCGTGCCCGAGGCGGTACTTGGAGGCGAGCTTGTAGTACATCGAGACGCTGTGGCCGCTGCGCCGGTCGTGGCAGTCGCCGTGGTTGATGATGCGCTCGAGGTCGGGGGCGGCCTGGTAGAGCCGGTAGTAGAAGGTGTGGCGCAGGTAGTCGCTGCCCTCGAAGAGGTCGATGCCCTCGGCGGCCTCGAGCACGTCGAGGTAGCTGACGATCCACGGGACGCCGTAGCGCCAGTAGACGACGCCCTCGTTGTTGGAGCCGTCCTCGGGCAGCAGCCCGAGCACCTCGGTGAAGTTCTCCTTGGCCCGCTCGGTCCAGGCCTTGGCCTCGGGGTGGCGCGGCGCGAGCACGTAGCCGGCGGTGGCCAGCCCGGCGTAGCAGATCCAGTTGTGGTTCTGCCAGTACGACGAGGACCACCAGCCGCCCTCCGACTCGACCGCGAAGTCGTAGAGCCGGCGGCCCTGCAGCAGCAGCTTGGCCTCGAGGCGCTCGCGGGTCTCCTCGGGCAGCGCGTCGCCGGCCCAGGACAGCGCCAGCGAGAGCCCGTGCAGGATCCACCCGGCGTCGAGGTCGTGGTCGGGCATGTTGGCCTTGCCCCAGTGCGGGAAGCCCAGCGGCGACTCGAGCCAGCGCTCGAGCTCGGTGAGGAAGTGCTGCTGGCCGGTCAGGCGGTAGGCCAGCGCCAGGTTGGCCGCGGCCGGGCCGAAGTAGGTGATGCTCGCGCTCGGGTGCTCGGTCGGCAGCTCCATCGAGCGGTAGCGCTCGCACTCCCCCAGCAGCCGCTTGAACTGCACCCGGCGCACCGTGGTGACCTCCTCGCGCAGCGCGTCGAGGCGGCCCTCGAGCAGGAGCCGGCCGGCGCCGTCGTCGGAGCCGCCGTCGGGGCCGGGGCGGGTGGTGGTCGTGGTCGGGTCGCTCACTGGGGGTCCTCTGCTGGTGTGGTGGGCGTGGCTGTGCCGGACGTGCTGCCGGGGGTGGTCGGAGGGAGCGGGTGGAGCCGGTGGGTCTCGGTGGTGCCGTCGCCCAGGCCCACCTCGACGGTGAGGCCCTCGGGCGTGGTGCGCACCTGCACCGAGCGCGGGCCGTGCGGGTCGTCGGCGGGCTGGTAGGCCGAGACGAACCAGACCTGGTCGCCCTCGGCGTGCCAGTCGACGACGGGCAGCACCCGGGCGGGGTCGTCGGAGGGCCCGCGCCCGGGCACGACCCGGAGGGCGGAGGGCCCGGAGGCTACGTGCAGGGCGACGAGCTCGGAGCCCTCCTGGGCGCCGCTGCCCCAGGTGGTGCGCCAGTGGTCGGCGCCGCCCTGCACGGCGATCCCGGCCGCGGGTCGCAGGCCGAGGTCGAGGGTGCGCGGGGTCTCGGCGCGCACCAGGACGGCGTCGAGCAGGTAGCGCTCGGTCATCTCCAGGTGCCGCTCGAGGCGTACGCCGTCGTAGGCGTCGTCGGCGGCCACGCTCGCGCGGGCGCCCCGCTCGGTGGTCTCCCAGCGGGCCACCCGGCCGGTGCAGGGCGCCTGGTCGGCGTCGTCGACGCGCACGGTGGGGTGGGCCAGGGTGCGGGCGTAGTGCTGCAGGCGCAGGTGGCTGGCGTACGGCGGCACACCGGGTGCCGGCTGCCACTGCTCCTCGCGCCCGTAGAGGTAGAGCCCGAGCTTGTCGTGGTGGCCGTGGCTGCCGCCGTGCGGGCCGGCGTCGACGACGGCCTGCCAGCGACCCGAGGGCGGGCGCAGCACCAGGAAGCCGGCCTCGGGCCAGTGCACCGACCGGGCCGGCCGGGGCTCGCGCGCCGCGCGGGGCGGCCCGTCGAACCAGCCGTCGAGCTCGTCCTCGAGGCCCGTGCCGGCCGGGGTGAGGGCGGCGCGGGCGTGGGTCTCGAGCCGGTCGAGACCGGGCAGGTCGACCAGCTGGCGGCCGAGCACCGCGACCTCGAGGAGCTCCTGCTGGGCGGGCACCCGGGCGTACGGCCCGTCGTGCAGCACCGGCAGCACCCCTGCCTCGGTGGCCAGCCCGACGAGCACCGCGAGCATCCGCTCGAGCCGGTCGGCGACCGGCTCGGGCAGCGAGCGGGGGGCGCTGCCGCCCAGGCCGAGCAGGCAGGCACGCAGCACGAACAGGTGGTAGTACGTCGAGCCCTCCCACTCCCAGCCGTCGTCGCCGACGGCGGCCTCGAGGAAGGCGTGCAGGCCGTGCGGGCCCTCCTGCCACTGCTCGAGGTCGGCGGCCTCGTCGCCGAGGGCGAGGCTCGCGCGGGCACACAGGGCACCGGCGGCGTCGAGCCAGGCGGTGTAGTTGTTGCGCAGCTCGCCGCGCTCCTCGACCAGGGTGCGGCGCGCGGCGTGCACGGTCTCGCTCAGCGGCGTGAGCAGGTCGCGCGCGGGCTGCAGGTCGGCCGCGTCGTGGCCGTGCACGGCCGACCCGGTCGCCAGGGCCAGCACGCCGTCGGCGACGGCCACCCCCCAGATCGACTCGGTCAGGGCCTGCGAGAAGAGCTTGCCGCGCAGCATCCACTCCTGAGACGAGGAGCTCCAGCCGGCGGCCAGGACCTCGCGGTAGACCTCCACGTAGTCGTGCACGAGGCCGACCGCGAGCGCCCGGTCACCGGCGTCACCAGTGCGCAGGTAGCGGCGCGCGCTGGTGCGCAGCGTGCGGGCACAGGCCTGGTGGGACAGCACCCGCCAGGCGCCGTCGAGCTCGGCGCCCGAGAGCCGGCAGCCGTGCGGGCACAGGTGCGGCTCCCCCTCGACCCGGTCGGGGTCGTGGAGCAGCTCGGTGCCGTGGGTGGGGCAGACGTAGTCGTGCCACCACCCGGCGCGCCCCGACGGGACGACGGGGCGCTGCGGGGTGGGGGCGTCCGCGGTCGGGGCAGTCACCGGGTGAGCACACCACCGTTGACGTCGATGGTCTCGCCGGTCACGTAGGCGGCCAGGTCGGAGGCCAGGTAGCACACGGCGCCGGCCACGTCGGCCGGGGTGCCGGCCCGCTGCAGCGGCACGCCCGCCACGATCCGCTCGCGCGCCTCGGGGGCGGTGAAGGTCTCGTGGAAGGCGGTCTCGCCGATGAAGCCGGGCGCCACGGCGTTGACGGTGACCCCGTCGCCGGCGAGCTCCTTGGCCAGGCCCTTGGTGAAGCCGAGCATCCCGGCCTTGGCGGTGGCGTAGGCCACCGAGCCCGGGCCGCCGCCGTTCTCGGCCGCGAGCGAGGCCATGTTGACGACCCGGCCGCTGCCCGAGGCCCGCAGCGCCTTGGTGGCGGCGCGGGTGACGAAGAAGGCGGTGGAGATGTTGAGGTCGATGACCTGGCGGAAGAACTCGTCGCTCATCTCCTCGACCGGGCTGCGGCCGACCAGGTGGCCGGCGTTGTTGACGAGCACGTCGAGCCCACCGAGGTACGCCGTCGCCTCCTCGACGCAGCGCTGCGCCTGGGCGGAGTCGGTCAGGTCGGCGCCGATGGCCACCGCGCGGCGTCCGGC
This sequence comes from Nocardioides sp. OK12, assembly GCF_024341885.1. Classification (NCBI taxonomy): domain Bacteria; kingdom Bacillati; phylum Actinomycetota; class Actinomycetes; order Propionibacteriales; family Nocardioidaceae; genus Nocardioides; species Nocardioides sp. OK12. The sequence continues at coordinate 102,525 of NZ_BNET01000001.1, read as the reverse complement.
CGCCTCGGCGTCGGCGACGGCCTGGGCCGCACCCTCGGAGCTGTGGGCGTAGTGGACGGCCACGTCGGCGCCCGCCTCGACGAGGGCGGCGACGACCGCGCGGCCGATGCCGCTGCCGCCGCCGGTGACGAGGGCGCGGCGTCCGGTGAGGTCGAGAGTCATGATGAGTCGCTTTCTTGTCGTGGTGTGGTCGTGCTGCGGTCGTGCTGGTGGTGCGGGGTGGTGCTCGGGGTGGGGCGTGCCGGCTACTTGATGCCGGCGTTGGTGAAGCCCTGGATGAAGTAGCGCTGGGCGAAGAGGAAGAGCAGCACCATCGGCACGGTCGCCAGGGTGGTGCCGGCCATCAGGTAGGCCCACTGGGTGGTGCCCTCCTGCTGGAAGACCGCCAGGCCGACCTGGATCACGCGCAGGTCGTCACGGGTGGTGACCAGCAGCGGCCACAGGAAGTTGTTCCAGCTGTCCTGGAAGGTCAGCAGGGACACCGTGGCGATGGCGGGCTTGATGAGCGGGGTGTAGACCCGCGCCCAGATCGCCAGCTCGCCGGCCCCGTCGAGGCGGGCGGCCTCCTCCAGCTCCTTGGGCAGCGAGAGGTAGAACTGGCGGAACAGGAAGATCGCGAAGGGGCTCAGCCCGCCGGGCACGATCAGCGCCCACCAGGAGTCGAGCCAGCCGCTGCCGCCCTGGCCGAAGATGTCGTTGCCGCCGAAGAGCGGCATGAACTTCACGATCAGGAACTGCGGCACGATCTTGGTGTACGTCGGGATCATCAGCATCGCGACGAAGGCCAGGAAGATCAGCTCGCGGCCCCGGAACTGGACCCGGGCCAGGGCGTAGCCGGCCATCGCGCCGAAGACGACGGTGATGACGGTGTGGCCCACCGAGATGATCATGCTGTTGCGGAAGTAGGTGGCGAACGGGGCCGCCTGCAGCGCCTCGGAGTAGTTGCTCCAGGCCCAGTCCTCGGGCAGGAACGACGGCGGGAACTGCGCCAGGTCGGCGGGCGTCTTCAGCGACGTCAGGATCATCCAGGCGAAGGGCAGGATCATCGTCAGCGCCGAGAGCGCCAGGACCACGTGCAGGACCACGCGGGCCACCGGCTTGGGCCGCCGGCTCTGCGGGGCGTGGGGCGGTGCGCTCGGGGCGGTCTGCGCCTCGGGGGCGTCCAGGTGGGGTGCGGTGGTGCTCATGCCTCGTCGCCTCCGGTGAGTCGTCGGTTGACCACGGTCAGGACCAGCAGGAAGGCGAAGAGGACGACCGACTGCGCGCAGGCCATGCCCATCCGGAAGTTCTGGAAGGCGCTGCGGTAGACCTCGTAGGTCATCATCGTGGTCGCGTTGGCGGGTCCGCCGTTGGTCAGCACGTAGATCTGGTCGAAGACCTGGAACGCCGAGATGATCGAGACGACGAACACGAAGAACGTGGCCGGCTTGAGCATCGGCAGGGTGATGGAGAAGAACTGGCGCACGCTCGAGGCGCCGTCCATCGAGGCGGCCTCGTAGAGACCGGGGTCGATGTTCTGCAGGGCCGCGATGTAGATCAGCATCTTCAGGCCGATGCCCTGCCAGATCCCGACCAGGATCACCGAGCCGAGCGCGAAGTCGGGGTTGGCCAACCACGCCTGGCCCGGGATGCCGAAGAACGACAGGAACCCGTTGAAGAGGCCGAACTGCGGGTCGTACATCCACAGCCAGACCATGGCGATCGCGACGGTGGCGGTGACCTGCGGCAGGAAGAACGCCGCCCGGTAGATCGCCCGGCCGCGCAGCTTCTGGTTCAGCAGCACCGCGATCACCACGGCGATGGCCATCGAGAACGGGACGGTGAAGAAGGTGTAGACGATCGTGTTGATCGTCGCCTTGCGGAAGACGTCGTCGTTCCAGAGTTCGGTGTAGTTGTCGAGGCCGATGAACCGCGGGCTGTCGAAGACCGAGTAGTCGGTGAAGCTGAGGACGATCGTGGCGAGCACCGGCAGGGCGATCCACATGCCCACGTGGATCACCGCGGGGGCGACCATCAGCCACCCGGTCCGCCTCTGCGTGCGCGCCATCGAGCCACGGCCCCGCGGGGGCGGGCCGGCGTCTCGGGCGGCGGGGGCGGCCAGCTGGGCCGCGTCATGCGCTGTCTGGGTCATCGTGCACCTCAAGTGGTCGGGTCAGGGGGCGGCGTGCCCGGGGTCCGGGCACGCCGCCGGGCGTCAGGAGCGGTCCATCGCCGCCTGGGCGTCCGCGGCCAGGTCGTCGAGCGCCTCCTGGGGCGTCTTCTGGCCCAGGAGCGCGGCCTCGACGGCCGCCGCGAAGTCGCCACGGATCTCGAGCCACTCGGGCACGCCACCCTCGGGGTGGGCCTTGTCGAGGTTCTCCATGGCGAACTGCACCATCGGGTTGGACTGCACGTAGTCGGACTCCAGCAGCTCGGTGCGGGCCGGCACGTTGCCGCGCTGCTCGCTGGCGGCCAGCGAGGCCTCGGCGCTGGTGAGGAACTCCAGCAGGGCCGCGGCCGCCTCCTTCTCCTGCGAGCGGGCCGACATGGCCACCAGGGTGCCGCCGTGGAACATGGCCTCCTCGGTGCCGTCGACCATGAAGGGCACCAGCTGCTCGGCGACCTTGGGGTTGGAGGCCTGGGCCTTCACCCACACGTCGTTGTGGCCGATCATCATCGCCGCGCGGCCGTTGACCACCGGGTAGGTGTCGACGTCGGCGCTGGAGTAGCCGATGTCCTCGACGCGGTCCTCGCGCACCAGGTCGACGACGTACTGCAGGGCCTCGACGCCCTCGGGCGAGTTGAAGGCCGGCGCGCTCAGGTCGTCGTTGAAGAGGCTGCCGCCGTTGGAGAAGAGCAGCACCTCGAACATCTGGCGCGGGTCGAGGGTCATCACGTCGAGACCGGCCTGCTGGAGCTTGTCGCCGTCCCGCTCGGTGAGGGCGACGGCGTACTCGCGCATCTCCTCCCAGTCGGCGGGCGGCTCGTCGAAGCCGGCCTCGGCCAGCAGGTCCTTGCGGGCAATGCCGATGCGGGTGTCGAGCATGATCGGGACGGCGTAGAGCTCGTCCTCCCACATGCCGGCGTCGAGCACCTCGGCGGTGACCTCGTCGGAGAGCTCGTCGTAGTCGATGCCGAACTCGCCGAGGCCCTGGAGCACGCCCTTGTCGGCGAAGCCCTCGATCCAGCCGACGCCCATCATCATCACGTCGGGCACCAGGCCGCTGGCGATCGAGGTGGTCAGCTTCTCGTTGAGGCTGCCGTAGTCGGTGTAGTCGACCGAGACGGTGACGCCCGGGTTCTCCTTCTCGAACTGCGGCAGGAGCTCCTCCTCGAGCACCTGCTTGCCGCTCTCACCCTCGAAGATCGGGGTGAGCAGCTTCAGCTCGGTGGTGCCGTCGGCGGCGTTGCCCCCGCCACCGCAGGCCGACAGGCTCACGGCGGCGGTCACGGCGAGAGCCGCGAGGGCCCCGGTTGTCCTGCTTCTCATCTCTGCTGCTCCTTGTGGTGTGGCTGTGGGTGTGGCTGTGGGTGGTGCTGTGCCTGGGTGGCTCGGTGGTGCTGGGTGCTGCTCAGTGCTTCTCGAGGTGGGCGACCAGCTCGGCCGCCAACGCCTCCAGCGCGGCGGCTCCGTGGTCGACGTACGTCTTCTCCAGGACGCTGCCGACGCCGACGGCGACCGGGCCGGCGCCGAGCCAGCCCGCGATGCTCGTGGCGTCAACCCCGCCCGTGGGGATGAACCCGGTGTCGGGGAAGACCGACTGCAGGGCCCGGAGGTGGGCGATGCCGACGGTGTCGGCCGGGAAGAGCTTGATGGTGCCGGCGCCGAGCGCCCGCGCCCGGATGACCTCGGTCGGGGTCAGGACGCCGGGCACGGTGGGGACGCCCGCGGCCAGGCCGGCCACGAGGACGTCCTCGTCGAGGCCCGGGGAGACGACGAAGCGGGACCCGGCGGCGAGCACCGCGTCGAGCTGGGCGGTGGTGGTGACCGTGCCGGCGCCGACCAGCAGCTCCGGGTCGCCCGCGAGCTCGCGGATCACGCCTGCGGCGTCGGGGACCGTGGTGGTCACCTCGAGCACCGTGATGCCGCCGGCCTTGAGCGGGGCGGCCATCTCGACGGCCGTGCGCGCCGTGCGGGTGCGCAGCACCGCCAGCACGGAGGGGCCGGGCAGCAGGGTGCGCAGGTCGGGGCCGGTCGCGTTGGCGATCTCAGTGGTGGCGGTCATCGCGGGGCCACCTCCTCCTCGGCGAGGTGGGCGGCGTACTCGCTGGCGCTGGGCAGGCCCTCGTAGTCACCGAGGTGGGAGACCACGCGGCTGGCCACCCAGCGACCGGAGTCGAGGGCGTCGCCGAGGTCGGCGCCGCCGAGCGTGGCGTGCAGGTAGCCGACGTTGAAGGCGTCACCGGCGCCGACGGTGTCGACCACCGCGGCCACGGGGTAGGCCGGGCGCTCGAGGCAGACGCCGTCCTTGACGCCCACGACGCCGGCGGCGCCGCGCTTGACCACGACGGAGCACAGGTCGTAGGACTCCAGCCAGCGCAGCGCGGCGGGCAGGCCGCGGGCGGCGCCGCCGACCTGGGCCATCGCCAGCAGCTCGTCCTCGCCGACGAGCAGGTCGCTCACCGAGGGCAGGAAGGCCACGCTCATCGTGGCGGCATCCTGCTCGGACCAGAGCTTGAGCCGGAAGTTGGGGTCGAAGCTGACCGGGACGCCGCTCTGGCCGGCGAGCTGGACCATGCGGGCGGTGGCCTCGCGGGGGCCCTGGCCTAGGGCCAGGGTGATGCCGGTGACGTGCACCCGGCGCGCCCCCGCCACGGCCTGCTCGTCGACGTCGGCGGGCGTGAGGCCGGCCGCCGCCGAGCCGCGGCGGTAGTAGTAGGCATGGATGTCGTCGGGCGCGCGGCGCTCCTTGATCATCAGGCCGGTGACCTCGTCGGGGTCGCGGACGATCCAGCGGGTGTCGACGCCCTCGCCACGCAGGGTGCGCACGACCTCGTCGCCGAAGGGGTCCTGCCCGACGCGGCTGACCAGGGCCGAGGAGCGGCCGAGGCGGGCCAGGCCGATGGCCACGTTGGACTCCGCGCCCACCACCGACTTCACCAGGTGGCTGGTCGAGGGCAGGCGCCCGTCGGCGGCGGTCAGGCAGATGAGCGGCTCACCGAGGGTCACCACGTCGTGGCTGGCAGTCGGTTCACACTCTTGAACATTGGTCACAGACATGAATGTGCCGTACGTCATACTGAATGTCAATCCCTATACTGAATCTCGACGCCCGACCGACCGGCGCCGAGCGCGCTCGAGAGGACCCCCTGTGAGTGACGAGATCGACGGCTTCCAGCCGGTCAAGTCGGCCGATCGCACGCTGGCGGTGCTCGAGGCCCTGGCCGACGCGCGCCAGCCCCCGAGCCTGGGCGACCTGTCGCGTGACCTGGGCATCCCCAAGAGCAGCCTGCACGGCATCCTGCGCACGTTGACCCAGCGCAACTGGGTGGTCAGCGACGCCACCGGCACCCGCTTCAGCCTGGGGCTGCGGGCGCTGCGGGTGGGCTCCTCCTTCGTCGACACCGACGACATGGTCACCCGCACCGCGCGGACCCTCGACTGGATCTCCGCCGAGATCGGCGAGGCCACGCACCTGGGGCGCCTCGACGGCTCCGACGTCGTCTACCTGGCCAAGCGCGACTCGACCCACCCGGTGCGGCTCTACTCAGCCATCGGGCGCCGACTGCCGGCGCACGCGACCGGGCTGGGTAAGGCGGTGCTGGCGACGTACACCGACGAGGCCGTGCTGGCGATGCTGCCCGAGGAGCTGGTGGCCCTGACCGACCACACCGTCACCGACCACGACGCGCTGCTGGCCGAGCTGGCCCGGGTGCGGCGCGACGGCTACGCGACCGACAACGAGGAGAACAGCGCGGGCATCCGGTGCTTCGCGGCCGCACTGCCGCCGGCCTCCCCCGGCCCGGCCACCGACGCCATCAGCATCTCCATCCCGATGTTCCGGCTCGACGCGGCCCTCGAGGCGCGCGCCATCGAGCTGGTCCTCGAGGTGCACTCCCGGGTCCTCGCCGGCGTGTGAGCGCGAGTCGGCGCGCTCAGACGTTGCAGCGGAACGACGACCGTTGCGGACTGCTGGCGGCCCGCTGGACGGTCGGGCTAGTCCGAGCCCCGACCTAGACCTTCGATCTTCGCGGATCTCGCGGACAGGTCGCGAATGCTCTGCCAGACGGCCGCTCGGGGCGCATCGATCTTGAGTGCGCGGATGTATTCGTCGAGACGTTGCGGGCGATCTCGGAGGTGGGTGACTGCCTTGTCGAGGCTCTCGCCGACCGTCTTGCCGTAGGCATCGACCGCCTTGCGCGCGCCGGCCTTCAGTGCGCTGGTGTCGGGTTTCATCATGGCCAGGTCGATGAGGTCGCGGCTGAACGTCGACGTGTCTGCCCATCGGTCGTCGTTGGCGAGCAGCTTGGTTGCGACCTGGTCGGCTCGCGTCAGGATCCGCAACCCACAGATCTCATCGTCCGGGGAGGGAGTGTCGAGGTCGACGCGACCTTCATGGATGATCTCGAGCTTGATCGCCATCCCCGCAACGAGCACCGTGGTCCTGATGCCGTAGCCGTCGACAGTGGGCGTCCGACCCAGCTCCAGTTCACGTGTAGCCAGAGCGTCGAGCCCGTGGTCCCTGACCATCTGGCGCAGCTCGCAGTAGGACTGCGGGTCGGAGACCAGGAAGTCGATGTCGACCGATTCGCGGAACTCACCATTGGCGAGGACGATCGCGGTGCCGCCTCCGAACCAGCAGTTGTGCTCTGCCAGGAGCGGCGCGTCGAGGATCAACAACACCTCGGCCACCTGTTGGTGGTGCAGCCGCCTAAACAAGCAGCCTCCCGTTGCTGTAGGTGTCCGCCAGGTGCTGGATGAACACCTTCTCGTGATCGGTGAGGGCTTCCTGGTCGAGGTGTCGCCAGCCGCGTTCGTAGAGGTTGAGTGCCTCCGTCTCGGTGATGGTGGTGCCGGCGTCGGTCTGCCAGGCCAGCGTGCGCAGGCCGGGGTAGTCGCCCACCGTGATCTTCGCCGGCTCTGCTGCTGGAGCGTCGAGGATCGGGACGACGAGGTGAAGTCCGAGTGCGGCTGCAACGTTGACGTACGCGCCGATCGTGACCGAGGGGTTGCCTGCCTCGATCCTGTGCAGGGTGACACGCGAAACGCCAGCAGCTTCCGCACAGGCGACTACCGTGACACCGAGGGCCTTTCGGCGTTCGCGCAGCCGGGCGCCTAGGCGTTCGAGGTCCGCCTGCTGCTCGGGGCTCGTGTACGGGCTAGAGGCTGGCATGTTTCTCATTTTAGTCGTTCGAACTTTTGAGTCAACAATGAGAAACGCTTCGAGCAATCGGACATCCTCAAATTCAGACCTGACAAGAGGGTGCAGAGTCAGCAGCCGTTTGGCAGCAAGAGGTCGTTCTATGCATGAGGTCTTTTCGACTCAGCCTGTCTACGAAGGTCCGGAAGCCGCTTCATATGGGTCTCATCGCAAAGGGACGCCGCCGAACCGACGAGCGCAAGAATCGTCAGCGGGCGACCGCACCTGGCCGCCGCCTCCACCTTGTGATGTCCGTCGAGGAGGAAGTGAGTCAGACCCCAGTGCGCGTAGTAGTCGCTAGGCGCATCAGTTGCAGACTGGCAGACGTCAAGGGTCGACACCGCCACCGCAGTCGGCTCCGAGCCCGACTCCAGTCTCCGGACGTACTCCTCCACGCGGGCGGCGTCATTCCACGAGGGCGGGACCATCGGGGCGATGAACTCGTAGAGATGCGCGTCAGGGGTCACGGCGGTCTGGAACGTCCGGTAGTAGGGCGTGCTCGGATACTCAGGCAGCCCCCAGAAGCTTGCACGTGCCTCACGTGCGCACTGTCCGGATTCGACGGAGCGCACGCGAGGCCCACATCAAGCACCTGGCCGCAGTTCTCAGATTGAGCGCGCCGGAAAGTCCACACAGAGTTGGCGAAAAGAGAGCACGAGTGACGCACCCTCACGCGGGCGCGTGATGGACATGCACTGTCGGAGCCCCGAAGTAGGCTCAGGCTCCATCATCCATCCGGAATTCCCCCTCAACAGGGCACAGGGCACGCCTGGCTCACACGTTGAAGCGGAACTCCACCACGTCGCCGTCGGCCATGACGTAGTCCTTGCCCTCCATGCGCACCTTGCCGGCCTCCTTGGCCTTCTGCATGGTGCCGTGCTCCATGAGGTCGTCGAAGGAGACGATCTCGGCCTTGATGAAGCCCTTCTGGAAGTCGGTGTGGATGACACCGGCGGCCTCGGGGGCGGTGGCGTTCTTCTTGATCGTCCAGGCCCGCGTCTCCTTGGGGCCGGCGGTCAGGTAGGTCTGCAGGCCCAGGGTGTCGAAGCCGACGCGGGCGAGCACGTCGAGGCCGGGCTCGGTGACGCCCATCTCGGCGAGCATCTCGCGGGCCTCGTCCTCGTCGCCCAGCTCGACGAGCTCGGACTCGAACTTCGCGTCGAGGAAGATCGCCTCGGCCGGCGCGACCAGGTCGCGCATCTGCTGCTTGAGGTCCTCGTCGGCCAGCTCGTCGGCGTCGCAGTTGAAGACGTAGATGAAGGGCTTCGCGGTCAACAGCGACAGCTCGCGCAGCAGCGCGGTGTCGAGGTCGGTGTCGATGACCGGGGTGCCGGCCTCGAGGTGGGCCAGCGCCTCCTTGGCCGCGGCCACGACGGGGGCGAGCTCCTTGTTGCCCTTCGCCTCCTTCTCCAGGCGCGGGATCGCCTTCTCGACCGTCTGCAGGTCGGCCAGGATCAGCTCGGTCTGGATGGTCGAGATGTCGCTCTGCGGGTTCACCTCGCCGTCGACGTGGGTGACGTCCTCGTCGCGGAAGACCCGGGTCACCTGGCAGATCGCGGCCGACTCCCGGATGTGGGAGAGGAACTTGTTGCCCAGGCCCTCGCCCTCCGAGGCGCCGCGCACGATGCCGGCGATGTCGACGAACTCCACGGTCGCCGGCAGCTGCTTGGCCGAGCCGAAGACCTCGGCCAGGCGGGGGAGCCGGTCGTCGGGGACGCCCACGACGCCGACGTTCGGCTCGATGGTGGCGAACGGGTAGTTCGCCGCGAGCACGTCGTTCTTGGTCAGGGCGTTGAAGAGGGTCGACTTGCCCGCGTTGGGGAGACCGACGATGCCGATGGTGAGAGCCACGGGCGGTGAGTCTAGGTGTCGCTGCGACGCCCGGTCACATCTCGACGGTCTCGTTGTCACCGTCGATGCGCGAGCCGGCGACCTTCGCCTTCACCAGGTTGGCCAGCTGCACGACCTTGGAGCCGCCGGGGGCGTCCCAGTACTCCGCGGTCTCGGCGTCGACCTCGATCAGGATGTTCTCCGGGTTGTCCGGCCCGCCCTGCAGCCACGAGTCGGTGAAGGCGCTCCACAGCTCCGCGAGCCTGGCCTCGTCGTCGACCACCGACGCGGTGCCGGCGATCGAGACCCAGGAGCCGCGGTCGCTGTAGGAGACGTTGACCCGCGGGTCGGCCTGCAGCGCCTGCACCTTCTCGGAGTGCAGCTCGGCGATGAAGTAGAGCGAGCCGTCGACGTCGGTGTCCTGGGTGGCCATCGGCTTGCTCAGCAGCCTGCTGCTGGGGTCGACGTAGGTCAGCATCGCGATCTTCGCGTCGTTGACGAGGTCGAGCACGCGCTGCTCGTCGTCGGTGTGGCTGCTGGTCACGGGGCCTCCTGGGGAGCGGTTCGGGTCACCTCGAACGTACGTCGGCCCACCGGCCCCCAGGTCACCCCGCAGGTCACCCCTGGAGGTCACCCCTGGAGGGCGCGGAACCGCTCCGCCAGCTCCTCGCTCAGCGGCCGGGATCCGCGGGTCTCGTCGTCCATCTGCACGATCACCGTCGTGGCGCGGGCGACGGCGCGGCCCTCCTGGAAGAGCCCCTGCTGCATGGTCACCGAGGAGCGGCCGACCTTGGCCACCCGGGTACCGATGTCGACGCTGCCCGGCCAGGTGATCTCGCCGACCAGGTCGAGCTCGATGCGCACGATCACCCACGCGGCGCCCTCGTCGCTCATCGTGGTCCCGTCACCGGGGTAGAGAAGCTCGACGCGGCCGGTCTCGAGCAGGGTCGAGAAGACCGCGTTGTTGACGTGGCCCTGCCGGTCGGTGTCGCCGTAGCGCAGCTTGTCGCGGCTGCGGGCGGGGAAGTCGTCGAGACCCGGCTGGTCGGTGGAGGTGTCGGTCACGGCGCCCAGTGTGCCCGCGCCCGTCCCGTCGTACGACGGGGGTGGTGACACCGGTGTGGTGGTGTGGGTCACACTCGGGACGTGCCTTGGTGCCGACCCGGTGCCGGGGCTCGACGTCCTCGGGAGGGAACACCATGACCGCCACCCGCACCGAGCCCGCTCGCCGGGCCGACGACCGCATCGCCGAGGCCCGGTCTCGCGACGAACCGGGGGCCTCCGAGCTCAGCACCCCCCTCGACCTGCTGCTCTCCGAGGCCGGGCGCGGCCCGCTGCGCCGGTTCCTGCCCGGCATGTCGGGGGTGCGCCTGGCCGCCGGCCTGGCGCGCCGTCCGGGCGCCGTGGCCGGGCGGGCCGCGGGGCTGGCCGCCGAGCTGGCCCGGGTGCAGGTCGGTCGCTCCGAGGTCGGGCCGCACCCCAAGGACCGTCGCTTCGCCGACGAGGCCTGGGCCAAGAACCCCTTCCTCAAGCGCACCCTGCAGAGCTACCTGGCCACCGGGCAGGCGCTGCGCGGGCTGGTCGCCGACGCGAACCTCGGCTACGGCGACTCCCAGCGGATGGGCTTCATCGTCGACAACGTCGTCGAGGCCCTCTCCCCCACCAACAGCCCCGCGCTCAACCCCAAGGTGCTCAAGCGGACCATCGACACCGGCGGCGGCAACCTGCTGGCCGGTGGGCGGCGCTTCGTCAAGGACTTCGCGACCTCGCCCCGGGTGCCCTCGATGGTCGAGCCCGACGCCTTCTCGGTCGGCGAGGACGTCGCGGTCACCCCCGGCGACGTGGTGCTGCGCACCGACGTCTTCGAGCTCATCCAGTACACCCCGCAGACCACCAAGGTGCGCAGCGTGCCGCTGCTGATCGTGCCGCCGACGATCAACAAGTACTACGTCATCGACCTCGCCGAGCAGCGCAGCCTGGTCGAGCACCTGGTGCAGGCCGGCCAGCAGGTCTACTGCATCTCCTGGCGCAACCCCGACGCCCGGCACGCCGACTGGGGCCTGGACACCTACGGCCAGTCGATCCTCGAGGCGATGACCGCCGCCCAGGACATCTCGCGCCAGGAGCAGGTCGCGCTGCTCGGGATCTGCTCGGGCGGGATGATCGCCTCGATGGTGATGGCCCACCTCGCCGCCACCGGCGACCTGGGCCGGGTCGCGGCCTTCAGCCTCGCCGTCACGGTCCTCGACCAGCACCAGGCCGGCCTGCCCAGCGCGCTGCTCTCCCACAAGGGCGCCGCCGCCTCGACGCGTGCCTCGCGGGAGAAGGGCTACCTCGACGGCCGGGCGCTGGCCGAGATCTTCGCGTGGCTGCGGCCCAACGACCTGATCTGGAACTACTGGGTCAACAACTACCTGATGGGCCACGCCCCCAAGGCCTTCGACATCCTCTACTGGAACGCCGACCCGGTGCGGATGACCGCGGCCATGCACCGCGACTTCATGGACCTCGCGGTGCGCAACGCGCTGGTCGAGCCCGACGCCGCGACGATGCTCGGCTCGCCGGTCGACCTCGGCAAGGTCGACGTCGACTCCTACGTCGTGGCCGGCATCGCCGACCACCTGTGCCAGTGGGAGTCCTGCTACCGCACCACCCAGCTGCTCGGCGGCGACTCGCGGTTCGTGCTGTCCACCAGCGGCCACATCGCCGCGATGGTCAACCCGCCGAGCAACGAGAAGGCCAGCTTCCAGACCCGCGACACCAACCCGCCCGGGGCCGCCGAGTGGCTGGCCGGCGCCACCAAGGTCAGGGGCAGCTGGTGGAGCGACTACGTCGACTGGCTCGCCGAGCGCAGCGGACCCGAGCGCAACCGGCCGCGACGTACCGGCTCCGCCGCCTACGAGCCGGTCTGCGCGGCCCCGGGCACCTATGTCCACGACCGCTGAGCCGCCCGTGAGCACCCCCGAGTCCGCCCCCGACCGGGTCCGCTCGGTCTCGGTGCGCGGCATCACCGCGCGGATCTCGGTGCGCGAGGGCGTGGGGCCCTTCGTCAACGAGCCGCCGCTGCTGCTGTGCAACGGCATCGGGGTCTCCTTCGAGGTGCTCCAGCCGCTGGTCGATGCCCTCGACCCGCGCCGCGGCGTGGTGCGCTTCGACGTGCCCGGGGTGGGCGGCAGCGCGCTGCCGCCGACGCCGTACCCGATCGCGGCGCTGGCCTCCTGGGTCACCCGGCTGATGGCCGGGCTCGGCCACCAGCGCTTCGACGTGCTCGGCCTCTCGTGGGGCGGCGGGCTGGCCCAGCAGCTGGCGGTCCAGCACCGTCGGCGGGTACGCCGCGTGGTGCTGGTCGCGACCGGCACCGGCGCCCTGATGGTGCCGGCGCACCCCTCGGTGCTGCTCAAGATGTCGACCCCGCGCCGCCACCGCGACCCCGAGTACGCCGCGCGGATCGCCGGGGACATCTACGGCGGCACGATGCGCACCGACCCCGCCAAGGGTGCCCGCCTGCTGCACTCGGTGACCCGGTCGGGCCCCCGGCGCGGCTACTACTACCAGCTGGGCGCGATGGCTGGCTGGACGAGCCTGCCGTTCCTGCGGCTGCTGCGGCAGCCGACGCTGGTGATGGGCGGCACCGACGACCCGATCATCCCGGTCGCCAACCCGCGGCTGCAGGCGCGGCTGATCCCGCACGCGCGGCTGCACCTCTACGAGGGCGGCCACCTGGACATCGTCACCGAGGCCGAGCGCCTGGTGCCGGTGGTCGAGCAGTTCCTGCTCGGCCTGCGCCCCGACATCGAACCCGAGGGAAAGGCCCCCGCGTGAACGCCCACGAGCCCGAGGTCGCCGACCTGCACGACTCCCCCTTCTCCGACTTCCTGGGCTTCGAGCTGCTGCTCGAGGAGCGGGACCGCGAGCTGCTGAGCCGGGTGCGGGCGTTCATGACCCGCGAGGTCGAGCCGGTCATCAACGAGCACTGGACCCGGGGCGAGTTCCCCCACCAGCTGGTGCCGGCGATCGCCGAGCTCGGGATCGCCGGCCTGGCCTACGACGGCCCCGGCTGCCCGGCCCGGGGCGCGCTGGTCGACGGCATGGTGGCGATGGAGCTCAGCCGCATCGACCCCTCCATCGGCACCTTCATGGGGGTCCACGGCGGGCTGGCGATGGGCTCGATCCACCTGTGCGGCTCCGAGGAGCAGCGAGAGCGCTGGCTGCCGGCGATGGCGCGGATGGAGCTGATCGGCGCCTTCGGCCTCACCGAGCCCGACGTCGGCTCGGCCATCTCGATGGGCCTGGCCACCACCGCCCGCCGCGACGGCGACGGCTGGGTGCTCAACGGCGAGAAGAAGTGGATCGGCAACGCCTCCTTCGCCGACCTGGTGATCATCTGGGCGCGCGACGAGGACGACGGCGAGGTCAAGGGCTTCGTCGTCGAGAAGGGCACCGAGGGGATGACCTTCGAGATCCAGCAGGACAAGATCGCGCTGCGGGTCGTGCAGAACTCCGAGATCCACCTGCGCGACGTGCACGTGCCCGAGACCCAGCTTCGCCAGCACCTCCGAGGTGCTGCGGGTGACCCGAATGGGCGTGGCCTGGCAGGCCGTCGGCTGCGCGCGCGGCGCCTACGAGCACGCCGTGCGCTACACCAAGGCGCGCGAGCAGTTCGGCCGGCCGATCGCCTCCTTCCAGCTGGTCCAGGACCTGCTGGTCAAGATGCTCTCCAACGTCACCGCCGGCACCGCGATGAACGTGCGCGCCTCCCAGCTGCAGGACGCCGGGTTGCTGCGCGACGAGCACGCCTCGCTGTGCAAGGTGCACAGCACCGTGCGGATGCGCGAGACCGTCGGCTGGGCGCGCGAGGTGCTAGGCGGCAACGGCATCCTGCTCGAGCACCACGTCGGCCGCTTCGTCGCCGACGCCGAGGCCATCTACTCCTACGAGGGCACCCGCGAGATCAACACCCTCATCGTCGGGCGCGCCATCACCGGCGAGAGCGCCTTCGTCTGAGCGCCCCCACCGCTGGATGAGCAGCGAGGGCGCCGCCGTTGGTCGAGCAGCGAGGGCGCCGCCGTTGGTTGAGCAGCGAGGGCCGAAGGCTCGAGCGTCGTCGAAACCCGGCGACCCCATGGCGTACGGCGACCCGGCCGGTTCGAACCAGCCGGGTCGGCGCCTCAGGCCTCCTCGCCCGACTCGCTGCGCACGAAGGCGGCGAAGCCGGGCACGGTGAAGCGCAGCATGCCCCGGGCCGCGACCTCGATCAGGCCCTTGTCGAGCAGGCTGCGCCGGGCGACGCTGATCTCGTTGGTGCCCACGCCCATGCGCTGCGCCACGTCGCCGCGGCGTACGGCGTCGTCGCCCAGCGCGGCCATCGCCACCAGCAGCCGCCGCTCGCCCGGGGCGGCCTTGGCCCAGCGGGCCCGGAACATCGTCTCGAGCTCGCGCTCGACGTCGGCGTGGGCGGCGTCGAGCTCCTCGAGGCCCAGGCGTCCTCCGGCCGCGGGCCGGGCGCGGCGCCACAGCGCGTCGCCGTAGAGCTGGAGGAAGTAGGGGTAGCCCTGGGCGAGCGAGACCACCGCCTCGAGCAGGTCGGGGCTCCAGGCGACGTCGTGCTGGGCGGCCGGCACCACGAGGGCCTCGGCGGCGTCGGCGTCGTCGAGGCGCTCCAGGGTGCGGAAGGCGAAGCGCTCGCTGAAGGTGACCGCGGCGGTCAGCACGTCGGGTGCGTTGGGCAGGCCGGCGGCGAAGAGCACCGCCGGCGGCTCGGGGACCGCGTTCTGCAGCTCCTGCCAGGCGTAGGCGAGAGTGCGCAGGTCGGCGCGCGGGGCGGCCTGGATCTCGTCGACGATCAGGCACAGCCCGGCCGAGCCGCGCTGCCGCGCCTCGAGAGCGGCGGTCGTGACCAGCTCGCCGAACGCGGCCGAGGCGGCGCGCTGGCCCGGCCCCGGGGCGCCGGGGCTGACGTCGACCTCGATGCCGGCCTTGGCCGGCCCGGCGCCCAGCTCGAGGCTGAGCCGCTCGAGGCGCTCGCGCCACGGCGCCCGCCGGGCGACGTCGACCCCGATCCGGTCGAGCTCGGCGGCCAGGGCGTGCACCAGCGAGGCCACCAGCGACTCGTCGCCGCGCGCGGTCACCCAGGCCGTCACCATGCCGACCCCGGCCGCCGACTCGCGCACCCGCTTGAGCAGCGAGGTCTTGCCCACGCCCCGGGAGCCGATGTCGACCCGCACCCGCCCCTGGAAGCGGGCGTAGGTGGCCACCACCGCCAGGTCCGCCTCGGCGGCTTCGAGCTGCTCGCGGCGCCCGGCGAGCACGCTGGGGGCGGCACCAGGGGTGTACGGGCTGGGCAGCGACATCATGATGATTCCTTATGGACCGGAGGTTCCATCAGGGACCATAACCGGAGCCGGCGACATCCCGGTCGACCTCCGGGCGGCCGCGCCCCGTACGTTGTGAGCGTGCGCCTGGCCACCTGGAACGTCAACTCCCTCCGCTCCCGCATCGACCGCGTCGAGGCCTTCCTCGCCCGCCACGACGTCGACGTCCTGGCGCTGCAGGAGACCAAGGCCCGGCTCGACCAGCTGCCCCTGATGGGCCTGCAGTCGGCCGGCTACGAGGTCGCCGCCGCCGGGGTCAACCAGTGGAACGGCGTGGCCGTCATCAGCCGCGTCGGCCTCGACGACGTCGAGGTCGGCTTCCCCGAGCAGCCCGGCTGGGGCGAGGAGGGCGAGCCCGAGGCGCGCGCCATCGGCGCCACCTGCGGCGGGGTGCGGGTGTGGAGCCTCTACGTGCCCAACGGCCGCAAGGTCGACGACCCGCACTACGCCTACAAGCTCGACTGGCTGGCCCGCCTGCGCGAGGCCGCGCGCGGCTGGGCCGAGACCCCCACCGCCCTGGTCGGCGACTGGAACATCGCCCCGCGCGACGAGGATGTCTTCGACATCGCCCAGTTCAAGACGAGCACCCACGTGACCCCGCCCGAGCGCGCCGCCTTCCAGGGCTTCCTCGACGACGGGTACGCCGACCTGGCCCGCCCGTTCACCCCCGAGCCCGACAGCTACACCTACTGGGACTACTACCGCCAGCGCTTCGAGCGCAACCGCGGCATGCGCATCGACTTCCTGCTCGGCTCCCCCGCGCTCGCCGCACGCACGACCGGTGCGTTCGTCGACCGCGACGAGCGGGCCGGCAAGGGCGCCTCCGACCACGCGCCCGTGGTCGTCGACCTGGCCGACTGACCTGGCCGACTGACCTGGCTCCCCGGGACTGTCGGTGGTCGCGTCCATGCTGGCCACATGGACGTCTCGACGGTCGCCGCACTGACCACCACCCTGCTGATCGGCCTGGCCATCGGGGCCGTGCTGGGGCTGCTGTGGGCCCGGCTGCGCCACGCCGAGGCCGCCGCCGCGGCGCCGTACGACGACCGGGTGGGCGCCGCGCTCGACCAGCGCGCCGCCGACCAGGCGGTGGTGCGCGAGGGCCTGGAGCGGCTCCAGGACCAGCTGCGCGACCTCGAGCACAACCGGGTCTCGTGGCAGGGCCAGCTGCACCAGCAGGTCGCCGACATGCGCCACACCACCGACCTGCTCGGCAAGGAGACGCGGGCGCTGAGCACCGCGCTGCGCAAGCCGCAGGTGCGCGGGCAGTGGGGCGAGCTGCACCTGCGCCGCGCCGTCGAGCTGGCCGGCCTCGTCGACCGGTGCGACTTCCGCGAGCAGGTGCGCCTCGACGACGGGGCTCAGCGCCCCGACCTGGTCGTGCAGCTGGTCGGCGAGCGCCAGGTGGTCGTCGACGCCAAGGTGCCGCTCGACGCCTACCTCGACGCCACCTCGGCCGACGACGAGGAGACCCAGCGCGCCCACCTGGCCCGGCACGCGCGCCAGGTGCGCACCCACGTCGAGCAGCTCGGGGCCAAGTCCTACTGGCGCTCCCTGGAGCAGACGCCCGAGTTCGTGGTGCTCTTCGTGCCGGCCGAGTCGTTCCTGGCCGCCGCGCTCGAGGCCGACCCGGGCCTGATCGAGCACGCCGCCGCCCGCCAGGTGGTGCTGGCCTCGCCGACCACCCTGATCGCGCTGCTGCGCACCGTCGCGCAGGGCTGGCAGCACGAGGCGCTGGCCGAGCAGACCCGCGAGATCCACCGCCTCGGGCGCGACCTGCACGGGCGCCTGGGCACCCTGGGCACCCACGTCGACGCGGTCGGGCGCTCCCTCAACGCCGCCGTGGGCCACTACAACAGCGCGGTCGCCTCGTTGGAGTCGCGGGTGCTGGTCTCGGCGCGCCGGTTCACCGACCTGGCGGTCACCGACGAGGAGCTGGGCTCCCCGCGCACCGTCGAGCTGCGCGCGGTCGACCGGCGCGCCGACACCGAGGAGACCGGCGAGCGCCCTAGCGTGGCGCTGTAGGCCTCGAGGCCCGTCCACGCAGCGCCCACGTCGGAGCGGAGGTGCGACACCGGTGAGCAGTCCTGGTCGCGCGCCCACGCTGTGGGAGGAGGGCACCACCCCCGGCGCCGCGGTGGTGGCGCTCGGGCTCGCGCTCACCCTGACGGCGGTCGCCCTCGACCTGGTGCTCTCCCCCGGCCTGGGCTGGGTCTACGACGTCGCCTTCGTGCTGGTCTGCACCGCCTGCGCGCTGCTGGTGCGCCCCCGCGACTTCTTCACCGTCGGCGTGCTGCCGCCCCCGCTGATGCTCACCGCGCTGGTGCTGCTCGGCGCCACCAGTCCCGGCTCGGTGGCCCGTGACGACGACGGCGCGGTGCAGGCGGTCTTCTCCGGGCTCGCCGACCACGCCCTCGCCCTGGTGCTCGGCTACGCGCTGGCGCTGGTCGTGCTGGTGGTGCGCGACCGGTTCGCCCGCGCCCACGGGCGCGGCGCGGCCATCGCGTGGCCTACTCGAAGCGCGACGGGTCGCCCGAGCCGTGGCGCAGCACCTCGGGCTCCGGGCCCGACCAGTCCACGACCGTCGTAGGCTCCGCGGTCGTCTCGCCCGCCTCGATGACGATGTCGACCTGGTGCTCGAGCTCTTCCTTGATGTCCCAGCCCATGGTGCGCACCTCGTTCTCGCCGGGCAGGATCAGCGAGCTCGACAGCAGCGGCTCGCCGAGCTCCTCGAGCAGGGCGGTGACGACCACGTGGTCGGGGATACGCACCCCGACGGTCTTCTTCTTGGGGTGCAGCAGCCGCCGCGGCACCTCGGGGGTGCCCGGCAGGATGAAGGTGTAGGGACCCGGCGTCGCCGAGCGGATCGCGCGGAAGGCCGCGTTGTCGACGTGCACGAGCTGGCCGAGCTGGGAGAAGTCGCGGCACACGAGCGTGAAGTGGTGCTTGTCGTCGAGACCGCGGATCCGCAGGATGCGGTCGCGCCCGTCGCGATTGCCGATCCGGCAGCCCAGCGCGTAGCCGGAGTCGGTCGGGTAGGCGATCAGCGCGTCGTCGCGCAGCGCCTCGACCACCTGCGACACCAGCCGCGGCTGCGGGTCGACGGGGTGCAGGTCGACGTACCTGGCCATCGGGGTGCCCCGCCTCAGCCGCGGGCCGCGGCCTGGGCGGCCTTCATGTCGCGGCGCAGCTCCTTGGGCAGCGAGAAGATCAGCGACTCCTCGGCGCTGTGCACCGCCTTGGCGTCGGGGTAGCCACGCTCGGCCAGGTAGGCCAGCACGCCCTCGACCAGGTTCTCGGGCACGCTCGCGCCCGAAGTGACGCTGACGGTGCGCACGCCCTCGAGCCAGGCCTCGTCGATCTCGCTGGCGTCGTCGACGCGGTACGACGCCTTGGCGCCGGCCTCGAGGGCCACCTCGACCAGGCGCACCGAGTTGGAGGAGTTGCCCGAGCCGACGACGATCAGCAGGTCGCAGCCCTCGGAGATCTCCTTGACCGCCAGCTGGCGGTTCTGGGTGGCGTAGCAGATGTCGTCGCTGGGCGGGTCGAGCAGCTCGGGGAAGCGCTCGCGGATGGCCGCGACCGTCTCGAGGGTCTCGTCGACCGACAGCGTCGTCTGCGAGAGCCAGGCGACCCGGCTGGGGTCGCGCACCACGATGTCGGCGACGTCGGCGGGGCTCTGCACGAGCTGGATGTGCTCGGGCGCCTCGCCGGCGGTGCCCTCGACCTCCTCGTGGCCCTCGTGGCCGATCAGCAGGATGTCGTAGTCGTCGGCGGCGAAGCGCTTGGCCTCGTGGTGGACCTTGGTCACCAGCGGGCAGGTCGCGTCGATCGTCTTGAGCTCGCGCTCGGCGGCCTGGCGGTGCACCTCGGGGCTGACCCCGTGGGCGGAGAAGACGACCGTGGCGCCGGCCGGCACCTCGGCGATCTCCTCGACGAAGACCGCGCCGCGCGACTCGAGGTCGGCCACGACGTGCTTGTTGTGCACGATCTGCTTGCGCACGTAGACCGGGGCGCCGTACAGGTCGAGGGCCTGCTCGACGGTCACCACCGCGCGGTCGACGCCGGCGCAGTAGCCGCGGGGCGCGGCCAGGAGCACGGCCTTCTCGGCCTCGTCGGGGCTGAGGACGGGAGGCATGCCCATGCTCACGCCCGTGCTGGTCGATGCGTCGGTGCTCATGTGCTCCATCGTAGGCGTGTCGGCGTGATGGCCTAACCTCGCGGCCATGGCCCTCGAGACCTCCGCCGCCGCGCCCGCCCCGGTGCGCCAGATCGCCACGGCGATCGCGGGCTGGGTCGACCGGCTCGGCGCGGTCTGGGTCGAGGGCCAGCTGGCGCAGGTCAACCGCCGCCCGGGCATGGCCACGGTCTTCATGACGCTGCGCGACACCGTCGCCGACGTGTCGGTGCCGCTGACCGCCCCGCGCACCCTGGTCGACTCCCTCAACCCGCCGCTGGTCGAGGGCGCCAGCGTCGTGGTGCACGCCAAGCCGTCGTACTACGCCAACCGCGGCAGCATGTCGCTGCAGGTGCGCGAGATCCGCATGGTCGGCCTGGGCGAGCTGCTGGCCCAGCTCGAGCGGCGCCGCCAGCTGCTGGCCGCCGAGGGACTCTTCGACCCCGCCCGCAAGCGTCGGCTGCCGTTCCTGCCCGGTCGGGTCGGGCTGGTCACCGCCCCCGGCAGCGCCGCCGAGCGCGACGTGCTCGACAACGCGCGGCGGCGCTGGCCGGCCGTGGCCTTCGAGGTCGCCCACGCCACCATGCAGGGCACCCGCTGCGCGGGCGAGGTGATGGAGGCGCTCGAGCGCCTCGACCGCGACCCGGCCGTCGACGTCGTCGTGGTGGCCCGGGGCGGCGGCTCGGTCGAGGACCTGCTGCCGTTCTCCGACGAGGCGCTGGTGCGCACCGTGCACCGCATGAGCACCCCCGTGGTCTCCGCGATCGGCCACGAGCAGGACGCCCCGCTGCTCGACCTGGTCGCCGACGTGCGCGCCTCGACCCCCACCGACGCCGCCAAGCTGCTGGTGCCCGACGTCGTCGAGGAGCTCACCGGCGTGGCCCGCACCCGCGACCGCCTGCGCTCCCTGGTCGCCGCCCAGGTCGCGCGCGAGCAGGCCGGGCTCGACGCCCTGCGCTCCCGCCCCGCCCTGGCCGACCCGCGCTCGCTGGTCGACGCCCGCGTCGAGGAGCTCACGGCGCTGCGCGAGCGGGCCCGCCGTTCGCTCTCGCACCGTCTCGACCGGGCCGCCGACGAGATCGACCACCAGCGTGCCCGGGCCCGGGCCCTCTCTCCGCTGGCGACGCTGCGCCGCGGCTACGCCGTGCTGCAGGGCCCCGACGGCCACGTCGTCACCTCCGTCGACGCCCTCGCACCGGGCGCCGAGGTCAGCGTGCGGGTCGCCGACGGGCGCGTGCACGCCACCACCACCCGGCTCGAGCCGCTGCTCGACCACCCGACCGCCGACACCACCGCCGACCCCGCGGCAGACCCAGCAGAGGACGAGACCGATGGCTGAGCCGACCACCGACCCCGCCGGCGCGAGCGAGCCCGAGCAGCCGTCGTACGAAGCGGCGCGCGAGGAGCTCGTCGACGTCGTACGCCGCCTGGAGGCGGGCGGCACCACGCTCGAGGAGTCGCTGGCGCTGTGGGAGCGCGGCGAGCACCTCGCCGGCACCTGCCAGCGCTGGCTCGACGGCGCCCGCGCCCGCCTCGACGAGGTCCTCGAGCAGGACACCGACGCCTGACCCGGGAGATCTGCGCCGGGTCAGCGCGAGATTTGAGCCGGGTCAGCGCGAGATTCGGGCCGGGTCAGGTGAGGGGCGCGGTGGTGAGCGAGGCCAGGAGCGCCTGGAGGTCCGCGGGGTCGGCGGAGCCGTAGACCATCACGACGCGGGCCGCGTCGCCGGTGCCGACCTCGGCGACGTACGCCGTGTCGCCGCCGTCGTCGGTGAAGGTGCGCCACTCCTCGGCCACCGCCGACGTCTCGTCGAGGACGAACGGGTCGCCCTCGACCGCGGACTCGTCGACGAACGCCTCCACGATGACGTCGACGTCGTCGGCCTCCTCGAGGAACCCGGCGAACGTCTCGTCGTCGGTGAGGAGGGCCAGCGAGAACGACGACGGGTCGCCGGGCTCGTAGTCGACGTTGTTGACCACCCACCCCTCGGGCAGCGCGGCGGGGTAGACGATCTCGCCGTCCGCGCCCTGCACCGCGCTCACGACCTCGAAGTAGTCGGTGTCGGGCGGGGTGTACTCGGGCTCGTTGCGGAAGGCGTCACGGAAGAGCCCGAGCGCGATGACCGCGACCAGCAGGATCAGCATGGCGCCCACCAACCCGTTGGCGGAGCGTGTGTAGCGCCCTGGGCGGCCCGTCTCACTCATGTCACCGATTGTCCCGGGTCCTCCCAGCCTGTCGACCCTCGGGGCGCTCGCAGCCCGCAGATGCGGATCAACACCGGACTGCCAACCGCAGATGCGGCATACTCGCTGTGTGAGCACCTACCGGATCGCGGAGGCCGCCGACCTGCTCGGCGTCAGCGACGACACCCTGCGGCGCTGGGTCGAGGCGGGCCGGGTCCCGGCGCGCCAGAGCGAGGGCCGCACCACCATCGCCGGGCCCGACCTCGCGACCCTGGCCGAGTCGCTGGCCGACGCCCCCGACCCCACCCGGGCCTCGGCCGTCAGCGCCCGCAACCGGCTGCTGGGCATCGTCACCCGGGTCCGCAAGGACACCGTGATGGCGCAGGTCGACATGGTCTGCGGTCCCTACCGCCTGGTCTCGCTGATGTCGGCCGAGGCCGCCGACGACCTCGCCCTGGCCGCGGGCTCGAAGGTCGTGGCGTCGGTGAAGTCGACCAACGTCGTGGTTGAGCTCCCGTGAGGGCCCGCGCCGCCGCCACCCTGCTCACGCTGCTCGCCGTCACCGGCTGCTCGTCCGGCGGCGGCGCCGCCGACGACGGGAGCGAGCCCGCCCCCGACGACACCCTGACCGTGCTCGCGGCCGCCTCGCTCACCGAGACCTTCACGACGCTGGCCGAGGAGTTCGAGGCCGAGCACCCCGGCGTCGAGGTCAGCCTCGCCTTCGACTCCTCCGCGACCCTGGCCCAGCAGGCGCTCGAGGGCGCCCCGGCCGACCTGCTGGCCACCGCCGACACCCGCACCATCGAGTCGGCCGCCGACGCGCTCGCCGCCGCGCCGGAGATCTTCGCGACCAACACGCTGGTACTGGTCGTCCCGGCCGGCAACCCCGGGGGCGTCACCTCGGTCGACGACCTGGTCGACGGGGGGTACGTCGCCTGCGTGGAGACCGCCCCCTGCGGCGCGACCTGGGCCGCGCTCGCCGCCGACAACGGCATCGACGCCGACCCGGCCAGCCTCGAGGTCGACGTCAAGGCGGTGCTGGCGCGGGTGGTCGCCGACGAGGTCGACGCCGGCATCGTCTACGCGACCGACGCGGTGGCGGCCGGTGACGCCGTCGAGACCATCGAGCTGCCGGGCGCCGAGCAGCAGGTGACGTCGTACCCGATCGCGGTGCTGGCGCAGAGCAGCCGGCCCGACCTGGCCCAGGAGCTCGCCGACCTGGTGCTCGGCGAGACCGGTCGACAGGTGCTCGCCGACGCCGGCTTCGGGGTCCCGTGACGCTGACCGCCCCGCCGCCGCGCAGCACCACGACCACCCGCCACCTCGGCCGCCCGCCGCTGGTGCTGCTGGTCCCGGCGGTGCTGGCCGCGACGCTGCTGGTGCTGCCGCTGGTCACTTTGGTGCTCGACACCCCGTGGGGCACGTTCTGGAGCGAGCTGCGCTCCGAGCCCGTACGCCGCGCGCTCGCCCTCTCCGCCCTGGCCTCCGGGCTCACCGTGGTCGTGTGCGTGGCGCTCGGCACCCCGCTGGCCTGGCTGCTGGCGCGGGTGGAGTTCCGCGGCCGCGGGCTGCTGCGGGCCGCCGTGGCCGTGCCGCTGGTGCTGCCGCCGGTCGTGGCGGGCGTGGCGCTGGTGACGGCGCTGGGCCGCAACGGCGTGGTCGGCTCGCTGCTGCGCGAGACCACCGGGCTGACGGTCCCGTTCACGACCGCCGCGGTGGTCGTGGCCCACGTGTTCGTCTCGATGCCGTTCTACGTCCTCAGCGTCGAGGGCGCGCTGCGCACCGCCGGCGAGCGCTACGACGTGGTGGCCGCCACCCTGGGCGCCACCCGCTGGACCACCTTCCGACGGGTCACCCTGCCGCTCGCGCTGCCCGGCCTGGTCGCCGGTGCAGTGCTGGCCTGGGCGCGCAGCCTGGGCGAGTTCGGCGCGACGATCACCTTCGCCGGCAACTTCCCCGGCACCACCCAGACGATGCCGTCGCTGATCTACACCACCCTGCAGGCCGACCCGGCCGCCGCGCGCACGCTCAGCATGATCCTGCTGGTGGTCTCGATCGGGGTGCTGGCCGGACTGCGGCACCGCTGGCTGAGGCCGCTGTGAGCGCCGCCGGGCTGCACGCCGACGTCACGGTGCCCGGCCGCCTGGTCGCCCGGCTCGACGCCGTGCCCGGACGCGTCGTCGCCGTCATCGGCCCCAACGGCGCCGGCAAGTCGACCCTGCTCGGCGCCCTGGCCGGCACCGTCGCGGCCACCGGCCGCGTCGAGGTCGCCGGGCGCGACTGGAGCGACCTGCCGGTGCGCGAGCGCCGGCTGGGCGTGGTCTTCCAGGACCGCTCGCTGCTGCCCCACCTGCGCGCCCGCGACGACGTCGCCTTCGGCCTGCGGGCTCGGGGGGTGCCGCGGCGCGAGGCCGACCGCCGCGCGCTGGCCTGGCTCGACCGCCTCGGCGTCGGCGACCTCGCCGACCGGCGCCCCGCCCAGCTCTCCGGCGGCCAGGCCCAACGCGTCGCCATCGCCCGGGCCCTGGCCGGCGAGCCCGAGCTGCTGCTGCTCGACGAGCCCTTCGCGGGCCTCGACGTCGGGGTCGCGACCGGCCTGCGCATCGAGCTGGCCCGCCACCTGGCGGCGTACGGCGGCGTCGCGCTGCTGGTCACCCACGACGCGCTCGACGCGCTCACCCTGGCCGACGAGGTGCTGGTGCTCGACGAGGGCCGCGTGGTGCAGACCGGGTCGCCCCGCGACGTCGCCGCCCACCCGCGCACCGAGCACGTCGCGCGCCTGGTCGGGCTCAACGTGGTGCGCGAGGGCGACGAGCTGCGCTCCTTCGCCCCCAGCGCCGTCACCGTCTCGCCCCGCGGGACGGTCGGCGGCACCGGTCACGACGCGCCGGCCACCTCGGCCCGGCACCGCTGGGCCGGGCGCGTCGCCGCGGTCGCGCCGCACGGCGACGCGGTGCGCCTGCTGGTGGCCACCGGCAGCGACGGCGACCCGGGCCCCGAGCTCATCGCCGACGTCACGCCGGCCGCGGCCGTCGAGCTCGGCCTGCAGGCGGGGGCCGAGGTGTGGCTGAGCGTCAAGGCCACGGCCGTGCAGACCGATAGCATGCGCCCATGACGACGACCTCGCCGCTGACCGGCCCCTCCTCCCGCCCCGACCGCAACCTGGCGCTCGAGCTGGTGCGGGTCACCGAGGCGGCCGCCATGGCGGCCGGGCGCTGGGTCGGGCGCGGCGACAAGAACGGCGCCGACGGCGTGGCCGTCAACGCGATGCGGGTGCTGATCTCGACCATCGGGATGAACGGCACCGTCGTGATCGGCGAGGGCGAGAAGGACAACGCCCCGATGCTCTACAACGGTGAGCAGGTCGGCGACGGCACCGGCCCGGAGTGCGACGTGGCGGTCGACCCGATCGACGGCACCACCCTGACCGCCAAGGGCATGACCAACGCGGTGTCGGTGCTCGCGGTCTCGCCGCGCGGCTCGATGTACGACCCCTCCGCGGTCTTCTACATGGAGAAGCTGGTCACCGGCCCCGAGGCCGCCGACGTCGTCGACATCGAGGCCCCCGTCGCCGACAACATCGCCGCGGTCGCCAAGGCCAAGGGCAAGCGCGCCGAGGACGTCACCGTCGTGCTGCTCGACCGCCCCCGCCACGAGAACCTCGTCGCCGAGATCCGCGCGACCGGCGCGATGATCAAGTTCATCAGCGACGGCGACGTCGCGGGCGCCATCATGGCCGCGCGCCCCGAGACCGGCATCGACCTGCTGCTCGGCATCGGCGGCACCCCCGAGGGCATCATCACCGCCTGCGCGATGAAGTGCATGGGCGGCACCATCCAGGGCAAGCTCTGGCCGCAGGGCGCCGACGAGACCCGCAAGGCCATCGACGCCGGCCTCGACCTGGGCCAGGTGCTGACCACCGACGACCTGGTCACCGGCGACGACTGCTTCTTCGTGGCGACCGGCATCACCGACGGCGAGCTGCTGCGCGGCGTGCGCTACGGCGCCGGCGGCGTGACCACCCACTCGCTGGTGATGCGCTCGCGCTCCGGCACGATCCGCCAGATCCACTCCGAGCACCAGCTGCACAAGCTGCGCGCCTACTCCGCGGTCGACTTCGACCGCTGAGGCCTCCGCCGTCGGTCGAGCAGTGACGAGCCCCACTGAGGAACGTCGACGAGTCCCGGTGAGAACCGCGCCCGCCGTACGCCGTGGGGGGTCAGGCGGTGGCCACCCAGCTCTGCGCCTCCTCGCGCGCGGCGCGGTGGCGCACGAGCGCCTCGGTGACGGCGGTGATGACGCGCGGGTCGATGGCCATCCCGACGTGGGAGGTGGTGACCTCGACCTGGGTGGTGGCGGCGGGGTCGATGCAGGCGCGCCAGTCGACGATGCCGTCGTGGCGCGAGTAGATCGCGGTGAACTCCACACCCGCCGGCAGCGGCTCGCGGCTCTCCTCGAAGCTCTGTCGGGCGCAGGGCCCGCCGACGCAGTCGGTGGTCATGGTGCGCGGCACGCCGAGCTTGCTCAGCGCGATCACGCCGCCCAGGCTCGCGGTCAGCGCCCGGTGGTGGGCGGCCGGGGCCATCATCGGGCTGCCCATGGTGACGATGCCGGAGACCAGGTCGGGGCGGCGCACGGCGATGCCACGCGCCAGCATGCCGCCGAGGCTGTGGCCCACCAGCTGCACCCGCGAGCCGCGCTTGGCCGCGATCACCTCGAGCCGCTGCTCGATCAGGTGCGCGGCATCGAGCGTGCAGCCGACGTTGGCCAGGATGCGGGAGCGGTAGGTGCGCATCCCCTCGGCGCGCAGCGCCCCGGCCATCAGCCGCAGCGTGTAGTCGCCGGCCAGGAAGCCCGGCACCAGCAGCACCGGGTCGAGGTCGCGCTGCTGCGCGCCCGCGACGTACGGCGCCCGGCGGCGCTCGCGGCGCCCCCCGACGGCGCTGGTGGCCCAGCGCCCGGCCTCTCCCGCGATCCTGGCCTCGTTGAGCACAGCGACCACCGGAGGGCGTCGGAAGCCCTCCGGGAGCAGGAAGGAGGCGAGCGGCGACTCGTTCATCCTTCAACGTTAGCGTGACGTGCACCACCCTGTGAGGTGTGACACCCAATTGTGACCGGAGGCCCGGTCCACATACCCGATGCGGTGTACTTGACACATGTCTGCTCGCCCTCCGGTGACCGTGTCCGACCAGCTCCGCGCCCCCGTGGGGCCGCGGGTCGAGCTGTGCTACCAGACCTTCGGCGACCCCGACGGCGACCCGCTGGTGCTGGTGATGGGCCTCGGCGCCCCGCTGACCTGGTGGGACGACGACCTGTGCACGCACCTGGCCCGGCGCGGCTTCTACGTGGTGCGCTTCGACAACCGCGACGCCGGCCGCTCCAGCCGCGGGGAGGGCCGGGTCACCCGCGCCACGCTGGTGCGGGCCTTCGCCGGCCTGCCCACGCGGGCGCCGTACACCCTCGGCGACATGGCCGGTGACGTCGTCGGCCTGATGGACCACCTGGGCCTGGAGTCCGCGCACGTCGCCGGGGCCTCGATGGGCGGGATGATCGTGCAGACCCTGGCCGTCGAGCACCCCACCCGGGTGCGGTCGCTGACCTCGATCATGTCGACCACCGGGCGGCGCACCGTGGGGTGGCAGCACCCCGCCCTGCTGCCGATGCTCATCGGCAGCGGCGCCCAGGGCAAGGAGGCCTACATCAAGCAGAGCGCCCGCCTGTGGCGCCTGATCGGCTCGCCGGGCTACCCGCTGAGCGCCGAGGAGAACCGTCAGCGCGCCGCCGACACCTACGACCACGGCGTCAGCGCCGCCGGCACGCTGCGCCAGATGGTGGCGATCCTGACCCAGCCCGACCGCGGCCCGGCGCTGCAGGCCCTCGACCTGCCCTCGCTGGTCGTGCACGGCCTGGCCGACAAGATGGTGCACCCCTCGGGCGGGCGGGCGACCGCCCGCGCCCTGCGCGGCAGCGAGCTGCTGCTGATCGACGGCATGGGCCACGACCTGCCCGCCGCGCTGCACGAGACGTTCGCCGCCGCGATCCGGCGCACCGCCGACCGGGCCTGAGCCGGCCGGCGTCTCACCCCCGCGGCACCGACAGGGGGGTTGTGGTCGCTTTACCCAGCGACTAGACCGGGGAACCCACGTCGTCCTCGGGAGGTCGCATGCCGCACGAGAGCCCCACCACGCCGTCGCCGCCCCGGCGACCACCCGGCGTGCGCCGACGCCGCGGGCTGGCCGTCGCCGCCGCCGTGGCGCTCTCGGCCGGCCTGCTCGCCGCCTGCGGCTCCGAGGGGAAGCCGACGCTGACCTGGTACCTCAACCCCGACGGCCAGGCCACCTTCGAGGCCTTCGCCGAGCAGTGCAGCACCGACGAGTACGACATCCAGACCCGGCTGCTGCCCACCAGCGCCACCGACCAGCGGGTGCAGCTGGCGCGTCGCCTGGCCGCCGAGGACAGCCAGACCGACCTGATGAACCTCGACCCGGTCTTCGTGCCCGAGTTCGCCAACGCGGGCTGGCTGCTGGAGCTGCCGGGCGACACGGTCACCGACGACACCCTCGAGGGGATCGCCGAGACGGTGCGCTGGGAGGACAAGATCTACGCCGCGCCGCTGTGGGCCAACACCCAGGTGCTCTGGTACCGCAAGTCCCTGGCCCAGGAGGCCGGGCTCGACATGAGCCAGCCGGTCACCTGGTCGCAGGTGGTCGAGGCGGCCTCGTCGGTCGACGGGGCCACGGTCGGCGTGCAGGCCAACAAGTACGAGGCCTACGTGGTGTGGATCAACGCGATGATCGAGGGCGCCGGCGGCACCATCCTGGAGAACCCGGAGGCCGGCGTCGACGCCGAGGTGGCCCTCGACTCCGACGCCGCCCGCGAGGCGGCCCGGGTGGTCGACGAGCTGGCCTCCTCCCCCGCCGCCCAGGCCGACCTGTCGGTCTCCAACGAGGGCACCGCGCTGGCCTACATGTACGGCGACGGGCCCGGCGCGTTCATGGTCAACTGGACGTTCGTCTACAAGAACTTCGAGCCCTCCGACGCCAACGACTACACCAAGGAGCAGCTCGACGACCTGGGTTGGGCGCGCTACCCGCGCACCGTCGACGGCCAGGAGTCCGCTCCCCCCGTGGGTGGCATCGACATCGGTGTCGGCGCCTTCACCGAGCACCCCGACTACGCCCGCGAGGCCGCCGCCTGCATCACCTCGGTCGAGAACCAGGTCGAGCTGGCGGTCACCGACGGCCTGATGCCCGCCACCCAGTCGGCGTACGACGCCGGCGAGCTGGCCGAGGCCTACCCGCCCGACCTGCTCGACCTGTTCCGCACCAGCGTCGACGAGGGCGGGCCGCGCCCCAAGAGCGCCTTCTACGCCACCATCTCCGGGGCCATCCAGTCCCGCTGGCACCCGCCCAGCGAGGTCGACCCCGAGACCACGCCCGAGAGGTCGCAGGAGTACCTGCAGGCCGTGCTGGAAGGGAAGGCGCTGCTGTGACCTCCGCGACCGTCGCCACGCCGGCCACCGACGCCGGCAAGGGCCCCAAGTCCGCCCCGCCCGAGGTCAGCGACCGGGCCCGCCACGAGAACCGGCTGGGCCAGCGCCTGGTGGCCCCCGCGGTGGTGGTGATGCTCGTGGTCACCGCCTTCCCGATCCTGCGGGCCCTCTACCTCTCGCTCTACAACTACTCGCTCACCGCACCCGAGGACCGGCAGTTCATCGGCCTGTCCAACTACGTCACGGCGCTGACCGACACGCTCTTCTGGCGCGACATCGGCGTGACCGTCCTCTACATGGTCGTGACGGTGGCGATCGAGCTGGTCATCGGCTTCGCCTTCGCGCTGGTGATGCACCGCGTGGTCTTCGCCCGGGGCCTGATCCGCACCTCGATCCTGATCCCCTACGGCATCATCACCGTCGTCTCCGGCTTCGCCTGGCAGTTCGCCTTCACCTACCAGAACGGCTTCGTCAACGGCTGGCTGCCGTTCATCAGCGACGACTTCAACTGGTTCGGCGAACCGGTGCCGGCGGTGATCGCGATCATGGTCTCCGAGATCTGGAAGACCACGCCGTTCATGTCGCTGCTGCTGCTGGCCGGTCTGGCGCAGGTCTCCGAGGACATGGTCGAGGCCGCCAAGGTCGACGGCGCCACCTGGTGGCAGCGGCTGTGGAAGGTGATCCTGCCCAACATGAAGGCGGCGATCATGGTCGCGGTGCTCTTCCGCGCCCTCGACGCCTACCGGATCTTCGACAACATCTTCGTGATGACCGCGGGTGCCCAGGGCACCGAGTCGATCTCGTTCCTGACCTACCGCCAGAGCATCGAGCAGTTCCAGCTCGGGATGGGCTCGGCGCTGGCGGTCCTGCTGTTCCTGTCCGTGCTGCTGGTGGCCTTCCTCATCGTCAAGATGTTCAAGGTCGACCTGGCCCAGGCCCGAGGGGAGTGACCGGGATGCGCAAGCTCGGACTCGTCGTCGGCGTGGGGCTGGTGCTCGTGTGGTGCCTGCTGCCCGTCGTGTGGATCATCTCGCTGTCGTTCAAGAGCCAGGCGGCCGTCTCGGGCGGCACCGACCCCGGCTTCCTGCCGCTCGACTCCTTCACCGGCTTCGCCAACTACGCCGACGTGCTGGCCGACGAGCAGTTCCGCCGGGCCATCATCAACTCGATCGGCATCAGCCTGATCGCGACGCTGCTCTCGGTCATCATCGCGACCCTGGCGGCGTACGCCATCGCGCGGCTGGAGTTCAAGGGCAAGAAGCTGGTGCTCACCACGGCGCTGGCGATCGCGATGTTCCCGGTCGTCTCGCTGGTCAGCCCGCTCTTCGACCTGTGGCGCACGATCGGGCTCTACGACACCTGGCCGGGGCTGATCCTGCCCTACATGTCGTTCACGCTGCCGCTGGCGATCTGGACGCTCTCGGCGTTCTTCCGCGAGATCCCCTGGGAGATGGAGCAGGCCGCCCAGGTCGACGGCGCCACCTCGTGGCAGGCGTTCCGCAAGGTGATCGTGCCGCTGGCCGCACCGGGCGTCTTCACCGCCGCGATCCTGACGTTCTTCTTCGCCTGGAACGACTTCGTCTTCGGCATCACCCTCACCTCCACCGAGAACGCCCGCCCGATCCCCGCGGCGCTGTCGTTCTTCGTGGGCCCCGACCCCTTCCAGCGCCCCGCCGGCCTCCTGGCCGCCGCGGCCGTGGTGGCCACGATCCCGATCGTGCTCATCGTGCTCGTCTTCCAACGCAAGATCGTCGCCGGTCTGACCTCCGGCGCCGTCAAGGGCTGAGTCAGACACAGAAAGGCAGGTCCGATGGCCGCCATCACCCTCAAGAACATCGTCAAGAAGTACGGGGACGGCTTCCCGGCCGTCAACGACGTCTCCATCGACATCGCCGACGGCGAGTTCGTCATCCTGGTGGGCCCCTCGGGCTGCGGGAAGTCGACGCTGCTGCGGATGATCGTGGGCCTCGAGGACATCACCTCGGGCGAGATGATGATCGGGGACCGCAAGGTCAACGACCTCGCACCCCGCGACCGCAACCTCGCGATGGTCTTCCAGAACTACGCGCTCTACCCGCACCTGTCGGTCTACGAGAACATCGCCTTCCCACTGCGGTTGGCCGGCGAGTCCGACGAGGAGGTCGACCGCAAGGTGCGCGAGGCGTCGAAGACCCTCGAGCTCGACGAGCACCTCGACCGCAAGCCCGGCAACCTCTCGGGCGGCCAGCGCCAGCGGGTCGCGATGGGGCGCG
Organism: Nocardioides sp. OK12; assembly: GCF_024341885.1. NCBI lineage: Bacteria > Bacillati > Actinomycetota > Actinomycetes > Propionibacteriales > Nocardioidaceae > Nocardioides > Nocardioides sp. OK12. Next base: position 70,879 of record NZ_BNET01000001.1, on the reverse strand, counting down.
CGATCGTCCGCGAGGCCGACGCGTTCCTCTTCGACGAGCCGCTGTCGAACCTCGACGCCAAGCTGCGCGGCCAGATGCGCACCGAGATCGCCCGGCTGCAGAAGCGCCTGGGCATCACCACCGTCTACGTCACCCACGACCAGACCGAGGCGATGACGCTCGGCGACCGGGTCGCGGTGCTCAAGCGCGGCCTGCTGCAGCAGCTCGCGACCCCGCGCGAGCTCTACGAGAACCCCGGCAACCTGTTCGTGGCCGGCTTCATCGGCTCCCCGCCGATGAACTTCCTGCCCGCCGAGGTCGACGGCACCACGGTGACGCTGCCCTTCGGCACCGTGCAGATCCCGGAGGAGAAGGCCGAGCGGGCCCAGGGCAAGGGGGTGCTGATGGCCGGCATCCGCCCCGAGTACTTCGAGGACGCCGAGATCGCCGACAAGGCCGGCTCCGACTCGACCTTCTCCGCCGACATCGACTTCGTGGAATGGCTCGGCAACGAGACCTACGCCTACATCCCCTTCGAGGCGCCCCCCGAGGTGGAGGCGAAGATGCGCGAGCTCGAGGCGGACCTCGACGGCGAGGGGCTGCGCACCCAGCTCGTCGTCTCCCTCGACGGCTCCAGCCGGATCAAGGAGGGCGACAAGGCCGAGATCTACGTCGACGCCGCCAAGATGCACCTCTTCGACCCCGCCACCGGCGAGAACCTCACCGTCGACCGCGAGCACGCCGGCGAGATCCCCGACGACGCGCTGGCCGTCACCGGCTGAGCCCGCACGCACGAGTCGGCGCCACTTCCTTCAGGAAGTGGCGCCGACTCGTCGGTGGGTCAGTCGCTGAGGCGCGCGCCCGTCTTGGTGTCGAAGACGTGCACGTGGTGCGGGTCGGTGGTCACGTGCATGACCTCGCCCTTGCGGGCGTGGTCGCGACCGTGGACACGCACGATGACGGTGCTCGGGACGCCCTCGACGTCCGAGGTGCCGTACAGGTAGTTGTCGGCTCCGAGCTCCTCGACGACCGTCACCTTGACCGGCAGGCCCTCGCCCGGCCCGACGACCCGCCAGGCCTCGGGGCGCACGCCCACGGTGATCTCGCCGTGCATCTTCTTCTCGGCGGCGGGGTCGACCGGCACCTCGTAGCCACCGATGCTGGCGCGGCCGTCCTTGGCCACCGCCTCCATCAGGTTCATCTGCGGCGAGCCGATGAACCCGGCGACGAACAGGTTGGCGGGCTTGTCGTAGAGCTCCAGCGGGGTCGCGACCTGCTGCAGCTCGCCGAGCTTCATCACCGCGACGCGGTCGCCCATCGTCATGGCCTCTACCTGGTCGTGGGTGACGTAGACGGTGGTGATGCCGAGGTCGGACTGGAGCTTGGCGATGTCGGTACGGGTCTGCACGCGCATCTTGGCGTCCAGGTTCGACAGCGGCTCGTCCATGCAGAAGACCTGCGGCTGGCGCACGATCGCGCGGCCCATCGCCACGCGCTGGCGCTGACCACCCGAGAGGGCCTTGGGCTTGCGGTCGAGGAACTCGGTGAGGCCCAGCATCGCCGCGGCCTCCTCGACGCGCTTGTTGCGCTCGTCGGTGGGCACCTTGGCCATCTTCAGCGAGAAGCCCATGTTCTCGGCCACGCTCATGTGGGGGTAGAGCGCGTAGTTCTGGAAGACCATCGCGATGTCGCGGTCCTTGGGCGGCAGGTGCGTGATGTCGCGGTCACCGATGTAGATGTGACCCTCGTTGACCTCCTCGAGCCCGGCGAGCATCCGCAGGGTCGTGGACTTGCCGCAGCCGGACGGGCCGACGAGGACCATGAACTCGCCGTCCTTGATGTCCAGGTCGATGCCGGGGACGGCGGGGGTGTCGGCGCCGGGATACCAGCGCTGGGCCTTCTGGAAGGACACTGAAGCCATGTCGATCTCCTTCACCGGCAGGTACGTGCCGGACGATCCGTAGTGAAGTGGACGCACCCCGAGACGGGGTGACGTGGATCACCCTAGCAGCGCGCGGGGGCTCCCGGCCCGGGTGCCACCACTCGGGCAGCACCCGGGCGCCCGGGGCGGACCCGCCGGGCAGCGGTGCCCCGGGAGCCCGCCCGAGCGGTCACGCGCGCGCCGCCACCGCCGGGTCGAGCGGGTCGACGTACACCGTCGAGCCGAGCTCGACGAACTCCTCCGACTTCTCCCGGAACCGCTCGCGCACGTCCTGGCTGATCCGCATCGAGCAGAACTTCGGACCGCACATGGAGCAGAAGTGCGCGGTCTTGGCCGCCTCGGCCGGCAGCGTCTCGTCGTGCATCGCCTGCGCGGTCGGCGGGTCGAGCGAGAGCGCGAACTGGTCGTGCCAGCGGAACTCGAAGCGCGCCTTCGACAGCTCGTCGTCCCAGGCCCGGGCGCCCGGGTGCCCCTTGGCGACGTCGGCGGCGTGCGCGGCGAGCTTGTAGGTGATCACCCCGGTCTTCACGTCGTCGCGGTCGGGCAGGCCCAGGTGCTCCTTGGGGGTGACGTAGCAGAGCATCGCGGTGCCGTGCATCGCGATCGCCGCGGCCCCGATGGCGCTGGTGATGTGGTCGTAGCCCGGCGCGACGTCGGTCGCGAGCGGACCCAAGGTGTAGAACGGCGCGCCGTGGCACCAGTCCTGCTGCAGCACCACGTTCTCCTCCACCAGGTGCAGCGGCACGTGGCCGGGCCCCTCCACCATCACCTGCACGTCGTGCTCCCAGGCGCGCAGGGTCAGCTCACCCAGGGTGCGCAGCTCGGCGAGCTGGGCGGCGTCGTTGGCGTCGGCGACGCTGCCGGGGCGCAACCCGTCCCCCAGGCTGAACGCGACGTCGTACGCCGCGAAGATCTCGCAGAGCTCGTCGAAGTGGGTGTAGAGGAAGTTCTCCTCGTGGTGGGCCAGGCACCAGCCGGCCATGATCGACCCGCCGCGCGAGACGATGCCGGTCACCCGGTCGACGGTCAGCGGCACGTGGCGCAGCAGCACGCCCGCGTGCACGGTCATGTAGTCGACGCCCTGCTCGGCCTGCTCGATGACGGTGTCGCGGTAGACCTCCCACGTCAGGCGGTCGGCCTCGCCGTCGACCTTCTCCAGCGCCTGGTAGATCGGCACCGTGCCGATCGGGACCGCCGAGTTGCGCAGGATCCACTCGCGCGTGGTGTGGATGTCGTCGCCGGTGGAGAGGTCCATGACCGTGTCGGCGCCCCAGGTCGTGGCCCAGGTGAGCTTCTCCACCTCCTCGGCGATGCTCGAGGTGACCGCGCTGTTGCCGATGTTGGCGTTGATCTTCACCAGGAAGCGCTTGCCGATGACCATCGGCTCGGCCTCGGGGTGGTTGGGGTTGGCCGGGATGATCGCGCGGCCGGCGGCCACCTCGCTGCGCACCAGCTCGACGTCGCAGCCCTCCCGCGCCGCGACGTAGCGCATCTCCTCGGTCACCTCGCCGCGGCGGGCGTAGGCCATCTGGGTGACCGCGCCGCCGGTGGCGCGCCGCGGGGCCCGGCGCGGGCCTGTCCACGCCTGGCGGGCGCCCCCGCGACGAGCCGCGCCGCGCCCGTCGTCGAGCGGGTCCGGGCCGCGCCCGTCGTACGTCGTCGTGTCGCCGCGCCCCTCGATCCACGGCGCGCGCAGGGCCGGCAGCCCGACGGCGGGGTCGCCGCCCGGCCCGGTCGTGCAGTAGCGGTCGAACGTCTCGCCGTTGGTCAGCGCGACCCGGGTCACCGGGACCTGCACGCCGTCGTGGTCGACGAGCACGCGGGAGTGGGCGGGGTGGACGGGCTGCTGGGTCATCGGAGGTCTCCTCGGGAGGCGGTGGGGTGCGGGAAGGTGTGGGCGATCGGGCCCCGGCCGCGGCCGAGGTCCCAGCACCGGCTGCGGTGCAGCGCGGCGAGCGTGTGGGAGGCGGCCTCGGCGACGGCTGCCTCGAGGTCGGCGGGCCCGCGGGGGTCCGGCGCCCGGGCCAGGGCCACCGCCAGGGTGGCGCTGAAGGTGCAGCCGGTGCCGTGGTCGTTGGTGGTGCGCAGCGCCGGGTGCCGCAGGGCCGTCGGGGGGTGTCCGGGCAGGGCCAGCCAGTCGGTGCAGGCCTCCCCCGCCGGGTCGCCGTCGGGCCCGCCGGTCACCACGACGGCGCAGCCGAGGTCGGCCAGGGCCGAGGCCAGGTCGTGCGGCGCCGCGTCGCGACCGAGGAGGGCGGCGGCCTCGTCGGCGTTGGGGGTGGCGACGGCGGCGACGGGCAGGAGGTGCTCGACGTAGGCGCGGGCCACGTCGGCCCCGCCCAGCACCGCCCCGCTGGTGGCCACCAGCACGGGGTCGACGACCAGGCGCCGCCCGCCGAGCCGCTCGGCGACCAGCCGCACCACCTCGGGCGTGCCGAGCATGCCGGTCTTGGCGGCCGCCACCGGGAGGTCCTCGAGCACCGCGTCGAGCTGGGCGGCGACGCTCGCCCGCGGCACGGCGTGCACGTCGCGGACGCCGGTGGTGTCCTGCGCGGTCACCGCGGTCACGACGCAGGCGCCGTGGGCGCCCAGGGCCGCGAAGGTGGTGAGGTCGGCGGCGGTGCCGGCCGCACCTCCCGAGTCGGTGCCGGCGACGCTCAGCACGACCGGCGGCGTCCCGGGGCTCACCGGTCCGCTCCGTCGAGCGCCGCCAGCAGGGCGGCGACCACGCCGGCCGGCTCCCGGGCACGCATCACCGCGCCCATCACCGCCACCCCGGCCGCGCCGTGGCGCAGCGCGTCGGCGGCACGGGTCTCGTCGAGGCCGCCGAGCGCCCAGACCGGCAGGCCCGGGTGGGCGAGCAGCGCCGGGTCGACGACCGGGCCGTGGCCCGGCTTGCTCGCGCTGGCGGCGTACGGCGACAGGGTCGCCCAGCCGGCACCCTCGGCCGCGGCGCGGGCCAGCTCGCCGGCGTCGTGGCACGAGCGCCCGAAGCGCCCGGTCGCCGGGGCCGGCTGGTGGGCGGCGAGGTGGAGCCCGGCGGCGCCGGGGTTGGGGCCGGCGCGAGGTCAGCACCGTCAGGCCGGGGACCTCCAGCAGGGTCTCGACCAGGGCGCCGAAGCAGCGCTCGTCGAGGTCGTGCTCGCGCACCACGACCGCCTCCAGCCCTGCGGCGGCGCACTCGCGCACGGTCGCGGCCAGCCCTCGGCCCTTGGCCAGCTGGGCCCGGTCGGTGAGCAGCAGCAGCCGGGGCAGGGGGCGGCCGGGCCCGGCGTGGCCGGTGCTCACCCGATCCTCCCCGCGGTGGGGCTCGAGGCCCGGGCCACGGCCCGCCTCGGGATGCGGCCGGCGCGGCGTGCGAGGTGCCCGGCCTCCACGGCCCGGGACAGCGCCGCCGCCATCGCGACCGGGTCCTCGGCCCGGGTGACGGCGCTGGCGGCGAGCACGGCCGCGCAGCCCAGCTCCATCGCCAGGGCCGCGTCGCTGGCGGTGCCCACCCCGGCGTCCAGGACGACCGGCAGGCTGGTGGCGGCGACGACGGCCTCGACGGCGTGCGGGTCGAGGACGCCCAGGCCGGAGCCGATCGGGGAGCCGAGCGGCATGACCGCGGCGCAGCCGACGTCCTCGAGTCGGCGCGCGACCACCGGGTCGGCGGTGGTGTAGGGCAGCACCGTGAACCCGTCGCGCACCAGGGTCGCGGCGGCGTCGAGCAGCTCGACGACGTCGGGCGCCAGGCTGGTCTCGTCGCCGATCACCTCGAGCTTGACCCAGGTGGTGCCGAGCGCCTCGCGGGCCAGGCGGGCGGTGAGCACCGCCTCGCGCGCCGACGTGCAGCTGGCGGTGTTGGGCAGCACCCGCACCCCCGCGCGGCGCAGCAGGTCGAGCAGGCCGCCGCTGCCGGTGCTCGAGGTGCGCCGCACCGACACCGTGACCAGCGCGGGAGCGGCGGCCTCGAGGACGGCCGGCAGCAGGGACAGGCGGGGCAGGCCGCCGGTCCCGAGGAACAGGCGGGCGGACAGCTCCTCCCCCGCGATCCGCAGCCCGGGAGCGGTGGTGGTCACGTCGCTCATCCGCCCTGCACCGCCGTCACCACGTCGACGACGTCGCCGGGTCGCAACCGGCGGGTGGCGTGCTCGGCGCGCGGCACCACGTCGCCGTTGACGGCCACCGCCCGGCCGACGGGGTCGGGCACCAGGTCGCGCACGGTCTCGACGAGCGGCGCCGGCCGCCCGTTGAGCAGGATCTGCTCGGTGGGTCTCATCGGGTCTCCAGGAGTGGTCGGAGTCGTCGGGGATCGGTGGCCGGGTCGACCCGGCCGGTCTCGAGGTGGTCGGCGACCAGCTCGGCGGTCAGCGGCGCCAGCAGCACGCCGTGGCGGAAGTGGCCGGTGGCCAGCACCAGGCCGCGGTCGCGGGTCGGGCCCACCAGCGGCAGCCCGTCGGGGGTGCCCGGCCGGTCACGGGCCAGCGCCTCGAGCAGCTCGGCGCGGTCGAGGCCGGGCAGCAGCTCGCGGGCGGCCTCGAGCAGCGCGTGCACCCCGCCCAGGGTCACCACGGGCGGCGAGTCGTGCTCCTCGCTCGTCGCGCCGATGACGACCTCGCCACCCGCCCGGGGCACCACGTAGACGGCGCGTCCGCGCACCCAGCCGCGCACCGTGCGGGACGGCGGGTCGTCGCTTCGAGCGCGCAGGACCTCGCCGCGCACGCCGCGCACGCACCCGGGCGGCAGGCCGGCCCGCTCGGCGTACGCCGCCGGCAGCGGGGTCGCGCCGGTGGCGAGCACCGTCACCTCTGCCCAGCCGGGGGTCGGCACGGGCTGAACGGGCACGCGCTCGAGCAGCGCCGCCAGGACCCGGCGCGGGTCGATGCTCGGGTCGTCGGGCAGCAGCACGCCGCCCAGCACGCGGCCCGAGAGGGTCGGCTCGAGGCCACGCAGCCCGTGGGGGTCGAGCTCCTCCACACGTCCGCCGAGCCGGCGCACCAGCGCGGCCTGGCGCTCGACCTCCTGCAGGTCGGCGGCGTCGCGGCCGACCAGCAGCGTGCCCTCGAGGCGCAGCGCGACGCCCAGCCGCTCGGCGTACGCCGGCCACAGGGCGAGGCTGCGGCGCCCCAGGTCGAGGAGCGCGGGCTCGTCGTGCCAGACCTCGGCGGCCGGGGTGAGCATGCCCGCGGCCGCCCACGAGGCGCCCCGCGCCGGTGCCGGGTCGACCACCCGCACGTCGTGGCCGCGACGCAGCAGCTCCTCGGCGAGCGACAGGCCCACGATCCCGGCCCCGAGCACCTCGACCCGGGTGGTGCCGGGGGCGCTCACGCGACGGCGTCGAGCAGCTCCCGGGCGGCCAGCAGTGGGTCGGGTTGTCGCCAGAGGGCGCCGATGACGGCGACGCCGTGGGCGCCCGCCGACCGCGCCTCACGGGCGCGAGGCGCGTCCATCCCGCCGATGGCCAGGAGCGGCAGGTCGCCGGTGGCCGCGCTGATCGCGTCGAGCCCCAGCGGCGCCGGCAGACCAGGCTTGCTCAGGGTGTCGAAGACCGGGCCGAAGCCCGCGTAGTCGGCGCCGTCCTGGGTCGCGCGGCGTACGTCCTCGGCGTCGCGGCAGGTCGCGCCGACGAGCAGGCCCGGCGCCAGGCGGCGCGCGTCGGCGACCGGCAGGTCGAGCGCCCCCAGGTGCACCCCGTCGGCGCCCGCCGCCAGCGCGACGTCGAGACGGTCGTCGACCACGACGGTGGCCCCGTGCGGACGCACTGCCGCGACCACGTCACGGGCCAGGCGCAGCGCCATGCGGTCGTCGACCCGGGTCGACCAGTGCTTGGCGCGCACCTGGAAGCCGCGCACCCCCAGCCGGGCCAGGTCGGGCAGGACGGACAGGTCGTCGGCAGGACCGACCAGGCAGAACAGACGTGGCAGCACCATCGCTCCTCGCTTCCTTCGCCGGCTTTACCCGGATCAGGTTCGACGGTCGGAGCGGCTCAGCTCCCTCTCAGCCCGCTGCCGCGAGCTCCCGTGGTGGACGAGGACGAACCTAGCGCGCGGGTGGGGACCGGCGTCAAGGCCCTCTCCCCCACACCTCGAGGGCTCAGGCGGCGTGGTCGATGCGGCGGGTGCCGGTGTGGTCGACGAGGTAGAGCGCGCCGTAGGGGTCGAGCCACACGAACACGCCGGGGTAGGGCTGTTTGACCCGCATGTGTCCGTGGGTCTTGATGCGGTGGTGGGTGGTGGTCATCGGCCCGTAGTTCCCGACCTCGCTCGTACCCCCGGCGTCCCCGGGTGCCCAGGGGTCGGTGTGGTCGACCTGCATGCTGTCGCTGGTGCAGGAGGAGAAGGGGAACACGTCGGCCGGCGAGATCACCCGCACGGCCCGCCTATGTCGGGCCGGGATCTCGTAGGCGTCGACCGGGACCTGACCCAACGGGTCCAGCACCGGACGGATCGTGAACCTCGCGTGGGGGCCGAGGACGTCGCGGACCCATTCGCGGGTCACCGGACCATGGCCCTCCACACGGCCGATCGGCGGCAGCGGTCCGCCAGCATCAGCGATGGAACGGCCGTCGAGGTGGACCACCAGCTCGGCGCGGGGCGCCAGACCGGTCAGGTCCAGGTCGTCGGGGCGGGTCTCGGGGTTGGCGAGCATCAGCACCGCCAGCACGCGGCGCTCGTCGGCGCTGACCGCCGTGGGGGTCTGGTCGGGCTGCTCCTCACCCACCGGCTGGCGCAGGACCTCGGCGGCATGGGGGTCATCGGGGAGCTGCTCGCGCAGCCGCTCCGCGACGGCGCTGATGGCGGTGTCGAGCTGCTCGATCACCGGGATGGGGGCGCGGATCAGGAACGAGGCCATCCCGTGCTCAGGGGTGCCGATCTTCTTCGCGAACGTCGCCCGCCGGGCCCGTTCCTCCTTCTCCCGCGCCAGCTCCGGTGCCGCAGCAGCAACCTTCCCGACCACCAGCGCCTCGAACCGGGTCCACGGGATACGCCCGTCCGCGGACTCCGCGACCTCCGCATCCACCCAGCCCGCCTCCAGGGCGTCGAGCTCGCGGGTCTTGGTCACCACGAACCGGGCATAGGAGGCACGGACCTCACCGGCCAGCACCCGGGCCCACAGCACCGGGTGGCGGTCCTGCAGGTCCTGCGCATCGGCGATCAACGCTGCCGCTGCGTAAGTGCTGCGCCCGATCCGCGCCCCCAGCAGCGAGGCCGCGAACTCACTGACCGGGCGGGTGCCCGCGCCGCCGTACTGCCTGGCCTGCTCCCGCCCCGGCTTCGACACCTCAGCAGGGTCCAGCTGGTGGTCCGGGTCGTTGAGCACCGCCCACCGGTACGCCACCACCAGCATCTGCACCTCCGCCTGCTGCGCAGTGGTCGCGAGCGCGGCAGCAGTGTCGAGGACAGCGTCCTCCGACATCTCCCCCACCACCGGCTTCCCGAGCATGCACCCACTCAAGCACCAGCCACCGACACTGAGGATCTGGGCGAAGCCGGCCTGTGCATGCCCGCCCTGCCGGCCGGTCGCGCTGGTGGCGTCGGACGCCGCACAGTGCCACCGTGGTCACAGCGAGCTCCTGAGCGTCTGACGAGGCCAGCATGACCAACAAAGCGACGTACGACGGGACCGACTTCTACTGCGACGTCGCCATCCCCCACCCCGAGCGCCTGCACGTGGTCCACGAGGACGAGCAGGTGCTGGCCTTCCTGCACACGCGCCCGTTCTGGCGGGTGCACGTCGTGGCGGTTCCCAAGCGCCACATCGCCTCGCTGACCACGATCCGGGCCGGCGACGAGCCCGACGTCCGGGCGCTGCTCCGGGTGGTCCAAGCCGTCGCCCGGGACGTGGAGGAGCAGCACGGAGAGGCTGCGATCCTGACCAACCTCGGGACGTACCAGGACTCCAAGCACCTCCACGTGCACGTGCACGCCGGCGGCCGGACGGAGCAAGCGCCTCAGTAGGTGCCGAGGTACTTCTTCGGAGTGCCCGGCGGGGGCAGCCGCTGCACCGTCACCGAGCCCATCACCGCCACGCCCTCCACCCGCACGACCGGGGAGTCGGGGCCCAGGTCGGGCGGCGTCTTGTCCTTGCCCTGGGAGTACTCCCCCATCACCGGGGTGCCGTCGACCAGCACCCGCACGTGGGCCGGCACCACGACCTTGACCTCGCCCATCACCGAGCTCGCCTGGATGCGGGTCTCGTGGCTCTCCAGGACCGCTTCGCGCAGGTCGAGCAGCACGCTGCCCATCAGCGCGAACGCGGTGTGCTGCGCCGGCACCCGCCACTCGCCCTGGCGCTTGCACTCGCCCATGATCGCGCGCGACGACAGGTGCTCGGGCGCCCTGACGGGGCTCGCCCCCGGCCGGGGCGACGGCACCTGGGCGCGAGACCCGTCGACGGGCTGCAGGTCGTGGGTGATCGGGACCAGGTCGGCGTACGTCTTGGCCGCCCAGGTCTGGTCCAGGCGCTCCTCGAGCTCGTCGAGGTCGAGCCGGCCTTCGCCGGCGGCCACCCGCAGCAGCTCGGCGACGCGCTCGCGGTCGGCGTGCGAGATCCGCATCATCGACGGCTCCGGCGGGCGTCCCTCCATCTCTCCCATGGGCGGCAGACTAGTGCCGGTGCGAGCGGCGTACCCTGGGCGCTCGTGAGCGAAGCCGAGTTCCGTTACTCCGACCTGCTGCCGACCGGCAAGGACGACACGCCCTACCGGTTGATCACCACCGAGGGCGTCTCGACCGTCGACGTCGAGGGCCAGACCTTCCTCAAGGTCAGCCCGGAGGCGATCCAGCGCCTGACCGCCGAGGCGATGCACGACATCGCGCACTACCTGCGCCCGGCCCACCTGGCCCAGCTGCGCAAGATCATCGACGACCCCGAGGCGTCGGGCAACGACCGGTTCGTGGCCACCGACCTGCTCAAGAACGTCAACATCTCCGCCGGCGGCGTGCTGCCGATGTGCCAGGACACCGGCACCGCGATCGTGATGGGCAAGAAGTCCGAGGGCGTGCTGACCGGCGTCGACGACGGCGAGGCGATCAGCCGCGGCGTCCACGAGGCCTACACGAAGCTCAACCTGCGCTACTCGCAGCTCGCGCCGCTGACGACGTACGAGGAGAAGAACACCGGCACCAACCTGCCGGCCCAGATCGAGATCTACTCCACCCCGCAGACCAGCGGGAAGCCGGAGTACAAGTTCCTCTTCATGGCCAAGGGCGGCGGCTCGGCCAACAAGTCGTTCCTGTTCCAGGAGACCAAGGCGATCCTCAACCCCACGAGGATGCTGCAGTTCCTCGACGAGAAGATCCGCTCGCTCGGCACCGCCGCCTGCCCGCCGTACCACCTGGCCGTGGTCATCGGCGGCACCAGCGCGGAGTTCGCGCTCAAGACCGCCAAGTACGCCTCGGCGCACTACCTGGACAACCTGCCCACCGAGGGCTCGATGGACGCCCACGGCTTCCGCGACCTCGAGCTGGAGGAGCAGGTCTTCGAGCTGACCCAGTCGTTCGGCATCGGCGCGCAGTTCGGCGGCAAGTACTTCTGCCACGACGTGCGCGTGGTGCGTCTGCCCCGCCACGGCGCCTCCTGCCCGGTCGCGATCGCCGTGTCGTGCTCGGCCGACCGCCAGGCGCTGGGCAAGATCACCCCCGAGGGCGTCTTCCTCGAGCAGCTCGAGACCGACCCGGCGCACTACCTGCCGGAGACCACCGACGACGCCCTCGAGGCGGCCTCCGACGTGGTGCAGATCGACCTCAACCAGCCGATGGCCGACATCCTCGCCGAGCTCACCAAGCACCCGGTCAAGACCCGGCTTTCGCTGACCGGGCCGCTGGTCGTGGCCCGCGACATCGCGCACGCCAAGATCCAGGAGCGGCTCGACGCCGGTGAGGGCATGCCGCAGTACCTCAAGGACCACGCCGTCTACTACGCCGGCCCGGCCAAGACCCCCGAGGGCTACGCCTCCGGCTCCTTCGGCCCGACGACCGCCGGCCGGATGGACTCCTACGTGAAGTCCTTCCAGGCCGAGGGCGGCTCGATGGTGATGCTCGCCAAGGGCAACCGCTCCAAGCAGGTCACCGAGTCGTGCGACGAGCACGGCGGCTTCTACCTCGGGTCGATCGGCGGCCCCGCCGCCCGCCTGGCGCAGGACTGCATCAAGTCGGTCGAGGTGCTGGAGTACCCCGAGCTCGGCATGGAGGCGGTCTGGAAGATCGAGGTCGAGGACTTCCCCGCCTTCATCGTCGTCGACGACAAGGGCAACGACTTCTTCACCGACCCCGGCGGCGCGGTGACCGTGCCGATCTCGGGCATCCGGGTCCGCTCCGCGCAGTAGCCGCGAGCCGGCCGGTCCGAACCGGCCGGCTCGGGGTCAGTTCTTGTCGGCGCCGCTGCGGGCGTTGGGGCCGGTGGGGCCCTCGTCGACGCGTCCGCTCTCGGCGTCCGGCTGCCCGGCGACCGCCTGGTCGTCGGAGATCGGCTGGGCGGCGTCGTCCATGCTCTGCACCTCCGAGACCTGGCCGCCCTCGGCTGCCGCGCCCTCGTCGGCGTCGCGCTGCTTGTCGCGCTTGCGCTCCTGCTCACGCTCGTGCTGGCCCTGGCTCACAGGTCCTCCTCGTGTCGGTGTCCCCTCGACGCTAGCCAAGCGCTCCCAGGCGCGCCCTCACCCCCGCGGCGCGCATGCCCGGCCCGTACGTCGGGCAGGATGCTGGCGTGGAGCACGTGGAGATCGCCCGGGCCGAGACCGAGCGCGGGGAGCTGGTGCTCAGCGAGCGCCGTGACGACAACGCACCGGCCTCGCTCGAGCTGCGCGCCAACGGTGTCTTCGTGATGGACACCGTCGAGGTCGCCACCGAGCGGGCCCTGGCGACCGCCGCCCTGGCCCTGGTCGAGGAGCCGCGGGCGGTCGTCGTCGGCGGCCTGGGCCTCGGCTACACGATGCACGAGGTGCTGGCCGACTCGCGCGTCGAGCGGTGCGCGGTGGTGGAGATCGAGGAGGCGCTGGTCGGCTGGATGCGCGACGGCACGATCCCCCACGGCCCGACCCTGCTCGCCGACGAGCGGGTCACCGTGGTGCAGGCCGACATCGCGGTCGCGATGGCCGAGGCCCGGCCGGCGACCTACGACCTCGTGCTCCTCGACGTCGACAACGGGCCCGGCTACCTGGTCCACGAGGGCAACGCCGGGCTCTACGAGCAGGCCTTCCTCAGCACCGTCGAGGCGGTGCTGCGTCCCGGCGGCGCGCTGGTCGTCTGGTCGGCCGCCGAGGCCCCCGACCTCGAGACGGCCCTGCGCGCGGTCTTCGCCGAGGTCGACGTACGCCGCCACGACGTGCGGCTGCAGGACCGCGACGAGCAGTACCTGCTCTACGTGGCGCGTCCCGGCCCCCGCGACTGACCCGGCCGACCCGACGAGGGCGGTCGCGGCGCGCTCGCCGGCACCGGGTCGGCCGGCTCGTGGCCCTCGAGCCGCTCGTGGTCGCGGTCGCGCACGGCGCGCTGGATCTGCTGGAGGTTGTTGCGCAGCAGGTCGGAGACCAGCTCGTCGGTGCGCGGGTCCGACAGCATCTCGATCATCACGCGCAGGGTGGTCTCGGTGACCTCGGAGACGATCGTGTCGTAGCCGGGCAGCCGCGACACCAGCCGGGCGTTGGGGTCCTCACGGACCTTCTCGGCCACCAGCGCCTTGAGCTCGTCGTGGTTCTCGAGCAGCGCGTCGGAGATGTTCTTGGTGTAGTGGCCGGTGCGCATGACCGCCGCGACCTCGTCGAGCACCGTGATGGTCAGCGGCCGCTTGATCATCTCGAGACCCTTGTAGGCGAGCCTGCTGGCCAGCCGCAGCACCCACGGCCGGCGCATCCCCAGCCGCACGAGCACGGCCCCGAGGAGCGCCGCCAGCACCGAGCCGCCCACGGTCACCGCGAGCACCAGGAGCAGCACCTGGAGCGTGCTCAGGTCCTCGAGCCACTGCGTCATGGTCCGTCCTCCACCTCGGTGCGCCTGGTGAGCAGGCCCCACCGTAGCGGTGAGGCGCGCGGTGTCCGGCAGTCGTTAGCGTGGCTGCATGAGCGAGCACGACGAGAGCGCCGAGGTCCGGATCGAGCACGACTCCATGGGCGAGGTCGAGGTGCCCCGCGACGCGCTGTGGCGCGCGCAGACGCAACGGGCGGTGCAGAACTTCCCGATCAGCGGCACCCCGATCGAGCCGGCCCTGGTGCACGCCATCGGCCAGGTCAAGGCCGCAGCCGCCACCGTCAACGGCGAGCTGGGCGTGCTGGAGCCCGAGCAGGCCCGTGCGGTCACCGAGGCCGCGCAGCGGGTGGCGGCCGGTGAGCACGACGACGCCTTCCCCGTCGACGTCTTCCAGACCGGGTCGGGCACCTCGTCCAACATGAACGCCAACGAGGTGATCGCCTCGCTGGCGGCCCGGGCCGGCACCGAGGTGCACCCCAACGACCACGTCAACGCCAGCCAGTCGAGCAACGACACCTTCCCCACCGCGATCCACGTCGCGGCGGCCCTCGCCGTGGTCGACGACCTGCTGCCCGCCATCGACACGCTGGCCGCCTCCCTCGAGGCCAAGGCCGAGGAGTTCGCCGGCCTGGTGAAGTCGGGGCGCACCCACCTGATGGACGCCACCCCGGTGATGCTCGGCCAGGAGATGGGCGGGTACGCCGCCACCGTGCGCTACGCCGCCGAGCGGCTGGAGGCGGTGCTCCCCCGGGTCCGCGAGCTGCCGCTGGGCGGCACCGCGGTCGGCACCGGCATCAACACCCCCGCCGGCTTCGCCGCCCGGGTCATCGAGGTGCTGGGCGAGCGCACCGGGCAGCCGTTCTCCGAGGCCCGCAACCACTTCGAGGCCCAGGGCACCCGCGACTCCCTCGTCGAGCTCAGCGGCGCCCTCAAGACGTACGCCGTCGGGCTGACGAAGATCTGCAACGACCTGCGCTGGATGGCCTCCGGGCCGACGACCGGGCTGGCCGAGATCCACCTGCCCGACCTGCAGCCGGGCTCGAGCATCATGCCGGGCAAGGTCAACCCGGTGATCCCGGAGGCGACGCTCATGGTCTGCTTCCAGGTCGTCGGCAACGACGCGGCGGTGACCGCGGCCGGGGCCAGCGGCTCCTTCGAGCTCAACGTCGCCATGCCGGTGATCGCGCGCAACGTCCTGGAGTCGGTGCGGCTGCTGGCCGCCTCGTCGCGGGTGCTCGCCGAGCGGACCGTCGACGGCATCACCGCCGACGCCGAGCGGATGCGCACCTACGCAGAGTCCTCGCCCTCGGTGGTGACGCCCCTCAACAAGCACATCGGCTACGAGGAGGCCGCCAAGGTGGCCAAGGCCGCGCTGGCCGAGGGGCGCACGATCCGCGAGCAGGTGCTGGCGATGGGCTACGTCGAGCGCGGGGACCTGACCGAGGCGCAGCTCGACAGCGCCCTCGACGTCGAGAGCATGACCCACCCGTGAGCGGGCGCGCTGCTACCCGCCTGCCCGCCCCGGTCCGGCTGCGCTACTCGGGAGCGAGCACGTAGAACGTGGCGCCGCCCTCGAAGCCCGTGGGCTCTGCGTCGGGGTCGGCGAGCGGCACGCAGGAGTAGCGCTGACCGCCCAGCCAGGGGTCGAGGTCGACACAGGCCATCAGCGACCGGCCGCGCGCCGGGTCGGTGAGCAGGTAGGTGCCGACGGCGGGCAGGTCGACGGTGGGGTCGGCGAGGAAGCCGTCGGCCACCTCTGCCAGCGGCCAGTCGCCGTCGCGGGCCTCGGCCTCGTCGACCCGCGTGGCCAGCTCCCGGGCCAGGTCGGGCAGGACGGCCTCGGCGCGGCGGCGGTCCACCTCGTCGAGCACGGCCAGGCCGCCCAGGACCAGCCCCAGCACGACGACCGCCCCGAGGGTTTGGAGCAGGCGTCGGCGGCGGCTCTGGCGAGCGCGTTCCCGCGGGTCGTTGTCGACGTCGTACCCACGTGCAGCCAGGTCCCCGAGCTTCTCGTCCACGCCGAGACCTTCCCACACCTCCGGGGGCCGGGGGCTCAGCGCAGCGTGACCGGTGCGCCGGCGTACCGGCCCAGCGTCGCGCGGACGTCGTCGCTCATCGGCCAGGAGGCCTGTGTGGCGTGGTCCCACAGCACCACCGCGGTGGCCGCCACCAGGGCGGGCCCGTGGTCGGCCTCGACCCGCATCTCGGTGGCCACGGTGAACGAGGAGCGGCCGACGTGCTGGACCCACAGCCTCATCAGGAACGGCTGGAAGGCCACGTAGCGCATCTCGGCGTGGTAGTCGACGCGCTGGGAGCCGACGAGCTCGACGACACCCTCGGGCAGGCCGCCGAGGAGCCCGGGGCGCGGGCCGGTGGGCGGGGAGAGCGCGGCGTGGTGGTGGAAGAGGATGCGCGCCTCGTCGAGGATCCGGATGGCCTCGACGTTGTCGACGTGGCCGCCGAGGTTGATGTCGCGCACCCGCGCCTGGATCTCGCACTCGAAGACGTCGCTCACGGGCGTCATCCTCGCAGCGCCTGCCTCGGGGGCACCGCCGCGGTCTCGGTGCTCACCCCCGGTCCTCGTCGGCATCGGACTCCTCGTCCGCCTCCTCCTCGGCCTCCTCGACGTCGTCCGCGGCCTCCTCGGCCTCCTCCTCGGCGTTGTCCTCGGCCTGCTCAGCAGCATCCGCTGCCTCGTCGGCCGCTGTCTCGGCGGCATCAGCGGCCTCGTCCTCGGCGTCCTCGGCGTCGGTCTCGGCGTGGCCGCCGTGCGTGCTGCCGGGTGCCGGCGGTCCGCCCGCGGGCTCGGTCGCCGCGCCGCCGTGTCCCACCGAACCGTCCTGGGACGGCACGGGCCGGGGCGTGCTGACCTCCGCCCCGTCGTCCGCCTCCGCACCCCCCACCCCGGACGGGTCGCGGCCGGAGGGGGTCGCACCCGGGGCGGGGTCCGTCGAGCTGCGGCCGGTCCCGGAGCCGGTGTCGCTGTCGTCCCGGGCAGGGAGGTCACGCCCCTCGTCGTCGTCCTCGGGGAGCAGGGCCGCGACCCACGAGTCGTAGACGTCCTGCACCGGCCCGGGCAGTACGTGCGTCGCACCGGCAGCGACGAGCCCGGCCGCAGCAGCAGCGGACGCCAGCCCCACCTGGGCTCCCATCCCGAGCCCGACGAACCACCCGGCCAAGCCCACGAGTCGCGGCGAGCGGGGCCGTGCGGGCGACCCCTCGCGCAGCAGGAGCGCGAGCTCGGCGTTCGGGGTGGGTGCACCGGCCACCAGGCTCCGGCGCAGGTGCTCGACGGCTCCGACGTCCTGCTCGAGGTGGGGCGGCACCCGTCGCCCGGCGCGGTGGGAGAGCACCGCTTCGACGTCGGCATCGGTGCGGGCGGTGGTCTCGTCGTCGCGCCCACCGGGTGGTGGCGTGGTCATCGCGTCTCCCCCCGGTGCCTGTCGCCGACGAGCCCGGGCCGGCCCTCGAGGAGGCCGCGCCGCAGGGCGTCGAGCCCTCGTCGTTGCAGCGCCTTCACCGCGCCCTGGGACTTGCCGACCTCGGTGGCCACCGCCTCGATGGTCAGGTCCCCCACGACGCGCAGCAGCAGCACCTCTCGCTGGTCGAGCGAGAGGGTGTCGAGCAGGTCGACGACCCACTGACGACCAGCGCGGGCCAGCACGGCCTCCTCGGGGCTGGGGGCACTGCGGTCGTCGAGCTCCGCCTCCCACCCGGCGCACTCCTGGGGCCGTCGGCCACGGGTGCGGTGCGCGTCGACCGCGCGGCGGCGCGCGATGGTGAGCAGGAACGCCCCGAACGCCCTGTCGTCCCCGACGAAGCGGTCGAGGGCGCGGAAGGCGTCCAGGAACACCTGGCTGGTCAGCTCGTCCGCCTCGGGCTCGCCGCGACCGCGCAGGAAGCCCGCCACACGTGGCGAGAACTCCGACCAGAGTGCCGTGAACCCGCCCTGGTCGCCGTCGCGGGCGGCAGCCAGCGCCTCGGCGAAGTCATCGGGGTCCACGGTGGAAGATGATCGACGCGAACGCGTGCGCAGGTGGCGGTTTCTCGCGAACGGGTCCGAATCTTGACCGTGACCTCTCGGCCCGGACAGCACGGGCCCCGGCTCCCCCGAGATGCGAGGAGCCGGGGCCGGGGCGTCCAGTCAGTCGTCCGAGGCGCAGGCGTACGACAGGGCGCCGGCCACCTCACCCTCACGAGAGCCGCGGGACCGGTCGAGCTCCCACTCGACCTCGCAGTCACCGCGGCTCGACTCACCCTCGACCTCGCAGTCGTAGCCGCCCGTGGCCGACCCGGCGCACTGCACGTCGTCGTCGCTGTCGCCGTCGTCGACCAGGTCGCTCTGGAAGTCCATGCCGCCCTCGAACGTCAGGTCGTCGGTGTCGATGGTGTAGCCGAAGGTCTGCTGCAGCTGGCTCGAGGTGCACTCGAAGCCCAGCTCGCCGGGGACGAAGTGGCAGTCCCAGAGAGCCGAGTCGGTGTCGGCACCGCTCCACGAGCACTCGAACTCGAGCTCGGCCTCGACCTCGCTGGCCTCCTCGTCGGACTCACCACTGGCGGACGCGTCGAATGAGCAGTCCCAGTCGAGGCCGTCCTCGTCGGACTCGTCGGAGTCATCGGTCTCGGAGTAGGAGCAGTCCCACGAGACGTCCATCGAGAAGTCGTCGGCCGGACCGTCGGCGGAGGAGTCGTAGGAGCAGTCGGAATCGGTGTCGACCGTGCCGTCGTCGTAGTCGTGCGAGCAGTCGAAGGAGTCGCCGTCCTCGACGCTGTCGCCGTCGTCGTCGCTGGAGTCGAAGGAGCAGTCGGTGGCGCCGGTCGAGCCCTTGGCGGCCAGGGTGATCGCCTTGACCTCACCTCGCCTGATCTTCGTGGCCTTGACCACGGCACCACGAGCCAGCGCGTTGAGGTCGGCGCGGACCCGCTCCCCGGCCTTGGTGCGCACGAAGACCCGCGTCCTCGGCGTCACCGCGCGCCACTTGTCGCGGCCTTTGGCCGCATCGATGCGGACCTGCATGGTCTCGGCGCTCACGGCTCCGACACGGTCGGCCTTCTTGCCGGCGGCCACGGAGGCCGAGCCGCCGAGCAGCACCAGGCAGAGCGCGGCCAGGACCGCGACTGCCTTCACCAGGTTCTTCATGGTTGATGTCCCTCCCAGGAACGTGCCGCGCCGGCGGACCGGCACGGACGGGGGACCGCAGGACGGGGGTGGGCGCCGGTTGACGACGACCGAGACCTGCGGCGTTCGGGAGGGAGATCGTCCGGGCCGGCCAGGAGGGGTACGGCCCGAGCCGATTCTTTACCCTGCGGGCCGGCTCAGTACCAGTTGTTGGCCTGCTTGAAGGACCAGGCGCTGCAGGGGGAGCCGTAGGAGTCCTGGATGTAGCCGAGACCCCAGCGGATCTGGCTCTCCGCGGAGGTCATGTAGTCGGCCGGCAGGTCGTGCAGCTGCGTCAGCGCCTGCGGGATGCCGTACGCCGACGAGGTGGGGTTGTCGGCGTCGACCTCCCAGTCGCTCTCGCTGACCCACAGCGAGTCGAGGCAGCCGAACTGGTCGTCGGAGAAGCCGAAGTCGTCGAGCAGGGCCCGCCCGATCTCGCGCGGGTCGGCGTCGGCGAGGCGCTCGGACTGCGTCATGGCCTGCCCGTCGGTGGTCGAGAGCTCGGCCTTCTTGGCCGGGTCGGCCTCCTCGCGCCGGTCGGTGCGCGAGACGACCTCCTCGCGCTCGCCCAGGATGACCTCGCGGTCGGCGGCCGAGACGACCTCGGCGGCCAGCGGCACGATCGAGGCCGGGGTCTCGGCGCCGGCGGTGGTCGAGGCCCCGCCCAGGACGCCGCCGGTCACCGCAGCGCCGGTCGCCCCGACCGCCATCGTCGACATCACGATGGTCGAGCGCAGCGCCACGCGGGGCGCGGCGGTGGCACGGTGGGACTTTGGGGCGGCGTGCTTGCCGACGTACTTGGGCTTCTTCGACACAGGAGAGGGCTCGCGATGCTCGAGGACAGGACTGCAGCGCCGGGCACCGGGGCCGGGCACCGCCGTGACCCGACGGGGGAAGGACGAGGTCACGAAACGATCACGGGCCACTGTGCAGGAGCCGCCACGGCCACGCAAACCGAACGACAGAACCTGTGGGGCGGATCTCGCCGTGTCACGGCAGATCCGCCCCACAGGCCACAGCAGCCTCAGCAGGCCCTACAGAGTGACGTTCTCCAGCATCTCGGTGACCAGCGCCGCGATCGGGGAGCGCTCGGAGCGGGTCAGGGTCACGTGCGCGAAGAGCGGGTGGCCCTTGAGCTTGTCGATGACCGCCACCACGCCGTCGTGGCGACCCACGCGCAGGTTGTCGCGCTGGGCCACGTCGTGGGTCAGCACCACCTTCGAGTTGGCCCCGATGCGCGAGAGCACCGTCAACAGCACGTTGCGCTCCAGCGACTGCGCCTCGTCGACGATGACGAACGCGTCGTGCAACGAGCGGCCACGGATGTGGGTCAGCGGCAGCACCTCGAGCATGCCCTGGGCCAGGATCTCGTCGACGACCTCGCGCGAGGTCATCGCCCCCAGGGTGTCGAAGACCGCCTGGCCCCACGGCGACATCTTCTCCGACTCCGAGCCCGGCAGGTAGCCCAGCTCCTGGCCGCCGACGGCGAAGAGCGGACGGAAGACCACGACCTTCTGGTGCTGGCGGCGCTCCAGCACGGCCTCCAGACCTGCGCACAGCGCCATCGCCGACTTGCCGGTGCCGGCGCGGCCGCCCAGCGACACGATGCCGACCTCGGGGTCGAGCAGCAGCTCGAGGGCGACCCGCTGCTCGGCCGAGCGGCCGTGGATGCCGAAGGCCTCACGGTCGCCACGCACCAGGTGCACCCGCTTGTCGGCGCCCACCCGACCCAGGGCGGTGCCCCGCTCCGAGAGCATCACCAGTCCCTGGTGGCAGGGCAGGTCGCGGGCCTCGTCGAGGTCGATCACGCCGTCCTCGTAGAGCACGTCGATGTCGGCGGCCGGCACGTCGAGCTCGGCCATGCCCGAGTAGCCGGTGTCGGACTCCGAGATCGCCTCGCCGCGGTACTCCTCGGCGTCCAGACCGACCGCCGAGGCCTTGATGCGCAGCGGCAGGTCCTTGGAGACCAGGGTGACGTCGGCACCCTCGTCGGCGAGGTTCTTGGCGACCGCGAGGATGCGGGTGTCGTTGTCCCCGAGCCGGAAGCCCGAGGGCAGGGCCGCAGGGTCGGTGTGGTTGAGCTCGACCCGCACACTGCCCCCCTCCTCCCCCACCGGCACCGGGGTGTCGAGGCGGCCGTGGGAGACCCGCAGCTCGTCGAGGGCGCGCAGTGCGGCCCGCGCGAAGTAGCCGAGCTCGGGGTGGTGGCGCTTGCCCTCGAGCTCGGTGATGACGACGACGGGCAGCACGACCTCGTGCTCCGCGAAGCGCCGCAGCGCCCCGGGGTCGGCCAGCAGGACGCTGGTGTCGAGGACGTAGGTGCGCGCGGTGTGAAGCGACTGCGACTGCTGCGACGTGACCTTGGTCGGCACGGTTACCCCTCACGGGTCGCGGCGCGCACTCGTCGCCCGGCCCTAGTACCTGATCTCGGACCGGGAGGGGACCCGAAGACGGGAGTGCCCGCCTCCGTCCACGCGCCAGGCGCGGGCCTGACGTGCGGTGCAGTCGTGAACGTCCACGAGCGGGCCTCCAGGTGCGGTGAGCTTCCCCACTCACCGATGACCACGAACCTACGCCGGGCCCGGGGAGGATCCGGGCAACACGCCGGTACGCCGCGTCGAGCGGCCGGTGAACACCCGGTGCCGGCCCCGGCACGACGAGCACGCGGCCGCGACGCGGAGTGGTCACTGGTGACAGCCGGAGCCTCGCCGACATGTCATCTGTGATCACTGTGCGCGACGTACGGCGGACGCGCCGCTCACCGGGCCTCGACGACGCTCCTCGCTGGCGCTCGTCCCTGCTCGACCCACGAACGCCGCCGTTGGTCGAGCAGCGAGGGCCGAAGGCTCGAGCGTCGCCGAGACCCCGCAACCACACGACGTACGACAAGCACGGGGCCGCGACGCGGAGTGGTCACTGGTGACAGCCAGGAGCCTCGCCGACATGTCATCTGTGACCACTGTGCGCGACGTACGGCGGACGCGCCGGTCACCGGGCCTCGACGACGCTCCTCGCTGGCGCTCGTCCCTGCTCGACCAACGGACGGTCAGGTGCCGTGCCGGCGCTCGCGCAGGGCGTAGGCGCGGATGGCGCGCAGGAAGTCGACGCGGCGGAACTCGGGCCAGTAGGCCTCGCAGAAGTAGAACTCCGAGCGCGCGCTCTGCCAGAGCAGGAAGCCGCCGAGGCGCTGCTCGCCGCTGGTGCGGATCACCAGGTCGGGGTCGGGCTGGCCGCGGGTGTAGAGGTGCGCACCGATCATGTCGACGTCGACGATGCCGGCCAGCTCCTCGAGCGAGGTGCCCTTCTCGGCGTGCTCGAGCAGCAGCGAGCGCACGGCGTCGGCGATCTCGCGGCGCCCGCCGTAGGGGACGGCGATGTTGACCAGCATCCCGTCGACGTCGCGGGTGGCCTCCTCGGCCGCCTTGAGCCGTTCGGCGGTCTCGGCCGGCAGCAGGTCGAGGGCACCCACGGGGTGCAGCCGCCAGCGGCGCTGCACCGCCAGGGAGTCGACGGCGTCGGCGATGATCTGCAGCAGCGGCTCGAGCTCGGCGGCCGGCCGGTTGAGGTTGTCGGTCGAGAGCAGCCACAGGGTGACGACCTCGATGCCGACCTCGTCGCACCAGCCCAGCAGCGGCTCGATGTTGGCGGCCCCGGCCCGGTGGCCGTGGGCGGTGTCGTGGCCCACGGCCCTCGCCCAGCGCCGGTTGCCGTCGAGCATCACCCCGACGTGGCGCGGCAGGTTCTCGGGCAGCCGGCGCAGCAGTCGTGCCTCGTACGCCGGGTAGAGCACCCGACGCACGCCCCGCTTCCAGTCCGCCACCTGCTCAGGCTACGGCCTGGGCGCCCCGGTCCGTGACCGACACGTGATGTTCACCGCGCAGCGGGACCGAGCCGAGGCGTGACCTGGGCGCAGACGGTAGGTTGTCCCGGCATGAGCGCCCATCTCCCCGAGTCGGTCCGGCAGAGCGTCGATCACCTCCAGGAGTCGGTGCACCACAAGCTCAACGAGATCAAGCCCAAGCTGCGCGGCTGGCTGCACCTGGCCACGGCGCCGCTGACGCTGGCGGCCGGCATCGTCCTGGTGGCCCTCTCCCCCGACTCGACCACCCGCATCGGCTCGGCGGTCTTCACCGGCTCGGCGCTGCTGCTCTTCACGGTCTCGGCGATCTACCACACCGGCACGTGGTCGCCGCGCACGTGGGCGTTCCTGCGCCGCTTCGACCACTCCAACATCTTCGTGCTCATCGCCGGCTCCTACACGCCGCTGGCGCTGATCCTGCTGCAGGGCACCGAACGGGTCGTGCTGCTCACCACGGTGTGGACCTGTGCGGTGCTGGGCGTGCTGTTCCGGGTCTTCTGGACCGATGCGCCGCGCTGGCTCTACACCCCGATCTACATCGCGATGGGCTGGTCGGCGCTCTTCTTCATCCCGGGCTTCATCGACGGCGCCACCTCGCGGCTCGGCACCGGCATGGCCATCGGCGTGCTCGTGCTGATCGCGGTCGGCGGCCTGCTCTACACGCTCGGCGGGGCGGTCTACGGCTTCAAGTTCCCCAACCCCAGCCCCCGCTGGTTCGGGTTCCACGAGGTCTTCCACACCTTCACGATCCTGGCCTTCATCACCCACTACGTCGGCGTCTCGCTGGCGACCTACTCGCTGCGCTGAGCCGGTAGCCCCGGGGCGGACGTCGTCCCGCGCACCACCAGCTCGGTCGACAGCTCGACGTGGTGGGCCACGGCCGGGTCCTCCCCCTGGCCCGGCCGGTCGGGCGCCATCAGGTCGAGCACCTGCCGGGCGGCGTACCGGCCCTGCTCGACGACGGGCTGGCGGATCGTGGTCAGGTCGAAGAACGAGGCCATCTCGTGGTCGTCGACCCCGACGACCGACAGGTCCTCGGGCACCCGCAGCCCCGCGTCGCGAGCCGCGCGCAGCACCCCGAAGGCCATCTCGTCGGAGGCGCAGAACACCGCGGTCGGGCGCGGTGAGAGCTCGACCAGGCGCCGCCCGGCCGCGACCCCGCCGTCGAGCGTGAACTGACCTTCGAGCTCGAGCTCCGGGTCGTGCTCGATGCCGGCGTCGCGCAGGCTGTCGCGGTAGCCCCGCACCCGCGCACGGGGCGTGGCCAGGCTGATGCCGGTGTCGTGGATCATGCCGACGTAGGCGATGCGGCGGTGCCCCAGCGAGAGCAGGTGCTCCACGCCGGTGCGCGCGACCAGCTCGTCGTCGACGCGCACGCTGGGCCACTGGGCGATCCGGGCGCCGACCGTCACGACCGGCATCCCCTGGCTGCTGAGCCAGTGCACCTCCTGCGGCGTGGGGCCCAGCCCGACCACCAGCAGGGCGTCGACGCGCTTGGTCAGCAGGTGGGTGCCGAGCACCCGGCGCCGCGCCTCCTCGTCGTCGTTGAGGTTGTAGAGCAGCACGTCGTAGCCGCGCTCGCGCAGCACCTGCTCGGCCCCCGAGATCACCGTGGCGAAGAACCAGCGGGTCACGAAGAGCACCACGATCGCCACCGTGCGCGTCTGGCCGCCGCTGGCCAGCCCGACCGCGTGGGGCGAGGGCACGTAGCCCAGCCGCACGGCCGCCTCCATCACCCGCTGCCGGGTCTCCTCCGAGACGCGCGGGAGCCCGCGCAGGGCACGCGAGACGGTCGCGGTGGACACGCCCGTCTCCCTGGCGAGGTCGTGGATGCTGGTCATGCCGCCTCCCGATTGTACCGGTCAACCACCTGGACTACCGTAGGCGCATGAGCACGCCCTCCCGTCTGCCCGCCGCCCACGCCGACCTCGAGCTCGGCACCGCCACCGCGTCGTACCAGGTGGAGGGGGGCGCGACCGAGGACGGCCGTGGGCCCTCGATCTGGGACACCTTCGCCGCTCGTCCCGGCGCGATCGCCGACGCCAGCGACGGCTCCGTGGCCTGCGACTCCTACCACCGCTACGCCGAGGACGCCGACCTCGTCGCCGGGCTCGGCGTCGACTGGTACCGCTTCTCGATCGCCTGGCCCCGGGTGCAGCCCGAGGGCCGCGGCCGCGTCGAGACCCGCGGCCTCGACTACTACGACCGCCTGGTCGACAGCCTGCTCGAGCGCGGCGTGAAGCCCACCGCCACGCTCTACCACTGGGACCTGCCCCAGGCCCTCGAGGACCGAGGCGGCTGGCTCGAGCGCGGCACCGCGGAGGCGTTCGCCGACTACGCCGAGATCGTCCACGAGCGCCTCGGCGACCGCGTCGGCCTGTGGGCCACCCACAACGAGCCGTGGTGCGCGGCCTACCTGGGCTACTCCGCCGGCGTCCACGCCCCCGGTCGCCAGGAGGGCGGCGCCGCCCACCGGGCGGCCCACCACCTGGTCCTCGGGCACGCGATGGCCGCCGAGCGGATGCGCGCCGCCGGCGCGCACGACGTCGGCATCGTGCTCAACCTCGCCCCCGTGTGGGCGGAGCGGCCCGAGGCCGCCGACGTCGCCGACGGGGTCGACGCGATCCGCAACCGGGTCTGGCTCGACCCCCTCGTCGACGGTGCGTACGACGAGGGCCTGCTGCGGGTGGCCCCCGAGCTGGCCGACCCCGAGCTGGTCCGCGAGGGCGACCTCGCGCTGATGCAGGGCTCGGCCGACTGGATCGGCATCAACTACTACACCCCCGTGCGACCCGACGTCGCCGGCACGAGCTCCGGTGACGAGCACCCCGAGGGCGGCGCCTACCCCGGCGTCGCCCCCTTCACCCTGGTCGAGCGCGACCCGCGCACCGACATCGGCTGGGAGATCGACGCCTCGGGTCTCGAGGAGCTGCTGGTCGAGACCCACCGCCGCACCGGGCTGCCGCTGCTGGTGATGGAGAACGGCGCGGCCTGCGCCGACGACCGGGTCGAGGAGGGCCGGGTCGCCGACCAGGACCGCATCGACTACCTGCGCGACCACCTGGCCGCCACCGAGGCGGCGCGGGCGGCCGGCGCCGACGTGCGCGCCTACGTGGTCTGGACGCTGCTCGACAACTTCGAGTGGGCCTACGGCTACACGAAGACGTTCGGGCTCGTCCACATCGACCCCGCCGACCAGACGCGCACGCCCAAGGCGTCGTACGACTGGCTGGCGGGCGTCGCCCGCGACCGCAGCAGCGACCGCACCAGCGGCCCTGCCTGACCCGCTCGCCTCCCCCCGGTCCGGGGGGAGGCTCATCCCTTCACACTGCCGGCGAGCAGCCCGCGCACGAAGTAGCGCTGCAGGCCCAGGAACACCGCGAGCGGGATGACCAGCGAGACGAAGGCGCCCGCGGAGAGCAGGTGCCAGTCCTCTCCTCGTTGACCCACCAGGTTGACCAGCTTGACCGTCAGTGGCGCGACGTCCGGCCCGCTGAAGACCAGGGCGACCAGCAGGTCGTTCCACACCCACAGGAACTGGAAGATGCCGAACGCCGCGATCGCCGGCGCCATCAGCGGCAGCATGATGCGGGTGAAGATCTCGACGTGGCCGGCGCCGTCGACGCGCGCCGACTCGATGAGCTCGCCGGGGATCTCGCGCATGAAGTTGTGCAGCAGGAAGATCGCCAGCGGCATCGCGAAGATCGCGTGCGAGAGCCACAGCTCGTAGAGACCGCCCGCGGGCGCGTCCCGCCCGGCCAGCGGCCGCAGGTTGAACGGCGGTGAGGTGTAGAGCGAGAGCAGCGGGATCAGGGTGACCTGGATCGGCACGATCTGCAGCGCGAACATCGCCACGAAGAGCGCGTCACGACCCTTGAACTTCATCCAGGCGAACGCGTACGCCGCCAGGGTCGCCAGCGTGATCGGGATCAGCACGCCCGGGATGGTGATGACGATGGTGTTGACCAGGAACGTCATCAGCCCGGCGTTGCCCTCGCCCGAGAGCACCTCGCGGTAGTTGTCGAGGGTGAAGCTGGGGTCGGTGACGACGTTCCACCACCCGGTGGTCTTGGCGTCGGTCTCGGGCCGGAACGAGGAGACGAACAGACCGAAGGTCGGCAGCGTCCAGAGCAGCGCGATCACCAGGCTGATGGCGGAGGCGGTGCGGCCGCTGAGGCCGTCGCGGGCCGCCGAGGCGGCCGACTTGGAGCCCTTCTTCCGGCCGGTCTCCGGGCCCGGGGTCTGCTCGACCATGGCGGGCTCGGGGGTGGGGGTCGTGGTCATCGTGCCTCCAGCCGACGCATCTGACGGACGTTGTAGATGATGATCGGGGTGACCAGCGCGAAGATCACCACGGCCAGCGCCGCTGCGAGGCCCTGGTTGAGCGAGACGAAGTACTGGAAGTAGTACTCGTAGGCCAGCACGCTGGTGTCGAAGCGACCACCGGTCGAGGTCTGCACGATGTCGAAGACCTTGAGCGTGCCGATGCTGATCGTGGTGAGCACGACGATCAGCGAGGGGCGGATGCTGGGCACGGTGATGAAGAAGAACATCTTCAGCCCGCTCACCCCGTCGAGGCTGGCGGCCTCGACGATGTCGTCAGGGATCGCCTTGATCGAGGCGGAGAGGATCGTCATCGCGAACCCGGCCTGGATCCAGATCAGGATCACGATCAGGAAGAGCGTGTTCCACGGCGCGTAGAACAAGAAGTTGTAGGTCTCGAAGCCGAGGGCCTTGAGGACACCGTTGAGCAGACCGATCTGCTCGTTCTCGGTGCCCTTGTACTCGTAGACGAACTTCCAGATGATCGAGGCGCCCACCAGCGAGATCGCCATCGGCAGGAAGACCAGCGCCTTGGCCAGCTTCTCGAAGCGGGACCGGTCCACCAGCACCGCGTAGACCAGGCCGATGAAGGTGGAGAGCGTCGGGACGAGCAGCACCCACAGCATGGTGTTGCGCAGCACGGTCAGCAGGCTGGAGTTGGTGAAGATGTCGACGTAGTTGTCGAACCCCACGAAGTTGTCGCCGTTGGCGCCGAAGAACGACTGGTAGGCCGTCTTGAGGGCCGGGTACAGCAGCCCCACCGCGACCAGGAAGAGCGCCGGACCGACGAAGGCCACGGCCTGGACCCGTTCGCCGTTGCGCGATTTCAGTCGAGCCGTCAGGAGCAGGATGGCTGCCATCACGCCCACGAACAGGGCGATGGCGATCACCATCTGGATGAGCTTCTCGGGAGTCGTCACGTCCTACCCACACCTTTCTCGCGCACCGACCGAGGGGCCGTACGCCGGGTCGCGGGGGTGCCGCGACCCGGCGTACGGGTCGTCTCGATCAGTTCGGCCAGGAGTCCTCGATGTTGGCCAGGACGGCCTCGCTGTCGTCCCCGGTGACCCAGGAGGTCATCTCCTTCCAGAAGGAGCCGGCGCCGACGGCGCTGGGCATCTGGTCGGAGCCGTCGAAGCGGAAGACGGCCTCGGGGTCCTGGAAGGTCTCGGCCGACAGGCGGTCGATGGGGTTGTTCAGCAGCTCGACGTCGAGGCCGGTGTTGGCGCTGACCCAGCCACCGTCAGGGGTGGCCTCGGCCTTCTCGTTGGCCCACACGTCGCTGGAGAGGTAGGTCTGGAAGGCCTGCACCTCCGGGCGGTCGTCGAAGGCGACGGTGAACTCGCCGCCACCGAGCACCGGGCGACCGTTGTCCTCGTTGGTGGTGGGCAGGTAGAAGGCGAAGATCTTGCCGTCCTCGGAGATGTCGGTGTCTGCGGGCCACTGGGCGGCGTAGAAGCTCGCCTGGCGGTGCATCGCGCAGTCACCCTTGAGGATCGGCAGGCCGCCGTCCTGGAAGGTGGTCGTGGCGATGGAGTTCACGTCACCGTGACCGCCGTTGACGAAGTCGGGGTTCTTGACGATGTCGCCGACCCGGTCGAGCGACTCGACGACCTGCGGGTCGTCGAAGGGGATCTCGTGGTTGACCCACTGGTCGTAGACGTCGGGGCCCACGTCGCGCAGCAGCGCGTCCTCGAGCCAGTCGGTGAGCACCCAGCCGGTGCCCTCGCCGGACTCGATGCCCACGCACCAGGGCTTGGTGCCGCTGGCGGCGATGTCCTCGGAGAGCGCGACCATGTCGTCCCAGGTCTCGGGGACCTCCCAGCCGTTCTCCTCGAACATCTGCGGGGAGTACCAGACGAACGACTTCACGTTGGCGCCCAGCGGGGCGGCGTAGAAGGTGTCGTCGACCGTGCCGTAGCCCTTCCAGTCCTCGCCCCACCACTCGTCGACGTTGTCGGCGGTCGGCTCGGGAGCCGGCACCACCGAACCGGTGTCGACCAGGGTGCCGAGCAGGCCCGGCTGCGGGACGTAGGCGATGTCGGGGGCGTTGCCGCCACGCACGCGCACGATCAGCTGGGTCTCGAACTGGTTGGAGCCCTCGTAGGCGACCTCGGCCCCGGTGCACTCGGTGAACTTCTCGTAGGAGGCTTTGTGGGCCGCGTCCTCCGGCGCGATGATCGAGGTGTAGACCGAGACCTCGGTGCCGGTGAGGTCACCGAACTGGGTCAGGTCCTCACAGCCCTCGACGCCCTCGCCCGGCGAGGTGCCCTCGGCGGTCTGTACCTCGTTGCTGGCCGGGTCGCTGGCGCAACCGGCCAGGACGATGCCGGTGGCGATGGCCGCGATCGTCGCGTGCCTGATCTTGCGTGAGCGCATCTGGGGTCCCCTTCTCTGACGTGCTCCGGACAGTGGTGCTTAGATGATGCAAGCGTTTACGCACCGTCCGCGTCAAGGATTCCCGGGTCACGACTCTGTAACGCAGGTCACACGCCGGTGGCTGGTCTGGACCAGCCCGCGTGTCAAGGCAGGGACCGACGCTCAGACCTCGCTGCTGAGCACCGTCTCGCCGTCGGCGTCGGTGACCACCACGGCCACCACGTCGGGGCGCAGCAGCGCCGACTGCAGCTGGCAGCTCATCTCCGCGGCACCGGTGCCGAGGAACTCCCCCGCCGGCGTCAGCCGCCCCCCGGAGTCGCGGAAGGCGGCCCGGTAGACCGCGCCCTCCTCGAAGCCCGCCCCCACGAAGCGCAGCTCGGTGCCCCAGGTGTGCGCGACCAGGCCGGCGCTCTCGAGCTCGATGCCGCCCTCCCCCTGCTGCCCCGACCCGGCGACCTCGAGGCTGATCGCCTCCAGCGGCACGGCGGGCGGCTGCGGTGCGCTGGCCCGGCCCAGGGCGACCCCCGAGGCGAGCGCCACCACGACCACGGCGGCGGCCGCGGCCAGCAGCGTCGTACGACGCCGGGAGCGGTGGCGGGCGGCCGCGCGCTCGTCCTCGCGCGCGCGGGCCTCCCGCTCGGCCCGCTCGGCGGCGACCCCGCTGTGGATGCGGGCGCCCAGGTCGCCCGCCGGCGAGGGCCGCTCGTCGAGGTGGGTGGGGTCGACAGCGTCGAGCCGGGCCACCAGGGGCTCGAGCTCGGCGACCTCGGCGCGGCACCCGGCGCAGCCGTCGAGGTGGGCGCGCACCGCGTCGGCCTCCGGCGCGGCGAGGTGGCCCAGCACGTGCGCCCCCAGCAGCTCACGCAGGCGCTCGTGACGCTCCTGCTGCTCCTGTTGCCCGTGCTCATGGGCGTCGTTCACGGCGCCACCCCCATCTCGTCCATCGCGGCGCGCAGCGCCTTGAGCCCGTAGAAGACCCGGCTGCGCAGCGTGCCCACGGGCACCCCCAGCTCGGCGGCGACCTCGTCGTAGGGCCGCTCGCGCAGGTGGGTCTGCACGATGGCCACCCGGTGCTGCTCGCTCAGGCGCAGCAGCGCCTCCTCGACGACCCACTGTCCCACCAGTCGCTCGGAGGGGTCGCCCGCGGGGCCGCCAGCGTCGTGCACCGCGGCCTGCACCGCCTCGTCACCGGCCAGCGCCGACTGCCAGGGCCGCACCCGGGCGGCGCGCACGTGGTCGATCACGGCGTTGCGCGCGATCCCGAAGAGCCACACCCGCAGCGACGCGAGGTCCGGGTCGTAGCGCGCGGCGTGGCGCCAGGCCTTGAGGAAGGTCTCCTGGGTGACGTCCTCGGCCGCCCCGGGGTCGCCGAGGGAGCGCAGCACGAAGCGGTAGATCTCCGGGCCGTGCTGCAGGTAGGCGGCGTGGACGCCGTCCTCGTCACCCAGCCCCACCTCTTGCCGCGCGTCGGCCCGCGGCTCAGCCGTCCGTGCCGCTCTCGTCCTCCGAGCACCCGCCCACCCCTCGACCTGCGTCCCCATGAAGATCGCGCCGCCCTCTCCAGGACCCGTCGCGCCCATCCCTGTCGATGAGTACGGCGGCCGCCTGCTCGCCGTTCATTCGGAACCACCAGCCGCAGGGATGGCCCCACCGCGAGCCGGCGCAGATCCGGGCCGGCTGGGATTTCTTGCGCGCCGGGTGAACGCGGGTGCCGCGGGCGGCGTACCCACCCCTGACGCACCACCGCGCCCCGGGTCGGGGCGCGCCAGCGCGGCCAGGCGGTCGCACCCCAGAGAAGGGCACGACATGACGACACCCAGGACCCGAGGCGCGCGGCTGCTCAGCGGCGCCGCGGCCGGAGCGCTCGCGCTGGCCGCGGTCGCGGCCACCCCCAGCCTCGCGCAGGCGGCCGAGCGGCCCGCCGCGGAGCGATCCTCGAAGGCCGGCAACGAGGCGGGCCTGCGCGCCGCGGTGGCCAGGGCCAACCGCAAGGACGGCCTGGACCGCCTCAAGCTGCGCGACGACGTGCGCTTCAACGGCCGCCTGGGCGGGGCCATCGAGGTCACCGACGACCTGGTGCTCAACGCCCGTGGTTTCACGATCGACGCCAAGAGCGTCGACCGGATCTTCACCGTGGCCGACGGCGCCCGGCTGGTCGTCAAGAACGCCCGCCTGCGCGGTGGTGCGCCCGCGACCGGCGAGAGCGGCGGCGCGATCCTGGTCAACGGCGAGCTGGTGGTGCGCAACACCTCGATGCTGGCCAACCAGGTCACCGGCACCGGCGCCTCGGGCGGCGCGGTCTTCAACGACGGCGGCAAGGTGCTCATCTCCGACTCGCGGCTGGCGCGCAACACCGCGACCCGCGCGGGCGGTGCGATCGAGGCGAACGAGGGCCTGACCCAGCTCATCGGCACCCGGATGGTCAAGAACTCGACGGGCGACGAGCCCGGCAACGGCGGCGCGCTGCACCTGACCGGCGCCGGCGCGGTCGAGATCACCAGCAGCTGGGTGGGCGGCAACTCCGCCGGCGCCGAGGGCGGCGGCCTGTGGAACTCCGCCGACGGTACGTTCATCGTCGACCGCACCCGCATCGAGGGCAACACCGCGGGTGGCGCCGAGGCCGACCAGGGCGGCGGCGGCATCTACAACGACGGCGGCTTCCTGCAGGTCACCGGCTCGAGCATCACCGGCAACACCGCCACGGGCGCCGCCGGCTCGGGCGGCGGCCTCCTCAACAACCTCGGCACCGTCGAGGTCGTCGAGACCACCGTGGCCGACAACGAGGCGCCCCGCGCCGGTGGCGGCATCGAGGCCAACGGTGGCGACACCACCGTGCGCCGCTCGTCGCTCACCGACAACACCGCCGGCGCGGCGCCCGGCAACGGCGGCGGCCTGCACATCACCGGCACCGGCACCGTCGACGTCGTCGGCTCGGTCGTCAGCGGCAACACCGCCCTCGCCGAGGGCGGCGGGCTGTGGAACAGCGCCGGCGGCGTCTTCACCGTGCGCGGCTCCGAGATCACCGACAACGTCGCCGCGGGCGCGGCTGCCGACCAGGGCGGTGGCGGCCTCTACAACGAGATGGGCGACCTGACCGTGCGCGGCAGCACCGTCACCGGCAACACCGCCCCCGGCGCCGCCGGCTCCGGCGGCGGCATCTTCAACAACCAGGGCACCCTCGCCGTCGTGCAGAGCGACGTCAGCGGCAACGACGCCCAGCGCGCCGGTGGCGCGATCGAGGCGAACGTCGGCACCACCTCGGTGCTGCGCTCCTCGCTCAACGACAACACCGCGGGCGCGGCCCCCGGCAACGGCGGCGCCTTCCACCTCACCGGTGCCGGCGTCGTCGACGTGGCCAGCACCGAGGTCCGCGGCAACAGCGCCAGCGCCGAGGGCGGCGGGCTGTGGAACAGCGCCGGCGGCACCTTCACCGTCACCGGCTCCGAGATCGTCGGCAACACCGCCGGCGGCAACGACGCCGACCAGGGCGGCGGCGGCCTCTACAACGACGGCGGCACCCTGACCCTCCGCGACTCCACGGTCAGCGACAACACCGCCACCGGCACCGCCGGCTCGGGCGGCGGCCTGCTCAACAAGGGCACCCTCGAGGTCGTCGGCACCACCTTCGACGCCAACACCTCGGTGCGTGCCGGTGGCGCGATCGAGACCACCGACGCCACCACGGTGGCCCTGCGCGACGTCGTGATGACCGGCAACGACACTGGCGCCGCGCCCGGCAACGGCGGCGGCCTGCACATCACCGCCGCGGGCGTCGTGACCTACGACGGCGGCCGGGTCACCGGCAACAACGCCGACAACGAGGGCGGCGGGCTGTGGAACAGCGCCACCGGCGTCCTGACCGTCACCGACGTGGTCATCGCGGGCAACACCGCCCCGACCAACCCCGACAACCACAACGACGGCGGCGTGTTCACCATCGACGGCACCCCGGTGCCGGCGACGCCCTGATCAGCAGCTGATCACCACCTGACCCGCCGGCCCGTCCGGGGCGCACGCCCGCCCCCGGACGGGCCGGTGGCACGTCCGGTGGTGCGGCGGGGCCTACTTGAGCTCGGCGGTGAGCAGGTCGCCGGCGAGCTCGGCCAGTGACGGTGCGCTGAGCTCCGGCGCCCGCAGGTACGCCGGGTAGGCGCCGCGGCCGCTGCGGTCGACCCAGCCGGTGCGCAGCCCGGCGCGCGCCGCGCCGTCGATGTCCCAGGGGTGCACCGCGACCAGCATCGCCTCGTGCGCCTCGACGCCGCACTCCTCCAGCGCGTGCTCGTACGCCGACGCGGCCGGCTTCCACGCCGGCGCGTCCTCGACCGAGAGCAGCAGGTCGAGGTGGTCGCGCAGCCCGGCCCGCTCGAGCAGGCCCCCGGCGACGGAGGTCGAGCCGTTGGTCAGGGTCACGATCCGCAGCCCGGCCGCGCGCAGCGCCCGGATGCCGGGCGGCACGTCGGGGTGCACCCGCAGGGTCGAGAACCGCCCCATCACGGTCTCGACCTTCTGCTCGACCTCCTCGGCGGGGGTGCCGCTCTCGAGCAGCCGCACCCGCAGCGCCCCCGAGGCCACGTCGGCGAACGCCGCGGAGGCGCCGGCCAGGCCGAGGCCGAACCCGTCGCGCAGCACCCCGGCGAACCAGGCCTGCCGCTCGTGGGCACCCAGGCCCACCTCGACGAAGGCGTCGTCGAGCGGCGAGAGGTCGGAGAGCGTCTCGTTGACGTCGAGGACCACCACGCGCGGCGCACCCTGCTGCTGTGCGGGCTGCGGTGCGGACTGCTGTCCCTGCTGCTGGCTCATCTCTCGACCCTAGCCACGCGTGCGTACCGGCCCACCACCCCGACGGGAGGGCGCGGCGGGCTCCGGGTGCTGACAGACTGCGCCCGTGGTCTCCCCCCTCCTCAACGACAGGTACGAGCTCGGCCCGCTGCTGGGCTCGGGCGGGATGGCCGACGTGCACCGCGCCACCGACCGCCTCCTGGACCGCCAGGTCGCGGTCAAGGTGCTGCGCGACGTCGCCGGCGACCCGACCGACCGCGCCCGCTTCACCTCGGAGGCGCGCACGCTCGCGAACCTCTCCCACCGCGGTCTGGTGACGGTGCTCGACGCCGGGATCGACGAGCAGCACCCGTTCCTGGTCATGGAGCTCGTCGAGGGCCGCTCGCTGGCGCGGGCGCTCGACGAGGGGCCGCTGGGCGCCGACGAGACCGCCCGGGTGGGCGCCGAGCTGGCCGCCACCCTGGCCCACACCCACGACCGCGGGGTCGTGCACCGCGACATCAAGCCCGGCAACGTGCTGCTCGGCACCGACCGCCGCGTGAAGCTCGCCGACTTCGGCATCGCCCGGCTGATCGGCGACACGGTCAGCCACACCCGCACCGGCACCGCGGTCGGCACCGCCGCCTACCTCTCCCCCGAGCAGGTGCGCGGCGAGCAGGTCACCACCGCCGTCGACGTCTACTCCCTCGGCCTGGTGCTGCTCGAGTCGCTCACCGGCGAACGTGCCTTCCCCGGCAGCCCCACCGAGTCCGCGCTGGCACGGCTGCACCGCGACCCCGTCGTGCCCGGCACCCTCGATGAGCGCTGGCGGCGCCTGCTGGTCGCCATGACCTCCGCCGACGCCTCCGCCCGTCCCTCGGCCCACCAGGTCGCCGGCTCGCTCGAGGAGCTGCGGACGCCGGCGGCCTCGGCAGCCCCCGCGACCCCGCCCCGCGACGACCACACCGCGGTGATGACGGCGCCGGTCGCGGTGACCACCCAGGTGCCGGCCGCCGCCCCGGAGACGTCGGGCGCCCCCGAGGAGCAGCCGCGCCCGGCGCGGGTGCCGGGCGAGAGCTTCCCCGACCGGGCGGGCGCGGCGATCGCGCACGCCCCGGGCCGGCTGCTGGCCCGGGCCAAGGCGATGCCGGCGCACCAGCGCGGTGTCGCCGGCGCGGTCACCGCGATCCTGCTGCTGGTGCTGGTGGCCGGCCTGGCCGCCGGCGAGGACGAGCCGGCCGACCAGCAGCGCGGCCCGCAGCAGGAGCAGCGCCGGTGAGCGCTCCCGACGCCCCGCTCCAGCACGCGGTCGACGTCGCCTGCGACCCGGGTCGCGCCTTCGAGGTCTTCACCGACCTGGGCCGCTGGTGGGACCCTGCCTCGACCCCCGACCCCGAGGCGTTCGCCGGCCTGGAGGTCACACCGGGCGTCGACGGCGAGGTGGTCCTGCTGGTCGGTGGCGAGCGCCGCCCGCTGGGGCGGGTGACGACCTGGGAGCCCGGGGTCCGCTACGCCCAGACCTACCGGCCGCACTGGTGGCAGCCCGCCGACGCGCACCCCACCTGGCTCGACGTCGCGTTCACCGCCGAGGGCGGCGTCTGCCTGGTCGAGTTCCGCCACGGCGGCTGGGACGCCACGAACCTGCACCTGCGCGAGCGCTGCACCGACTGGCCCGACCTGCTGGGCCGCTTCGCCCGCGCCTGCGTCGGCTGACTCGAGGACCTCACGCGGGCGTCGTACGGTGGAGGCATGGCAACCATCGAGCTGACCGAGGCCAACTTCGAGACCCACGTGAAGGAGGACGACATCCTCCTGGTCGACTTCTGGGCGGAGTGGTGCGGCCCGTGCAAGCAGTTCGCACCGACCTACGAGGCCGCCTCCGAGGCGAACTCCGACATCACCTTCGGCTCCATCGACACCGAGTCGGAGCAGCAGCTGGCCGCCGCGGCCGGCATCCAGTCGATCCCGACCCTGATGGCCTTCCGCGAGGGCATCCTGGTCTTCGCCCAGCCCGGCGCGCTGCCCGCGCCGGCGCTCGACCAGGTCATCCAGGCCGTGCGCGACCTCGACATGGACGAGGTGCGCCAGCAGATCGAGGCCCAGGACGGCGCCCAGGCCCAGGAGGGCTGAGCCGGCTCAGGCGCGGCCGGGGTCGCCGGTGTTGTCGTCGGCGTCGTCCTCGGCCACCGGACGCTGTTCCGGATCGGCCGGGACGTCGCCGTACACGCCGGTCACCCGGCCGTGCTCGACCTTGCGCAGCTGGCGGAACAGGCTCCAGCCCAGCAGCGCCACGGCCGCGGCCATCAGCGCGAAGATCGCGAGGGCACCCCAGCCGGCCTTGACGTCCTCGGGCTCGGGAACCTCGTCGGTGAGCCGGACCAGCTCGAGGACGGGCGCGAGGTGGACGACGAGCTCGGGCAGCAGCATGCTCACAGCGTGCCACCCGGGCGGTCGATGCCCGCGAAGAGGTCGTCCTCGGGCGTCGTCGACGCGACGTGGCTCACCACGAGCTCGTAGTCCTCGGTCGGCCAGACCTCGAGCTGCAGCTCGCGCGGGATCGCGAACCAGTGCCCGTCGGGGTCGATCTGGGTGGCGTGCGCCAGCAGCGCCTGGTCACGCACGCCGAAGTAGGCGCCGCACTCGACCTTGGTGGTGATCCGGGCGTCCCACTCGGGCTCGGGCTTCCAGTCCTTCAGCCGCTCCTCCCACGGCGACTCCAGGCCGTGGGCCTGCATCGCGGCGTGCAGCGCCTCCATGCGGGGGCGGTTGAAGGAGTGGTGGTAGTAGAGCTTGAGCGGCTGCCACGGCTCCCCCGCGTCGGGGAAGCGCTCCGGGTCGCCGGCCGCCTCGAACGCCGCGACGCTCACCTCGTGGCAGCGCACGTGGTCGGGGTGCGGGTAGCCGCCCCGCTCGTCGTACGTCGTCAGCACGTGCGGGCGCACCTCGCGCACGATCCGCACCAGCGCCTCCACCGACTCCTCCAGCGGGGCGACGCCGAAGCAGCCCTCGGGCAGCGGCGGCTTCGGGTCGCCGTCGGGCCAGCCCGAGTCGACGAAGCCGAGCCAGTGCTGGGTGATGCCGAGGATGTCGCGGGCGCGCTCCATCTCCTGGCGGCGCACCTCGGTGATGTTGGCCAGGATGTCGGGCCGCTCCATCTTGGGGTTGAGGATCGAGCCCCGCTCCCCGCCGGTGCACGTGACCACGTGCACCTCGGCGCCCTGGTCGACGTAGCGCGCGGTGGACGCCGCACCCTTGCTCGACTCGTCGTCGGGGTGGGCGTGGACGTGCATGAGACGCAGGCCGTCGTACGGCCGCTCCTGGGGGTGCTGCGACATGCGTTCCATCGTAGGTGTCACCATGGAGCAGTGACCTCGCAGGACCTCCTCACCGAGCGGTACGGCGCCCCCGCGCCGTGGCGGCGCCGCTCGCTGCTCGCCGCGGTCGCCGTGGTCGCCGCCGTCTCGCTGGCCTGGCTGGCCTGGACCACGCTCGTGCACGCCAACCCGTCGGTGCGCTCCGACATCGTGGGTTTCGACGTGGTCGACGACCACACGACCACCGCCGTGGTCGACGTGCGGGTGGGCGCCGACGCCACCGACGTGCAGTGCCTGGTGCGCGCCTACGCCGCCGACAAGGTCGTGGTGGGCGAGCGGGTCTTCACCCCCACCGGCGACGGGCGCACCGAGGTCAGCGTCCGCACCGAGCGGCTCGCGACGGCCATCGAGAACGTCGGCTGCACCGCCGACGGCCAGTCGCGCCCGCGCTGAGGCCCCGCCTCCGGGCCCTTTCACCCCTCCGAGTCGATGGACCGGTCTGCTTTTTGGGCCGGGGATTGTTAAGGTGGTCGTTCTGACGCACCCGCCGGGCCCGCCAGGACGAAGGCCCGCGACCACCGTCGAGCGCCTCACCTGCGCCACCGACGTCGTCAGATCCGCACGAGACACACCCACGACAACGGGTGCGGACGACCACACCCTGACGCACCCCCCGTAGGAGCCACCCATGACGCAGTCGACCGAGCCGGGCAAGATCTGGCTGACCAAGGACGCCTTCGAGAAGCTCAGCGCCGAGCTCGAGGAGCTCAAGGGCCCGGTGCGTGCGGACGTCATCGAGCGCATCAGCAACGCCCGCGACGAGGGCGACCTGAAGGAGAACGGCGGCTACCACGCCGCCCGCGAGGAGCAGGGCCGCATCGAGGGCCGCATCCGCCAGCTCGAGGACATGCTCCGCCGCGCCGAGATCGGCGAGACCCCTCCCGACGACGGTGTCGTCGAGCCCGGCATGAAGGTCACCTACAAGTTCGTCGGCGACGACGACGACGAGGCCGAGACCTTCCTGCTCGGTGCCCGCGAGATCGAGGACTCGGTCGAGGACCTGAAGGTCTACTCGCCGCAGTCCCCGCTGGGCCAGGCCATCAACGGCGCCAGCCGCGGCGACACGGTCTCCTACGAGGCCCCCAACGGCAAGATGCTCGAGGTCGTCATCCTCGACGCGGTGCCGTACACGATCTGAGCCACGCACGATGCGCGAGCCGGCCGGTGTGAACCGGCCGGCTCGACGCATGTCCAGCCCCGTTGGTCGAGCAGCGATGGCCGAAGGCTCGAGCGTCGTACGGCGAGCGCGGTCCTCACCGGGTCTCGCTGACGCTCGTCATCCTCGACCAACGAACGCCCCCGTTGGTCGAGCAGCGAGGGCCGAAGGCTCGAGCGTCGCCGAGACCCCGCAACCGAACGGCGTACGGCGAGCACGGTCCTCACCCGGCCTCGACGACGCTCCTCGCTGACGCTCGTCACTGCTCGACCAACGAAGCACCGCCGTTGGTCGAGCAGCGAGGGCCGAAGGCTCGAGCGTCGCCGAGACCCCACCACCGAACGGCGTACGGCGAGCACGGTCCTCACCCGGCCTTGACGACGCTCCTCGCTGACGCTCGTCACTGCTCGACCAACGAAGCACCGCCGCTGGTCGAGCAGCGAGGGCCGAAGGCTCGAGCGTCGCCGAGACCCCACCACCGAACGGCGTACGGCGAGCACGGTCCTC
>NZ_BNET01000001.1:24320-31400 GCF_024341885.1 Nocardioides sp. OK12 | reverse complement strand
CCTCACCCGGCCCCGACGACGGTCCTCGATAGCGCTCGTCGCCGCTACTGCTGGACGCGGTAGCCGTGCTCGCGCAGCCGCGTCAGCACGGAGTCGGAGTGCTCGGGGCCCCGCGTCTCGAGCTGCAGGTGCACCTCGACCTCGTCCATCGACAATGCCGGCGAGATGCGCTCGTGGGCGACCTCGAGCACGTTGGCGCCGGCGGCGCTGACCTCGGTGAGCAGCCGCGCGAGGC
This sequence comes from Nocardioides sp. OK12, assembly GCF_024341885.1. Classification (NCBI taxonomy): domain Bacteria; kingdom Bacillati; phylum Actinomycetota; class Actinomycetes; order Propionibacteriales; family Nocardioidaceae; genus Nocardioides; species Nocardioides sp. OK12. The sequence continues at coordinate 31,165 of NZ_BNET01000001.1, read as the reverse complement.
CGCCGGGGGCGTCGGGGATCGTGACGTCTAGGTTGAGGTAGCGCCCGGCCGCGGCCATGCCGTGGCGGATCACCTTGCCCAGCAGCAGCGGGTCGATGTTGCCGCCCGAGAGCACGGCCACCACCGGCGCCTCGAACGCCTCGGGCCGGTCCAGCAGCGCCGCGACCGCGGCCGCGCCGGCGGGCTCGCAGACGAGCTTGGCGCGCTCGGCCAGCGACAGCACCGCACGCGCCAGGGAGTCCTCGCTGACGGTGACCACCTCGTCGACGTGCTCGACGACGGCGGCGAAGGTCAGGTCTCCGGGGCGGCCGACGGCGATGCCGTCGGCCATCGTGCGCATCACCGCCAGCGGTGTGGGCCGGCCGGCCTCCAGCGACCCGGGGTAGGCCGCGGCGTCCTTGGCCTGCACGCCCACGACCCGTACGTCGGGGCGCAGCGCCTTGACCGCCAGCGCGACGCCGGCCAGCAGCCCACCACCCCCGGTGGGCACCACCACGGTGGCGACCTCCGGCAGCTGCTCGATGATCTCCAGCCCGACGGTACCCTGACCGGCCACGACGTCGGCGTGGTCGAAGGGGTGGATCAGCACCGCCCCGGTGCGCTCGGCGAACTCGTGAGCCGCGACCAGCGCGTCCTCGAGGTACTGGCCGGTGAAGACGACCTCGGCGCCGTAGCCGCGGGTCGCGCGCTCCTTGGGGATCGGGGCGCCCTCGGGCATGAAGACGGTCGCCGAGATGCCGAGCAGCTGCGCGGCCAGCGCCACGCCCTGCGCGTGGTTGCCGGCCGAGGCGGCGACGACGCCACGGGCGCGCTCCTCCTCGCTGAGCCGGGAGATCCGCACGTAGGCGCCGCGGGCCTTGAAGGAGCCGGTGCGCTGGAGGTTCTCGGCCTTGAGGCGCACCTCGCCGCCGACCAGCTGGGAGAGCCAGCGCGACTCCTCCATCGGCGTACGCACCGCGACGCCGGCGAGGACCTCGCGGGCGGCCTCGATCTCGGCCAGGCCGACGGTGGGCTGGTGGCTCACGACGGGGCCTCCTCGGGGTGCTCCTGCACGTCGACGCTGGCGCCGCTCTCCTCGTAGTCCTCGGCGAGCTCCTCCTGTGGGTCGTCACCGGGCGCGGTGTTGGCGGCCAGGTGCTGCACGACGGCGTTGACGGCCGCCGCGAGCGGCACCGCGACGAGCGCCCCGGCGATCCCGGCGACGATCACGCCGGCCGCGATCGCGAGGATCACCGCGAGCGGGTGCACCGAGACCCAGCGCCCCATCAGGAACGGCTGGAGCACGTGGCCCTCGACCTGCTGGACGACGATGACGCCGACCAGCATCAGCAGCGCGGCCACCGGGCCCTGGGCGACCAGGGCCACCAGGACCGCCACGACACCGGCGATGGTGGCACCGATCATCGGCACGAAGGCGCCCAGGAAGACCAGCACGCCGATGGCGGCCACGAACGGCACGCCCAGGAACCAGGCCCAGGTGGCGATGCCGATGGCGTCGACGAGCGCCACGATGACGGTGGCCCGCACGAACTGCGTCAGCGAGATCCAGGCGACCCGGCCCGAGGAGTCCACCCGGGGGCGGGCCGCGCGCGGGGCCAGCCGCACCAGCCACGACCAGATCCGCTGGCCGTCGGCCATGAAGAAGTAGGTCGCGAAGAGCACGATGAAGAAGCCGGCGACCACGTGGGTCAGCGTGGTGCCGACCTCGGTGATCCGGCTGACGACCTGTCCGTCGCTGGTCTGGTCGGTGATCAGGCGTTGCGCGTCGTTGATCCACCGGTCGACCTGGGAGTCGCTGGCGTTGAGGGGGCCGTCCTCGAGCCAGGTGCGGATCTGGCCGAGGCCGGCGACGGTCTGCTCGGCCAGGTCGGTGGCGCCGTTGGCCACCTGCTGGCCCACGAAGGTCAGCAGCCCGCCGACCGTGGCCAGCCCGCCGACGACGACGAGCAGTGCGGCCACCCCGCGGGGCACCCGCAGGCGGACGAGCAGGTCGACCGCGGGCACGGCCAGCGCGGTCACGAGCAGGGCCACCACGATCGGCAGCACGATGACCGACAGGTAGCCGACGGTCCAGGCGATGACCGCGCCGGCGGCCACGATCACCAGGAACCGCCATGCCCACGCGGCGGCCAGGTCGACCCCGGGGGGGACGTGGGTGCGGGGGTAGGCGTCGGCGCCGCTGGCCAGCTCGGGCGGGGTGAGCCGGCGCTCGCGCTCGTCGCGCAGCTGGCTCCACTGCTGGAAGAGCCGGTGGGCCAGGCCCTCCTCCTCCTCGACCGAGCGGGGCCGCCGGGTGCGGCGTCGCAGCCGCCCGCCGGGGGCCGGCGCGGCGGGGTCGGGCTGCGCGACCGCGACGTCACCTGCCGGGTCGGGGCCGGCGGGGTCGGGGCTGCTCAGCTGCTCGTCCACGCCGGTCAACCTATGCGACCCGGCCGTCCGCGGCGCTCACCCGAGGGCGCGGTCGAGGTCGGCGATGAGGTCGTCGGCGGTCTCGATGCCGACGGAGAGCCGCACGAGGTCGGCGGGGACCTCGAGGTCGGTTCCGGCGACGCTGGCGTGGGTCATCCGGCCGGGGTGCTCGATGAGCGACTCGACGCCGCCGAGGGACTCACCGAGCGTGAAGACCTCGGTGCCCTCGCAGACCGCCAGCGCAGCCTGCTCGCCGCCGGTGACGCGGAAGGAGACCATCCCGCCGAAGCGCTTCATCTGCTTGGCGGCGACGTCGTGGCCGGGGTGCGACTCGAGCCCGGGGTAGACGACCTGCTCGACCTTCGGGTGGTCGAGCAGGAAGTCGACGACCTTCTCGGCGTTGTCGCAGTGCCGGTCCATGCGCACGCCCAGGGTCTTGAGCCCGCGCAGCGTCAGCCACGCGTCGAAGGGCCCGGCCACGGCGCCGATGGCGTTCTGGTGGAAGGCGACCTTGTCGGCGACCTCGAGGTCGCGCACGACCAGCGCGCCGCCGACGACGTCGGAGTGCCCGCCGCAGTACTTCGTGGTCGAGTGCAGCACCACGTCGGCGCCGAGGGTCAGCGGCTGCTGCAGGTAGGGAGAGGCGAAGGTGTTGTCGACGACGAGCAGCGCGCCGGCCTCGTGGGCCACGGCCGCCAGGGCCTCGATGTCGCCGATGGTCAGCATCGGGTTGGTCGGGGTCTCGACCCAGACCAGCCTCGTCTGCCCGGGGCGGATCGCGGCCCGCACCGCGTCGACGTCGGAGACGGGCGCCGGGCTGTGCTCCAGGCCCCAGGCCTTCTCGACCTTGTCGAAGAGGCGGTAGGTGCCGCCGTACGCGTCGTCGGGGATGACCACGTGGTCGCCCGGGGTGCACAGCGAGCGCACGAGGGTGTCCTCGGCGGCCAGGCCGGAGGCGAAGGCGAAGCCGCGCTCGCCCTGCTCGAGGGCGGCGATGTTGCCCTCGAGCGCGGTGCGCGTGGGGTTCGCCGAGCGGGAGTACTCGTAGCCGCCGCGCAGGCCGCCGACGCCGTCCTGCTTGTACGTCGACGTGGCGTAGATCGGCGGGATCACCGCCCCCGTCGTGGGGTCCGGCTCGTAGCCGGCGTGGATGGCGCGGGTCTCGAAGCCCGCCTTGGCCAGGTGCTGCTGCTCACTCACCCGTCGAGGGTACCCACGGCGGGAACCATTGCGGCTCCCCCGGTGTTGTGCAGGGTGGACACCGACTCCCAGGAGGACCACCGCATGTTCTTCACCCGCAAGCAGACCGACCTGATCGCCCCCGACGAGACGCTGCCGGGGCGCAGCGAGAGCCCCTGGCACATCGCCGAGCGCCACGTCGTGCTCGACGCGCCCGTCGTCACCGACGAGGCCCCCGCCGGCCACGAGGTCGCGGTCTTCGGCCTCGGCTGCTTCTGGGGCGCCGAGGAGCTCTACTGGAAGATGCCCGGCGTCTGGTCGACGTCGGTCGGGTACGCCGGTGGCGACACCCCGCACCCCTCCTACGAGGAGGTCTGCTCGGGGCGCACCAACCACACCGAGGCCGTGCGCGTCGTCTTCGACCCCGCCGTCGTCTCCTACGCCGACCTGGTCAAGGCGTTCTTCGAGGTGCACGACCCCACCCAGGGCATGCGCCAGGGCAACGACGTCGGCACCCAGTACCGCTCCGCTATCTACTGGACCACGCCCGAGCAGGAGACGACCGCCCTCGAGCTGACCCGTGTGTACGGCGACGAGCTCGCCCGTCGCGGTCTGGGCGAGATCACCACGGAGGTCCGCGAGTCGCCGACGTACTACTACGCCGAGGACGTGCACCAGCAGTACCTGGCCAAGCACGTGAATGGCTATCGGTGCCACAGCAATACGGGAGTTCCTTTCCCAGCGGGTGCCTGAGACACACCAGCCTTGCCCGTGTGGCGCTGTAAGCGGGGGCTGGGAAGCCGGGCCGCCCTGGGTCAGGTCCGGCCGGGCAGGCTGCCCGCCGCCGGGCCCGCTGCGCCCGCGGGCTCCGCACTCCCGCGGACGCCTGATCTCTTGGTGGCTTTGCATCCCGAGTTGGGCCGCGGCGTCGTACCCTTTGCAGACCAGACGACTTGGGGGTCAGACATGACAGGGACGAGGACGTGCAGCCACTGCGGGCGCTCTGGGCACGACCGGCGCACGTGCACGGTGCCCCAGAACGCGGGACGGTGCGGCAACTGCGGTAGCGCAGGGCATGACCGCCGCAACTGCCCCAAGCCGTAGCCGCAGCACTGGGCACCCGCCTGGACAGCACGCGTGCGTCGGCGAGCGCGTTGCTCGCCAGGCGGGCCGCCCCTGCCTAGCCGAAGCCGCGCGCGCTTCCGCCGCCCCGATGCGTCACGCCGGCACTAGGGTCAGCGGTGGACCAGTGCCGGTCGCGGGCCGTCTGTCGCTCCTGCCTGCGGAGGTCTCGCTCAACGTGCCAAAGGGGGTCCACCGGTAAGCGGTCGGGCCGCGCCTCGGGGTCCGCGCGCAGCGCCGCCTCCATCCAGTCGGCCAACTCGGGCCGCACGAGGGCGGCGCGAGCGTGCGGCGGCAACTGGACCGGGCCCGCGGCGGGCACTCCCCCCGGCAGGCGCGCCTCGACCTGCGTGTCACCTGTCAGCACCTCCAGCGCGGTGACCGCGAACGAGTAGACGTCGCTGGCGCTGGTCGCGCGGCGCCCCAGCCACTGCTCGGGGGCCATGTAGAGAAGGGTGCCCATCACGGCACCCGTCGCGGTGATGGTCGCAAGGTCCCCCTGGCGCGCGAGGTCGAAGTCGCACAAGACGACTCGGGCGAAGCCGCCTCCGTAGGGTGGAGAGATCAGCACGTTGGAGGGCTTCACGTCGCGGTGTGTCACCCCTAGCCGGTGCAGGACTTGGAGAGCTCTTGCCAACTTTCTCAGGACGTCGAAGCGGGTCGACAGGGCGCGGCCCGGTCGCTGACTCCTGAGTACTTCGGAAAGCGAGAGCCCAGCCCACGACTGCGCCACCCAGGGGGCCGCGGCGTCGACGTCGGCGTCGAGGATCGACGGGGCCCAGTCCCGGGCGAAGCCAGCCTGGATGTCGAGGCTGCGGGCGATGCGTCGCCGGTCGTCGTCACCCAGCGGGCCGGAGAACACCTTCAGGGCGCAGTGCTGGTACCGGCCCCCCTCATCCCGGGTGGCGAGGTAGACCGACCCCTGACCGCCGCGACCCACGACCGCGTGCCGGTAGTACCCGGCAAGTGGCTCGGGCGTCGGCAGCAGGTCAAGCCCGTGGTCGCGAGCGACCCTCTGGAGCCGCGTGGGGTCGGCGTCTTGCATGAGCCCGAGCCTAGCCTCCCTGTGCCTCCCTCGACCGCCCAGAGAATCCGGCACCGGAGGGCGTCCTCCCGTCGCAAGCGCGAGCGACTCCAGGAGACGCACGATGACCGAGCCGTCCGGCCTCGAGCTCCACCGTCGCCTCGCGGCGTCGCTCGACAGCCCGGCCGAAACGGTAGTCCTGAGGCCTACGCTGGCCGGTACAAGGCCTCGTACGAAATCCGGCGCTCATCCCGCAGGTGCATCTGCACTACGACCCGTACGACAAGCGCACGCGACGCAACCTGGCAACGGGACGCAGTTGCCGCGGCAGCGGATGGAGCTCCTGCTTCTCTTCAGCGACACGCAGCGCGTCGTCACCGAGGTGGATGGGAAGCAGCAGCAGTACCTGGCAAAGCACGCAAATGGCTATAGGTGCCACAGCAACAAGGGGGTGCCCTTTCCCGCGCGCTCGTGACCGGGGTGGCCACACCCCAGAACTGGTGCCCAGTGACCGCCAAGATTCAGCGCGAGGCTGAATGAGTCTTTACTCTGATCTCGATCGCCGGCAGGCACGTCCGGCACTTGTTGGTCGGGGGAACAGTGAAGGCCATTTTTGCGAGAGCGGCGATGTCCGCGCTCATCGTCATGTCCGCGGGTTTTCCAAGCGCGGCATTCGCCGCCGCTGTTGATGAGATCGCGCCGGTCGTGGATTCGATCAACGTGTCTTCGCGGACCGTCGACGTCACCAACGGCAGCGTCTCGGTGACCATCACCGCTCACATCACCGACGCCGACTCAGGGTTCAACTACGGCAGCGCCTACGCCTACCGCGGCAGTCAAGGCACCAGCGGAGGCGACCTGGTCCGCACGAGCGGCACGTCAGCCGACGGCATGTACGCCGCGACCCTCACCTTCCCCGCCAACTCAAACCCCGGAGAATGGAGCACCAGCTTCTTCGTCCGCGACGTCAGCATGAACCGCGTCGACCCGCCCCTCGGCTCCTTCACCGTCGTCAACACGGGGAATGCTGTCGATGAGATCGCGCCGGTCGTGGATTCGATCAACGTGTCTTCGCGGACCGTCGACGTCACCAACGGCAGCGTCTCGGTGA
>NZ_BNET01000001.1:0-24223 GCF_024341885.1 Nocardioides sp. OK12 | reverse complement strand
CCCCGGAGAATGGAGCACCAGCTTCTTCGTCCGCGACGTCAGCATGAACCGCGTCGACCCGCCCCTCGGCTCCTTCACTGTCGTCCATAGCGGTACAGGGGCTTCCCCGGGCGTGGCGGACACGGTCGCCCCTGCGCTGACGGACTTCGACTTCACTCCCTCCACCGTCGACGTCTTCACCGGCGAGAAGCAGGTCACCGTCACCGCACGAGTCACCGACGCCACCGGCGCCGAAGCACCCACGATGATCCTGGCCTCCGAATCCACCTCACAGCAGCTCGGCTTCGGCACGATGACCCGCACCTCCGGCGACACCAAGGACGGCACCTACAGCCGCACCGTCACCATCCCCACCACCGCCGCTCCCGGCGATTGGCGCGTCAGCATCTACCCGCTGCGCGACACCATCGGCAACAGCCAGACCGGCTTCAACAACCACCCCACCAAACTCAAGGTCACCAACGGACCCGCCGACACGGCCGCCCCGGTCCTGGCCGACTTCGACTTCACCCCCACCACCGTAGACGTCTCCACCGGCGAGAAGCAGGTCACCGTCACCGCACGAGTCACCGACGCCACCGGCGCCGAAGCACCCACGATGATCCTGGCCTCCGAATCCACCTCACAGCAGCTCGGCTTCGGCACGATGACCCGCACCTCCGGCGACACCAAGGACGGCACCTACAGCCGCACCGTCACCATCCCCACCACCGCCGCTCCCGGCGACTGGCGCGTCAGCATCTACCCGCTGCGCGACACCATCGGCAACAGCCAGACCGGCTTCAACAACCACCCCACCAAACTCAAGGTCACCAACGGCGCCACCGCTCCTGCTGCTCCCACCAAAGTGAGCGCGGTCCATGGCGACCAGTCCGCCCAGGTCTCCTGGACCGCCTCGGCCAACAACGGCGGATCAGCGGTCACCGAGTACACCATCACCAGCACTCCCGGCGGCATCACCAAGACCGTCGCCGGCGACCAGACCACCGCCACGATCACCGGCCTGACCAACGGCACCGCCTACACGTTCACCGTGGCCGCCACCAACGGCATGGGCAACGGCCCCGCCTCGGAGCCCTCGAACGAGGTCACCCCGGTGGCCCCTGCGACGGTCCCCTCGGCCCCCACCAACGTGACCGCGGCCGGCGGCAACGCCTCCGCGACAATCTCTTGGACCAAGCCCACTGCCAACGGCTCCCCCATCACCGGCTACACCGTGACGAGCACCCCGGGCGGGGTTATTAAGACTGTGACCGGTGCCGACACCACGTCGATCACCATCGGTGGCCTGACCAACGGCACCACCTACACCTTCACCGTGACCGCCACCAACGCCATTGGTGACAGCGCGACTTCACACAGGTCCAACGAGGTGACCCCCGCAGCCTCGGCCACCGTCCCCGACCGTGTCGACAAGCCACAGGCGAAGGTCAAGAACCGCAAGGTCATCATCCGATGGAAGCCCGTCGGCTCGAACGGCAGCGACCTCACTGGCTACACCGTCGCTAGCAACCGGGGGCACCTCAAGACCGTCGCGCCCGGCAAGACCAAGGTCGTCTTCCGCAAGCTCAAGCCGGGCCGCTACAAGTTCAAGGTCACGGCCACCAACGAGTTCGGCGACAGCCGTTCGAGCCGGAAGGTGCGGGTAGACATCCGGTAACGCCAGCAGTACCTGGTCAAGAACCCCTCCGGCTACCGCTAGCACTCCAACACCGGGGTGCCGTTCCCGACGACCGCCTGACGGGGCTGGTCACTCCCCGGGTGCCTGCAGCTCGAGGAAGAGGAAGCAGATGAAGGGGCGGCCGTCCGGGTGGGGCAGCAGGTCCGGCGGGGTGTCGGCGGCGGGCGGCGGCTCGGTCATCGCCCGGACCTGGAAGCCCGCGCGCAGGAACGCGCTCACGATCTCCCCCAGCGGGCGGTGCCAGTAGGTCATCCACACGGTCCGGTCGCCGTAGTCGTAGTCCTCGGAGTACCTGGTGAGGGCGAAGTAGTCGGCCTCGGGGTAGACGATCCCGTAGATCATCGGGTGGATGATCGAGACGGTGAGCCGCCCGCTCGGCCGCAGCACCCGCCGCAGCTCGGCCAGCGCCGAGTCCCAGTCCTCGACGTAGTGCAGGGCCAGCGAGACCACCACGAGGTCGAAGCTGTCGTCGGCGTACGGCAGGGGCGCCCCGAGGTCCGCGACCCGCACGTCCGCGTCCCCTCTCAGCCGCTCGCGCGCCAGCTCGACCATGACCGGGCTCAGGTCGAAGGCGGACACGGCCGCTCCCCTCGCCCGCAGGGCCTCCGCCAGCGGCCCCGACCCGCACCCGGCGTCGAGCACCTCCAGGCCCGCGACGTCGCCGGCGAGCCGGATCATCTCCGGCCGCTCGTAGTAGGCGTTGAAGAGACTCTTCTCGTTCCTGGCCGAGTACGCCGCCGCGAAGTCGTCGTAGCCAGGGGCAGCAGGGGTGTGCGCCGAGTCGGACATGCTCCGTTCCTACCCGAGTCCCCTGCGCCCGCGCTCGCGGCGCGCTGTCCGCGGCCCGACTCACCCGGGCGGTCTTGCGCGGGCGAGGAGGATGGTGGTCATGAGCGACATGCCGCGCAAGGCGTTCGGACGCACCGCACGCCTCGCCGCGCTCCCGCTCGGGTACGCCGGGCGCAACGCGATCGGGCTCGGCAAGCGGCTGGGGGGTCGTCCCGCCGAGGCGGTGATGAGCGAGATCCAGATGCGCACCGCCGAGCAGCTCTTCCGCACCCTGGGCGAGCTCAAGGGCGGGGCGATGAAGTTCGGCCAGGCGCTGTCGGTGCTCGAGTCGGCGCTGCCCGACGAGCTGGCCGCGCCCTACCGCGAGCAGCTGACCAGGCTGCAGGACTCCGCACCGCCGATGCCCACGCAGACCGTGCGCGAGACGCTCGCCCGTGACCTGGGTGACGACTGGCAGGACCAGCTGGTCTGGCTCGACGGCGGGCCGACCGCGGCCGCGTCGATCGGCCAGGTCCACAAGGGGCGCTGGCACGACGGCCGCGAGGTCGCGGTCAAGGTGCAGTACCCCCGCGCCGGCGAGGCGCTGCGCTCCGACCTGCGCCAGCTCGCGCGGGTGGCGCGGAGCCTCGGCCCGCTGGTGCCCGGCCTCGACGTGAAGCCGCTGGTCGCCGAGATGCAGGCCCGGATGGAGGAGGAGCTCGACTACGACCTCGAGGCCTCCGCCCAGCGGGCCTTCGCGGCGGCGTACGCCGACGACCCCGACATCGTGGTGCCCGACGTGGTGGCCCACGGCCCCGCGACGCTGGTCACCGAGTGGCTCGACTCGACCTCGTCGCTGGCGAAGGTGATCGCGGAGGGCTCCCAGGAGGAGCGTGACCGCTTCGGCGACCTGTTCACCCGGTTCCTGCTCGGCGCCCCGGGGCGCACAGGGATGCTGCACGCCGACCCGCACCCCGGGAACTTCCGGGTCGTGCCGGGCGTCGACGGCGGACCGCCGCGGATGGGCGTGCTCGACTACGGAGCCGTGGCGCGACTGCCCGACGGCCTGCCGACCGCGATGGGCACCCTGATCCGGATCGCCAGCATCGAGGACGACGCGACGCTGCTCGAGGGGCTGCGCGAGGAGGGCTTCGTCAAGCCCGGGGTCAGCATCGGCTCCCGCGAGCTGCTCGACTACCTCGCCCCGTTCGTGGAGCCGGCGCGCACCGAGCGCTTCCAGTTCACCCGCGCGTGGATGCAGGAGCAGTTCCAGCGCATCAACGACCCCAAGAACCCGTCGTTCACCGTCGCGATGAAGATCAACCTGCCGCCGTCGTACCTGCTGATCCACCGCACCTGGCTGGGCGCGGTCGGCATCCTCTCCCAGCTCGAGGCGGACGTCGCGTTCGGTGAGATCCTGCGCGAGCTGCTGCCCGGGTTCGCCGAGCCCGCCTGAGGTCTACCGCCGGTCGAGCGCCCGGAGCAGGGCGTCGAGCGCGGCCTCGGCCTGGTCGCCGTCGAAGAGGTGCTGGGCGTGGTCGGAGCCCGGCAGCAGCAGGACCTCGTTGTCGTCGCCGGGCGCGGTCGCGGCCAATTGCTCGGAGACCTCCGCCACCGGCTCGTCCTCGCTGGCGATGAAGAGCTTGGGCTGCTCGCCCAGCCCCTCGACGACGCTGTTGGCCGAGAGCGTCACCACCCGGTCGACCAGGTCGGGCCGTTCGCTGAGCAGCCGCAGCGCCGCGTCGGCGCCCGCGCTCCCGCCGACCAGGGCGACCTCCTCGGCGCCGTCCTCGCGCAGCCGCTCGACCGCGGCCGCCATCGCCTCGGCGGTCAGGTCCTCCACCGCGACCACCGTCGCGCCCTGCTCGGCGATCGCCACCGCCTGCTCCTGCCAGCTCGCGGCGTCGAAGGCCGCGCCGTGGGCGAGCACGACGCCGTACGAGCCGTCACCCCAGCGCAACGCGTCCCCCTCGTCGACCAACGAGATCCTCTCGCCGCTCGCCCCGGCGTCCTGGCTCGTGGGGCTCGCGCCTTGCTCGTCGGATCCGCAGCCGGCCAGGCCGAGCAGGGCCAGCAGCAGCCCCGCGGCGAAGGCCGTGACGAGCAGGCGACTGGGGGCGGTCGAGGTCGTCGTCGGCATCTCCCCACCGTAGGTCGTGGGGGTGCACCCAGGGCCTCCGCGACGACCTGTCATGACCTTCCACAGGTCCCATTCGACCCTTGACTCGAACGCGTGTTCGACTAGGATGGGGGCATGACCACCCAGGAGCTCGAGCGCTGCGACACCGCCGACGCGGTCCTCGCCCACGCCCGCTCCCAGCGCGCGGCCCGCGACGCCGCCGAGGTCGCGATGTACGAGGCGACCTGCACGTACGCAGCCATGCACACCACCTTCGACCCCACCCACGCCGCGGTCCTGCCCGGCACCGACATGCCCGTGGCCATCGCCGGGCCCGGCGCACCGAGGGTCTCGGAGTTCGCGATCATCGAGTACGGCACCGCCATCGGACTCTCCGCCGACGCAGCCGTCCGGTACGTCGCCCACGTCGTCGAGACCCGCTACCGACTCCCCCGCCTGCACGCAGCCGTCGCCTCCGGTCGAGTACCGGTCTGGCGGGCCCGCCGCATCGCCGAGGCCACCCTCGGCCTCCCCCGCGAGGCCGCCGCCTGGGTCGACCACCACCTCGCCGGTGTCGCGGCCACCTGCTCCTACGCCGTCCTGGGACGACTCGTCGAGGAAGCCCTGTGCCGCTTCGACCCCGAGGCCGCCGAGGACAAACGAGCCATCGCCGCCGAGGACCGCAAGCTCGACATCCACCTGGCCTCAGCCACCCGCGGCGGGCAGTGCATTGACGGCACCGTCGACATCACCGGCTGCCTCGACCTGGCCGACGCCCTCGACCTCGACAGCGCCGTCACCCGCGAGGCCCGCAACCTGGCGCTGGCCGGCTCCGACCAGCCCCTCGACGTACGCCGCAGCATGGCCCTCGGCATCCTCGCCCGCACCCAGACCACTCTCGACCTCACGGGCACCGGCACCGACGACGACGCGCCTCGGGTGCCTGCACGGCAGGTCGTGCTCAACGTCCACCTCAGCCAGGACGCACTGCACGGGATCGACCCCACGACCCTGCACCACGACACGCACCCCTTCGGCCTCAACGCCGGGCTGCACCTCGCCCGGATCGAGGAGACCCGCAGCTTCGTCACCACCGACCAGGTCTGCGAGTGGCTCCGGGTCCCCGGCACCCACGTCACCTACCGCACCATCACCGGTGGCGGGTCCGACCCCGAGGCCTACGAGCACCCCTTCCGCCAGGTGCACAGCCCGGCACGTCAGCACATCACCGCCGACGACATCCGCGGCTTCGCCAGCAACCCCGACCTCCGACCCCACCCCCGCCGCCCGATCGACCTGACCGAAGAACTCACCAGCGACGGCTACACCCCCAGCGAGCGGCTCGCCGAACAGACCCGGCAACGCCACCCACGCTGCGTCTTCCCGCACTGCACCCGCCGCGCCCGACGCCGCCGACCCGACGAACCCCACGCCGACCTCGACCACATCGAGACCTACGACCCCGGTGGTCCACCCGGCCAAACCACATCGGCCAACCTCGCGACCTTGTGCAGACGCCACCACCGCGCCAAGACCCACACCCCCTGGACCTACCGACCCACCCCCACCGGGTTCCTCTGGACCAGCCCGCACCGCTACCAGTACCTCGTCGAACCACACGGCACCACCGACCTCGGCCAAGCACCCAGACCACCCACCCGGCCCGTGTAGACCAGCCGACTCGCCACACCCCCGCCGCAGCACCACCGCGACGGGGGCACCGGCACGTCCGGCGCCGCCCTCAGTCGGGCGGTCCGGGCTCGCTCACCACGGTCAGCGGCCCCTCGTCGGGCGACGGGGCCTCGAAGTGGTCGACGTACGCGGCCACGAGGTCCTCGTCGAGGACGAAGTCGTCGGGGTGGCTGCCCCGACGTGCCCGCATCCGGGCCAGCACCGTCTCCCGCGTCGTGGCCAGGTAGACGGTCTCGGGGACGACACCGACGCTCGCCAGCAGCGCGCGGTAGTCGTCGCGCATGGCCCGCGACCAGAACGAGAAGTCGAGGACGACGTCGGCACCCTGCGCGACGAGCTCGAGCAGGCGGGCCCGCAGCCCCGCCTCGATCTCGGCCCGCACGTCCGGGTCCAGCGGGACGGCCGTGATCCCGCGTGCCCAGATCTCGCTGTCGAAGGAGAGCCGGACCATGCCCTCCTCCTCCAGACCTCGCGCGTACGTCGTCTTGCCGGACCCCGACGGGCCGCACATGAGGACCACCCGGCTGACGCGCCGAGCCGGCCCGTTCGAACCGGCCGGCTCGCGGTCAGAGGCCGGTGGTGCCATCGATGGACTCGCGGATCAGGTCGGCGTGGCCCGCGTGCCGGGCGTACTCCTCGACCAGGTGCAGCAGGATCCAGCGCAGGCTGACCACCGAGCCGTGGCGCTCCAGCGCGGCGAGCGTGTCGAGGCCCTTGACCGCCAGGGCGCGGTCGATGGCCGCGTCGGCGGCGACCACCGCGGCGTCGTACGCCGCGAGGAGCTGCTCGGGCGTCTGCCCGGCGGCGCGGTGCCAGTCGCGGTCGGGGTCGGCCGCCCAGTCGAGGCTGCGCCACGGCTCGGCGGGCTCGGCGCCGTGCAAGACGTGGCTGCACCAGTAGTCCTCGACGAAGGCCAGGTGCGACAGCAGCCCGCCCAGCGTCATCGGGCTCGGCGCCAGCGCCTGGTCGAGCTGCTCGGCGGTGAGCCCCTCGGCCTGGCGGCGCAGCGTCGCGCGGTAGAAGCCGAGGAACGACCGCACCGCCGTCACCTCGTCGGCGACGAACGGGATCTCCGGCAGCGGGGTCGGGCTCATGCCGGCACGTCGTCGTCGGGCGGGTCGCCGGCGATGCAGTAGCGCAGCCCGCCGGGGTCGGTCATCACCGTCCAGTGATCGTGGCGGGTCAGCACCCGCGCCCCCAGCGCCACGTGCCGCTCGAGCTCGGCACCCACGTCGTCGGTGGTCAGGTCGAGGTGCACCGACACCTCCGTCGCGTCGTCGTCGAGCCGCTGCAGCAGCACCTGCAGCGGCTGGCCCGCGGGCACCTCCAGCAGGTGGAACTCCTCGTACGCCGTGCGACGCAGCGGCCAGCCCGTCAGGTCGCGCCAGAACCCCAGCTCGGGCTCCAGCAGCCGCGCGGGCACGTCGATCGAGAGCTGGTCGACCTGCGAGCGGTGCCCCGTCGGCCACACCGCAGGCCGGCTGCGGGTCTCGGCCGGGTGCCCCACGAAGCAGAACTCCAGCCCGCCCGGCGAGCGCAGCACGACGTACCCCTCGTCGGCAGCCCGCACCACCTCGGCACCCAGCGTCACGGCGTGCTCCGCCGCCGTGGCCTGGTCGGGCACGTGCAGGTCGAGGTGCACCCGCGAGGGGCCCTCGTCGCGGCGCTGCACCCGCAGGTGGTCGTCCCCGTCGGGCGGCACCAGGGTGTGGAACTCGTGCCGCTCGCCGCGCACCGCCGACAGCGTCGAGCCCGTCACCTGCGCCCAGAAGGCCGAGCCGCGCTCCACCTCGTCGGCCGCCAGGTCGAGGAACGCGCTGATCCACAGCGGGCTCGACACCGGACCCGGAGCGCTCATGCGCCGTGGCCCTCCCCGGCCGGTCGGTGCAGCACCCCGCCCGTCGGACGCACCCGCAGCCCACCGTCGCGCACCTCGGCGTCGCCGTCGACGATCAGCGACATCCCGCCCTCCTCGACCGGAGGCCACAGGACGGTGACCACGGGGTTCGCCCCGGCGTTGGCCAGCGACCCCCGCCCCGGCGCCGTCACCACCAGCACGCCGTCGTCGAGCACCGGGCGCACGGAGACCACCTTGACCCGCGCCGGGACGGTCGAGGGGTCGGTGGTCATCAGGAACGCGTCGGCGAAGGGCGCCAGCGCCTCGGCGAGCTCGTCGACCGCCACGGGGATGCTCATGCACCCCACCCTAGGCGCCCGCGACCCCGCCGACGTCGACCCAGCGCTCCCCCAGCGCCACCGGCTCGGCGGCACCCGCGGTCACCTCGGCCAGCAGCGCCCGGGTCGCGGCGTCGTCGCTCGGCGCCACGCCCAGCACCAGGTGCACGCTGGCACCCCACTGCACGTCGAGCACCTCGACCCCGCGGCTGCGCAGCTCGCCCTCGACCCGGCCCGCCTCGGCGTGCTCGACCTCCAGGCCGACCTCGCGCAGCAGCCGCCGCTCGCGGGTGCCGGCCGCCTCGAGCGCGGCGCGCACCGCGTCGCCGTACGCCCGCACCAGCCCCCCGGCGCCCAGCAGGGTGCCGCCGAACCACCGCGTCACCACCGCGACGGTGTCGCTCAGCCCGGCGCCGCGCAGCACCTCGAGCATCGGCGCCCCCGCCGTCCCGGCCGGCTCGCCGTCGTCGGAGGACCGCTCGACCGGCACCGGCGGTGGCCCCACGACCATCGCCGAGCAGTGGTGGCGCGCGTCGTGGTGGCGCCTGCGCAACCGTTCGACCACCGCACGCGCCTCGTCCTCGGTCGCGACCCGCGCCACCGTCGCCAGGAACCGCGAGCGCCGCACCTCGATCTCGGCCTCGACGTCACGCCCCACGACCAGGTACGACGCGTGCCCGCTCACCAGACCCCCCTCACCAGACCCCCAGCACGTCGCCGCCGATCTTGACCACGAAGGCCCCGACCACGGCGATGAAGAAGACCCGCACGAACCGCGACCCCTTGGCCACGGCGGTGCGCGCCCCGACGTACCCGCCGACGAGGTTGGCCAGCCCCATCAGCAGCCCCACCTCCCAGAGCACCGCACCCTGGGGGATGAACACGACGAGGGCGGCGAGGTTGGTGGCCCAGTTGGCCATCTTCGACTTCGCCGACGCCTCGAGGAAGCCGTAGCCCAGCAGCCCGACGAGCGCGAAGACGAAGAACGAGCCGGTGCCGGGGCCCAGCGCGCCGTCGTAGAAGCCGATGGCGAAGCCGGTCGCCGCCGTCGCACCGGTGTGGCGGTGCCCCGCGAAGCGCAGCGCGGTGACCTGGCCGAGGCTGGGCTTGAGGACCACGTAGGCACCCACCAGCAGCAGCACCACCAGCACGATCGGCTCGAAGGCCGAGCGCGGGATCAGGCTCGCCACCGCGGCCCCGCACGCCGACCCCAGGAACGCGGTGAGCATCAGCGGCCCGAACGTGCGTGGGTCGGGGCGCACCCGGCGGTAGAACGTCACGCTGCTGACGCTGGTACCGCAGATCGAGGCGAGCTTGTTGGTGGCCAGGACCTGCACCGGGCTCGCGCCCGGCAGCCCCACCAGCAGCGCCGGCAGCTGGACCAGCCCGCCTCCCCCGACGACCGCGTCGACGAAGCCGGCCACCAGCGCGGCGAGCGCCAGGAGCAGCATCACGGTCAGGGTCGGGTCCTCCACACCGCGACCCTAGATGTGGTGCCTGGGCCCGCGACCTACGGTGTCCCACATGCGGCCACAGCGGATCGTCTCCCTCCTGCCCTCGACCACCGAGGTCCTCTTCGGGCTCGGCGTCGGCGACCAGGTCGTCGGCGTGACCTTCGAGTGCGACCACCCCGCCGAGGCACGCGAGCGCCGGATCGTCTCGTCGACCACGATGCCCGAGGGCCTGGCCCCCGCCGAGATCGACGCGTACGTCGCCGCTGCCGCCGCCGCGGGCGAGGACCTCTACCGGCTCGACGCGGGCGCCCTGGCCGACCTCGACCCCGAGCTGGTGCTGACCCAGGACCTCTGCGCGGTGTGCGCGGTCGACGTCGGCACCGTCGACGAGGCGCTGGCCCACCTGGGCTGCCGCGCCGAGGTGCTCTCCTTCGACCCGCACACCCTCGCCGAGATCCGCGAGAGCGTGCTGCGCATCGGGGCGGCCGTGGGCCGGCCCGCCGAGGCCGAGGCGCTGGCCGCCCGGCTCGACCTGCCCGTGCCGGCGACGAGCGACGGCGCCCGCCGCCCCCGCGTGGTGGTGCTGGAGTGGACCGACCCGCCGTACGCGCCCGGGCACTGGATCCCCGAGATGGTCGAGGCGGCCGGTGCCGAGTGCGCGCTCGGCACCGCCGGCGCGAAGTCGGTGCGGGTCACCTGGGACGACGTGCACGCCGCGCGCCCCGACCTGGTCGTGGTCGCGCCCTGCGGCTACGACCGCGCCGCTGCCCAGGAGCAGGCCGACCGGCTGGTCGCCGAGGCCCTGCTGCCGGCGGGTGTCGCGGTGCACGCCGTCGACCCCAACGCCCACTGGGCCCGCCCGGGGCCACGGGTGGCCGACGGGGTCGCCGACCTGCGCGCCGCGCTCGAGGCCCACGGCCTGCTCGGCTGAGCGGCCCTGCCGGCGCGCGCCGCTACTGCAGCCCGCGGATCGCCCGCGCCGGCAGCAGCCGGCCCGCGATCACGTCGACCATGTCGACGGTCTGCCGCGTCTCGACCACCTCGTGCACCCGGTAGATCCGGGCCCCGGCCAGCGCGCAGACCGCGGTGGCGGCCAGGGTGCCGGTCAGCCGCTCGCCGACCGGCAGGTCGAGCGACTCGCCCACGAAGTCCTTGTTGCTCAGCGACACCAGCACCGGGCGACCGGTGGCCACCATCTCCCCCAGCCGGCGGGTCAGCTCGAGGGAGTGGAAGGTGTTCTTGCCGAAGTCGTGCGCCGGGTCGATCACCACGCTGCGGGGGTCGACGCCGGCCGCCACCGCCCGGTCGGCGTACGCCGTGGTGTCCGCGATCGCCGCGGCCACGACGTCGTCGTACTCGACGCGGTAGGGGCGGGTGCGCGGGGTCGCCCCGCCGGTGTGGGTGCAGATGATCGCGGCGTCGTGGGCGGCGGCGACGTCGACCAGCTCGGGGTCGGCCCCGCCCCAGGCGTCGTTGAGCACGTCGGCGCCGGCCCGGCAGACCGCGTCGCCGACCTCGGCGCGCCAGGTGTCGACCGAGATGACCAGGCCGGGGAAGGACTCGCGCACCCGGGCCACGAAGTCGACGACCCGGCTCTTCTCCTCGGCCGCGTCGATCTCGACGCCGGGAGCGGCCTTGATGCCGCCGATGTCGACGATCTCGGCGCCCTGCTCCACCACCGTGGCGACCCGCTCGAAGGCCTTGTCCTCGGCCCAGGTCGCGCCCTTGTCGTAGAACGAGTCGGGGGTGCGGTTGACGATCGCCATCATCAGCTTCTGGTCGTCGGCGAACGTGTGGCGGCCGAGCACGAGGGTCACACCAGGTGTCTAGCAGACGCGCCCACGCCTGCTGCGTCATGAGCCCGGCAGGAGCCGTTCAGCGGTAGCCCGCGACGACCTCCGGTGGCTGGTCCTCCCATCCGTGATCCCCGATGAGGCCCCAGCAGTCGGGGCGGGAGCCGTCGGTGTCGGTGTGGCCGTAGGTGTCGGCGAGCTGGCGGGCGGTCAGCACCCGGCCCGCGAAGCGCGCGTGCCCGGGGTCCGCGGCGAGGGCGGCCACGCCCCGGGCGACGTACGCCGGCGACTCGGAGATCGCGAAGCCGGGCGCCTCGACGCATGCGTCGCGCCAGGTCTCCTCGGTGACCCCGAACCCCTCGAGCATCCGCTCCGACCGCAGCCAACCGGGCGTCACGCCCACCGGGGTGACCGGCCGGTCGAGGAGTTCGGCCGCCAGGCTGGTCACGAACCGGTCGACCGAGCCCTTGACGAAGTCGTAGAAGAACCCACCCCCGGGCCGCACCTGCCTGTTGACCTCCGACGTGCCGTCGGTCATCTCCACCAGCAGTCCCCGGCCGGTGCGCAGCATCAGCGGCAGCGCCAGCGCGCTGGTCACGATGTGCGTGTCGACGCCCATGCGCAGCATCCGCAGGCCGCCCTCGAGGTCGTGCTCCCACAGCGGCCGGCCCCACTGCGCGTAGCGGTCGCCGCCGAAGACGTCGTTGACCAGCACGTCGAGGCGCCCGTGCTCGGCCTCGATCCGCGCGACCAGCGCCGCGACTTCGTCGGGGCGCTCGTGGTCGACACGCACGGCGCTGCCCTGCCCGCCGGCCGCCCGCACCCGGTCGAGCGTGCCCTCGATGGTCTCGGGCCGGTCCATGTCGGAGGGCCCGTCCGCCCGCGTGCTGCGACCGGTGACCACGACGTGGGCGCCGGCCCGGCCGAGCTCGACCGCGACCGCCCGGCCGGCGCCGCGGGTGCCGCCGGCGACCAGTGCCACCCGCCCGTCGAGGTCAGCCATCGCGCTGCAGCTCTCAGGCCGAGGTGACGGCGTCGGTCAGCGCGTCGGCGAGGTCAGGGCTGTCGGCGTCCAGGTCGACCGCGACCAGCATGTGCCCGCGGAAGCGCTGCGGCACCGAGAAGACCTCCGGGTGCTGGCGCAGCAGCAGGTCGCGCACGTCGAACGGCACCCGCACCAGCACGTGGGCGTTGTCGAGCTCGCGGGCCACCAGCCGCCCCCGCAGCTGCCAGCGGGCCCGGCCCTCACGGGTGGTGCGGGTGACTCCGTCGTACGACGTCACCAGCTCGTGGAGCTCCCCGAGATCCATCTCCGCAGTCTGCCACCGGCGCCCATCCAGGTCGACCCGCTGTCGGTGCGGACGGGTAGAACCGGTCCGTGCTGCCGACCGACGCCGACGCCCCCGAGCCCTACCCCGACGAGTGCGTGGCCTGCTACCTGCGCCGGGTCGTGGCCGAGCACGGCTGCGACCACACGCCGGCCTGGGGCGAACGCTTCCGCGACCTGCGCTCGCCCACCGCCCACTCGCTCGTACGCCGCCTCGACGCGCTCGGCGGCTGCGGCTGCGCGGTGGTGGGCCGGGGGCTGCGCCCGGTGCGCGAGGTGATGGTGCGCGACCTGCACACCGACCAGCTCGAGGAGCCCGAGCACTGGCCCGGCTGCGCCGGGGTGGGGCCCACCAGCAGCCGGCCGTGCCGGCACTGGGAGCGCCGGCCGCGGCGGGCCGGGGCCTGACCCGTCGGCTTCAGTCGCCGACCCAGAAGCCGCGGCCGCCGAACCAGTCGCCCATCGACCCGCCGGCGCCACCGCTGCGACCCGCCCGGCCCCCGAGGTAGGAGCCGACGACCGCGGCGCCCAGGTCGTCGAGCTCGGGGGCGACCACCCGTCCGTCCACCCGGCGGGCCATCTGCTCGATGAACCGCGCCAGCCCCGGGTCCTCGCCGAGGCGGAAGAAGGTGGTCTGGGCGCCGAGGCGCATCGACGTGTCGAGCTCGCGCACCGCGTGCGCCACCGTCAGCGGGTGCGGCGGGTAGGAGAAGAAGACCTCGCCGCCCGCCTCGAGGTGCGAGGTCGGCTCGCCGTCGGTGACGACCAGCAGCACCGGCTGGGCGTTCGGGTGCCTGCGGAAGTGCCGGTTGGCCAGCAGCAGCGCGTGGTGGAGGTTGGTGCCCTTCTCCCAGCGCGCGTCGAGGGCGGTGAGCTGCTCGATCTCCATCACCTCGGCGTGCCGGCCGAAGCCGACCAGCTGCAGCGCGTCGCCGCGGAAGCGGCTGCGGATCAGGGTGTGCAGCGCCAGGGCGGTGCGCTTCATCGGCACCCAGCGCCCGTCCATGGCCATCGAGAACGACGTGTCGACCAGCAGCGCGACGGCCGCCTGGGTGCGGGCCTCGGTCTCCTGCACCTCGACGTCGTCGACCTGCAGCCGCACGCCCGAGGTGGCCGAGCCGCCCTCGCCGACGGTGCGGGTGATGGCGTTGGTGACGGTGCGGGTGACGTCCCACGGCTCGGTGTCGCCGAAGGCCCAGGCGCGCGTGGCGCCGGAGCGCTCCCCCGCCGCGCCGGCCCGGTCCATGTCGCGCTGGCCCTGGCGCCCCGACATCCGCTGCGCGACGTCGCGCAGCAGCGAGCGGCCCAGCTGGCGCATCGCCTTGGGGGTCAGCCGCAGCGCGCCGTCGGAGCCGCGCTGCAGGGTGCCGGCCTCGCGCAGCGCGCGCTCGAGTTGCTGCAGCTCGCGCGCGCTGGTCGAGGCGTCGTCGCCGAGCTGGCGGGCCAGCGCGTCGAGGTCGAGGTCGTCCATCCGGGCGCCGCCGTAGGACTGCGAGAGCTGCTCGGAGAGCGCGTCGAGCTCGGCGAGGTCCTGGAAGACGCCGGTGCCGTCGCCGAGGCCGACGCCCTGCGCGCCCTCGCCGCCCATCTGCTCCGAGCCGGTCCAGTCCTCGCCGGGGCGCAGCGCCTGCAGGTGCGAGTCGAGGCGGGCCAGCGACTCCATCAGCTGGGGCGAGCCGAAGGCCTGCGCCGAGAGCTCCATGAGCTGCTGGCGCTGCTCGGGGCTCATCGAGGCCAGCATCCGCTGCGCGGCCGCGGCGCGGGCCGCCATCGCGTCGAGCAGCTCGTCGAGGCTCCCGGGCTGCTCGGGGAAGTGCTCCCCGTGCTGGCGCATGAACTCCTCGAAGTCCTCCGCGGTGTCCTCGCCGCGCTCGCGCTTCTCGAGGAGCTCGTTGAGGTCGGTGAGCATCGCGTCGATGGCGGCCCGGTCCTCGTCGGTGGCGTTCTCGAGGGCCTGCTTCATGCCCTGGAAGCGCTGGTCGAGCAGCTCGCGGCCCAGCAGGTCCTTGATCTGCTCGTACGTCTCCCGAGCCTCGCGGCTCTGCCAGTCGTACGACGCCAGCTCGCTGACCGCGGCCGCCGCGTTGGGCGGCAGGCTGTCGAGCTGCATCTCGCGCAGGGCCCGGTCGCCGTCGTCCATCTCGACGTCGCGGGCCAGCTGCTTGCGCTCCTCGAGCACGGCCGCGTCGAGCAGCTCGCGGACCTCCTGCAGGGTGCCGTCGAGGTCGTGGCGCTCCAGCAGCTCGCGGCGCCGCTCCGCGACCCGGCGGGCCAGGTCGTCGAGGCCCTGCCGGTCGCCGGCGCCGCGGCGCAGCAGCTCGCGCAGCGCCCGCTCGGGGCTGTAGCCGGCCATCACGTCCTCGCCGATCTCGTCGAGGGCCTCGGCGAGGTCGACCGGGGGCGCCAGGGGGTCGGGCCCGCCGTCGTAGCGCCCGTAGCGCGAGGCGCGGCGCTGCGACCAGATGTCAGCCATAGACGCTCTCGCCCCGGCCCGAGGCCTTGCTGACCCGGCGCGCCAGGAACAGCCCCTCGAGGGCCAGCTCGATCGCGCCCGCGCGGCGGCCGTCGGTGTCGGCGTCGAGCCGGTCGCAGATGTCGTCGTAGAGCTCGGACTCACCGAGCACGGGCAGGCCCGCGAGCAGGTCGCGGGCGGTGACCTGCTCGCCGGTGGTCACCATCTTCCCGGCCTCGAGGGCGTCGACGAGCAGGCCCATGTCGAGGCCGCGGAAGTGCTCGCGCACGGTCTCGGCCACGGCGGTGCGCAGCAGGTGGGTCAGCACCTCGGCCTCGCGGCCCTCCTCGCCGCTCTCGAACTCGATCTTGCCGCCGAGCACGTCGACGGCGGTCTCGAGGTCGACGACGCGGGCCACGGCCGCGTCCTCGCCCTGCGCGGTCGCGCGGTGCAGGGCGGCCGCGGCGATGGTCTCGGCGCCCGCGATGGCGAAGCGGGCCGAGACGCCGGAGCGCTGGTCGACCGAGGTCGAGCCGCGCAGGTGGCGGGTGAAGCGGGCCAGGATCTCGACCAGGTGGTCGGGCACGTCGACGAGCGCGGGGTCGATCGCGGCCTCCTGCCGGATCACCGCGACCTCGTCGTGCAGCTCGGTCGGGTAGTGGGTGCGGATCTCGGCGCCGAAGCGGTCCTTGAGCGGGGTGATGATCCGGCCGCGGTTGGTGTAGTCCTCGGGGTTGGCGCTGGCCACGACCAGCACGTCGAGCGGCAGGCGCAGCACGTAGCCGCGGATCTGGATGTCGCGCTCCTCCATCACGTTGAGCATCGAGACCTGGATCCGCTCGGCGAGGTCGGGCAGCTCGTTGATCGCCACGATGCCGCGGTGGCTGCGCGGGATCAGGCCGTAGTGGATCGTCTCGGGGTCACCCAGCGAGCGCCCCTCGGCCACCTTCATCGGGTCGACGTCGCCGATCAGGTCGGCCACCGAGGTGTCGGGGGTCGCGAGCTTCTCGGCGTACCGCTCCTCGCGGGCCCGCCACTCGACGGGCAGGTCGTCGCCGAGCTCGAGGGCCCGGCGCCGCGAGGCGACGGTGATCGGCTCGTAGGGGTGCTCGCCGAGGTCGGAGCCGGCGATCACCGGGGTCCACTCGTCGAGCAGGCCGACCATGGTGCGCAGCAGCCGGGTCTTGCCCTGGCCGCGCTCGCCGAGGAGCACCACGTCGTGGCCGGCGATCAGGGCCCGCTCGAGCTGCGGCACGACGGTGTCCTCGAAGCCGTGCAGCCCCGGCCACGGGTCGCGGCCCTCGCGCAGGTGGGCCAGCAGGTTGTCGCGCAGCTCGGTGCGCAGCGGCTTGTGCCGGTGGCCCGAGGCGCGCAGCTCCCCGAGCGTGGCGATCGTGGGCTGGGCCGACTGGGGCTGGGCGGTGGCAGGCACGGTCTCGGCGGTCACACGACCACGCTACTGCGCGGGCCAACCACGCGGCCCGGGGTCGGCTCGGCCTACTCCGGGGAGGGGACGACCATCACCGCGCCGTGCGCGTGCTCGAGCACCGAGGTCACCACCGACGGGAAGAGCAGCTCACCCAGACCGTGCTGGCGGTGGTAGCCGAGCACGACCAGGTCGCGTCCCTGCGCCTCCGCCACGAGCACCTGGTCGGCGAGCCCCCGCACGATGCGGGTCTCCACCTCCACGTCGGGGTGCTTCTCGGCGAGCCCCGCGGTCGTCTCGGCGACCAGGCTGCGCACGTCGGCGGCGTCGTCGGTCTCGTCGACGACCATCGCGCCGGCGTAGGCCACGCGGGCGTCCCAGAAGCAGTGCAGCACCGTGACCTTCTCGCCGGTCGCGGCCGCCTGGTCGTACGCCGCCGCCACCGCACCCATCGAGCGCTGCGTGCCGTCGATGCCGACCAGGATGCCGCCGCCCCCGGTGCCCCCGGGCCGCACGACCACGACCGGGCAGTGGGCGTGGCGCGCCACGGCGGCGCTGACCGAGCCGAGCAGCAGCGAGCGCAGCGGCCCGCGTCCGCGCGAGCCCAGCACCAGCAGCGAGGCGTGCTTGGAGAGCCGCAGCAACTCGCCGCGCACGTCGCCCCGGCCGACCGCCGTCTCGACGGTCAGGTCGGGGTGCAGCGAGAGCGCCTGGTCGCGGGCGGCGTTGACCCGGTCGGCCCCGGCGGAGGAGAGCTCGGCGTAGAGCACCGCGTGGTCGATGCCGGCGGTGTCGAGCCACATGCTCGGTACCGGCTCCCACACCGAGACGATCGCCAGCGGGCGGTGGTGCAGGTGGGCCTGCCGGGCCGCCCAGGCCAGCGCCTCCTCGGCGTGCTCGGACCCGTCGACGGCGACCACGACGGCCCCCGTGGACGACACGTGGTCGGCGATCTTGTGGCCGGTGGGCTGCGTCTGCGCGTTCTCGAGGTTCTCCGGTGTGGTGTCCATGGCTTCACCCTGCCCGTGGCCGGGTCGCACGCCGAGGGGCTGTGGTCGCCCACCCGCGGGACCTTGGTCCCGAGCGACCCGCGGGCACGGACGGGGCTGGACGGGGCTGGACGGGGCTGGTCCTAGGCTGCGGGGGTGCAGACGGCGGCGGTGGTGGCGGTGGCGGTGCTCGCGGTCGCGCTCGCGGTGTGCGGGGTGCTGCTGGTGCGCGCCCGGCGTGAGCTCGACGTGTCGCGCCGGATGGTCGTCCAGCTCGAGGCCGACCTCGACGCCGCGCTGCGCCCCTCCCCCACCGAGCGCGCCCTGCGGGCGGTGGTCGGGACCGCCTCGCGCGTGCGCCGCGAGGGAGTCGCGGGGATGCTGGGCTCCTCGCTGGAGGACCTGCAGGCCTGGGCCCTGGAGAAGCGCCCCGACATCCTGCAGGTCGCGGCCGCCGATGGCACCCTGACGCTGCTCTTCTCCGACATCGAGGGCTCGACCACCCTCAACCACCGGCTCGGCGACCGCGCCTGGGTCAAGGTGCTCGAGGCGCACGACCAGCTGGTGCGCTCGCACGTGGAGCGGCACCGAGGCCAGGTCGTCAAGAGCGCGGGCGACGGCTTCATGGTCGCCTTCCGCGACCCCTACGCGGCCGTGCGCGCCGCCCGCGGCATCCAGCGCTCGCTGGCCCGCACCCTCGACCCACGGCTGCGGCTGACCCAGGTGCGGGTGCGCATCGGGGTGCACTGCGGGCCGGTGATCTCGCGCGACGGCGACTACTTCGGGCGCAACGTGGCGCTCGCGGCACGCGTCGCCGACCTCGCCGACGGGGGCGAGGTGCTGGTGACCGAGGCCGTGCGGGCCGAGGTCGAGGGCACCGACGAGCGGCGGATGCGGTTCGAGGAGGCCGGCGAGGTCGAGCTCAAGGGCCTGCCCGGCGAGCACACCCTGTGGCGGCTGGTGGTGGAGACGTGAGCGACGACCAGCACGCCCTGGGCGCAGCCGCCGGCCCCTGCCCCTGCGGCACCGGCGCGTCGTACGACGCCTGCTGCGGTCCGCTGCACCGGGGCGCCCGGCTCGCCGAGACGCCGGTGGAGCTGATGCGCAGCCGCTACAGCGCCTTCGCGCTCGGCCGCGTCGACCACCTCTTCCGGACCTGGCACCCGCGCACCCGCCCCGCCGACCTGGTGGAGGAGGGCCTCGACCCCGCCCGCACCTGGACCGGCCTCGAGGTGCTCGACCACGGCGACGACTGGGTCGAGTTCGTGGCCCACCACCGCGACACGGCCGCCTCGGGCGTGGTCACCCGCGGGACCCTGCGCGAGCTGAGCCGCTTCGAGCGGCGGGCCGGCCGCTGGTTCTACGTCGACGGCACTTTCGGCGGCTGACGTCGGGACCAAGGACCCTGGGGGCCCGCTCCGGGCGGGCGTGACGATGGGCGACGTCCCCCTTCCACCGTCCCCTTCCACCGTGAGGTCATCGTGCAGGAGTCAGTCGAGCTGTCCGAGAGCGAGTGCGAGGCGCTGCTGCGCGCCGGCGTCGTGGGCAGGGTCGCGATCTCGACACCCGACGGCCCGCACATCGTGCCGGTCAACTACGCGGTCGTCGACAGCCGCGTCATCGTGCGCACCACGCCGTACTCCGTGCTGGGCAGCAACGCGCGCGGGGCGGTGCTCGCCTTCGAGGTCGACGGCTTCGACCACGAGCGCCAGCGCGGCTGGAGCGTCGTCGCGCGGGGACGCAGCGAGGTCGTCCACGACGCCGAGGAGCTCGAGCAGGTGCGCAAGGTCTGGGAGCCGCGGCCGTGGGCGGCCGGCACCCGCTCCCTCTACGTCGCGATCCCGTGGACCCAGGTCTCCGGACGTCGCCTGGGCGGGACCTGGGACCCGCTGAGCACCATGCCGACACGTCGCGTGCTGTGAGTCCTGCTGTGACAATGGGGCGATGACCCAGCAGCGACGCCACCCCGAGCTCGCAGGCTCGGCGCAGGCCCTGCTCGACGCGGTGGTCGCCATCTCCTCCGACCTCGACCTGCCCAGCGTGCTGTCCCGCATCGTCGAGTCGGCCCGCGAGCTGACCGGGGCCCGCTTCGGCGCGCTGGGGGTGGTGAGCCCCGACGGCGGGCTCAGCGAGTTCATCACCTCGGGCCTCGACGTCCATGAGCGCGAGCAGATCGGCGCTCCACCGCGGGGCCGCGGGATCCTGGGCCTGCTCATCGAGCACCCGGAGCCGCTGCGGATGCCCGACCTGGGCGAGCACCCCTCGTCGTACGGCTTCCCGCCGAACCATCCGCCGATGCGGTCCTTCCTGGGGGTGCCCGTACGGATCCGCGGCACCGTCTTCGGCAACCTCTACCTGACCGAGAAGGAGGGCGCCGCGCAGTTCAGCGACGCCGACACGGTGCTCGTGGAGGCACTGGCCTCGGCAGCCGGCTTCGTGATCGACAACGCCAGGGCCTACGGGCTCAGCGAGCGACGACGCCAGTGGCTGCAGGCCGCCGCCGAGCTCAGCGACGCGCTGCAACCACCGGTGCCTCGCGAGGACGCGCTCGAGCGGATCGCCTGGTCGGCGTGCTCCATGGCTCGTGCCGACGCGGCGGCCGTGGTGAGCCTGTCCGGGCCCCCACGCGAGGCGGCCCAGGGCGCCGTGGTGGCCGGGGCCGACCGGGGCGGCGACGTCTCGGTCGCCCAGGTGCGCGAGCTGGTCGCCGAGGCCCTCGAGACGCTCGCCCACGGCTCCGAGGCGTCGGAGGGCGAGGTGGGCCAGGTGGGCCAGGTGCGGGCGCTCGTCGTGCCGCTGCGCGCCCACCTGGCCGAGCGCACCGCGCTCGTGCTGCTCTTCGAGGGCGTCGGCCCCCTCGAGGTCGAGGAGCGCGAGCTGATGATCTCCTTCGCCGACCAGGCCGCCCTCGCCCTCGACCGCGCGCAGGCCCTCGACGAGCGCGCCGAGCTGGCCGTCATCTCCGACCGCGAGCGGATCGCCCGCGACCTGCACGACGTGGTGATCCAGCGGCTCTTCGCCACCGGGCTGCAGCTGCAGGGCGCCCAGATGCTCGCCGACCCCGACCTGGCCACGCGTCTCGACAAGGCGGTCGCCGACCTCGACCTGACCATCCGCGACATCCGCGGCTCGATCTTCGAGCTGCAGCACCGCGAGCGGTCCTCGCTGCGCTCGGAGGTCCGCACGCTGGTGCGCGAGTACGTGCCGGCGCTCGGCTTCTCGCCGGTCGTGCGCACCGCCGGCCCCCTCGACACCGGTGTGCCCGGGTCGGTGCGCGAGCAGCTGGTCCCGGTGCTGCGCGAGGCGCTGTCGAACCTGTCGCGCCACGCCCTGGCCGACCACGCCGAGGTCGACCTGACGCTGGGCGAGAGCGCGCTGGTGCTGCGCGTGGACGACGACGGGGTGGGCCTGCCCGCCCAGGTCGTGGAGAGCGGCATGCGCAACGCCCGGCGCCGCGCCGAGGCCCTCGGCGGCTCCTGCGAGATCTCGCGGCGCGAGCCCACCGGCACCTCCTTCGTGTGGAGCGTCCCGGTCGGCTGAGGGCGCAGGCCCGGGTCGGGACCAAGGACCCCTCGGCAGGGGCCCGCGGGCCCCTGCGCCGGCGGTGCGCCGGGCACCACCCTGGTCCGGGGGCCCGCCGTGGGTCCGCCCACGACCAGGAGGAACCATCCATGAGCACCATCGCCCACCGTGACCAGCAGCCTGACGCCCCGCTCGCCGCCGCGGGCCCCGACGCCACTGGCTCCGGCACCCCGGCCGCCCGGGCGCTCGCCCTGCTGCGCATCGGCTTCGGCCTGACCTTCCTGTGGGCCTTCCTCGACAAGCTCATGGCCCTCGGGTTCGCCACCGGCCGCGGCCCCGAGGGCGAGGTCGACCGCTTCGGGGATGCAGCGTGGCTCAACGGCGGCAGCCCCACCGAGGGGTTCCTGACCTTCGGCGCCGACGGTCCCTTCGCCGACTTCTACCAGGGCATCGCGGGCGCGGCCTGGGCCGACCTGCTCTTCATGGTGGGGCTGCTGGCCATCGGCACGGCCCTGACCCTCGGCGTGGCGATGCGCCTCGCCGCCGCCAGCGGAGCACTGCTCTACGTGCTCATGTGGAGCGTCGCGCTGCCGCCGGCGAACAACCCGGTGCTCGACGACCACCTCCTGGGCGGTCTGACGCTCGTGGTGCTGGCGGCCTTCCACGCCGGCGACACGTGGGGCCTGGGACGCCGCTGGCGACACGTCCTGCTCGTGCGCCGGCTGCCCGTGCTGCGCTGATCACCACCAGCCCAGCCCCAGCTCCCCGGCCTCCTCCCGCAGCTCCTCCCGCACGCGGGGGTGGGCGGCGTGCTCGACGAGCTGGCGGGCCTGCTCCTGCTGGGTGCGGCCGAAGACCTCGGCCGCACCCTGCTCGGTGACCACCGCGCTCATCTGGAACGACGTGACGGGCTCGTCGACCATCGCCACCACGGTCGAGCAGTCGGCCTTCGGGTGCCACGAGCGCAGCGCGATCACGGCCTGGCCGCCGGGGCTGTGCATGGCGCCGACGATGAAGTCGGTCTGCCCGCCGAAGCCCGAGTGGATGCGGGCCCCGATGCGCGAGGCGTTGGCCTGGCCGAAGAGGTCGACCTGCAGGGCGGTGTTGACGCTGAGCATCGCCGGGTTCCGCGCGATGCGGGCCGGGTCGTTGGTGGTCTCGGTGCGCGCCAGGCGCACGCGCTCGTTGCCGTCGACCCACTCGAGCAGCTCCTCGGAGCCGAAGAGGAACGAGGCGACGAGCGGCACGGACACGTCGAGCGCGCCGGCCCGCTCCAGGCGCAGCACGGAGTCCGAGAACATCTCGCTCCACACGCGCAGCCCGCGCCTGCCCACCAGCCCGCTCACCGTCGCGTCCGGCACCGCACCGATCCCCGTCTGCAGCGTCGCGCCGTCGGGCACCCGACCGGCCACCAGCTCGCCGATCCGGGCGGACTCGGGCCCGATGGCCGCCTCGGGCCTGGTCGCCAGCGGCTCGTCGGCCTCGACGAGCACGTCGACCAGGTCGAGGTCGAGCTCGGCGTCCCCGAAGGTCCACGGCACGTGCCGCGACACCTGGGCGACCACGACCCCGCCGCGACGGCGCACCTGATCGACCGCCGCGGGCAGCACGTTGACCTCGGTGCCCAGCGACACCCGGCCCGCGCGGGGCCGGGTCGTGTGCAGCACGACCACGTCGGGCGGGACCACCGTGCCGAAGAGGGTCGGCACCATCGAGAGGCGCGAGGGCACGTAGGCCAGGCGCGGGTGGCCACGCATGCCCGGCCCCACGAACGAGGTCTCGGGCGTGACGCCGTCGCGGTCGGGGATCCCGCGCTGGGCGTTGAGCATCCACAGCCGGTAGGACGGCAGCAGCGCGTCGACCAGCCCGAGGGTGTGCCACGGGGTCGCGTGGTTGCCCGTGACCACGACGCGCGGGTCGGGGGGCAGGCGCCGCAGCGCGGCAGCGAGGTCGGTCGAGGGCACGGGAGCGCGACGCCTCAGCGGGCGCTGCCGTCGGGGCCCAGCAGCCGGCTCGCCAGGACGGCGGCCTGGGTGCGCCGCTCGAGGCCGAGCTTGGCCAGGATCGCCGAGACGTAGTTCTTGATCGTCTTCTCCGCCAGGAACATCCGCTCCCCGATCTGGCGGTTCGTCAGACCCTCCGCGATCAGGGCGAGCAGCTCGAGCTCACGCTCGGTGAGGTCGGCGAGCTCGGGCGCGCTCGCGGGCCCGTTGCGCACCCGCTCGAGCACCCGCGCCGTCAGCGCGGGGTCGATGAGCGAGTTGCCGTCCGCGACCTGACGGATGGCGCCCACGAGGTTGAGGCCGGTCACCTCCTTGAGCACGTAGCCCGAGGCACCGGCCATGATCGCGGCGAAGAGCGCCTCGTCGTCGTCGTACGACGTCAGGATCAGCGCCCGCACCGACGGGTCGACGGCCCGCACCGCCCGGCACACCTCGATGCCGGACCCGTCGGGGAGCCGGGCATCGAGGACGGCGACGTCGGGGCGCAGCGCCGGGATGCGCGCCGTGGCCTCCTCGGCCAGCCCCGACTCCCCCACCACCTCGATGCCGCCCGCCGCCTCCAGCAGGGCGCGCAGGCCCTGGCGGACGACCTCGTGGTCGTCGAGCAGGAAGACGCGGATGACACGGTGCTCGGTCTCGGCCATGGGCGCGGGCCTCTCGGGTGCGACGGCAGGAGCCCCATCATCACACCGGGAGAGAAATGACAGCAGCCCCACCGCGGTGCGGTGGGGCTGCTGCGAAGAATTGTCCGGCGGCGTCCTACTCTCCCACAACCTCTCGGTTGCAGTACCATCGGCGCTGAAAGGCTTAACTTCCGGGTTC